>JBLFWX010000081.1:0-23935 GCA_047611805.1 Gammaproteobacteria bacterium
CGCATCAATCCGGCACCTCCACAAACAAACCACGACGCATTACAAAAGCCGGCAACCGGTATCTTCGCGAGGCTTTGTACTTCCCCGCACTCGTTGCTAGTCGACGAGATCCAAAGGTCAAAGCTTACTACGAGAAACTTATTGAACGGGGCAAGAAACCCATGCAGGCAATCGTCGCGGTCATGAGAAAACTGCTACTCGCGATCTGGGGAATGTTGAATAGCGATCAGACTTGGGACGGAAATAAATTTTACAAATTAGCTTGATTTTCTAGAGAGCATCTAACGTTTGGATAACCTGCAGATTACAGAATGCTTTTTAGGAGCAACAACGTACGTGCAGCGTAGAAAAAGCATTCTGTAATCTGTCAGGTTGATCCACTGGTTAGGCGGCGCTTTCATTTCCCTCCTTTCTCGGCCGGCGCGACCTGGTTGTGTAAAAGTAAAAGGTGCTTAAAAACCACCCCAACGAAGCAGAAATCAATATCATTGTAGGTGCAGACTCCACCATTAACGCAACTGTCTCGTCGCCTTTATAAGCAGAATAGTACCCTCGGCTGAGGTCCCTCAATGTCGCTGCAGAGCTAGAGGAAAAATATGCGGGAAATGGTAGAACCGCTGTGTACAGAATAGTGAGAGCCGCCGCCTCGAATTGTCTCAACTTTTCTGCAACAAAATAGCCCGCGAAAATGTACGCGAACAAAAGCCCCACCCCATTCATCGCGTGGTACCCCACTGAGTCCCGAGCGAGAATGATTAATTCAACGTATTCAGCTTCGCTCAAGTTGGTATTCCTAGCCGCCTAACGTTGGGATAACCTGCCGTTGACCGCGCCGCAGTGGAGCGGCAGCGCCACGAGGACGCTGTCATCGGTCAGGTTGAACAACTTGTTAGGTAGCGGTGCACATATTTCACGCGAACGACAATTCATTGCTGAACATAACCTCGTTGCTCGATACTTTAAACTCTGTTTCTCGAAGCCGTTTTACAACCACGGCAGCCGGACTTTACCATCCAATCCGCAACCTTGAATCCTACGCCAATTCTAATTGCGTGCCACCATTAGTGCGTAACTACCAAGCGAACCGAAGCCCGAAGCAAACAAACATATTTTTCATTTGCAATGGAAATAGGTTCGAACCACGGCTACAGGAAACTGAATTGACGACTCGATGCTCGAATCCAGCACTGTGTTTCTTACAGCGCGAACAAAATGCGAAAGCGAACCGAAGGAAAATACACATTCTCTATTCTCAATTTGAGAATGCCGATTGTGCTTCAGACTTGCGATTAATTTGATCGACAACCGCAACCTAACAGTTGTATAGACAGAATCTATGTTTGCCGGGAAACGTGGAATCTACCCTAAAAGGATTAGACAGAAAGGTTTGGAGCTTAGAAATCGACATTTTTTTAACCTTTAACCTGCATTTAGTAATGTTCTGGCGTAACGCGCTGCATATAGTTATCGAGATCAACGACATCCCGAGATCGCAAATGTCCGCTTAGCATAAACGTTCCAACTGATAGATTCAGAGTGCGCTGGTATCCGGTAGCTGCGTACCTGCATCGAATATCTACCTCGCGTCGCATTTGAGAACGCGAGGCATGTTCGCGCCGGTCGAAACGCCAAACCCCAAATTGCACGGTTGGGTGTAGATTTCCACACTTTCTGAGTTGGCTCGCCTGATTACCTCTAGTCTTGATTTCGAAAAATCCCGTACACTCGGGAGTCCAAATTTCGGAGCAGAATCATCATGACGGACGAATCAACTTATACGCCACCTAAAGTCTGGAAATGGAACACCGAGCTCGGTGGCCAGTGGGCGAAAACAAATCGGCCGATTGCGGGACCCACGCACGATAAAGAGTTGCCGGTTGGAAAACATCCCTTGCAGCTCCACTCCTTGGCGACACCGAACGGTGTAAAAATCACGATTATGCTCGAAGAACTCCTCGCGCTTGGTAAGACCGGCGCCGAGTACGATGCGTACTTTATCAACATCGGCGAGGGCGATCAGTTTGGCAGTGGTTTCGTCGATATCAATCCGAATTCCAAGATCCCGGCACTGCTCGATCGCAGTACATCACCGCCAACAAGAGTCTTTGAATCAGGTGCGATCCTGCTTTACCTGGCAGAAAAATTTGATGCATTTGTACCGAAAGATCCGGCACCGAGGGCTGAATGCATGTCTTGGCTATTCTGGTTAATGGGCAGTGCGCCCTATCTTGGTGGCGGCTTCGGTCACTTCTACAGCTACGCACCCGAGAAGATCGAATACTGCATCGACCGGTTCGCGATGGAAGCAAAACGCCAGTTAGATGTACTCGACCGGAATTTATCGTCGCGCCGGTACTTGTGCGGTGGCGATTACAATATCGCCGATATGGCAACCTACCCGTGGTATGGCGGTCTTGTGTTGAATAATATTTATGAAGCACAAGAATTTCTCGATGTCGCTTCCTACACTCATGTGGTGCGTTGGGCCAATGAAATTCAGTCGCGTCCAGCAGTTCAACGCGGGCGGCGAGTGAACAAGACTTGGGGCCCGGAAGACGAGCAAGTACCTAATCGGCACGCTGCCAGCGATTTAGATTAATAGAGCCTGAATCGCTTAAGCGTGAACGAGCTAGACGTTGCAGAGTTTGACATGAGTCGGAAACGCATGGGGCAAGCCATCTTTAGCTCAGCGATCAGCGATGGCTAGAACACCGGACGAAATTCTCGCTCTGGCCCGCGCTGAACTGGCACCGACGGGTGTCCTGCGCGCGGCTATCAATCTGTCGAATTTCCTGCTCGTGACAGGCACATCACCGCAAGGCGATCCTGTCGGCGTGTCGCCTGATATGGCACGGGCGGTCGCCGAACGCTTGGGCGTACCATTGAAGCTCATCCCGTTCGACAACCCTGGCGCCCTCGCCGACGCCGCACTGGATGGTGTTTGGGACATTGGTAACATCGGCGCGGTTGCGCAAAGGGCGCAGACCATCGTGTTTAGTCCCGCGTATGCGGAAATTGAAGCGACTTATCTCGTGCCCGCCGGTTCGCCAATATTGCGAATTAAGGATGTGGATCGCGAGGGGATGAGGATCGCCGTCGCTGCGCGCAGCGCATACGGGTTGTGGCTTAGCGACAACATCCGACATGCCCAGTTGATAACAGCAAACGGATTAAGTGGTTCATTCGAATTGTTCGTGGACCAAGCGCTTGACGCCCTCTCAGGTTTGCGGCCACGCTTAGTGCACGATCTAGAAAACCTCCCTGGTGCGCGCATACTCGATGGGCAGTTCACTGCCGTTCAGCAAGCGATTGGCACGATGCCTGATCGTCCGAATGGTGCGGCCTTTCTCCACACGTTTGTCGAAGAAGCAAAAACGAGCGGCTTGGTCGAAAACTTGTGCAAGAAATACAAGGTTTTCGGCCAACTGACCGTCGCCCCGTTCTCCTGATTAATGAAACAGTGTTGGCGAAAAACGCCAGCGCAATCCAATTAAGCGATATTTTTGAGTCCGCCTAAAACCCATTGTCTAGATCATCGTATAACCGCCGTCTACACTCCAGGACTGGCCGTTGATGTAGCTCGACTCTTCCGAGGCTAGAAATACCGCAAGGTTCGCGACCTCCTCAGGCTGGATCCAGCGTTTCAGTGGTACAGAGTTCTTCATCGTATTCGTAAATACATCCGCAGAGACACCGGCAGCGGCTGAGTGTTCGCGCATGAAGCTGTCCGCCAGATCCGTTTCCACGATCCACGGACAAATTGCGTTCGTCAAAATATTATGCGGCGCTAATTCGAGGCCGAGACATCGGGTAATTCCGACGACCGCATGTTTCGATGCGTTGTACGCGCTCTGATTGCGTGAACCCCACTTACCTGCCGACGATGCGATGTTAATAATGCGCCCGGCTTTTCGCTCGATCATTTTCGGCAAGCTTGCTTGCGTGACGTGAAAAACGCTGTAGAGATTGACTTCAACAATATTTTTGAAATCTTCAAAGGTATGATCCATGAAACTCGCTGATTTATGGATCCCTGCATTATTGACCAAGATATCGATTTGGCCGGATTTCTCGATAGCGGCAACCATGTCCTCGACTTTCGCTCGATCCGAGACGTCGCAGGCGTACGTTGAAAATTCGACTGCGTATTGCGCGCGAAGAGCACTCGCCGTCTCTTCGAGCCGGGCACCATCGCGCGCATTGAGTGCCACGTTCGCGCCTTCACGTGCAAATGCTTCCGCGATAGCCCGGCCGATTCCGCGACTCGCACCCGTGACAAGCGCCGTTTTCCCTCTTAGTCGATCGCCCATGTCTCGTCTCCAGTAAATTTATAGTAGTGGGGCAAACGTTCCATGCCCGTTGATCGCGTCGCGAAAAGAACGCAACATTTCGTTTTTCATATACCAAGTCGTTTCGGACGTTGGTCATTAGGATAATGTGATGCCAGACGAAAATCGAATTATCGAGTTAGAAACCAAGCTCGCCTATCATGAAGATATGATTCAAAGCCTGAACGATACGATCGTCCAGCAACAACAAAGACTTCTCTATCTTGAGGAACGATTTAAGGGCCTCGTGGCGCGCCTAACATCGATCGAGGGGCCAGCGGATTCGCATGCGGGAGACGTCGAAGTTCCGCCACATTATTAATGTGCGAGATTCTATTATTTTCAAGAACCGTGCTAGCCTTTTGAAAGTAAGATACGACGCCTTAGCGAAGGAGAAGCTTGCGTGAGACCTGCCCCATTTAGTTATTCTAAACCCGAGTCACTAGCAGAAGTATTGCATGCTGTTGCGGGTGGTGCGATGCCACTTGCAGGGGGCCAAAGCCTAATTCAATCGATGCGGATGAGAATGCAAGAACCAGTCGCTATCGTCGACATCAACGCGGTGCACGAACTCACCGATCACATCGAGACTACCGAACACTTTGTAGACATAGGGGCATTGTGTACGCACCGACGACTTAGCGAAAATACAGTAATTAGGCAAGAATTCCCGTGGCTTGCAAAAGCCGCCCGCGATCTGGGCGACGTTCAAGTGCGTAACCGCGGTACGGTGCTAGGAAACCTCTGTTGGGCGGACCCGCGCGCGAATATGGCTGTGGCCTTGCTCGCGAGTAACGCTGCGATTTGGGCCGCGGGCGCCAAAACCGAGCTCATTCCAATCACCGAATTCTTTACCGGCTTTCGCACGACCGTCCTCGGTCCGCGCCTGGCAACTTCCATACGACTGATCCGTGACATGAATTCGATTGGCACCTACTTGGAATTCTCCAGACAAAAACAAGACTTGGCGCTCTGCAATGTGTGCGTCGTGCATGACGATCGCGGAACGTGTGTGTCAGTTGGCGGCATCCATCAACGGCCAATTCGTTTAAGCGGGCTGGAACGCATTCTCAATGATCCGGACTCGGCCATAGGGGACCTCTCTGTACAGATTCGAGATACGCTCAGGAAACCGATTTTCGATCCCATAATTGATCACCACGGTGAGCCTGCTTACAAGCTGCATCTCGCAGCAACCCTAATCGAACGTGCGATAAACACGTGCTTGCGAGGTGGCGACCGTGACTGAAGGAAATCTCAATAGCGATTCGATCGCGACCGCTAGCATTTCAATGCTGATCAACGGTAAGCGGATTGAAGCCGCCGTTCAGCCGCGAACCTTGTTAGTTGATTTTCTTCGCAGCGAGGCTCGCACGACGGGTACGCGCATCGGTTGCGAGGAAGGCGCGTGTGGCGCGTGCACGGTGGAATTGAATGGCCGCACGATTAAATCGTGCCTAACCCTCGCGATCCAGGCCGATGGGGCAACGATCACTACAATTGAAGGCGTCGGCGACGGAAATCTGCTGGACAAAGTGCAGAAAGCATTCATCGAATGCCACGCAGTGCAATGCGGTTACTGCACATCCGGCATGATAATGAGCGCGCGCGCGTTTCTTACCGAGAGCGAAGGGCGAGACTTCACCGACGACGATATCAGGCAGGCTATCAGTGGCAATTATTGTCGCTGCACGGGCTATAACAACATAATCCAAGCCGTGAATGTGGCCGCTGGGAAAGCCAGCCCACCAGCGCATTTGGAGGCCGACGAAACGCCGGTCGATAGTTGGATTGGTGCGCCGGTCGTGCGCCGCGAAGACGAACGTCTGGTTCGAGGCGCTGGCCGGTTCGCGGACAACTATGGCACGCAAGGGGATTTACACCTCGCGATCGCGCGTAGCGAGCGAGCCCACGCGTTGATTAAATCGATTGATACAAGCCGCGCCGCAGCCATGCCAGGTGTCGAACTCGTTCTCACTGGCTCACAAGCACAAGCACACTGGCAACCGATAGCGCCATCGATGGATCTCCCCGGGCAAAACCTGCCGCGCCGCCACGCGATCGCGGTCCACAAAGTCGTGTTTTATGGAGAGCCTGTGGCGATTGTAGTGGCTAGCGACCCCTATATTGCGGAAGACGCTGCTCGACAAATCAAGGTCGAATACACCGACCTCCCCGTGAATACGGATTCAGCGGCCGCGGTAAACGTGCCACCAAATTCTAACGCATTGCTATACCCCGGCTGGCGGAGCAACGTGCAAATCGAGTACCCGTTCGAAATCGGCGACGTCGATGCGGTTTTTGACAGCGCCGAGTTGATCGTTGATGAAGAAATTAGTTCACATCGCTTCGGCGCAATGCCGATGGAAACGCGCATGGTTCATGCCGATTACAACCGTGCTGAACAATCACTGGTCGTGCGCGCTTCAACGCAAGTACCCCACCAAATGCGCATGTATATGAGTCAGGTATTTAGCATCCCAGAATCGCAGATCCGAATTGTTGTCGGCGACGTTGGCGGTGGCTTTGGCGCGAAGCTGGGTGTCGATACCGAACTCGTTCCGGTCCTCGCCTCAATATTGCTCGGACGTCCGGTCAAGTGGTTCGAGCCGCGATCCGAGTGGATGAGCGCCGGTCCCGGCGCGCGCGATTACAAGGTTCGCTCGCGCGCAGCGTTCGACAGTTCAGGACGCCTGCTCGCTTGCGAAACGGACGTCTTAGCCGATATGGGTTGTGATGGTTCCGAACGCGCAGCCGGCCTCGGCATGCCTCTGAACGGTGGAAACTATGCGCCTGGCCCGTACGTTGTTGATCACTACCGCACACGCGTGCGCTGCGTGGTGACCAATAAGGGCCCCTACGGCGCGTATCGTGGCTACGGGAAAGATCTCGCGAATATGATGATGGAGCGAGTGCTGGACCAAGCAGCCGATCGCCTTGAAATGGACCCATTAGAAATTAGACGCAAGAATTTATTAAAAAGCTACCCACATCAACTGTGCACGGGACCAATTATCGAGAACGGAAGCTTAGCCGAGGCCCTCGAAAGAATTGTCGTCATGATGGATCTCCCCCGACTGCGTGACGAGCAAGCCACCGCGTTTGCAGATGGACGACATGTTGGGATCTGTGTCGTTCCTTACATTGAGCCGGCCGGCGCAACATTCCCGGGTAGCGCGTTTCAAAACTATGAATCCGTCACTGTGAGAGTAGCCGCCGATGGTTCCGTGCATGTGATGACGGGTATTCAGAATATTGGGCAAGGAATTGAAACCGCCTATGCCCAAGTGACGGCGGATCTACTCGGCTGTCATATGCGCGATGTGTCAATTTCTTGGGGCGATACAACAGCTATCCCGTTCGGTTCAGGAACATTTTCCAGTCGTGGTGCGATGTTCGCGATAGGAGCAATTATCAACGCGGCGGAAAAAATTAAGCAACGAATGTTGCTTGGTGCGGCTGTCTTTCTCGAATGCTCTGCCGCCGATATAGAGATCCGCAACTCCGTGATCACAAATTCGCTCTCGGGTAAAACGTGCACACTTGCTGAGCTTGCCTACGCTTGTTATGTGCAACCTGGGGCGGAAATTCTTCTGGCCGACGCGGACGCGCCATTGCTAGAGGCGAACGGTACCTATCGCCACCCGCAAGTGAGTTGGAAGTTCGACGAACTCGGTCGCGCACGTTTTTATCCGGCTCACGCAGGCGGCGCCGCAGCAGCGATGGTCGAGGTCGATACGGAGACTGGCCAGATCGACGTTAAAAAGATCTGGATGGTTGCCGACCACGGCGTGATTTTGAATCCCTTAATTCTTTCCGGGCAGATAAAAGGAGGGATCGTGCAGCAACTTGGCGGGACCTTATTTGAGAGCTTCGAGTTCGATGCCGAAGGGATCCCTTTCGCGAAAACGATGAAAGATTATGGAATGCCTACCGTGTGGGCGGCACCGGAAATCGAGGTTGAACACTTGGTGACAAAGTCGCCGGCAACATCAGTCGGGGCGAAAGGCGGTGGAGAAGACGGTTGTATCGCCACGACTACCGTGTTGATGGGTGCCGTCGAAGACGCATTGCGTGCCTATGGCGTAAAAGTGATGGACGGGCAATTAACCCCATCAAAGATCCGCGCTCTAATAGCAAATTCCAGATCGATGTAGGTGCTTTTTCGTGTTTTTGTGGGTGCCAAAATGGGTTCGCTTCTTTGCGAAGCTTAGCCACTGGGGTTGACCACTGAGGCAGACGTTTTCAGGTGGCCCGCGACGTATCATGTCGCGGGTTACCGTACTTCAGACCCCAATTAAGAAGTCTGTTCTCATCTCGCGTACGTCGTTCCTACCAGCGACCGCCACCGCCACCGCCACCGCCACCGCGACGGCCACCGCGACCGCCGCCGCCAGCTTTTTCTTGCGCCATGTTAACGCGCAATGCACGGCCAGAAAGATCGATGCCGTTCTTCTCTAAGGCACTTTCGGCCGCTTGCTGAGTTGCAAACGTAATGAAAGCAAAGCCCTTTGAACGGCCGGTTTCGCGATCCATGATCAACGCTAATTCTTCGATTTCACCGTATGGTGAAAACATGTCCCTCAATTGATCTTCATCAACTGAATATGGGAAATTTCCTACGTACAATTTGTTTTGTTGCATAACAACTCCAAGTTCAATCCCGATCGTTAAATGTCTGAGCTCCGCCGCATCTGTCCAATCAAACTCCTAAGAATCGCCGCGCATTACCTGTCGCCCTTGGAGCAAATTACCAAGGGGATGAACATGGAGTAGCTAAAATTCGCAGGTCTACTGAAGGAAATCTCGAGCGGAAAGCTCGTCGAAGTATAGCCGAAGGGTTGGGATTTAGCGAATCAGCCCGGGTGAATCGACGGCGCCGCACGCGAGCCCTGCCGCGCTTAAAACGGCGATCTGGCCATCACTTTTTTATTGTGCAGATGCAGCAAACTAAGTTTGCCAAGCCGCTCATAACGGTATTCCCGCTAGTTCCACTCTTGGCGATGCCGCACAATCGACCTAGATCTTCAATTGCATCAGAATCGAGCAACCTGGAGCCTGTCGGACTTCGCCGTTCGTTGCGAGGGAAAGCCCGATTTGAATTATTTTTTAGTGTACTTTTAAGGCGAATAGCCATTCCATTTTAACGAGAGAGTGCGCTGGAAACGGCCAAATACGGGTTTTCCGCACAACTGCAGGGACGCAGGAAGTACGAGGCTCCATGGATCGACGAGGTAGAACTGAGCCTGGAGCGAAATTCGAGGGCGAAGCACGATGCCCGAGCACAGTAGAACACCCTAAGTCCGAGAGGCTCCTGGGAAATGAAAAATAGTCACTGGAGAAGTAGACGGATGACCTTGTTAATCGCTGGACTGTTGTTGTTTTTCACGCCGCACTTCGTGTCAATTATCAGCGAGCAGTGGCGTGACCAGATTGCCGGAAAAATCGGCTTAACTCCCTGGAAAGGGCTCTATTCCGTCGTCTCACTTGCCGGCTTCGCATTGATATGTATCGGGTATGGCATGGCTCGTCAGGATCCGATCGTCTTGTACACCACGCCAACGTGGATGCGCCACGTCATGATGCTATTGATGGTGTTTGTCTTTCCATTGTTCCTTGCGGCTAACTTACCGGGAAAGATCAAAGCGAAAGCGAAGCATCCCTTATTGGCGGCAACGAAAATCTGGGCGTTTGCGCATCTACTCGTCAACGGAACATTGGCGGACGCACTGTTGTTCGGATCCTTTCTCGCCTGGGCCGTTCTCGATCGCATTTCCATGAAAAAGCGGACACAACGTCCAATAGCCGCCGCGCCGGCCACGAAATACAACGATTTCGTGGCGGTAATCGGCGGCTTGATTATCTACGCAGTTTTCGTTACGTGGGGGCATCGTGCCTTGATCGGGGTTCCAGTGTTCTAAGCGAACCGCTTGCGTCCGTGAGTTTGACAACACATCTCGCGATCGCCAGGCGTGCATGACAGCCCGCCTCGGCAAGTGAATTTATGATTTTAATGGGCGGCCCAGCCACCATCGATCGACAACAACGCGCCGGTAATTGAGGACGCTGCATCGCTCGCCAGATAGGTTGCGAGTGACGCCACCTGCTCAATTTCAACGAATTTTTTTGTTGGTTGGGCAGCAAGCAGCACATCGTTAATAACCTGCTGCTCGGTGATACCCCGCGATTTCGCCGTATCCGGAATTTGCTTTTCGACAAGCGGCGTCAGCACATAGCCAGGACAGATGGCATTCGCTGTGATACCGTGCTCTGCGGTTTCAAGTGCCACCGTTTTAGTCAAACCTGCGATCCCATGTTTTGCGGTCACGTAGGCGGACTTAAATGGTGAGGCGATTAATGCATGGGCTGAGGCGATATTAATAATCCGTCCCCAACCTGACTGCTTCATCGCGGGTACGCAGTGACGTATCGTGTGAAATGAGGAGACGAGATTAATCGCGATGATGTCATTCCATTTATCGACTGGAAAATCTTCTATCGGCGCCACGTGCTGGATCCCGGCATTGTTAACCAGCACGTCGATTCGCTCAAACTTCGAGAT
The DNA here is from genome assembly GCA_047611805.1 of Gammaproteobacteria bacterium. Classification (GTDB taxonomy): domain Bacteria; phylum Pseudomonadota; class Gammaproteobacteria; genus UBA11873. The sequence goes on from JBLFWX010000081.1 coordinate 10,891, forward strand.
CGCCGAGCCAATCATCCGTTCAATTTCATCCGGTTTCGTCATGTCCGCGTTGTCATAAACGACTTCGATTTTGTGATCTGCGGCTAGTTCAGCACGCACGCGCTCTATTCCATCTGCATTGCCGAACCCATTGAGAACGATATTGTTGCCAAGCGCAGCGAACGCTCGCGCGATTCCTAGGCCAATTCCGCTCGTTGATCCCGTAATCAGCACCGTGTGTTTAGTTGTCATTGTTGTATCTTAGTCTCCTAGACTGAGTCGAAAATTAGGCTCATTTGGCCGCGCACGAAGAACATTGTGCGAAGACATCACGCTCCCCCGATCATACAATGCCAAGGCGCCTATCGAGCTTGCCATCGGCCGCATTTCGATAGACTAGCACCGACGTTAACAGTAGTTCGCCGGACGACAAGCATAAAAGAAGATGACTATCGCGAGACGCTCGCGTGAACGATGCTTAGCCCTTGCTGAACGCCAAGCTGCCTCAATCAAAGGATACGGATACGAATATGCAACAGAACGCCTATATTGCGGGGGTCGGCATGACGAGCTTCGGCAAACACCAAGATCGCACCTTGAAATCGCTCACCCAAGAAGCCGTCGGCATCGCGTTAAAAGATGCGGGCCTCGAGGCGCGCGAACTTGAAGCAGCGTACTTCGGCACGGCTGCCACTGCCGTGACCGTCGGGCAGGTGATGGTGCCAGGCCAAGTCGCGTTGCGTGAAATGGGGATCGGTCGAATTCCGGTCATCAATGTTGAAAATGCTTGCGCCTCAGCTGCGACGGCTTTCCAGCAAGCCTGCACGATGGTTACTGCTGGTCTCTACGATGTTGTGCTGGCAATCGGTTCTGAAAAGCTCTACTGCGAAGATAAGCAAAAAACGTTTTCTGTGTTCACCGGTGCAGTCGATTTTGAGAGTTTTGATTCCGTATCCGCGGATCTCTACAAGCGCATTGAAGCCGCAGGAATTAAAACTGATGCCGGCGGTGCAGGTAGCAATCGATCGTTGTTTATGGACATCTATGCGGCAATGGCGCTCGGACATATGCGCGATTACGGAACGACACGAGAAGATTTCGCTGCCGTGTCGGCGAAAACGTCATTCCACGGCAGTCTCAACCCGAAAGCACAATTTAAAGATGTCTTGAGTGTCGACGACGTTCTCGGCGCTCGCGAGATCAGCTACCCGTTAACGCTGGCTATGTGTTCTCCCATCGGCGACGGCTCGGCGGCGGCGGTCATTGTCAGTGAGAAAATGGCTAAACGTTTAGGGCTCGCCAACATGGTTAGAGTTAAATGTTCAGTATTGCGCTCCGGATGGGATATTGATGAGAACGAACCTGGTGTGACGGAAGTCGTTGCTAAAGAAGCCTACGAACAGTCTGGTGTGGGTCCCGAGGATTTGGACGTCGTCGAGTTACACGATGCGTCTTCGCCCGCCGAACTCATGTACTACGAAACCTTAGGCTTATGCGCGAAAGGCGAAGGTGCGCGGTTTATCGGCGAAGGACATAGCAAACTCGGCGGCAAGACGCCGGTTAATCCATCCGGCGGTTTGCTCCGCAAAGGTCATCCTGTTGGCGCGACGGGTCTAGCGCAAATCGCTGAGTTGACCGACCAACTTCGAGGTCGTGCCGATAAACGCCAAGTAGAAGGCGCGAGAATTGCTTTAGCAGAAAATGGCGGTGGCTACATTGGCAGCGACGCTGCCGCGATGGTCATTACGGTCCTTGAAAAGTAGCGTCCCGGCAGATGACTAAAAATTCACCTAATACAATGATTCTCGCCAACCTGATCGCGGATCGGATGCAGCAATGGCCAGATCGCGACGTCCTTACCTTCGTAGCCGTCAATTCGGCCAGCGGTTTGGACGAACAGTCCCGGACTTACACCCAGCTTTGGCATAATGGTCAGCGGATCGCAGCCGCACTTGATGGTGAGAACATGCAGCTCGGTGAGGCATTCGGTCTCATTGCTTTGAACCAGCCGGAGTTCGTCGACGTCATGGTGGGCTCGTCGATCGCAGGCACCATCTTCGTACCGATTGATCCCCGCACCAAGGGTAAAAAACTCGCATTTATGCTTGAGCACGCTGGCTGCCGTGGCGTGGTGATTGGCGACTATGCGCTCTCGCAACTCATCGACGTTTTGGACGAATGTCCATCGCTTCAATGGATCTGGGTGCTTGGCGATCCCGGGACCACGGCAACATCCGGCCTGCGGGTGACTTCGGTAGCCGACATATTGGCTCAATCTGCGCCCGACATTGCGGTGCGCGTGAGTGACCCGGAAGCGCCGATGCAGATGCTCTATACGTCCGGTACGACGGGCGATCCGAAGGCCATCTTGTCGCCATACTCGCGCTTCGGCACCGTCGCAAGCCTCGGCGAAGCACTCGGATTGCGAAGCGATGATCGACCCTACACGGGACTTTCGTTGACCCACGCAAACGCACAGCTAATCACCCTAGGCACCATTTTGTTTATGGGCTTGCGTGGCGTATTTAGTCGCAAGTTTACGAAATCCCGTCTGTGGGAAATTACCCGGCGCTATCAGTGCACGATGTTCAATCTGCTGGGTGGAATGACAACGGCAATCTATAGCGAACCGCACAAAGCCGATGATGCGGACAATTCCGTGCGTTACGTCTTAAGCGCCGGTATGCCGGCAGCCATATGGGAGAAGTTTGAGAAGCGCTACGGTATAGAAGTCTTTGAATTTTACGGTGCCGCCGAAGGCGGCCTCACGATCAACGCACCCGGAAGCGCACCAGTTGGGAGTATCGGGAAAACGCCTCCCACCGCTGAAGGCCGCATCGTCGACGAAAACGACAATGAATGCGCCGCTGGCGAACCTGGCGAAATCGTTTTTCGTAACGCCGATGGCACTTGTCCGGTCGTGTCGTACTTCAAGAACGCCGAGGCATCTAAGCAAAAAACTGCCGACGGCTGGCTGCGCATGGGAGATATTGGCTATCGCGATCAAGACGGTTGTTACTACTTTCTATATCGCAAAGGCGGCGGAATCCGCCGTAATGGGGACTTCATCAACCCTGCTTTTGTTGAGAAGGAGCTGGCAGAACACCCGGCAATCGACGACGTCTTTGTCTACGGGGTGCCATCGTCGAATGGCGTGCCCGGGGAAAAGGACGTCGTGGCGGCAATCGTTCCCTCACCCAATATCTCGTTCGATCCGGTGGCAGTATTCACTGCATGCCGCACGCATCTCGAATCAAGCTTCGTCCCTAGCTACCTACAAGTTGTCACCGAGATACCAAAGACGGCCTCGGAAAAACCGCAAGAGCGGTTTCTCCTTGAAGCCTTTGACGTGGACGCTAGCAATGTTTTTACGGAATAAAAAATGCCGCTTGCCCGAACCACCGAGTGGCTAAGGTCGGTGCTAGAATCCTCCGGCTTCGACCTCAGACGAACTGTTCGAGCGGCTTAGAATAGACCGGGTGCCTTCAACTTGAGCGCGGCTTCTAAAAATTCCAACTCTTTTTCTCTCTCCGGAAACGGTGCGGGACGCGTGAACAGCTTATCTTGCTTCAACTCGTCGACGACTTCTTCGCTGCGCGGGTAGGGATTTCCGTAGGAATTGAGCGCGAATAGATCTTCGAAAGGTTGGCGTGGCCGTTGGCCACCAGCTTCCCAATGTTCCTCGGGGTAGCCGACCGTTTGTAGCAACAACAAACGACAATGATCGGGTATACCTAAAGTTTTCAAAATGGACTCACCTTCTGGTGTCCCAAGAAAACACGTACCCAGGCCCATTTCGTAGGCCATTAGAGTCGCTTGCGCAATCCCTTGCCCGCAATCGATCTCATTGAGGCCGGGTTGTTTTAAATAATCCTTAATCTCTTCGAAGGCAGGTAAGAAGTTCTCTTCAAGCGCTTTCTTTTTCTTCTCGACGTCACCAATACCGAGCGCACCAACGGACATCAGTTCGCGCAGACGGTCGGCTTGTTCGTCGACGACACCGGGATTGCAGTACCAGACAATGATCACCGGCGCGATTTTAAGCTGCCAGCCCACCACGACCGCTTTCAGCGAGTCAAGAATCTCTTGAGACGCGGTTTCACGATGAACGGCGACTGCCCTGAGACTTTGCACATTTCCCCAATGAGTCGCGATCCGGGCGGCCTCAAACATCCGCTGGATTTTCTCAGGCTCAACCGGCATATAGGGTTTTACAAAGCGAATGGATCGGCGACGGCCGATAGCTTCTCTCAATTCCATGGGGATTCCTCTAGTTCTTTATTACTAAAAATTCAGCGCACGAACGGCAGTATAACGGGGAACAACGCCGCGGAACGCAGAATACGAACTTCGAACTGCGTTCTATTCGTGTGCCCTACCGAAGCCTCGAGTTACGACCTGGACTAATTATTCTCTTGGTGCTCATAATTCGGCCGTCATTCGAACAACAACTCGGCCCAGCCAATTTCAAGAGGAACCACATGGCAAATCTAATCTATATAGAATCTTCACCGCGTAAAGACCGCTCGCATTCCATTAAAGTAGCGAACGCATTTCTTGCTGAGTATAAGAAGACGAACCCGAACGATCACGTCGATGTCCTTGATCTCTGGGGCGAAAAATTACCAGCATTTGATGGCGACATGATTAATGCGAAATATGCGGTAATGCACGGAGCCGATCAAAGTAGTGGGGAAACCGCAGCCTGGGGACAAGTACAGAAAATCTTCGATCGCTTCAATGCGGCGGATAAATACCTATTTAGTGTTCCGATGTGGAATTTCGGGATCCCGTACATCCTGAAACACTACATCGATATCATCACGCAGCCGGGCATGGCATGGAGCTTCGATCCTGCTGCTGGTTACAGTGGTTTAGTCACCGGTAGAGCCGCGGTAATTTATTCAAGTGCTGGCGTGTATCACGAAGGCAGCGGCGCCGAAGCATTTGATAATCAGCGCCCCTACTTCCAGGGGTGGTTAGGCTTCGTCGGCATTACGGACGTAACACCGATCAGTTGCGCGCCGATGCTGGGTGCGCCGGAAGATGTGGAAAAGGCGGTTAGCGAGGCGATTATTGCTGCTCAAGAATTAGCCGCAAGGTTCTAGCGCGTAAATAAGCCGGATTCGGCGGGTCGGTATCGAATGATGACCCGCCTTCTGGTTTACTCGATCGTCAACAGCAATCTTACTTTGCCGCTTGGCGCTCCTTCACTTCCTTAATAACTGCTTCCGCAACACTAGACGGACACGGCGAGTAATTGGAAAACTCCATTGAGAACTGGCCGCGGCCTGAAGTCATCGTGCGCAGGTCGCCGATGTAGCCGAACATCTCGCTCAATGGCACGTCGGCCTTGATGCGTACGCCAGTGGAACTCGGTTCCTGATTGCGGATCATGCCGCGACGTCGATTTAAATCTCCAATCACATCGCCGACGTGATCTTCTGGGGTAAAGACGTCGACTTTCATGATCGGCTCGAGTAGTTGCGGTGCCGCTTTCGGAATCGTTTGTCGATAGGCCGCACGCGCCGCCGTTTCGAATGCGATTGCAGACGAATCGACCGCGTGGAATCCGCCGTCGACTAAGGTGACTTTAAAATCCAGGCAGGGAAAGCCCGCCAGAACACCTTTGTCGAGACTCATCGCGAAACCTTTCTGCACGGCCGGCCAAAACTCGCGCGGTACGTTACCGCCCGTCACTTTTGACTCGAACTCAAATCCGCTTCCCACTTCACCTGGTTCGATGACGAAATCGATTTTGGCAAACTGACCAGAGCCGCCGGTTTGCTTTTTGTGTGTGTAGGTGTCTTCTACGCGTCGAGTAATCGTTTCTCGATAGGCAACTTGAGGTTTGCCGACGTTGACTTCACATCCATGGGTTCGTTTAAGAATATCGACCTTAATGTCGAGATGCAGCTCACCCATACCTTTGATAATCGTCTCACCGCTATCAATGTCCGTCTCAACTCTGAACGACGGATCTTCTTGAATCATTTTACCGAGCGCGATACCCATCTTTTCCGAGCCCGCTTTGTCTTTCGGGGAAATCGCCACCGAGATAACGGGATCCGGGAATACCATAGGCTCCAGGGTTGCTGGATATTTCACGTCGCATAATGTGTGCCCGGTCTGGATGTTCTTCATACCGAGAATGGCAACGATGTCACCTGCCTGAGCACTATCGACGTCCTCACGTGAATCCGCGTGCATTTCTACGATTCGACCGATACGCTCCGATTTTCCGGTAAATGTGTTCAGTACGGTGGTACCTTTTTCGATCATCCCTGAATAGATACGGATGAATGTAAGCGCTCCGTAACGGTCGTCCATGATCTTAAACGCCAGAGCACGTAACGGCGCGGCGGGATCGACAATCGCAAAACTCCCCGTTTCGTTACCTTCAAGATCAACTTCTGGCTGTGGCTTAACGTCCTTTGGATTCGGTAAGTAGTCGACCACCGCGTTCAGCACGAGCTGCACACCCTTGTTCTTGAACGACGATCCGCAGTAAGTTGGGAAGAAAGAGAGGTTGATTGTGCCCGCCCGGACACAACGCTTAATGGTTTCGACATCCGGCTCTTCGCCATCAAGATATTTACCCATCACGTCGTCGTCTTGCTCGATCGCGAGCTCTATGAGGGCGGTACGATACTCTTCGACTTGTTCCACCATGTCCGCTGGCACGTCTTCTTCCGTGTAGTTCAGCGGATCGCCAGTTTCGTCCCAAATCCACGCTTTGCGAGTGAGTATATCGACGACACCAACAAATTTCTCTTCAATACCGATCGGCAGGGTCATCACGAGCGGAGTGGCACCGAGCACCTCTTTCACTTGCTTCACGACGCGATAGAAATCGGCGCCCGTGCGATCTAATTTATTGACATAAATAATGCGTGAAACTTCGGAGTCGTTTGCGTAGCGCCAGTTGGTCTCAGATTGAGGCTCGACTCCCCCGGACCCACAGAATACGCCGACGCCGCCGTCCAGTACTTTGAGTGACCGGTAGACTTCGATAGTGAAGTCGACGTGCCCTGGAGTATCGATGATATTCAGGCGGTGGTTGTTCCAAAAACACGTGGTCGCCGCGGACTGGATCGTGATGCCGCGCTCTTGTTCTTGTTCCATGAAATCAGTCGTGGCCGCACCGTCGTGCACTTCGCCGATTTTATGGATCTTGCCGGTGAGCTTAAGGATCCGCTCTGTTGTGGTGGTTTTACCTGCGTCAACGTGCGCGAAGATGCCAATATTTCGGTATTTGGTAAGATCTTTCATTTTATCTCTCTGATAGATTCCAGCAGCTCGCAGAGCGGACCCTCAAAAACGTCTCGGGGAGAAGCCACGTTGCGTATGCCGACGACCGCGACATGCGGTCCGAATTCTGATTGCTAGCCAAGCAGGGGCGCATCTTAATCGTCTCCCGCCCGGATCGGAATAGTTTTTCTAAATAAATACGGATATTTCCACGCAAAACTGGATTATTTTGATCAATTGGGCGTATCCCCATCGGATTTGGCGAAAACGCAACGCCGATGTCACAATTGACCGATCCCCAATATCTGTCGATTTAGGCGTACCATTACCCTCTAATCCATGGCGCCGCCTTCTTATGGCGGAGAATCTGCGAGAAATTTCCTGCCGACAACGTGACTGATACGAACCTGCATTCGTTTCGCGTAGCGAAACTCGAAATTCTAGCTGTCGACACCCTCGCGCAACTTGGTGATGCGACCGGATTCTTCTGTTCGTACCGAGGGCATACGTTCTTAGTTACGAACTGGCATGTCGTGTCGGGTCGCCACTATCAAACGAATCTGCCCTTGCACCGCTCGCAAGCGCTGCCCGGTGTGCTGAAGGTTCACGCACACGTTGCAAACCAAACGACTCTTCCTTTCACTGCGCCGACTTCATCTACCGTTTTTCGAATTGCTTTGTTAGACCAACACGGAGCCGGATGCTGGTTGGACCATCCATTGTTCGGCAGCAATGTGGATGTGGTCGCAATCGAAGTAAATTCACGGATTTCAGACTGCGCTAGAGTATTTCGCATCGACTTGGAATCCGAGCTCGACCGTGACGCGCATCTTGAGGTGATGGACCCAGTGTTCGTGACAGGATATCCGCTTAGCGCAACCACCACACCAAACAGCCTGCCGATTTACAAAAGCGGGACAATCGCGTCCGAACCACGCGTGTTTGATTCCGAACCAAGAATTTACATCGACGGCAAAACCAAGACCGGCATGTCAGGCTCACCAGTAATGATCAAGCGCAACGCCAAAGACACACAAGATAACGCGGAGTTGCTCCGCAATGGCTTGGGTCTTGTCGGAATTTATTCTGGGCGAGATAGGCAAGAGCGCACCGAGTTCGAAGCGGAACTGGGCATCGTGTGGCCTTACAAAGAATGTCTCATACCAATCGTTGAAGCATTTGTTGAGATGAGTGCCGAGACGCGCCAAGCAGCGCCATAAATTCTGTGTGCGCTACGGCTCGCCAGACAGCCCTGGACGGGCTTCGTTGAATCACTCGTTTGTCCATCGCCGGGGACGAATAAACAGTAATTCAAAATCGATTTAGGAACTTCAATACGGCCTCATTAAATTCAAGAGGCTGTTCAACGAATGGCCAATGGCCTGCACCCCGGATTGTAACTAAGTCACAGTGCGCCAAATTATCGCGCAAATACTCGTGATATTTCAGCGGCGTCAACGGATCTTCTTCACCGCAAATCGCGAGTGCTGGTACTTCGATATCCCGTAGGCGATTCATGAAATCGAAGCTATCGTCGGCGATCCAATCTTTATAGATAACCTTGACATCACAACCGGCATTGATTGCATTCACCGAATCGACAATCGACTGCGGTGTGGATCGAGCATAACCGAAGCGACTATCGATATCCGTGGACCCGCCTCGAAGCGCGTTTCGACGCGCAAACTCAATCACTTTCGGACTGACTCTTAACCTCGCACCCGTGTCGATCAGAATCAATCCGCTAACGATCTTTGGGAAATACACGGCGCTCGCAAGCGCGATACCACCACCGAGAGAGTGCCCGGCAACAATGCACGAGTCCCAACCAAGATGTTCGACTAAAGCGCCGACATAGAACGCGTGATCAACGGCGCTGCGAAAGCCGCTTCCGCTCGACTTGCCGTGGCCGGGTAGATCGAGCGCAACGATTTCGTGACCAATCGATAGTTTCGTCAAGTGTGATTTGAAAACTCGAGCATTGCAGCCCGTGCCGTGAACATAAATGACTCTTTGAGCGTTCGCCCTGTCGGTGGGCTCGAAATGATCAAAGTGAATATCTAGGTCTTCAATTCGTGCACTTGGCACCGCCAATCACTCCTACCGTTAGACGTTTGTAGAGCTTCAGAAATAAGAAAGGCCGCTTTACGCGGCCTTCCGTGAGATTGAATATCCATTCAACCTCTGAAACGATTGCTCGTTCCTAGAACCTCAGGCAGTAAATAGAATTTCTTCCATAATCTGATTAAGACCCAAAGGCTGACTAGATATTGGATATACCCCACTAGACATATGGATCACCTCCTTTGAAATAATTGATTCGAGGGCAAGTATCTCCTTTCAAGCAATACAAGTCTACGTCGATTTCGGCGCCTCTTTTGCCGCAATTCAGAGGCCTGCAAATCTAGTCGATCGAGACAGCAGGATTGAGGCGCCCCAGACCAATTCATGAGACATTGTCGTGTGCGCAAAACGCTCCGACGCAGCGTTGCAGGTCTTGCGAAAGGCTCTTCTATTTATTGAAACGAGCGCGCTTATCTGAATGAATTTTCACCGCAATCGGTCAGTCGCTGAACAGGAATTCCTTAACTCAAACCCTCGCCGACAATCGGAATAAATATTACGGTAGCAGGACCACCTATTGTTCGAGTTTTATGACCGCGTCCAGAGACATCTCCAGCGATAAACAATTCCCCCGCGTTCCAGCGCCGGACCTTGTCATCGGTCGTCGTCACTTCTACTGAACCCGATAACAGCATAACCAGTTGACGCGCCGGTGCTTGGTGCCAGTCCTGATCTAAATTTCCCGGTAGGCACACGAAACAGACTGCCGTGGCGTCGAATGGCTTGGACGCCATCAGAGTGAAGGCATCCGCACCGACTCTTTCGTTGTCGAGCGCGATATCAAACTCTTCGAACCGCGAGCCGCCGTCCGCGGTCGCCACAAATTGTGTAATTATCATAATTGCCAGCCCACTCCAGTTAGTTCATTTGATTATGTTGATCGCCTATCGCGCCTTCAAACAGTTGTCGAAGTCCATTTTTGGGGGTACGCGAAAGCCGTTGCATCAAGGGGAATGTTGGGATGATCGGCGCGTATCGCGACGATATTTCGTCAAGCATCTTAACCCACACACACGCTGTCATTTCCGAATCGGCTAGCGCACGGTGAAAGTCGCCAGCGATGTCTATGTTTAGATGATCAACTAAAGTCGCGAGCCGGTGATTATGTGCGTCGTCGCAAACTCGTCTTGCAACTAGCATCGAACAAACGAAACTGCCGCTGTAGGTTTCACCAATGCGGCGCAACTCGGCGTCAAGAAAACGTTTGTCGAATGATGCGTTGTGCGCAACCACGTTGCTACACCCAAGGAACACAACGAAATCAGCCATCACCTCATGGCAGGATTGCGCGTTACGAAGCATGTGATTCGTTATGCCCGTATACGATTCAATGAATGGATTTACCCGAATTCCTGGATTCATTAGCCGCTGGAATGTTTCAACGACTTGTCCATCTTGAAGACGGACCGCGCCGATTTCGATCGCCCGATCACCCTGGCCCGGCGACAAACCTGTCGTTTCGAAGTCGAGAACCACAATGGAATCGGCCCGCTCGATGGTCTTGCGTTGATTGCCGCGACTAAGTGACGGGCTCGCGTTTAACGCCACGGGACGGTGTCCACTTTGAACTGAATCGATTGGATAGGACACGGGATCCATCGCATGACTAAATCTCCGCAGCTATCGCCTCGCCTAGCTCCACGGTACCTGCCGTGCCTCCGATGTCTCCAGTCAGAGGGGCGTGCGCTGGTCCAGCTAATAGGACGCCTTCAATTGCAGCGAGGACGGCCGCACCGGCTTGGGGATAGCCTAGATGTTCGAGCATTAATCCGCCGCACCAAATTTGGCCAATGGGATTAGCCGATCCTTTACCTGCGATATCCGGCGCGGAACCGTGGACTGGTTCGAACAAACTGGGGTAGAGACGTTCTGGATTTATATTCGCAGACGGCGCAACGCCAATGGTCCCTGTGCAAGCAGGTCCTAGGTCGGACAGGATGTCGCCGAATAAATTGCTCGCAACAACAACGTCGAACCAGTCAGGATGAAGCACGAAATTAGCGGTCAGTATATCGATGTGATACTTATCTACTTTAATGTCAGGATACGATTTCGCCATTTCTGCGACTCGCTCGTCCCAATACGGCATGCTAATGAACAAGCCATTAGATTTCGTGGCCGATGTTAAATGACAAGCGGGTCGGCGTGACGCTATTTCGAACGCATACTTCAAAATCCGATCGACGCCGGTACGCGACATAATTGTCTCTTGGATCACAATCTCCCGTTCCGTCCCTTCGAACATCCGACCGCCGACATTCGTATATTCACCCTCCGTGTTTTCCCTGACTACGAGAAAATCAATATCTCCTGGTTTGCGATCGGCAAGCGGGCTCTTAATACCGGGCAGTAATCTGACGGGACGTAAGTTGACGTATTGATCAAAAGCGCGTCGAAACAGTAATAGCGATCCCCATAAAGAAATATGGTCAGGAACAGTTTCGGGCCAACCAACGGCGCCGAAATAAATCGCATCGTAGCCACGAAGCGTCTCAAACCAATCGTCAGGCATCATTTGTCCGTGTTTAGCGAAATATTCGCAACTCGAAAAGTCGAACCAATCAAATTCAATCGAAATATCAAAGCGATCGCAGGCGGCTTGTAGTACGCGGATTCCTTCCGGAACCACTTCTCTACCAATCCCATCTCCCGGGATAACGGCCACACGGTGCGCGCTCATCGAGGCGTTCCAATCGAGGTTTCGCACCTTTCCGAGCTGGTTTCCGGGTAGGCTTCGCGGCCGCGATAAATATCCGAAATTCGCATCCTCGCTGAACGCGACGTGGGGATGCGATTTGATTCCGGTAAACGTGCGTCGAGTTCGCAGTTTAGGCCGCGGCGCGTTGATTTACGCGCGTAAGATTCTTGTAATGCAGTTCCGATGAACGCTTTCATGTCGACCAATTAGATGTCCTATAAGGCGTGTTCGACCAATATTAATCGATTTCAAGGGCGAATTGCGGCGCCACGCGATAGCGGCACAAACAAATCGGATGCTTCGGTAATCACCAATGCGCGAATGTTCGACTTACTGGCAGCGATAAAGTCGGAACAATCTCAATCGAGGTGTTCTGACAACGCGCAGATCCTTGACCGACACACTCGTTTGCGTTTTGGCTTATGACGCACGTACGGCAAAATTCCGCGTCCTATAGGGCGTTTCCGCCTCGCCACGAGGAACCAAATTCCTCGGTTCCTAGGATCAGCCCGTATCCGTTTGATTTTCGCGAACTTGATCACAACGGCATTTATGCCACTCAACTATATTTTTTCCTCCGGGCGCTGATAGAAATCGTTAGATGTGCCCGGCTTTGTTTCCGCTGAGCGGGCGCATCGGTCTCTGAATCGATTAACTTAAGAAGATAACGCTGCGATGTTACAAATGAAAATCGCCGCCCACCAGGTGGCTATGGGCATGTACGTTTCACATCTCGACCGACCGTGGACGGAGACACCATTTCCGTTCCAAGGTTTTCTAGTCGCGAAAGAAAGTGAACTACGTGGATTAAAGAAACACTGCGCGCACGTGTTTATTGACGTGGGAAAAGGCCTAGCACCATCAAGTAGCACTATGGGTAGCGCTGCGCCTCTCGCTGCCCACATTCCGCCAGCCCCGCTACCCAGATCGTCTGTGAAGTATGAGAAGCAGGCAGCTGTTCAAGACGAACTTAAGATCGCGAGCGAAGTGCGA
>JBLFWX010000082.1:0-23821 GCA_047611805.1 Gammaproteobacteria bacterium
ATGCGGTGTACTTCAAACTGGCTACCTGCCAAATGGCGGCCTGAAAACTCACGAAGATTCCACTTATAGCGCTGTCCAATTTTTGGGGTCCACTTCTCTTTATCAAGTTCCAGCGCATCGAATAGTGCATCTATATAGGCGGCTTGTTCAAACAACCGATAAGCATGACGTGGCGATGGCCCTGACTCACCCATGCCGACAAGATCCGGGGCAATGCATCGTGCCGATGATGCGACCTCGGCGATAACGTTGCGCCATAGATAAGAACTCGTCGGATTGCCGTGTAAAAATACACAATCACGCCCAACGCCGACATCCACGTAGGCCATCTCGGTGTCGCGCACCTGCATGCGCTTACGTGGGTGCGGGTCGACACTGCTAATTTCCTGTTCCATAGTTTCTCCTTTATTTCGAGTTAGTGAGGGGCCGCGCTGCCCTCAACAACTAGGCGCTAACAATATAACTCGGTGCGAGATTTTTAGCGTAACCAGCTAGCCATTTGGCGGGTAGGGATATTGATCCGATACAAAGCGTTGCTTTCGCGTCTGTCGACTGCGTTCGAGGAGTTCTTTGATAATCTGTGGGGCGTGTTTCAGACTTCCTCTAAGAGACGCGCTCCTAGCGGATGCTCGGTATCGAACGGAATGATGGTCGTGCGCTTAAGCAGTCCGAATTCTCTCTCGGCGGACGAATGACTCAATGTGTAGGTGACGGAGAATCGAGCACGGTGGCAGCGTTCAGAAGGTCTCTAATACCCTTCACGAGCAAGTGGATATTGTTCCGGTCCTTGCACATTCCGCCGATGTTGCCAAATTAGTACTTAGCGCGGCGGCGCGCGTATGCCTGCCCCACGCGGACTAGGACCCCAGCATGTGCGGGGATAGTACGCCGATGTTGATCAGGGAGCAGACCAGGGTATTTTGCGTTTCAAGACGAATCGCTACACCGACGCGCGGACTTTGAGCGTCTGGTGATCTGTCCACCAAAGTACTCGCGACGATCTAAGCTGCGTGTGCCTCTCAATGGTCGTAACGACTCGCACTTAGCGCAGCTAACACGGCCCTCAAGCCGCGCGGAGGGCGGGAACGGATCAGGTCGTCCAAACGCTTAAGCGCCAGTCGAGTACCTTTGATTCTTCTAATTCACCGTCGGATTTGTTGGGTCTTGCAGCGTGCCCTTCGACATGTAGGTCGACGAGTTTCCCGCGTCCCTCGAGTTCCGTGATGTCCGTTACTGTGAACTCACTTCTGATGAGATCTTCTTCGATGACAGGCCCGGTGTGATCGCAGCCGGACCACCCAATCACCGTAACCATCGAAGGGATGGCACGGGTTAACTGAGCCAAGACTAGTGAGATCGTATGGCCTCCATAAACCAGACGTTTGCCGAGATAACTTTTGCTCGCATCCGTATGAGCATAGGCAATGTTCAAAGTTAATCGCACCAGTTCGGGCGCACAGGTGATGGTGTCCCGAGCTACGATCGAGACGACATCTCCGACTTTATACTCGCGCGATTTTAAACCCGTCACATCGGAGTCAAGCGGTGCTAAATTCCATTTGCTGGGGATGGCCTCGAGCATATCAGTAGAACTAATTTCATTGCCGATGTTTGAGAAATCTGCGTCGTGGCCGGTCACCGCGTTGGGATCGCGGCACGGGATCATCGGGCAGCGCCAATACTGCATCACGACATCGCCGTGTTGATTCGTCGTCTGCATTTCCAATACAACCATTCCGGTCGCCGGTCGACCTTCCTTCGCCCGATTTTGCTTGAGTCCGACGACCTTCGTCGAAGTCGAGAGCGTGTCGCCGATGAACACGGGTTTACGCAGAATCAATCCACGATAAAACAGATTGCCTTTCACATGTTGTGATGGGTAGGTGGTTTGGCCATTCACGATGTTTATCACGAGATGCGGATGCGCGAGCGCCGCTTTATTGCCGGTTACTTGTTCCGATAACGGATGATCTAACGGCAACCGCATGCGGTCCCCGGTTATCGCCTGATACATCGCCGCGTAGCCGTCAGTGATGGTGATTGCCGGGGCGGAAAACGTTTCATCGATCGCGAAATCTTCGAAGTAGGGACCGTCGATGTTGATATTAGCCATACTAAAAACCTAAATATTTGTCGCCCAGAAATGAAGATTGAAAATGAATCTCGCGCGTCCTAGTGCTAACGGATTGCAATTGGGTTAATGATCATTTGCACCGCTCCGGTCACTCTTGCGGGACCGAGGATGAACATGAACTCTGTGGCGCCGTCTTTAGCAAGTTCCCGCGTGTCCATATTCTCAAGTAAATAAATGCCCTTTTTCGTGATCAGGTTTTGGTGGACCGGGTACATGATATTTTTATTTTCAAACGGTAGGGCTTCTACGCCCCAGGTGTCTGCACCGACTGCCATCACGTCAAGTGAGGCAAGATATTGCGCACCACTTACGCCGATGCCAGGTTCACCTGCTGCGTAACGTTTTGGATCGCTGTCCAGGACATCCAGCCAGCCGGAATGCAAGAGCACGACGTCGCCGGCGCCGATTGTGACGTTCTGTTTCGTTTGGCACTCAACGATCATTTCTTTCGTGTAGGCAGTGCCTTCAGCCAAGACGTCTTTGCCCAAGCATTTCGCCATGTTGATCAACACACCACGGGTGACGATGGGTGGGTAGTTTTCGACACCAAACTTAGTTAGACCTGCGGGCGTAACAAATTCCGAGGAATGGACCCCATTATAAAAGACGTGATCGACAGCAGCGTGACCAAGACCATCGATTTGCGATCCGACGCCCATCCAACCGCTCATCAAATCATCGGCGTAGTTGAATTTATTGTCGCCCAGGGCCTGACCTGGTGCTTGATTAGGCATCAACACGGTGAGATTGAAAGTCCGTGGCGCTGGTGCTGGTGTCGCGCTATTCGTTTCAATACCTAATCGGTATGTTTTGCCCGTCTTAATGAGCCCTGCCGCTTTTAAGGTTAGGTCGGGTCCTAATTGGTTGAACTGACCGAGCTCATCTTTTTCGCCCCACTTAGATGGCCACCATTGTTCGGCAGCTGTGACCGTCATACAAAAATTGGTAGCTAGGCAAAGCGCGAGAGTTCTTAGTAGCATTTCTAATCTCCTAAATGGACTTGCGTGCTGAAGGATTTACGCCGATTTTGATCGTTGGGTACGCCGAGTGCTATTTTGACTCACGGACTCACCAAGTTCATGCATCAAGAAATTCTGCGCGAATTTTTCCCGAATGCTCTCCCAAACCCGGAATAGCGCGCGCGGTTGACGACTTATCGCAAACGCGACGAACAAATACGGAGGTTTTGCCGCCAGAAACAACTTCTTTGGTTTTCAGGGCAGGGTGCTCCCAAACGTCGCGACAATTATTTAGATTGCCGTATGCAATACCACCTGCTTCCATTTTCTCGGCGATCTCGGCACGCGTGTATTGACGAGTGAAATTCTCAATTGCTTCAGTGAGAGCGATCCGGTTCTCAAGGCGAAGTACGTTGCTGGAAAATCTAGGATCATCGGCTAGTTCTTTGCGTCCGAGCACCACGGAACATAAGTTGCGCCACTCGCCCTCGTGCTGCACGGCGATTATGAACGGTCCGTCAGCGGCTTGGTGCACGCCGTACGGGGCAATTTGCGAATGATCGAGGCCAGTGCCCGATAACAATTTGCCGCCGTTTTTGTACACCACCAAGGGGACGCTCATCCATTCGGCCATCACGTCGAACAATGAGATGTCGAGATGCTCGCCGACCCCACTATGGTTGCGCTCCAACAAAGCGCGAAGGATTTCGCTATACGCCGTTAAGCCTGTCGATATATCGCAAACCGAAATACCAACCCGCGCCGGCTCGCCTGGTGCGCCCGTAATGGAGCACAACCCGGATTCGCCTTGGACAAGAAAATCATAGGCTTTTTTCTCAGCGTAGCTGCCTTCACTGCCGTATCCCGAAATGCTACACATGATGATGCGTGGATTTATTTTCTTGAGGGAGTCATAACCAAAGCCAAGTGACTCTACCGCGCCCGGGCGAAGATTCTGAATAAAGACATCAGCCTTTGCAAGAATGGATCCAAGTAGTTGCTTGTCACTTTCGTCCTTTGCATCGAGGAGCAAGGATTCTTTGCCGCTATTTAACCAAACGAAATAAGCGCTTTCGCCGTTCACGATCGCATCGTAATGACGCGCAAAATCCCCGCCTGGTCGTTCGATCTTGATGATTCTAGCGCCCGCCTCAGCGAGCAGCCGCGTGCAATATGGTGCAGCTACAGCTTGCTCTATGCTAACAACCAAAGTATTCGTTAATGCGCCCATCGGAACTCCCGTAAGTCTTAATCTACGTTTAGAATGCGAATGTCATTTTCAAATAGTTTTCCGTGCGCGAAATCTGAGTCAACTCCCGTTAACGCATGACAAAGGGATTTGGTACGTCGCTGGCAGTTGAGATCCAAACGCTCTTAATTTGCATGTAATCGCGGATCGCTTGAATTCCATTTTCGCGGCCGAGTCCGCTTTGCTTATAGCCGCCAAACGGTGACATGAAACTAATCGCACGGTAAGTGTTCACCCATACCGTGCCTGCCCGAAGGGCATTCGATACGTTGATCGCGCGTTTGATCGATTGGGTCCACACACCGGCTGCGAGGCCGAAAGCAATATCGTTAGCAATTGCGATGGCTTGTTCTTCGGTGTCGAAGCGGATAATTGATAATACCGGACCAAAGACTTCTTCTTGAGCAATGCGCATGTCGTTGGTGACGTCACCAAAGATGGTTGGCTCGATAAAGTACTCGCTGCTGCCACATTCTGGTCGCCCGGTTGCAGGTACGCCGCCGAGTAATAATTTCGCGCCGTCATCTTTAGCAACTTGAATATATTCGAGAACTTTTTCGAATTGCGGTGGTGTCGTGACCGGTCCGACTTGCGTGTCCTTATGCATGGGGTCGCCCATTTTCGCCGTCGCGGCAAAGTCGACCAGTTTCTTGACGAATTCGTCGTAGATGGCATTTTGTACGAGCAAGCGGGAGCCGGCGATACAAGTTTGTCCTGTTGCCGCAAAAATACCCGAGATAGCGCCTTTCACAGCGTCGTCCAGATTCGCGTCGTCAAAAACGATATTCGGGGACTTACCGCCGAGCTCTAAGGTGCATGGTTTCAATCCTGCTGCGGCAGCTTGATAAACTTTGGCCCCGCTGCCTGATCCGCCCGTAAACGCGATTTTCGCGACTTTGGGATGCTCTACTAAGGCGGCGCCCACTTCCGCGCCGAAACCTGTCACGACGTTAACCACACCGGGCGGGAAGCCCGCTTCGGCAAATAGCTCGACGAAGCGTAGGGTGGATGTCGAAGTGAATTCTGACGGTTTGATGACGACCGTATTGCCAGCGGCGAGGGCGGCCGCAAGTTTAAATGTTAATAGGAGGAGGGGGGAATTCCATGGCGTAATGGCGACCACAACGCCGAGCGCTTCGTTGCGCGTGTAGTTAAAAATGTCGGGTTTGTCACTCGGAACTACCGTTCCTTCGATTTTGTCGGCGAGCCCGCCGAAGTAGTAATACCATTGTGGGATGTAGTGGCACTGCGGTCCCATTTCGCTGATCAGTTTGCCGTTGTCGCGAACTTCGTATTCTGCGAGTTCATCGGCATGCTGAGCTAATAGATCACCAAATTTATGCAGCAATGCGCCGCGTTGAGTGGCGGTCATTTTCGGCCAATCGCCGCTCGTAAATGCTGTGTAGGCAGCGTCGACTGCCGTGTTCGCATCGTCGGCGTTACATCGCGCAACTTCCGCCCACGGTTTAGATGTATAGGGATTTACCGTTTCAAAATATTCCTTGCTGATCGATTCGACCGACGCACCGTTAATGTAAGCGTTAAAGCGAGGTAAATTAGCCATAGTTTAATTCTCCATTTTCGATAGTCGATAACGCGCTAACCCATCAAACACTCATGCTTTAGATGCGTGTGCGTTTCCACCAGCAAGCGCCTTTGCGTCACCCTAAGCGCAAACCAGAGGCGAAGGTAGGTTCGAGTAAGTCGGTTCATCCGCGCCATCACGACCGAACCGACTGGAAGCCCACGCGCTAGGCGTGTCGCGGAACCTTTAGTACGAACGCGGCATCCCGAGTTCATGCTCAGCTATAAAAGAAAGTATTAAGTTTGTCGAGATAGGTGCGATTCGATACAAGCGGCATTCTCGGAATTTGCGTTCGACGTCATATTCTTCCGCAACACCAAAACCGCCGAAGGTTTGCATGCACGTATCGGCGGCTTCCCAGGATGCTTCGGAGGCCAACATCTTCGCCATGTTCGCCTCCGTTCCGCAATCCTCTCCTCGGTCGTAAAGCTCGGCGGCTTTGCGCAGTACGAGTTCTGCGGCGACGGTATTTGCGTAAGCACGCGCGATCGGAAACTGGATCCCTTGGTTCATCCCAATTGGGCGCCCGAAGACTTGTCGTTCGCAAGCGTAATCCGTGGCTTTCTTGATGAACCAACGCGCGTCGCCGATGCACTCTGCGGCGATGAGAATGCGTTCTGCATTCATGCCCGAAAGAATGTACTTGAAGCCCTTGCCTTCTTCGCCGATCAAACTGTTCGCTGGGATCGGGAAGTTGTCGAAAAATATTTCCGTAGTCGAATGGTTAATCATCGTGCGGATCGGTTTGATCGTCATGCCGTTGTTTTGGGCGTCGCGCATATCGACGAGAAAAACCGATAAGCCGCCAGAACGCTTTTTAACTTCGTCCTTCGGTGTCGTACGCGCGAGCAACAGCATTAAATCCGAATGTTCGGCGCGTGACGTCCAAACTTTTTGTCCGTTGACGATGTAACCGTCGCCGCTGCGCACGGCCATGGTTGAAATGCTGGTGGTATCCGTGCCAGCAGTGGGCTCCGTGACGCCAAACGCTTGGAGTCGCAAATCGCCGCTCGCAATGCTCGGTAGGTACTGTTCTTTTTGCTCGACGCTGCCGTGGCGCAAAACCGTACCCATGGTGTACATCTGCGCATGACACGCACCGGCATGGCCGCCGAATTCATGAATCGCCGTCAGTATTTCTGCGCCTACGGATAAGGGTAAGCCGCTACCGCCGTACTCTTCTGGGATGAGCGAAGCGAGTAAGCCGAGCTCGGTTAACGCATTGACGAATTCTGTCGGGTAGTGGCGGTTCCGGTCTTTTTCGCGCCAGTACTCGCCAGGAAAGTCGTCGCAAACCTTCTTTACGGTGTCACGAAGTTGTGAAATTAGTTCTGCGTTGTCGTCGCTCATTTGTTGCCTCCTAAAAAAAACGCCTGCAGATTTGCAGGCGCCTTTTTGTCATTTGTCGTGCGATCCCGCGCGCTATTATGAGGCCAAAATCTTCTCGAGGACAGGCATTAAATAGTTACCGAACACTTCAGGATTCTCACTCATTGGAAAATGTCCTATCTCCTCCATGATGATGCATTCCGAATTTTTCGTGTTCTTGGCGACTTCCTCAGTCATGTCTGGGGTACACGCGAAATCGTAGACACCGGTCATGTAGTACATGGGGACTTTGCCGGACAATTTCTCCGTGCGACCGCGGAAATCGTGGTCGACACTGTAGAAGTAGAGATCTCCTTTGAAAATCCCGGGTCCGCCTTGTGAGTAGTACCACCAAGTCTCCCAGCGATATTTATCCGGACTCTGCGGCGCCATCAAGCCGAATATGGATTGGGCACACGTTTCTCCACCGTGGATGTGCGAATGGCTTAGCCAGTCGAGATGCCAACCAGGCGAATATTCGCAAGCCTCTATCGCAATTAGGGCGCGGAGATCGTTCTCATAGCGCTCAGCCAGATGCAGACAGATGTTGCCGCCCATCGAACTTCCCATGATCACGGGTTTGTCGAGTTCTAGTTCCTTGCAAAACGCCATCAATATGCCGGAATAGAAATCGGCGGTGAGCTTGTATTCTTCGTCTTCTTTATACCAGTTGTACGGCGGGATAGATTTCCCGTGCCGTGGTAGGTCGAGCGCAATGACCCTGAAATTCTTGCTAATGTTCTCGTCGCACAACTGATGGCGCCATTCGCGTCCATCGGTGCCGGCTGTATGTAAGCAGACCAACGGGATGCCCGAGCCGTTTTCTTCGTAATAAATCCGGTATTCTTCGCCTTGAAAAGGCACCCAAATATAACGCCCGGTGATTGGTTCGATTCTGGCCAATGTTAACTCTCCAAATTTCCTAATTCTGTTAGCACTGCGGCGCGCTTAGATTTCGCGCATCCGATCGAGCGCCCAGGTAAATGCGCGCATGTTCTGCCACATCACCATCTGATCGCCCTCAAGCGTCACCCTGCCATGTAGGGGATGCCCCATCGCCCAGATGTCGTTGTACATCGGCGGTGGTACTGGTTGGCAGAATTTCTCCCAACTAACAGCCGGGCCTTTGACGGCGAGTTGATAACAAGTTTCAGGACCGATTTCATCAGTAAACCCGTCAATTTTCCCTTTGACGAACGAAACCACGAAATGCTTATCGCCGAACCCAAGCAACATGTCGGCGGTGAAGTGTTTACCGATCCAACTCATCGGCTTATTGCTATTGACGGCCGCTTGCCAGCGACCCATCCAAGATGTGTCAAACATCGCTATGACCCCTCCCATACTTTGTATACATTGTCAGCGTGGGCACTGATAAGACCATGACTGCCGAATCTCTGTCAACCGCAGGAGGAACGCCAAACGGGTCGCGAGATTGGCGCGGAAAACTAACGGGATGATTCGCAGTGAATTTGGAGCCGAGGAGGTAGCCGGCCCGAAGTGCGCCACCCCTTAGGTGAACCTTTAGTGTCGGATAGCGCGTGGATGTGAATTCGGGCCCACGACAGTACAGAGTCTTGAATTTCACAAAAGAGGCCACGACAATACGCGGCCGTTGGGCTCGGCGAATTCACATTGCGCGCAGCCGACTGAGTGAGGCGGAATGCGCGATGCAATTCGCCGGTGAGGGTGATTGTTTTTCGTTATCTACGGGATGAGTGAACGGACTAACTAACTGGGGCGAAGCACAAGGAATTTGCCGTGAATTCACCGGAGATAGATCATTTTTGGATGTTTCAGTATCGGGATGACACCGCAAAACGCGCTGCGCAATGGTGCATCGATCACGAAATCTGAGCTCACCGCGATGAACTCTCTTCCGCCCACACCGCGATGAAATGAATTGAGATAAACAAAGCAGCAATAGACCATAACCGCGTTCCTGGTTTACGAACACGGATACGCAAATTAGTAGTAGCCGACGATCATCGTCGAGGGAGATTTTGATGGATTTTGGATTCGTTTTTATGGGGGATTGCCACATCCACACTGAAGTAAAGTACGCCGAGGACAACGGGTTTTCACACGCGTGGCTTTACGATACACAGATGCTCGGCAGCGAAGTTTATGCCGCGCTCGCGTTGTGTGCCGATCGCACGAGCAAGATTAAATTGGGTCCTGGTGTCACGAATCCGGCATCACGCATCGCCCCGCTGAGCGCTTGTGGGATGGCAACGATCAACTCATTGGCGCCTGGCCGAGCCATTATGGGTATTGGTACGGGGAATACCACGCGTCGCACAATGGGTATGCCGGCCGCGCGAGTCTCTGAACTGGAAGAGCATGTGCGAGTGTGCCGCGAGCTGTTTGCAGGTGACACAACGGACTACAGCGAAGGCGATCGACACCGAAAAATTAAATTCCTAAACCCTGATCTTGGTTTCATTAATATTGAGAAAAAGATCCCGATTTACATTGCGGCAAGTGGCCCGAGAGTCGCGGAACTCGCCGGGCGAGTGGCAGATGGCGTCATCCTGTTTGGTGCCGTAAGCCCGTCGATCGTGAAGTGGATGGTTGGGCACGTGCGTAAAGGGGCGGAAGCGGCGGGCCGCAATCCAGACGATATCTACGTACTATCGATGACCGCGTTCTACCTCACTGAAAGCGAAGAGCAAATCGAAACGCGCGCAGTGCGCGAAGCAGTCGGTCCGATGGTCGCCTCCAGTAGTAATATTTTTGCTTTGTCGTGCCGGAAAGATCCGTCCGTTTTACCAGACGATTTACGCGACGAGCTAATGGCGTTCGCCGATGTGTATCGCGAACCGGACGCACCCGTCGAAACACGCCATCTGAAGCTGTACAGCGGTTATTTGCAGCATTTAAAAGATGAGCACGAAGCGCTAATGACCAAGAAAATTATTCAAGCAACCACGTTGACCGGGACCAAGCGAGAAGTGATCGGCATGATTGAAGAAATGCGCGACGCCGGCGTCAATCAAATCGCTATTCAACCGATTTTAGAGACGCGATCAGTGGTGGATCAAGTAGCAAAAGAGATCATGCCGCATTTCTAATTAAGTGAAATCCCTGGCGGCCGTGATCATCGATCGCGGCCGCGATGTCGCCAGATTATTTTCCGGAGTCGCTTAGACCCGGATTACTCGAATTGAGTATCGCGAGGTTTTCCGCGCGCCGATTGAGGTCTTGGTCAGGAACGATGGCGACGTTCATAATCTCGTGAATGTAGTCTGTAGGGAATCGGTGGTGCTTTGCACCGTACACCACGAAAGAGTGGTACCAATCATAAGGGATTAAATGCTCGTCTATATGCGACGGTTCTGCCAGGTAAACCCACGCGGGGCCATAAGCGTCGAGTTCAATGGACTTGTCCGAGTAGCCGTTGCCAACCCCTTCAATGGCATCGAGGTGGGTTTTGTCGCTGAGCGACAATTCATAGACGGCGCCGTAGGCTATGGCACGAGGTTCGACGATGAGATTGCATTTCCCAGAACCATCCGCGCCCATCTTATGAAAACAAAGACGCCAACCAGGCAGGGCCGTGGTTCCCACAATATCAAAGGAGTCAAGCCGCGCTCCAATCCGTGCCGGAAGTAGGTTGGAGCCGTAAGCAAGGTAGCGGATTATTTCCATATCGAATCTCCAGATGGGTACTTAACGAGACGTCGCCCTAACGAGGCAAATCCCGAGTTCCTAATCCTTGGATCTCAGCGTGGATACCGGCGTATGTGTCGAGCGCATTTTTCATCTACTCGGCTCGGATGTCTGCATGCTAATCTAACGCCTAAATAACCAGTTGGAAATATAGCGCGATGGAAAACCCCACCAATAATTTTTCGAAAGACGATGAAAACCAAGTCCTCGACGCCCTTAGAGTTTGGCTGGATAAGGAAGTTCGCCCCGAAGTAAAACACTTCGACCACGACGATGAGTACCCACATGAAATTGTCGCCCAAATGAAAGAAATGGGCTTGTTCGGGCTAATGTACGCGCCGGAACACGGTGGACTTGGCATGAATGCTACCGCGTATGCGAACGTCATCACCTTGATCACGGAAACGTGGATGAGCCTAGCCGGCGTGATCAATACGCACATGATGCTGGGCCACTTGATCGGGCGCTTTGGCACTGAGGATCAGAAAACGAGATTCCTACCGCGGCTTGCGAGCGGTGAAATGCATGGCGTGCTGTGTTTAACCGAGCCGGATGCAGGGACCGATCTCCAAGGGATAAAAACTGTCGCAAAGCGCGACGGCAACCAGTACGTACTGAATGGTTCGAAGATGTGGATCACGAACGGTATGTACGGAAACCTGTATGCGATCCTGACAAAAACAGACCCGAGTGCGAGTCCGGCGCATAAGGGCATGAGCATGTTTCTTGCCGAACGCGGGCCGGGTTTCAATATTGACGGAAAGCTCAAGAAACTTGGCTATCGGGCGCTCGAAAGCGTTGCCTTGAGCTTTAGCGATTTCCGCGTGGATGCCGAACGTTTGCTGGGCGGTGAAGAAGGGCACGGCTTCCATCACGCGGTCGGCGGTCTAGAACTAGGACGAATTAACGTTGCAGCGCGTGGTGTGGGTCTTGCCCGCGCCGCAATGACAGACGCAGTGCGCTATGCACAAGAGCGTACGACATTCGGTAAACCGATTTGTGAGCATCAATCGATCCAGATCAAACTCGCGGATATGGCGACTCGGGTGGAGGCGTCACGCTTACTCGTCGAGCAGGCCGCCGGAAAATACGATCGTGGTGAGCGTTGCGATATGGAAGCCGGCATGGCGAAACTGTTTGCGTCGGAATCGGCGTTATCAAATGCAACCGAAGCGCTGCGCGTTCACGGTGGATACGGCTATTCCGAAGAATTCGATGTGGAGCGTTATTATCGCGACGCGCCGTTGATGTGTATCGGTGAAGGGACCAATGAGATACAGCGAGTGCTTATTGCGAAGCAACTGGTAAAGCGTTTTCCAATCTAAGGTGCTCGTTGTCATCCTACGCGAACGAATGCCTACGAAAACTCGTCTCCAGATTTACGTGCGCTGATGAGGCAAGACCGAGATGCGTGACAACGAGCAGTTTGCTCCGATCCGACGCGTGTGCCGATTCTCATATTGAAATCAATTTATAGCTCGGATCTACACGCTCGCGATGATGGAGCGTGCTTCTAATTGCCAACGACGCAACGAGAGATCTTTAACCCTACATCATGAATCTCGAGCCAACGCCGATATGCGAATAGAAAACGTTACTGCCTTCCCAATCTCGTTCCCTATTCCGGAACAACATCGGGTCAAACTCGGCATTGGTGAGACGGTTAAGCGCGACGCCGTACTCGTGAAAGTCGAAACCGACGTCGGAACGATTGGCTGGGGGGAATCGCACGCGGCGCGCGCACCCACTGCAATTGCCGAACTGATCAACACAACGTTGCGCCAACTTGTTCTCGGCATGGACGCGGTCGATATCGATGCAGTCTGGCAGAAGGTTTACCGTATGCAACTCGCCAGCCACGGCGCCGGCGCCGCTGCTGTGATTGGCCTAAGCGGAATCGACATGGCCCTGTGGGATATCGCCGGCAAACGCGAGCAGAAACCTTTATATGAGCTGCTCGGTGGACAGAGCAGGGCGATTCCGTCTTATGCAGGCGGTATTTCCCTGGGGTTTCAAGAGGCGTCGCAATTGCTGATAGAGGTTGATTCGATGCTCGCCCGCGGTTATCGAGCGCTAAAACTACGTCTAGGTGACACTCCTGAGCGGGATATCGAACGAGTGAACGCGGTTCGCCAGCACGTCGGCGAGGACGTTGTCATACTGACCGATGTCAATACGGCTTACACCTTGGCGCAGATTGAAGAAATTATGCCGGTGCTCGATCGGTGCAAGGTCGGTTGGCTCGAAGAACCTTTTGCAGCGCACGATTATAAGGATTACCAAGCGGCGAGGCGCCTAGGTCGGACGCCACTGGCGGCTGGAGAAAATCATTACACGCGTTTTGATTTCGACAGAGTGGTGGATGACGGTGCGATCACAGTGTGGCAACCCGATCTGTCGAAAACCGGCGGCATCACTGAGGGTTTAAGGATCGCGGCGCTCGCCAAACAACACGGCTTTGTGATTCACCCGCATACGTCCGTGACGAGTCTTAACATGGCAGCCTCGGCGCATTTTCTGTGCGCTATCGACAATGGGGGTTACTTCGAGGCAGATTGTTCGACATTCAATCCATTCCGACACGAACTGTGTAGCCCTGGAATTGCCACTGACACAAACGCTGCGGTCACGCCGCTCTCTAAATTCGGCTTAGGCGTTGAAGTCGATGAGGCGCTGCTCGCTAAGTTTCCCGTCGTGCCAGGGCCCGGTTACGTCTAGACCTTAGCTTCGCACGGTGGCGGCGAAACTAAGGTTCGACACGGTTTCGACAGCGTAACGCGGCAACTACTTCCCTTTAAAGTCCGGCGTGCGTTTATCGAAAAACGCGTTCACAGCTTCCAAGTGGTCGTCAGTATTTTGCACAATGACTTGCATGCTTGCCGACATTTCCATGATCGTGTCGAACGAGGAATTCATACCATCGCGCATTAGACGCTTAGTCATGCGCAGCGCCTGCGGCGGCTGTTGGCAAATTCGATCCGCTAAGGTTTTCGCCTCGCTCATTAATGAAGCGGCGGGCACGATGTCGGAAACGAGTCCCCACGATTTTGCCGTCTCGGCGTCGACCACGTCCCCAGTGAAGAATAGACGCGATGCGTTCGACCAACCGATGACTCTCGGCAATAACCACGAGCCGCCGTCGCCAGGAATCAACCCCATCTTTAAGAATGTGGCGCCGAATTTTGCGTTGTCGGCGGCAATGCGAATATCGCAGGTACAGCCGACATCATTGCCAAGTCCGATCGCTGGACCGTTAATGGCGCCAATGGTAGGGACTTCGATGTTCCATAGCGAACGGATCACGCGGTGTATGTTTTTTCGATAGGCTTTGTCGCGCATTTCTAATGGTGAGGCTCCGAACAGGCCTTCGCGATCGCGCATCGCCTTGAGGTTGCCACCGGCAGAGAAAGCCTTTCCCGCGCCCGTTAGGATCACGCAACGCACATCGTTGTCGTCGTTGATACGTTCGGCTGCTTCGGCAAAATTATCGCCGTCGCCTTCCATCCCTAAGGGGTTGCGGTCGTCGGGCCTGTTCATCGTCAAGGTGACAATATGTCCGTTTTTCTCGAACAGTAAATCGTTATTCATAAGTAATTCCCAAACTCAAAGTTAAAATCGTCACAGGTAAGTGATAGGGCGAAGCTTAGTTCGTGATATAGGCCCAGATATTGTCGCCACCTTGTGTTTTCGCGACCTCACCCAGGTACTGTGCCCATTTGCCGCTGCCACCGAATTCCGCCCGCCAAGCCCACAAACGACGGGTTAGAAAATGCAGTCCGTATTCGTAGGTAAAGCCGATAGCACCGTGCACTTGATGGCCGATGCGCGTAACGGTTTCGACAGAATCGCTAGCACGGCACTTCGCGGCCGCGATTTCAAATTTCGCGTCGCGTTCGCCGGGACCGCCATTAATGCCATATTGATCCATCGCGCGAAATGCATTGGCCGACATCGACTCGACGGTCGCAATAGCGCCGACCATGACAGCAAGATGATGTTGGATTGCTTGAAAGCGTGACAACGGCCGGCCGAATTGTTCACGATCACTGACAAACCCGATCCCTATCTCCAAACACCGTGCACTGGCCCCAGCGATTTGCGCGCTGCGCAGCATGGCGCATAACCATTGCACTGCATCGCTCGGCAGGTTTGCAGACGCCCGGTTCACTATCTGCGCGTTTTTGAAACTGACCGTATCACGTGGGTCGCGGCCCAAATTGTCTTCGGCGACGAGCTCGATTCCATCACGTGCGAGAACGACAAGCTCACTCGCATCCGTAATGCCAAGGTAATAATTCGCATCTCGGCCCCAGGGAATTCGAGCAATTTCGGCGGTTAATGAATCACCGCGAATGAGATCACTAGTCAACGATTGAGGGATTAATCCCGGTACGCCCTCGGGCAGTTCTATTGCTGCCTGCTTAGCGAGCCATGTTGCAAGAATTGCCTCTGGTATGGGCAAGGGTACGGATGAGTAACCGCATCGCCGGACAACAACATAAGCGTCTGCCCAGCTGCCGCCCATGCCGCCTGACTCTTCGCTTGCCAGTATTTGTGGTAGACCCAGCTCGCTTAAGGTATTCCACAATTCGCTCGGCCAACCATTCTCTTCGACGCTTGTGAGAAACTGATTATCAATGCTGTCTTCGAAAACCCGCGCGACGCTTTCTTCCAAAATAGTCTGTAATTCGCTCATCGTAATCCAAGCCCCCGTGCAATGATTCCGCGTAAGATCTCGGGGGTGCCGCCACGCAACGAAAACGATGGCGCGAGTTGCACAAGATTGCCTAACACTTGTTGAAAGTCGTTACCGCAACCCTCAAGGCTTGGCTCAAGGTCGACGAGTTCTTGGGCCAATGCGGGCAGACCTTGCTCGAACGTGCAGCCGACGTCTTTGACAATTGAGGCTTGTAAACTGGGATCCCGTCCATCGTTAAGCATCCCTGCGACGCTGAGCGACATATTGCGTAGCGCCGTTACGAGCGCGATTTGCTCACCAATTTTTCGTAAAGTTTCTGGTGAAGCGGAATCTTTAACAATTTCGATCAGATGGGTTAGTAACAGAAAGCAAGACAAGTAACGCTCCGGACCGCTGCGTTCAAACGTGAGTTCTTCCACGACCTGTTTCCAACCCGCGCCTTCCACGCCGACCAGTGCGTCGTGGGGAAGCAGCGCATCTTCGAAAAACACTTCGTTGAATTGGGCGCGGCCGGTTAAGTCTTTAATCGGGTGACAGGTGATACCGTCGCTCGGCAGTTTAATGAGAAATTGGGATAAGCCTGCGTGCCGATCTTTGTCTGCCGGGCTAGTTCGAAATAGCGCGATCATGTAATCCGCGCGATGGGCATGCGAGGTCCAAATCTTCTGACCGTTAACCAACCAACCTGCATCCGTGCGTTGCGCACGAGTACGTAGAGACGCCAAATCGGAGCCCGCATTCGGCTCACTCATACCAATACAGAAACAAACTTCGCCTGCAGTAATTTGGGGTAAGATCGTTTTCTTTTGTTCCTCAGTGCCGTAACGCGCGAGTAGAGGGCCGCTTTGGCGATCCCCGATCCAATGGAACCCACTAGGCGCACCGGCAGCAAGTAATTCCTCGACAATGACATAGCGTTCGAGTGGCCCTCGTTCATTTCCCCCGTAAGCTTTTGGCAACATCATGCCGAGCCATCCACGTGCCCCTAGCTTGCGTGAGAACTCGGGATCGAAGGCATCCCAGCTGTTACTGCGATGCACGGGAGTGAAATTCTTGATTTCTGATGCCAGGAATTCTCGCACTTCGGCGCGCAATGGCGCGAGGCTCGCAGGTAGTTCATAGGGTTCGAAACGCAGTCCATCAAGGTTCATGGCTAAAGCCCCGCACGTCTTGCGTGTTCGACCGCTGTTTGTGCGAACGTACGGACGAAATCGGCATCAGTAGGTGCTTCCGAACTCGCCGCTGTGCCGTCTTGTACTCGTTTGATAATGCCTTGGTAAATTGCCGCCATGCGCCACACGGTATACGCCCGGTAGTAGTCTAGATTGGGAATTTCCGTGCGCCGGGTTAGCTCGCAGTAACGAGCGATATACTGGTCCTCTGTCGGGATCCCGAGTGCTGGGAGATCAAGACCCATAAGGCTGCTTACTCGCTCGCCAACCGGTGGCAACAACCACGGCGCAAGATGATAAGTAAAATCGCCAAGTGGGTGCCCAATGGTTGATAGTTCCCAATCCAGGACCGCCACGATTTTTGGCTCGCTCGGATGGAAAATCATATTGTCCATTCGATAATCGCCATGGATGAGACTCACGGCATCATCATCTGGAATATTGGCCGGTAGCCATTCATTTAAGCGGTCCATTTCTTCAATCGATTCGGTCTCAGAAGCGATATAGGTTTTTTTCCATCGATGAATTTGTCGCGCGAAGTAATCTGTGGTTTTACCAAACCCTTCGAGCCCGACAGCGCGATAATCGATCGCTTGAAACTCCGCTAAGGTTCTGATCTTCGCGTCGTAGATCGCGGCGCGCTCTGCTGGCGTGAGATCAGGCAGTGACATATCCCAGAAAACCCGACCCTCGACCATTTCCATGACAAAAAACATGGTTCCAGCGATCTCGGTGTCTTCGCATAACACGTAGGGTTTCGGCGCCGGGAACCCGTGTTTGTTCAATGCGGAAATAATGCGAAATTCGCGATCAACCGCATGGGCAGACGGCAGTAGTTCGCCAGGCGGTTTGCGGCGCATGACGTAATTACGCCCCGGGGTGATCAGTTGATACGTCGGATTCGACTGCCCCCCTTTGAAACGCTTAACGGTGAGTGGGCCAGCAAATCCTTCGATATGCTCTGCTAAGTACTTGGCGAGACTGATCTCGTCGAACAGTAAATGTTGTTCGACGTCTTTGGTCCCGGAAAATTGTTCTTGTCTGCTCGTGGCCATGAGAGTGCTAAACCTTATTAGAATTTTGTGAATTAACCGGCGACAACGCCTTCGTCGTGTAACTTACCTATCTGACCGTCGCTTAGTCCCAACAGGGTGCTGAGTATCTCGTTGGTGTGTTGACCAAGTCGTGGCGCAGGCACTGCTGGCTGTCTTTCGCAAGCGGAAAACGTCATCGGTTGGCCCGGCACTAGGTACTCCCCAATGTCGGGTTGGCTAACGCGGCTAAAAATCGGGTTGTCGGTCGTCGCGTCGATGTCGTTCTCTAGCATCTCGCGCACTGTTTGATACGGGCCCCAGCAACATCCGTTTTCGCTTAAGGCTTTCTCGATCGCAGCGAACGGAGTTACTTCGGTCCAGCGAGCGATGACTTCAAATATTTCACCGCGCACGGTAAAGCGGTTGCCTTCGCTATCCAGACTTATTCCGAGCTTACTTTCTAGCGCACGCATCTCATCGGCGAACCCACCGGCGTTCTGTAGTCCTTGCCACTGCTTTGGTGATACGGCAATGATCATCATGCGCTTGCCGTCGGCGCTCATAAAGTCTCGGCCCATTGCCCCGTACAAGTCGTTACCGTAGCGCGGGCGAGCCGCGTTATTGATTGTATGATCACCAATGAATCCAAGATGCCCCATGGTCGCTAACGCGCAATCAGCTAAGGCCAGCTCAACTTTCTGACCTGCGCCTGTTAGACGGCGATGACGTTCTGCGGCCAGGATGCTTAGAGCTGCCAAGTAGGCCGTAATATTGTCCCACGCTGGAAAAACATGGTTTACGGGACGGTCGTCGTCCGCGGGCCCTGTCATGTCCGGATAGCCAACTTTCGCGTTAACCGTGTAGTCGAGCGCTGATCCGCCGTGCCGATCGCCGACGATCGATAACAAGATTAAATCTGCCCGCTGAGCTTTCAATGACTCGTAGGATAGCCATCCTTTGGCGGGCAAATTGGTCGAAAAGATTCCGGCGTCGTCGCCTGGCGCTGTGATGAGTTGCGTCACAAGCTCGCGACCACGCTCTGATTTTAAATCGACAGCGAACGACCGCTTGCCTTTGTTGAGATCGGCCCAATAAATGCTGGTATTGTTTTTTGTTACCGGCCATCGATGATAATCGATACCCCCGCCTAGGTTATCGAAACGAATGACATCTGCGCCAAGTTGGGCGAGCGTCATACCGCACATTGGCGCTGCGATGAACGCGGAGCCTTCGACAATACGTAGGCCGTTTAAAATATTTTGCATAACTAAACTTCAGTCCGGGATGTGCACTGTTTGTTGGATGTGTTGTTCGGTCGTGAATTTGCGCATTAGCTGTGGAACTAGTGGTTAATCTAGTTCCGCCTAGTCGGTCCTTGTAAGGAGCTCCTTCGCGACGACTTTAAGCGCCAAGGTTTCTTCCGCACCTTCGAATATTGAGAGCACGCGCGCGTCGACGTAGTATCGACTAACGGGGGTCTCTTCGGAATAACCCATACCTCCGTGGATTTGGACTGCTTCGCGCGTAACCGACTCCGCCGCGCGACAGGCGTATAACTTAACTAGGCTAGCCTCGATTTGGCCGTGGCCTTTATCCATCAGTTCTGCGACTCGAATCGTCATTTCGTGACACGCGCGTAAATTCCATGCCATTTGCGCAATTTTTGCCAAAGTTAATTGGTATTCGGACAAGGCTTTACCAAATACCTGACGCGCTTGCGCGTAGTCTAAGGTTTGCTCGAAAGCCGCACGCATTAAGCCGTTTGCGCGAGCCGCGGTCTGTAGACGCCCGCCGGCAAAGGCCTTCATTGTCAGATAAAAACCTTGGCCTTCGGCAGTGTCGCCACCGATTAGGTTTGCGTTGGGCACGAACCAATCGTCGAAAAACAAGGTGAAGGAATGCATGCCTCGATAGCCAATGGTCGGGATTGCCGCGCCTTCAAGCTTGCCGCCACCGTCTTGCGTGAAAGTGAACTCCTTCTGGTCAGTCGAAGGTTTTTCGACGATGAACAGGCTTAACCCTTTGTGGCCGAGACTGGGGTCGGTTCGGGTGCGCGCCAGGACCAACAAAATCCCTGATTTCCCGGCAAAAGTGGACCACGTTTTGCTGCCATTAAGTAGCCAGCCGCCCTCAGTTCGAGTGGCCTTGAAACGCATTGCGGCAACATCTGAGCCGGCGTCGGGTTCGGTTACGGCGATTGCGCATAAGGGATCACCGGCGGCGATCCGTGGTAACCATTGCGCTTTTTGTTCTTCTGTGCCGCCGTGGTAGATGGCTTTGCCCATAATTTCGGGGCGCGTGATCAGGCTTCCGGCCGCCGCCAAGGAGGCACGCGATAGTTCTTGAGTCACAACAACCATCGCCAGATGGTCTTCGCCATCGTTTGGTGAGGTGCCGCCAAAGCGCTCTGGGATCGACAAGCCAAAACATCCCATCTCGCGCAGCGGTGTCAAGATTTCTTCGGGAACGATTAAGTCGCCGCGGTGAATTTTTTCAGCCAAGGGGGCGACAATTTCGTCGCTGAAACGCGCGAAGCTCGCCGCAATAATTGCCTTATCTTCATCGAGAAGCGAGCGCCCAAACCCCGCTCGAGAAATCGCTTCATGACCGGTTTCGGCGATCGTTCGTGGATCGAGGTATTGGCGAGAAAATTCGGTTGCCGCCACACTGGAGTAGACGTCAACGAGCGAACGTTCGTCTAACTCTACAGAATATTTTATCTTTTCAAATCTCGAACGCGTTTTCGCAATCGCCTCAGCGGTACAGCAGCATGCGAGAGAAATTTCGAAGCTTGAATCGTGCTCCCCTTCGACGCACCGTTCGGCGTAGCGAAGAATTGATTCGGCCGCGAAGATATCGGCGCTTAGCATTGCGAGTTCGTAACTGACGACTTGCATAGCATCTAGCCGCTCAGTCGAGGTATCGCCCCCCAGTGACTTCTTTACGCGTGAAAGTACCGAGCGAAAAAGTGCATCGATACTAGCGACAATTTGTCCGGCGCTGGCAAGCGAAGCCCGCTGCGAATGTGATTGATTTACCAAATTGTTCAATACGAATCTTCCAAAATATTTTTATGTTGTGAACCCGCAGACTTGGCTTGCGGCGTTGTGCTGCAGCGACCTTGTCGAGCAGTTCCTACCCGGGCGAAACAACCACGCCCGCCTATGTTAGCAGCCCATTTTATGCGGATGGATGCTGACGTACGCGATGTTGAAATACGACTAAATGTCGCGTCCACTCAATGCTACATCGGCCCCCGTCGCCGGCCGTGACGAAAATCCGGATTTATAGCGGCGATCGCAGTCGCTGATCCTTCGATCCTCCAGTCGCTCCGAGCAGCGGACGCCCGAGCTAATTTTACGTGAGTTCGTGCTCGCAATAAACCAAGCCTCCGTGGGTGACTGGCCGGTGCCCGAATTTCATTTAAACCCTATCGGTTGCCTAAGATTACAGCTCCGGCCGCGTTCCCGGTAAACTACCCCCTTCTAGGGCTACTACAATTCGTATCGAGGACAACAATGGCAAACATTCCGCAGGCCCATGATCTGCGCTTCCAGGTTATTCCTGGGATACCACTGATCAATAGCGGAGACGCTTTAAGCACAATTGTGTGGAATGCCATCGACGTTGCCGGAATGCAACTAGTGGACGGTGATGTTCTCGTTGTAGCACAGAAAATCGTCTCCAAAGCGGAAGGTCGTTTGATCCCGCTGGCCTCGGTTGTGCCAAGCCAGGCGGCGAGAGACTTAGCTGCCGAGACGGACAAAGACCCGGCGTTGTGCCAATTAATACTAGATGAGTCGGCTGTCGTGATGCGAAAAAAGGCCGGGGTTCTAATCGTTCGTCATCGACTTGGCCACGTCGGCGCTAACGCGGGCATCGATCAATCGAACATAAAACACGCGCACGGTGACAGCGCCTTGCTATTACCCGTAGATCCTGATCGATCGGCGCATGATTTGCGATCCGGAATCGGCGAATTGTCGGGTCGCAAAATTGGTGTAATTGTCTGCGACAGCATGAATCGCCCGTGGCGGCTTGGCTCAATTGGAGGCGCGATAGGATGCGCTGGGCTACAAATTCTAGACGACCGCCGCGGAGGTGAAGATATGTATGGGCGCGAGCTCAAAGTGACATTGGTAAACCGCGCGGATTCCTTGGCAGCGACGGCAACACTAATGATGGGCGAAACTACCGAACGGACACCAGCAGTGCTGATCCGTGGTCTGCCACCGGTCGAGAGCGACGAGACAACGCGGGACATGATGAGACCAATAGAAGACGATTTGTTTGCATGAAAGAGGCTCGCGAAAAATATCTGGCCGTATCCGGCGGTGTCGGGGGCGCGAAGCTATGTCTAGGACTCGCCTCCATCTTATCCGCTGACAACATCACTTTCGTCGTCAATACGGGGGATGATTTCGAACACTTAGGCCTGCATATTTCGCCGGACCTGGATACCTTAACTTACACTTTGGCGGGCCTTAGTAATCGCGAAATGGGTTGGGGGCGCCAGGGTGAGACCTGGAATTTTATCGCTGCGCTAAAACAGTTCGGTGGAGAGTCCTGGTTCAATCTCGGTGATAGCGACCTCGCCATTCACGTGATGCGCACCCAAATGCTGAACAGCGGCGCAACGCTTACTAAGACGACCGCGGCGTTAACAAACAGTGTGGGTATCAAACACACTATTCTGCCCATGAGCGATGACCCTGTACGGACGATCGTGCACAGCGACAGCGGCGATTTGGCCTTCCAACATTATTTCGTGCGCGATCGTTGCGAACCTAACGTGAAAGGGTTTTCTTTCCGAGGCAGTGAGAGCGCGACGATTTCCAAGGAACTGCGAGCGTGCCTCGACGATCCCGATCTCGCGGGAGTCGTAATCTGCCCGTCAAACCCCTATGTAAGCATCGACCCACTTTTTGCAGTAGCCGAGTTTCGCGATTGGGTACAGGCGACGTCGCTACCTGTGATCGCGATATCGCCGATCGTGGGTGGCGAGGCAATCAAAGGGCCAACCGCGAAAATGATGCGCGAATTGTCGGTGCCGGCGAGTCCGACCGCGGTGGCGAAGCACTATGTAGACAAAATCGACGGATTTGTTATTGACGAATGCGACGCCGATTTCCGAGACGAAATCGCGGCCCTAGGCCTCGAGACTATCGTTGCTCAGAGCGTCATGGTAACTTTAGACGACCGTATCGATCTGGCTCAACGCGCCATCGATTTTTTACGCCGATTAAACCGCGGAAATTGATATAAGCAATGTGGGCCGTCGTACCGAGTAAGCAGTTTGGCGCTGCAAAAAAGCGCCTAGCTGCGCTGTTGAGTGAAGCCGAGCGTGTGGCACTCGCAGAAGTGATGCTCCGCGATGTCCTAGCAGGGCTGCAGGCGAGCGGCGTGGTTGACGAAATCGTTGTCGTCTCGAAAGAACCGGCGGCCCAGCGTCTGGCGAAAGAATACGCGGCACATTACTTGCAGGAATTGGATAGTGACCTGTCTTTGGCGGTCGCCCAAGGCGGGGCATTTGTAACTGAGCGCGGTGCCGATGCGATGCTGATGGTGCCTGGCGACGTGCCTTTGTTGTGTGCCACCGAGATTGAAACGTTGGTTGGGCAGCATCGACCGGGTCGAACCTTAAGTCTCGTCTCGGATCGCGAAGGAACCGGCACTAACGGATTGGTTGTATCCCCAATCGATTTGATCGAGTTTTCATACGGTATCAACAGTTACAACCTACATCGCGAAGCCGGCAACGCTGCCAACGCGGAGGTTCGCACGATAGAGCTGGAAGGCTTGTCCCTGGACATCGACACGCCTGAAGATGTCCGCACGCTCATGGCCTACGATCGTGCGTCTGCCACGTTCGACTATCTAGACGAAATCAATGTGGTATCCCGGCTACCGCACCGGCATAATGCCAAATACCCTGTATTTTCCTGAGGC
>JBLFWX010000083.1:0-23624 GCA_047611805.1 Gammaproteobacteria bacterium
TGCCTCCGTTAGTTGCTTGACCAACGGTGCTAGGATCCCGTCCTTACCCGTTATTGGTTGGCCCGATTGCAGGGCTTCTAGCGCTGCCTCAAAATTAAATTGTTCGTTCATAGTTCAATCCCCTTAATTCTAGGTTAATGAATTGACACAGAATTGCTAACAGTCCCTTAGGAATTTCTAAACGCTATTTGCACGAGATATTGGCTAAGCAAGGAACCACGTTTAATACCGCCTTGTATAGTGCGCGTATCGACTACGCGTGTCGTATGCTCACCCATCCGCGTTATCGGACGCGCACGATCACCGAGATTGCGTATACATCAGGATTTTCCAACGCCGCGCATTTCTCGCGGGTCTTTTGTGCGCGCCGCGGTATGCCCCGAGCCGTTACCGGACAGAACAGATCGGTAGTAAAAAATAATAGGCGCAGCGCCTAGAAGATTTGAGGAATAATCGTTCGCAAGGACGAACCGAAACGTCGTGGCTAACGGAATACCTCCTACGAAAATCGTCTTATTGCCAATTTGCGTTGACGACGCAATCGTTGTGGATCTTCAGAAGATGCAACGTCCGGGATTGCAGTTTTTGCTTTCGCTCGACGTGTCGCCCGGATGAATTGCCAACCATCATGGTGTGAGCGAAAAAATCGCAGTCAAATTCGACCGCAGTAGCTGCGTAATTCTGTGCCCTCGTGTAGTGGTTATTCTCGAATAACCATACTCGTTGCGATGCGTGACGAAATTTCCGAACAATGGTTGATCGCTATCTACGAACTATGCGGCGGCAGGCCCGCGGGGTAGAATTGGCGCATGGCTGATTTCAAAGGTATCCCCGTCGTCTCGCCGCCTGTGGCTAACAGTCCTACACCGCGCGGTGGGGTCAAGTACGTCACCGCGCAGGGCTTTACGGCGATCAAGGACGGGATTAAGACAACACATACCGCAGTTGATCGCAGCGCGCTGGCGGGCAAGCCACGCTGGCTGAAAGCACCCATGCCAGCGGGCGAGGGCTTTGACAAAGTGCGGCGCAATGTCCGCGAGCATCGTCTGGCGACGGTGTGCGAGGAAGCCAAGTGCCCGAACATAGGGGAGTGCTGGAATGCGGGAACCGCGACGATCATGTTGATGGGAGCGGTTTGCACTCGGGCCTGTCGTTTCTGCGCAGTCGACACTGGCAATCCGCGCGGCTGGTTAGATGCCGACGAGCCCGACAATACCGCCCGAAGTGTCGAGCTAATGGGGCTCAGGTACATCGTGCTCACGTCCGTGAATCGGGACGATCTGCCGGATGGTGGGGCTGCTCACTATGCAGCGGCGATCCGCGCGATCAAGCTGCGTACGCCGCATGTTGCCGTCGAAGCGCTGACACCCGATTTTGAAGGTGCGCTGCGCGATGTTGAGTTAGTAGTCGATTCGGGCCTGGATGTGTTTGCGCAGAATGTCGAGACAGTCCGGCGCCTCACCCATCCGGTACGCGATCCGCGTGCTAGCTACGAGCAGACGCTGGCCGTTCTTGCGCATGCCAAGCGTTACCGCTCGCACGTGCTGACTAAAACTAGCGTGATGGTCGGTCTGGGCGAGACAGACGAAGAGATCCTGGCGACCATGGATGATCTGCGACTGGCCGATGTAGATATATTGACGCTTGGTCAGTATTTGCGTCCGACCGTTAATCATTTACCGGTGGAACGCTATGTCACTCCGCAGCAGTTCGATGACTACCGCCGCCAGGCGCTCGATCGCGGCTTTCGAGAATGCGTGGCGGGTCCGCTTGTGCGCTCCAGCTATCGTGCGGAGCAGGCGCTCGCCGGCAACAATGCCGGCCTCGACAACTCGCTGCATCGCTAACCGCACTCGCGCCACCGACGTTTATCAAATGGCGGGAGCGGGGGCCCCACGACGCTGCCCCAACGAGCGCAGTATGGCCTCACCCGACGAGATCTGACTGTTCAATCGACTGCCGGTACCTATGCTGAGTATGAATGCTCGAGGTGAACATCTGTTTGCGTGCGGTGATATTCCGGTCATCAAGATCGATCGCGGTGGTTAAGTTACCCACCACGAACCCGGGCAGTTAGTGATTCATTCGTAATTACTAAACAGGCTGCGACTGGCCATTAATACAGGGCTCTACAGCGGGGTTTCCATCGATAGGTATTTATGCGGCGCTCATGCGTAACTAGTCAACTTGTCGGCGCCCCGGAAGCAGATGTGGATCAATAAGCCGTTACACAGCGTGCTTTTACAGATGTGCCATCATTTCTTCGAACGCCGCGGGTATAGCGTAGATTGACGTTTACTGTCGAAACATCAGCTCACACTGAAAAAATCTTCTCAACGTGAGCCTGCTCGCAGAACATGCTGCCAGGTGGGATATGAATTAATGCTGCTCCCGGACAGAAAGTTTGGACCGCAGCACTAATGTCGCCTGTACAATCGAGTACATCATGAAATGTAACGCATTCCTTTCTAACGACGCCTGCCGATTACGTGGGTGTGTCGCTGGATTATTTCTCTTGATTCTCGCTGTGATGTCTAGCGTGGTGCTCGCGCAGGATTTACCGCTCGGTACCCCGAGTAATGCGGTACTCGAAGCCGAGATCGAACGGGTGAAGGTGAGTGTCGAGCTATCCGACATTCAGAAAGCGCAAATGCTCGAACAATTGAGCCTTGGCTTGGCGCGTAGCGACTCGGCCGCTGTGCGAATCCAGCGTGCGCAGCAATACGCCGAGTCGCTAACCAAAGCACCACGCGAACAGGCTGAGTTTGGGGCCCAACTTGCTAAGCTGGGTGATGCGGAGCTGCCATCGGAATTATCTAATTCGCCGCCGGATGAGCTTGAAGTGACTCTCGTTCGGGAGAATGCAAAACTCGCTGCATTAAGAACGCGTAGTGCAAATATTGATGCAGATATCAAGAAAGAAAAAGCGTTCGATATCCAAACGGCGCTCTTAGAAGCGCAACGCGACACCCAAGAGCGTGGCGTGGGGGCCATCGACTCACCAGAGCATCCCAGCACCGAACGGCTGCTAGCTGAGGTTACGCGCTACTGGCAAGATAGTCGCGTCCGGATGCTCGAACAGGCGTTATTAAGCCGCGGCGTGCGATTATCCCGCTGGGCCGCCGAGCAGGTGTTGGTGCTGAAGCAGATCGCGATCGCAGAGTCGCGCATAGCGCAATTGAGCACGCTAATCAGCGGTCACCGATTTAGTGATGCGCGTCGCATCTTGGCTGAGGCAAAGTCACGTCTCGCCACCCTTGACGAAGAACCACACACGATTCGTGAGCTTGGCCTTGAGCAGGTTCGATACGCGGAACAGCTCGTGGAGCTTGTCACGCAACATGAGCGTAGCGATCGGGACAAGGAAAATATCTCTCGCAAAGCGCGCGAGCTTCGGCAGAAGTTCGGGAGTCTAACTGAAGATCTTCAAATCGAGCGCTTGTATTCCTCGCCAGAGTTTGGCGCTGGGTTGCGCAAACAACGTGATCGACTAACGCGTGTCTCCACCACACGGCGTGCGCTCGGCGCTTACGAGGCGGCACTAACGACGAGCCGACTCGCGCAGTTTCAGGTAGACGCGCTGCGCGAGGAGGAAGCCCGCTCAACCTATGCCAGTATTACGGCGCAACTCAAAACTGATCTGCCAGCCGAGCTAACTCCGGAACGGGAAGGCACCATTCGAAACTTACTCGCGCAACGCGAGGAGCTACTAGCCACGCTAGCGGACGCCTATCCGAGCTACGTCGAGTCGTTGACAAGAGTCGACGCTCAAAGTCGCGCGCTGGTGAGCGAGAGCAATCAGTACGCGGTACTGTTGGATCAATACTTATTGTGGATGCCCAGCGCGAGCGCTATTGGATTGGGCACGCTATCGGCGCTCGGTACATCGCTGATTTGGTTAATTAATCCGGATTCGTGGGCGGGGTTGTTAGAAAACCTGTTACAGCGCATAGCTAGATTCGCCGGTCTAACGTTTGTGGTCGTCATCCTCCTGTTCTTTTTGTTGACACGCCGAGTGAGACTACTCGAGACGCTGACGTCGATGAAGCATAAAGTCGGGAGCGTGCAACGAGATAGAATGACACTCACGCTACTCGCGCTGCTCATCACCTTATTACTGGCGCTCCCAGGCCCGCTGCTAATGCGCACAATGGGTGGACTGTTAGCCCAACCGGCGAGTTTCTCGGGCGCGTTGGCGAATGCTCTAACCTACGGTGCATTGGTTTACTTGATTCTGGAATTTATTTTGCAGTGTGTTCGGAAAGACGGGTTGGCCAAACTCCACTTTAAATGGAATATCGCGACGATTAGCGCGCTGAAGAACAACCTGCCATGGTTTATGGCGATCTTCATTCCAACGATCGTGATCAACTTATTTGTTGAATTGCAGGGCAGTGCAGGTGTTCGAGATAGCTTAGGGCGCGTTGCATTTGTCACGGCAACCTTAGTGCTTGCCACGTTCACCCGCAGAGTACTCGACCCTGATCGCGGTATCTTGCAAGCCGGCCAACAGGGCGCCTCAGCATCAAGGCCGTGGCAAATTCGCTACATAGTTTTTCCAATACTAGTGTTACTACCCTTGTTGATCGCCGGACTGTCGATTTACGGGTACCACTACACCGCCGTTCAGATTTACGCCTACATGTTCGAGACCGCGCTCGCCGTATTGCTAGGTACGCTACTGTTCAGCTTGGCGAGGCGAGCTTTCGCCATTAGAGAGCGCCAGTTGGCGCTCAAACGGATCCGGGCCAAACGTGCCGCTGCTTTAGCTCACAGTGAGTCGCCCGAGGCTACGGGGGAGGGCTTGCCGACGGCCCTGGACTTGAAAGAGATTGATCTTCAGACGATTAGCCTCCACACC
The DNA here is from genome assembly GCA_047611805.1 of Gammaproteobacteria bacterium. Lineage (GTDB taxonomy): Bacteria > Pseudomonadota > Gammaproteobacteria > UBA11873. The sequence goes on from JBLFWX010000083.1 coordinate 4,862, forward strand.
ACAGCCTTACTCAAGATGCTAACTACGCTAGCCATAGGGTTTGCGCTGTGGCACGTATGGTCAGGTTTTTTGCCTGCGTTCGAACCGTTGGCGGGTGTCCACTTGTGGGGATCGCTCGAGCTGGTTAACGGCGTGCCAATTTCATCAGCAGTAACGCTTTGGGATTTGTTGTTGGCCATTGTGCTCGGCGTTGTCACCTTTGCCGCCGCGAAGAACATCCCAGGTCTATTGGAGGTGGCGCTGCTCTCGCGCATGTCCCTGGAAACGGGAACGAGTTATGCCGTCACAACCATTGTTCGCTACGGCATCGTGATTACGGGCACCATCATTGTATTGCAGATACTGGGTGCGCAGTGGTCGAAACTACAATGGCTGATCGCAGCGTTGAGCGTCGGGCTTGGATTTGGTTTGCAAGAGATCGTTGCCAATTTCGTCTCTGGCGTCGTTTTGCTATTTGAGCGACCAATACGCATCGGCGATATGGTCACGGTTGGCGATCGGATGGGTACGGTCAGTCGGATCCGCATCCGCGCAACGACGCTCGTGGATTGGGATCGTCGCGAGATCGTGATCCCAAACAAGACGTTTATCACCGAACAACTTGTTAATTGGACACTCACCGATCCGATTACCCGCACGACCGTTAGTGTCGGTGTTGCGTACGGTTCAGATGTCGCGCTAACTGAAAAACTCCTTCTCGACATCGCGGCGGCGAATAAAAAAATCTTAGATGATCCCGCACCCGCGGCGTGGTTCGTACGGTTCGGTGATAACACGCTCGATTTTGAATTACGTGTTTTTGTCAGCGGTGTGGGCGAGCTAATTATTGTCACCCATGAGATTAATGTGGCGATTGAAAGGTCCTTTCGTGAGCACGGGATCGAAATTGCGTTCCCGCAAAGAGACATTCATTTCGATCCGAAACCGTTCCAAGTCCAGATAGTAGGCCCGGATGCTAACAATTAGCTTAACGAGATAACGCATCACCTGATCATCGTAAGGACTGCTATCGCAGTTAACAAATCTTGGTGATCTTCGAAACTCCATTCAAAATTGTAATTCCCGCGCCACACGCTGCAACAGCGTGAGCCCGGATCAGGTTTTGCTGCGGGGCCATGGTTAAACAATAATCACGCGTCTAGTAGCTTTTCGAATTCGTCTAGATTACTGGCAGCACTACTGCATACGGAGCCGCGGCAAACATAGGCCGTAATTGCAGCGTTATCTGTTGCCGAGCTAGCTGGTATGCCCACGGGCAAGCCGACAGCCGTGGTGGGTACGACGTAGATGCGCGCGCGTGCCGACAACTTTGCGCGCGCGGCGGCCTTGTACGCGTTCGTATCGGTTGTGGCGCCACAGCGCAGAATTATCCGCTCGGCAGGTTGCATGAAGTCGAGTAGTCCGCGCATCAAAGTCGCATGCGCCGACGGCCAACGTTCGGCGTCACGCATACTGCTTCTTAGGGCTTTTTCGGCCGCGTCTGCAAACCGTTTTTCGCCTGCCAGGTAGCCGAGTTCTAACAGAGCGCGTACCGCGCTACCGTTACCAGACGGTAGCGATTCGTCGCCGAACGGTTTAGTCCGTTGGATCAACATTTCGTGGTCATGAGAGGTGAAGAAAAACCCGCCGCTTTTGCAGTCTTCAAAGTGCGTTAGCATCGCATCTGCAACTTCGCGCGCGAAAGCCAAGTCCTGGTCGCGCCAACGCGCTGCTAAGACGGCGAGGAGCCCATCGATCAGATACGCGTAATCGCCGATGTAAGCGTTTAACCGCGCTTTGCCATCACGGCTAATAGCCAGAAGTCGACCATCTACCCAATGTTTATCGCGTAGGAAATCAATCGCCCGGGTGGCCGCAACAAGGCAGTCGTCTCGGCCAAGATGTTGTGCGGCGTCCGCTAATGAGCGGATGGTTAAGCCATTCCAAGACGTGAGTATTTTGTCATCGCGTTTGGGCTCTCCGCGTTCTTTGCGTGCGGCAAGCAGCAGTGCGCGCGCAGGTGCGAGTTTGCCACTCACGGTCTCATCGTTCGCGGTTTCTTCTGGCGCGGAAAGACGCAAATGCCAATTCTTTTTGAAATTCGCCTTTTTGTTCAGGCCATACGCTTCGGCAAAGGCCTCGTAGTGGTCGCCGAGGATCGTCTTAAGTTCGTCGTAAGACCAAGTATAAAAACCGCCTTCTTGGCCTTCGCTGTCGCCATCTAGATTCGAACAGAAGCCGCCGCTGGCTAGTTGCATATCCTGCATCAACCAATCGGCCGTCTGATTGGCTGCATCGCGCATCCATTGTGAATCGCAATCGCGGGCGCGCTGCGCGTAAATCGAGAGTAGTAGCGCGTTATCACATAGCGTTTTTTCGAAGCTCGGGATGTCCCACCCTGTGTCGACGGCGTAACGATGAAAGCCCCCTGCGAGGTGATCGTACAGACCACTACGTGCCATCGATTGGAGCGTAAAATCCAACATATGAAATAGACGTGCCGATTTTGCCTCGTCACCAATGCACGTGGCAGCATCAAGCATGAGCGCGAGGCCGGTGGCGTGTGGATACTTCGGCGCCTCGCTAAACCCACCATGGTGCGCATCGAAACTAGCGTCAATTTGTCCACAAGCGCGGTCCACCAGCGTTTCATCGAATTCGCCTGCCGAGGGTTCGACGTGGATGGGTGTCAGTGCCTCGGTTAGCTTTTCTTTAAACTCCTTCATCCTATCGTCTTGCAGACTGTAAGTTTCCGCCATGCCTTTCAAAACGTCCCGGAACGCCGGTGCATCGCGGTTAGGCTGCGCCGGGAAATAAGTGCCGGCGTAAATCGGCATGAGATCGTTTGGATCTAGAAACATGGTCAGCGGCCAGCCGCCGGGTTTGCGATTTAGGAGTTGATGCGTCGTTTGATAGACACGATCGATATCGGGGCGCTCTTCTCGGTCAACTTTAATGCTGACGTAGTTGTCATTCATTAGCTGCGCAACCTGCGCGCTTTCAAATGATTCACGGGCCATCACGCGACACATATGATTTGACGAATAGCCGATGGAGAGCAAAATCGGTTTGTTTTTGCGCTTAGCGAGCGCTAGTGACTCCTTGTCCCAAGGTTGCCAGTGAACCGGGTTATCCGAATGCTGGAGTAAATACGGGCTTGTTTGGTCACGTAATCGGTTCATGTCGCCATCCTGTTTTCTAGCATGCCAGCCTAGCACAGCCGCGCCAGCGGCTCTTGAATTTCAGTTCTTAAACGCGGTCCGGGCATTATCCATGCGAGCGAGCAACGACAGACTTTTAAACAGCTTTCAACGGCCGGCTGGAATGTTGCGGAGCAGCAATATCTTTGCGCTCGGCTCACGGCCATAAATGTCTCCAAGTGCCTGTGGCCAGCAGCGCGCGGCCCTAGTGGTGTGGAAAAGAGGTTCTCCACCTCGCACGCTAACGCGACGAGCAAGCCGGGGCGTAACAAATGGGACAGATTTGTTTGAGTAGAAAGCAGACCCGCAGACAAGTCTGTCCTCTTTGCTCATAGCTAGACTAGCAGCACGACCGTTGTACGAGCAGTAGGACCTGCGCGTTTCTTTGACCAGGGGGAACATAGCGAAGCCCCAGTTCGTTTTCAGAAAAATCGTCGTGCGATTGATTCGTTAGTTGGCCACAAGATCGTGAACGTCCTAGAAACTTTGCCGCACGATTACGCGTTGTTGCAATTAAGATCTGCGTTATTGGAAATGCCGGATCACTTCCTCACCCAGCCGATAAATGCACTCGAGTGATTCTTCAGGATCAGGGTAGTAGCCCACTTCTGGCACCGGCGTGCGCGTGCGCAGGCATACCCAGTCCGGCTTAAGTTGATCGTGCATTTCACCGAGCCGATCGATCCATTTTTGCGCATTTCCGAGAATCAGAAATTGCCGTTCTAATTTTTCAACGGTTACCGCCTCGGCAGTGGGTTCCATGCCGTGTTCTTGATAGAAGGCCAGCTCGCGTACCCACCGATGACCGTGCAGCTCGCGCACTTGCTTTTCGTCATCACCAATCCAGCCTTCGACGATGAGACCTACGCTCCAGTTCTTACGCCCTTTCTTGTTGGCTTTCTCGCGCCAATACTCAATCCGTTCTCGTGCGGTTTCGAGCTCGGGTTGATGGCCCCAGATCCAACCGTCCCAATCGGTTGCGCGTTCAACGCCGTTGTCAAAAAACGCACCGATCCACACGGGCGGTCGTGGTTGTCGATAAGGCTTCGGTGTCAACAAGATGTCGTCGTAGTGGTAGAACTCGCCATGAAACGAAAACCGCTCGTTGGTCCACACGCCTTCGATGATGTGCATGACTTCCTCGAAGCGCGCGTTTTTGCGCTTAGTCGGTACGCCGAATAATTGAAAATAGTCTGCGTGATAGCCAACCCCAGCGCCAAACACTAGGCGCCCCTTAGACAGCGAGTCGATCTGCGCCAATTGTTCGGCGACATGAACGGGGTGATAGTAAGTCGGCTGAAGCACCGCAGTTGCGATCTGTATGCGCGTTGTGCGTGCCGCCATCGCCGCGGCCACTGTCAGAATCGAAGGAAAGTAGGTTTCTGGTCGCGCGTGCCGTTCAGGCAACCACAGGCCTTCGAATCCGACTTCCTCAGCGACCTCGGCCTCGCGCAGCAACTGGTCGCCTGCTGCTGCGACTTCGAGGCGCGTCGGGATCCGCTGGTCGTAGCCACCGAAATGAGTGTCGGGCATATAGGCAATACGCATATCCAGTTCCGTCAGTACGCTACGATGTTGTTATCCATCGAGTGCGTGGGAGTGGCCTCGGCAGGGCGTGGGTTGCTGTGCACGTTCTCGATGCATGCACGCTTACTCGACCAAACGCCCGGAGACGATGTCGTCGATGGTGGTGATAGTAAGAATATTGTTCTCGCGATCGAGAATTTCGAATAACCGGCCATCCGGCGCGAACATGCTAAAGAACACCAGCGTCCCGTCAGGCCCGGCGTATTCCATGTGTAGATCGCCACCCGCGCTATGCGCGTAATGACCGACGCGACGAATTTTGTGCACGGTCTCTGTTTCGTTGGTGTCGACGATGTGATGCTCGCCTTCGAGGACTAGGGTGGTGGTGTCGCTGAGATGACGATGGAAATGACAGTAGGCGTTCGGTTCCCAGCGCACCAAGAAATCAATGCGGCCCTTATCTGGCTCCGCGCCTAGCAGGGCAAGGCTGTAGTCGATGAGATAATCAAATTCCGGCCCGCCTTTCAAGATGTGCCAGTTAAGTTCGTTCGTGTTGTATTCGGGTACGCGTACTTCGTTTATTGGTGTCACGCTCGCCATGATGTTCTCCCTTCAATGATGCTGTTGCTAAATTATTTTCCTTTTCCCTTTCCCTTTCCCTTTCCCTTTCCCTTTCCCTTTCCCTTTCCCTTTCCCTTTCCCTTTCCCTTTCCCTTTCCCTTTTCGTTTTCCCTTTCCCTTTTCGTTTTCGTTTTCTTTTTGATCTATTCCTCGGCGCTTAGCTTGGCCGTTTGTCCTGTGGCCAGTTCGCGCGCCAATCGTGATCAAAATCAGCGACGGTCACCGCGCGGCGCAAGCTCAGATCGTTGTTCAGAAATTCGTAGATAACGTCGGTGTCGCTACTCATGCCGAAAAAAATAATCGCAGGTTTCGAGCCGCTGCCTTCGATGTGAACTTCACCTTCGCCGCCCATCGAGTAGCTGCCAGCAGATTTAACTTTGATCACCTCGCCGCCATCGACTTGTTCATGCACGCGCAACTCACCCTCGAGCACTAAGGTGCTGGTGCAGCAAGCATGCCGGTGATACATGCATTGACTATCGGCTTCGAACTTCACCAGCATGTCGGCCTGGCGTGCCGCAACGTCAACGCGGAGGATGCGGTAGAACGTTCCCGGCGTCATAAATTCGTGCCATTCCACATTTTCAAGATCGAACTGGAATCCCTCGCTGTTTTCAGCATCCGGCAAAATCTTTAATTCTGTATTCATAAGCTGGGCTCCATTGAGTTGCTATTGCGGTGTCAGCGATATTGGCTTAGTTCGGCATACTCATATAACGCGCGCGCATGCGCAACTAGCGAATTTGCTGCAGCGCGGCTCAGAACGCATCGATTATTTCGTCGTTTCGCGGCGCATAGTGGTGGTTAGGAAATGAATAATGGGTCGATTTCACACCGCTACAGTAGAATCGACGTAAGTCCAGCAGGCTCCTCGCGCCTGGGATAACCCCGAGTTCCGGATACGAGTCTGGAACGTGTCGAATGAAATGGATGCCAACGGAGTGAGACCGATATGCAGAAACTGATCATCGAAGCGCGCATCAATGAGTACGCTAACCGGAACGCCAATCCACATGTTCCGTGGAGCGCTGCAGAGATTGCCGATGACGCGCGTCGTTGCCGCGAAGCCGGCGCCGCGATCGTTCATTTCCATGCGCGCGACGAACAAGGGCGTCCGGAGCACAGCGCAACCGCTTACGCCGATATCATCCGGTGCATTCGCGCGGACACAGATATTCTGATCCATCCGACCTTGGGCGCTGCGACCTATGATGTGCCGCCAGAACAACGCATGGCGACGGTGGTGTCACTCGCCCAAGATGAGGGGACGCGCGCCGACTTTGCACCAATGGACATGGGCAGTGTGAATCTCGATTTCTACGACCATCAAGCACACCGCTTTCTCAGCACCGATACGATTTACAAAAACACCACAGCGACCTTGCAACATTTCGCCGGCGCCATCAGTGCGTCCGGAATGAAACACTACGTCGTTTCGTGGAACCTCGGCTTTACCCGCCAAGCATTGGCGTTTATGGAGATGGGTCTGTTGCCGGAACCTTTGTTCTTGTTATTCGTGCTAACTGACGGCGGCCTACTCGCCGGGCATCCCGGCACCCCGGCCGGTCTTGATGCGCATTTGCAAATGCTGCCGTCGGATCGTCACATCGAATGGGCAGTGTGCAACCATGGCGGCGATATCCGGCTATTGACTGATAAAATCATTACCGCGGGCGGCCACATTGCTGTTGGATTGGGCGACTATCCGTGTAACGACAACGGTCAACCAGACAATGCGGCCTTAGTCGCCGAAGTCGCCACGCGAGCGCAGGCCTTAGGACGTGAGGTAGCGACGCCGGCTGAGGTGCGTCAGATGCTCGTGATGAGGTGAATTCGGGATGACTCAAAGGAGACAGATTTATTGGAGTAGAAGGGAACCCGCAAATAAGTTTGCCCATTTGGTCTAATAGGTGAGAACGTGCACGGAGCTTTAAATGAATTCTGGTGACACCGATCACGTGCATTCGATCCGCGCAGGTGCCGTTCTGGATTATGCCGCCTGGCATCCGAAGGGAATCTAAAGAGGAATCAAACGCGACAGATCTATTTGAGTCCGAGGAATGCTTGCAAACAAGTCAGTTGTCCTTGCCCTTGTCACGGAGATCAAGGCGTTTGCAAGTACGTCGTGTTGACGCTCGGTCTATGTTTCGCCTGGGGACGTCGGCTACGCAATGCACCCCAACAATATAGGGAGACGGTGTTGGCGCCGCAAAGCGTTACCCACCGTCTCCGATTTTATCAGAGCAACTTAGCGAAATCCGACAGCTTGAAGTTGTCGCACACCGCACCCGATTCGTCCATGAATTCGACTAGGACGTCGCTGTCGCCTGTTTGCGATACGTAAGTCGTGACACCCTGCGGCCCCACTAATTCTTCATGCACGTCGCCATCCGGTTGGAAGCAGAAATCGCCGACCCCGAATTCACAACCGGTCGTCAGATTCTTTATGCTACCTTCGAGAACGTAGATGTTCGTATCGGCTGCGTTCCGATGAACGCCGACGTTGTGCCCTGCTCCGGTGCGCGCAAGGTATTGAACACTGTGGCGTTTTTCGTCAATTGCCAACACCTTAATCTCGATACCGGGGCCGCAGTTGGCCCACGGAACCTCGGATGCGCTGCCTGCGATAACTTTAACGTTTGATTCTTTTAGTACTGCTGCCATGGCTGGATCACTCTTGATAAGCTTAGGGAATAGGATAGTGAAGAACGCACTGATCGTACTGCCACGCCGCAATCTGTGCAAATGGCGCCATAGCTAACATCGATGGTGATAATTGATCGGGAAATCGAGGGGGACAGATTTACCTGAATCCAAAGGACACCTGCAAATAAATCTGTCCCCGTTGGCCAGGCGGTCCCTTTGCTCCTGTCTCAGAATTCCCGCTGGCAGCAAGCGGACAATGGATAAAGTGACAGTCGCAATTGTTGACAGGAAAGCGCCAGACGCGAAGCTGCCCGAAAACGAATGCGATCGTCTGCGCAGACCGCCATGGTGCTTGCGGGTTAAGGCCCGACAGGGGATGTCGAGAGGCGTAGGGACGCCGCACAAATCGTTGGGCGGACCAAAACTCCATCAAGCACCATGCCGCGCTTGATTCCTACGCCGCTGAGCGCACAGGCTTTTGCTGATCTGGCGACGTGTTTGCGTTCACTACACGGGGCTTGTTTATAGTTTCTCGTCTAGTTCCTTCTCAAAAATCACGGGAGACGCTTATGGCCTGGATATATTTACTCGCTGCAGGACTGTTGGAGTGCATCTGGCATATCGCACTGAAAGAGTCTGCCAGTTTTACTCAGCTGGTGCCTTCCGCTGTTGCGTTGATCATTGGTCTGATTTCGTTCGGATTGCTTACCGTCGCGCTCAATCACATCCCTGTCGGGACCGCCTATGGTGTGTGGACTGGGATCGGTGCAAGCGGCGTCACCATTTTGGGCATCATCTATTACGGCGAATCAGCGTCGGCGGCGCGCCTAATTTGCATCTCTATGATCGTTGTCGGGTTCATCGGCCTCAGGTTTTTTGCGGACGAGGGCTAACGCCAAATCATGACGGCCCGTTACAAACGATTCCGATTCGAAAAAAAGAGTAAAGGGCGCGCTAGCAAAAATGACGCGCGCCGATAAAAAAACCTTTAAATTTCTCATGACGCCCCGCAATATTGCGCACCAACAGGTATCGTTCCGATGACGTGTACCTTGTACGTGACGATTGATGTTAGCCATCGAACTGGGACGACGCATATCACTATTTCAAAACCGACGCTGGCGAGCCCGACAGGCCATGCGATACCGCGCCGACGGTGGGTGACGAAGCCGATAAAGAGTCACGTCGTTACGATAGGAATAACCGGAATTTCACGAGTGATAGAGGGAAAAGTCGAACGCGTTAGCGGCAATTATAGCAATGGGTTGGATGAGGAGTTTCTCACTAGCCGTGGCTGGTTTTTTTTTGCGGATGTGATCGTCGCAGCTATCGCGCTCACCCCACAGATATTGGTAAACGGCGCGGTTAGAGAGAAAACCCAGTTTGCCTTAGTGTTGCTATTTGAACTAACAGTCATTCCGTTTCGTGTTATGCCGCGTCACCCAGAACTCTCCGTTGGGTGCGCCATAATATTTCTATTGGGGTTTTACCTTCAAAGGAAAACAAATCTTAATCGGCGGTTGCTGCTGTATTTCCAATTTTTTTCTGCTGGATGTTCGGACTAATGTCACTGGCTTATCAAGCGATCGCCTACTAGACGTTGCACATGAGCAACGGTACCCATGATAATTTCCATCAGGTCGCGTGCCAAAATTGGAACAATCAAGAAAAATCCAAAGGCCCAGATTTGATTGAATAGAATGTAGACTCTCAGATAGGTCTGTCCCCTTTGTTCGCATGCTTGCCCTGGGAATATCAACCTAATCGCTGGATTGGACGCATTGCCTGCGATACCGTAGATACGGTTTGGCATATTGGGTTGTGGTGTGGTGTGGCGGGGCGTGGAGGCGCGGCTACGGCGGCAAGCTGCGGCTTAGTGCTCGCGACCACTGGCGCTTGTTCCGCGACCGTCAAACGTTTTTTCAGTGCGGCGATGCGCTAGTCGTAATTCCTTAACGTCATCTTTTTGATTGATTGTTGCGCCTTGGTCTCCCGTCGCGGCCACGCCGGGCAATATCAAGATCAAGCACACACCAAGCCGGTGCGCGATGCTGTGACCTGATAGGCATCGTAGGTCTCCTTCATTCATGTATCCGATAGTCGGCCAGAACTAACTGGCCAGACGGCGATGAGTTCAAATCGAATAGATGAACACAGGAGGAGCGCGTGATTGGAAGTAATGGTGGGGCCGGGCGAGGAGGCTGGCTTTCGGTTGCGGACGCGGTGGTGTTGATGCCGCGGATATTGTGTCGGTAAATGGATCGTTCGGATTTAGGGCGGACGAACCTGCTTCGTAACCAAGACATAGATTGCAATGACTGAAACCCGGCGCGACAGGTGCACTAGCATGCGCGACCAGTGCCGCCTGACTGAACGCCAGCAGCATGATCAGCAAAAACCGGAAGAGTGACGCGCGAGAAATCATTTACAGGTGCCCTCTCATTTTGCGGTGCACATGCGAGGCAAGTTGATCCCGGAAAATCATCGAGGCCCTACCAAAGTTGAACGAGGTACTTGGCGAATGCCTTATTTTACCGGTCGGTCCTCAACGCCCATTTCGATAGGTTCCCACGTTGAAGTGGGTTCGGCGGCTGCTAAGTAGGTCTAGCGTTTTGCGAGGAGGCCTCGCGGATAAAGTGGGCAGGATCAAACGGGACGACCTAATTTGCAGCGTTAGTCGACCGAGAGGTCTTTCACTCCGGCCCCTGACCCAGGATCCGAGGCTTTACGGAAGCTTCGAAAAAGGACGAGAATGAGCTTAAGCGCATCCAGCGGCGACGGACCGGAGCAAACGGGGGCGCGGGGTATGGCGACGAAAAATATTGTGATCTGCTGCGATGGAACGGGCAACGAGGTCAGCGCGAATATTTCCAATGTCTAAAAACTGTACAGGGTGATGAGCAAACACAACCCGGACCAGATTGTCTTCTACGACCCCGGCGTAGGCACGATTGCACGGACACGATCCGTGGACCAAGTTCCAATAGGGCGCAACGACCGTGCTGGGCATGACAACCGGATATGGCCTCGACGACAACGTCCTCGCGGCTTATGAATTTCTGATCGACCACTACGAACCATCCGACAATATCTACTTGTTCGGTTTTAGCCGCGGTGCATACGCGGTCCGAGTGATAGCCGGATTCATCCACATGGTGGGGTTGCTGGATCGACACCAAAAGAATCTCTCGGGTTCGGCATTGACCGCTTACAAGCAGACTAGCGTGCTCATCGATCGCACGACGACCGAACTGATCGAGCAGCCACGCACGAAAGCGACCATCAACCGTGCCGAGCAATTTGCGCGCATCGTCTCCGCCAACCGTATCGTGCCGATCAAGTTTATCGGCGTCTGAGACACGGTCGCGAGCGCGATCGTGCCACGACCATATCGCTTTTATTTGCCCTCGCTCCAGACGCTGCCCTACACACGCCGCGCCCCCAGCGTGGAAGTGTTTCGTCATGCAATGACTAAGAGCTCTCACGGTGTGTGGGATCAAAGCCGGCTGACTGAATCCCAGTACCGCGATCCGCAAGTACCGTGAGGCCGCCGACGGAGAAGTCATTGACGGATGGCATCTTGATTTGTGGCGCACCTGCAAGGGGGCGTTTGCGCAGGCGGTTTGACGGAGCTGAAAAACTTAGACTTCTGTCCCTTCAATTGAAGCAAATGATTTTCCGGTAGCCATTAACTACTTACAAGCTGCTTCTTTAGTTGGCTGATAGTGGGACGCTAATGCCCGGAGACAGAATCGCTGGTAGATTTCCCTGAGAGATAGTGTCAAGAATTGCTACGTTAGTTAGTCTTATGACCAACGACCCTGTGCTTATATAGTTGGGCGCCTCTCTTGGTCCAATAATGGTTTAGAACAAAATTCACACCATACTCGGGGATCGGAACCGTGAATCCAGAACTGCCAGAATGAAAAATGGGCTTTGCTAGAGCCGTCTTATTCCAACTATCTAGAAGCACATCAAATTCCCATATTGAATTATCAAGACCAGAAAAATAAAGGTACTTCCCGCTAATGGGATCGACAGTTTTCCATCCACCTTTGTCGCCATAGCCGTTGGGATAATTCAAATCCACCGGCGGAACGCTTTTTAGCTCCGTAATTCTGAAAGTGGGATCGATCACAAAATGTCTATTGTCACTTCCGCGAAACCAGACAATTTTGTGAACAGGATTGTATTGCGCAAAAGTATGATGAATTCCCATTTCCGTCTTTGAAACGTCGTGCCATGCTGTCCCATCGAACCATGAGGATTTCCCAAAGCATCCAAAATGCATTAATGCACCCTTGCCGTTATTTGCTTCGGGAAACCATTCTAGTGACGCAATATTCGAAGACATTGAGTATGGAACGGGAGGGAGTTCACTCCATTTTCCATCATTCCATTTTTTAACAACTTCTTGACCGTAGAAAGAAAAATAAAAATTTTCGGTTAAGGAATCGTATGCATTACCGTCGTATCCATGACCGGAAAGAGCATACGGAGTTGCCGCAATTGTCCAAGTGTCCGTTTCTAACTCATAGATCATCAGTTGGTAGGTCGGTGGATTTCCACAACAAGATCCGGGTCCGCCCATCCAAATAATCCTTTTATTCACAGGGTCCCAGGTTCCACTGTCAGCCCAAAAGTGCAGAGCGTAAGACATCGGTAGCTCTAGAAGGGATTGATCTGAAGGAAGATCCACCCATTCACCCGCGTTAAGATCATTTGCATAGTCTTCTAGTAAGTTTGCGTGAACAAATGAGGGGCAATGAAAGATTGCGATCAGGAATACAAAATATTTTTTAAGCATGGTCGCTTGCAAATTAGCCTTGTTCTTAATAGTGACTTTGTTTAGAGAGGCTCACAAGTTGTTCCTTTTTTCAATATCGCTACAGCAACTCACCTGAGTATAAGACGAACAAACCTTTTTTCCTGCAATCCCGACAGGTATCGCCAGATTATTGAACCGTAGTCAAGCTACACATCGATGCGGCATTGGGCTGAATTGCGCCGCTGAGTCCGCGGAAATCCGTACTTCAGCCGGTCTTTTGTCCGTTTCCAAGATCGAGACGACACCGATCTTGGGGAACCGCTCCATCCTTTGCTCGCGACTCCCCTTCGGACTGAGGCCTATTCGTTAGCGAACGATGGACTAATTCTTCGTCATCGTTTCGCCCCTATCACTGGGGTAAATCGGGTCCAGTCGACCACCGAAAGCGTACGAATAGCGAGCCAGTTAATTTTCAATCGCTCTGTGACCTTTTTTTCTTTTCTTGAACCCAATTGCGCATTTACGGGGTAGCGGAAAGCTGGCAATCTGTCGCTTCTCCCCAAATCGCTCTGTCCAGCGATGGTTGCCGGATGCGGTAATTGCTTACAACCTGGTCTGAGGAAGAATATACCCACCATGTCCTTATCGATCGTTGCTCGGGTTCCTGCCCGTCTGTGTCGCGCGCTGCCGCTCATTGTTACTTGCTTACTACTCAACGCGAATGCCGTCGCGCAACAAATAGCGAGCACCTTGTTTGAGAATGTTCGCACCATGGTTTATCAGGTACGCGTGATCGATATTGCCTCAGGTGATAAAACCAGTATTGGCTCTGGTTTCAGGGTTAGCAGCGACGGGCACATCGCTACGAACTTCCATGTCGTCGAGCTAATAGTGAACGAGACCGCCAAACATCGGCTGGAGTTAGTTGTTGATGATGATGCTGTGATCCCAGGGTCGGTTGTTGCAGTAGACGTTCTCCATGACCTTGCGATCATTCAAATCGACGATACGAATTCTGCATTCTTCTCGCTATTGTCCGAAGAGCTAGCCAAGGGCGAGCGCATTTACTCTATGGGCAACCCGCGAGATTTGGGCATGACCATCATCGAAGGTAATTACAACGGCCTAGTCAAAACCTCACGCTTTGAACGGCTATTGTTTTCCGGTTCGCTTAATCCGGGCATGAGCGGCGGGCCTGCATTTAACGAGTACGGTGACGTAGCGGGGGTGAATGTTTCCACCGGCGGTGAGCAGTTGAGTTTTTTGGTGCCGGTAAAGCATCTCAAGGATCTGCTCACCAGAGTTAACAATGAGATGCCTTCCGACGGTTTCAAAGTGGTTATCATCCAGGATCTTCTGAACGAACAGGACGCGTTTTACCGCACTCGGATCGCTGAAAGCTGGTCGAGTGAGCGATTCGGAGACCTTATGCTGCCGCGAAAAGTTAGTCCCGCGATGAAATGTTGGGGACACAATATCGACAACGACGATATTGCGTACGAGAGTTTTCATCAACATTGCCGTTCGGAGGAGTACTTGTTCCTAGAAGACGATTTGCATACTGGCAATTTTTCCTACAGCTACGAATGGATGACTACCGATTCGCTGAATGCGCTGCAGTTCTACACCGCGGCCGAACAGCGCTTTCAACACATCTCACACAGTAACGTGGATGACGAATCCCATGTCACTAACTACAACTGCGTGACTAACTTTGTTGACGTTGACAGTAGCTCGTGGAAGGCGTCGATATGTTTACGTCGTTATAAGGAATACGAGGGATTGCACGACGCCTCGCTTGTCATGGTGTCGTTGCATAGTAATGATCGCGCCGCAGTGATCAAGATGGGCGCAACAGGTATTGGCCGGGCTCGGGCGCTTGAAATGTTCGGTAAATTAATGAGATCGGTGAAATGGGCGCGCTAATCGTACAAGTGGTGGCGCGCGGTGCGTGTTCCCAGGAGACCACCAAAAGCAGCGGTACTCCGATCAACGTGGGGCGTGGCTATCGCAATGACATCGTACTGGGCGATCCTTTTGTAGCACCTGAGCAAATTGTCATCGAACAGATTGAAACCGGTTGGACGGTGCGGGTGCTTGATGAAACCAATGAAGTGTGGCTGAACGGCAATCCTATTAGTGGAGCGGGGACGGTGCTCAACTCCGGTGACAGCATCACCATTGGCCGCACGGATCTTGAAGTGTACGGCGAAGATCATCCGGTGGAGGTGACGCGGAAACTACCATTTTCGTCGTGGGCGAGCCCCGGCCGGGTGACGCCGCTGGTAGCGTTCGGAGCGCTTGCCTGTGTCAGTATTGCGGACGGCTTAGCAGATTATTTGCAGCTCTCAACCGACTTGGAGTGGGACACCTACGCTTACGAGTCGCTATTTGCAGCGGTGACGATCTTAGTTTGGTCCGGCGTCTGGTCGATTGCTGGACGGGTGCTCAGGCATCAGCCGTATTTTTGGATGCAACTGCTGGCAACGATGTTAGTGTACGTTGCTCTGATAATTATCTACCCGTTGGTTGGGTTTGCAGAGTTTATTACTGGCAGCGTGTCGATAAGTAGAACAGCCAACTACCTTGTTGGCTTCGGTGGCCTTGTGGTGTTGCTTAAATTTAATCTGTTCTTTGCCACAAATATTCGCAAAACATTGCACGTGGCGGTTGTCATTAGCTGTTTGGTCATTGGCCTCATATTCGCACGATTGCAATTCGCTGAAGATGATTTTGAACCAGAACCGATTTATTCCGGCGTCGTAAGACCGCCGTTCATGCACGTTGCAACCGACCGTTCGATCGACGAATTCATTAGCTCTGCGGCAACCGCCTCGGCCCAGTAGCGATAAGAAGAATATGGCGGGATGTTCGGGACAGGCATTGCCTGAACTTAGCACAACGCATTTAGTTACACTATTCGGGAAAAGTCTATGTCTAACAATTTTCACACGGGTTCAGGCCCAAGCCAGGATTACCTCTACGATATCGACGTGCCGACGCCAAGCCACGCCGAGCGCGCACGAACCCTGGCCGCTCAGAGCCCTAGCGGAACGCTTTGTACGATTGCGGGCGCGGATTCCGAACAGCCCGGATATCCCTACGGGTCGCTCGTCACCACGGCTGTGCACGATGGGCATCCAATCTTTCTCATCAGCGGACTTGCCGAGCATACGCAGAACCTGCGCTGCGACTCACGCGCGTCACTACTGTTGACCGAGAACGGCAACGATTCGCCCTTGGCGTTGGGGCGGGTGACCCTGATTGGCGATTGTGCTGAGCTTGAAGCCGACGAACTTGAAGGACCTCGGGCTGGTTATCTGAGCGTTCACCCGGAGGCTGAGTACTATCTTGATTACGGCGACTTCTCATTTTGGCGACTCAAAGTTAACTCGCTGCGCTACATCGGTGGCTTCGGACGGATGTCGTGGGTTACCTCCGCAGCGTGGCAGGCCGCCGCCCCGGATCCGCTGGCAGCCCATGCTAACGGCATCATTGAGCACATGAATGCCGACCACGTGGAGGCGATGACAACGTACTGTCAGGCGTTCTCGAAAGCGCGAGAATTTTCGGATGTTCAAATGACCGGTGTGGACAGTTACGGTTTTGAAATGTCCGTCGAAACCGCGGCGGGATGGCGGCCGGTTCGACTCGGGTTTGAAACCCCGATAGACAAATCTGAGGACGTACGCGAAGCGCTGGTTGCGATGGGCGCTCGAGCGCGCGCGAAGCTGGCGACGCTCGACGGTTAACGAGAGTTCTCCCGAATAGCTCGTCAATTCAGAAGCGGGGTTCGATTTGCGGGCATACCACTAGGGATGCTTCGATGCCAAAAAAAGATGGGCAGAAGCGGGGCGGCACGGATGTTCTTGGTATCTCTATATCGTTTGTTCGAAGCCTCTAGTCGATCGCGTAGTCACATGAATGAAACCCGCAAGACCCGTGCTGATTTTGGTCGCGAAAACAGGCAGGCCGATGGGTGGAATCTTGATGCTCCCGCAGGGAACTGTTCGGTGAGTAGTTTCCGGGACGGCTAAATAGCGGAGCAGAAATACTGACCATTTAATGGAACTCGGGTGGTCCCTGTTGATCAGATCGGTTGTTAACGCAGAACAGCCAACAGGGAGAATTCCACCCGATGAAATACAGTGTAGCGAAGATATATCGTCCAGTCAGACGTCGACTGAATAAACTGGTGCAACATGGCCGGGACCAGGGCCCTGCGCGGCGTGCGCAGGCGATCTTGGCGTTGTGGGAGACCGAAGGTAATCTTAGCGAAACCGCACGGCGCTGCCATGCGAGCCGTAATTCAGTGAGGCTATGGAAGGCTCGTTTTGAAGCGGACGGCGAAGCAGGACTGGAACCGCTCAGAGGCGGCCGGGAGGAATGGAAGGCGACAACAGAAGTGTTAACAAAACTAGACGAACTGGTGCGCACCGATCCAACGACCCAAGGTTATTTACGCAGCCGCTGGAGATCAGAGCTGTTGGCCGTAGAGTTGGCCCGCTGCGGTGTGGTCGACGTTTATGCCACGACGGTGCGCCGCTGGTTATCACGGATGTGTATCGTGTGGCGTCGGGCCCGGCCAACGCCGTGTATCGCCGATCCGCGCAAAAGTGAGCGGATGCGGGCTATTCGGCGGGCTTTGCGGCACGCGAGCGCGTCCGAAGAGGGGTTCTATGTGGATGAGGCGGACATTGATTTGAACCCTCGCATCGGCCCAGCCTGGATGCCAAAGGGCGAGCAGATGACGGTGCCAACGCCCGGCTAGAATCGCAAGCATTACCTCGCCGGGCATTGAATGCCCGCACTGGTGCGGTGGTTGTGGACTGAATATACGGCGAAGACCTCGGAGTTGTTCCTGCGCTTGCTGGAGACCTTGGTGAAAACCTATCGTCGCGCGCGACGCCTCATTCTTATCGTGGACAACTACATCATCCACAAGAGTCGTATAACGCAAGGTTGGCTCGCACGGCATCCGAAGATACAACTGCTGTTCCAGCCCGTATACCATCCGTGGGTGAACAATATCGAGAAACGCTGGAAAAAACTGCACGATACCGTGACGCGAAATCATCGCCGCACGACAATGGCGAGCCTCATGCGCGCCGTGACCTGCTTCATGAACGAGTCACAACCGTTTCCGGGGCATCACTCAGCATTGATACGTCATGAACGCTGACTGATCAGGATTTACGATCCGTTATTTATATGAATGGTCGCACCGTTGTTTGCGCTAATCGAATTTAGATTATCGATATTCAAGGTATCGATCAGCAGGTGGCCGCTGTGTAAGCGCAAATCGCTTTGGTTGTGCAGGAGGGCGACGTTATCAACGCCGCTTAGTCGATTATTCGTCGTGCCAGATGCGGTTAAAACGCCGCTGCCTGTGAGTGTCACGTCGCCGTCGATAAGGAGTCTCGACACGTCGCCAGAACCGTTGTCATTAAGAAAGATCTCGCCGTCATTGTGGAGTGAGTTTTTAAGGGTTCAAGCTTGATCGTTAGCGATGCGGAGATTGGATCCGGTGGTGATTTCGACGGCGTCGAATGTTGTTGAACCGGCAATCTCGACGACACCGCCTAAGCTCGTGCTAACCTCGCCTTCGCTGACCCAAACGCCACTGCCAAGTTGAGTCACCGCGACATTATGTGTGCCAATAACGCCGTCCATGTTATCGATCGTGGCGTTGATGAATCGCAAGGTCGCGCCGTTATCAGCTTGCAGCGCACCACTATTGTTGATGGCGAGGTCTTGGATCTGCACGCGACCCGAATCAACCGAAAGGGTCATTGCGTTATTCAACAGCGCGCTGCCGTCGCCGCCGCGGATCTGGTTGTTAAACGTGTTCGACGCATTGATGGTTCCGCTACTCGCGTAAGCGACCGTGCCGTCGATGATCAGTGCGGTGGTGTCACCAGAACCATTGTCGTTTAGAAATAAATCACCGTCGTTTGTAAACGAAGTTTTAAGTGTCAGCGCAACATCGTTGGTAATCCGAACATGACTCCCCATGGTCGTC
>JBLFWX010000084.1:0-23464 GCA_047611805.1 Gammaproteobacteria bacterium
GTGGAACGAATGATCGGAAGCATCCGCCGAGAATGTCTGGATCACGTTGTCGTATTGAACGAGCGCCATTTGAAACGGATCTCGGCTAGCTATTTCAATTATTACGACCGTTGGCGCACTCATTTGTCGCTCGAGATGGACACTCCAAGTTCTCGACCAGTGCAGCCACAGGGATCGGGTATCGTTGTTGGGTTTCTCGATCTCGCTCGATTACATCACCATGACGAACGAATAGCATCTTGACACCGGGCGATATGAGTATTCGGGAAGCACAGGTTGCCAATAGCGTATTCCGTGGGTGCTATAGTCGGGCCGCTATTCGCCTCAGCATTAATGGAAAATTTCGGCGCGGACAGTCTGTTCGTATCCACCGCTACAATACATCTTGCCGTTGCCATCAATGCTCGCGTTGCTGAGAAGGCGTCGTTCAGTGACGCGCTAGTTAATGACCGCAATGTCAGCAGAGATAGACCAACGACCTGCGATCGAGGAGCAGGAATGAACGTTGCCGGTTTATCTGGTACAGAAAATTCCATTGCGTTTATTTATCTCGCGATAGGTACGAGCATTCTAGCCGTATTGCTAATAGTGATTTTTCGGTGGAAAGATGGTTGTAGATACGGTTAGAAAAATGACCGCTTTAGGTCGTATTTGCAAGATGATTATGGCCGGTCGAAAAAGCCGTTTTGAATTCCATGCGGTATCGTCTTCCGAAGGATATCGTGCGGACAGTGCAACTCCTTTTTGGACGATCTTTTAGATGGAGAACCTTTACGCACTAGCGACCGATCCTGCTGCATGGATCGCACTTGCCGCTTTGGCCGCGATGGAAATTGTGCTTGGGATCGATAATCTTATTTTCATTTCGGTTCTAACTAACAAGTTGCCGGCTGAACGGCGATCTGCTGCGCGTCGTGCAGGTATTGGGGGCGCGCTCGTTCTTCGGTTGATGCTGCTCGGAACAGTGGCGTTCATCGTAAAACTCACGGAGCCGGTGCTGGTAATATTTGAAACGGAACTGTCTTGGCGCGACCTCATTCTGATCGCCGGAGGACTGTTTCTTGTCTGGAAAGCGACTCGTGAGATACATCACCGAGTTGATCCTGATCCGGGCCCCGACGCGTTGAATCCTGATGTTCCAGCGACAAGCGTAATCGTGGTGATCGGTCAAATACTGGTCTTGGATCTTGTGTTCTCTATAGACAGCATCATCACGGCTGTTGGGATGACCGAGCATCTTCCGATCATGGTGAGCGCGGTCCTTATCGCGGTTGCGATCATGTTGATCGCTGCTGATCCGCTGGCAAATTTCATCGACGCAAATCCAACAATCGTCATGCTAGCCCTCGGGTTCCTGCTTCTTATTGGCACCACGCTTATTGCCGACGGTTTCGGCGTGCACGTGCCGAAAGGGTATATCTACGCAGCGATGGCATTCTCTGCATTGATCGAGATGCTTAACATGCTGTCGCGACGCGCGCGCAGGCAACGCGCATAACGTGCCCTATACGATTCTGAACGGAATTCGGTTTAACGTCTTGACTCCGGATTCTAAAAATGACCGATGGTGGCCGATAGCACTTATCGGTCTCGCCAACTCTACCGTCTCCTGATCAGCGCTAAGCCGCCAATCAAGAAATAATTACATGCTCCTGTTGTCGATTCTGAACGACCAATTAGCGATTTCTTATATAAGTCTGACGCAGAGAGCATTTTGATCATTCGAGGCGTTCGTTGTGGGTTAGTTATGGACCACAACCAAGACATAAAAGCGGAAAATGCAAGAATCTCGAGACCCATAAACAATTCCGCACGAAGGCAATTGGCGCCCTGATGCATCGTCATCAAGGCTGTTCACGGATGGTCGATTATTTGTATCGTCAGACCGGATCGCTCATCACAATCACCACAACAAGGCCTGCGAGCATAAAAATCCAGATGACCAAATTGACGGCAACTGATTGCTTCGCTCTTGTTTTTTCGAGCCACGTGCGAGGTCTTACGCCCCTGATTATGAAAACGATTTGAGCGGCGAGCGAAACGCATACGATATTGACTGCTAGCAAAGTAGTCGCCCCGATAGCTAGTGGCCAATCATGTGCGCCGGCCATCAGACCGACGGTCGTGGCGGGCGGTAAAAAAGCCGCCGCGACAACGACGCCGACGAGCACCGTTGGAAGGCGCGTAGTCAGCGATAGCACTACGGCTGCGCCGGCAGCGAGCGCCAATACGACTGAGTCCAATCCGACATCGGTGCGCAGTAGCAACTCGTGGCTCATTAAGGTATCTGGCCATGCAACCCCGATCACGAAACCAGTGCTAACAGTCAGTGCCACACCAATTGCGTTAGTTACAATCGCTCCGCGCAATAGCAGTGCATCTCCCAGTGCCAAACTTAAGTATGGTCCGAGCACGGGAGCAATCATCCTAGCGCCGATGATGACCGCGACGTTATCGTTCAGCAGCCCGAGCGCCGCGACAACCGTCGATGGTACGACCAACACCAGGACTACGCTGTCGACTCTTGCCTCCTGTTCAATCTAAGCATAAAGCTCCTCGGGTGTTGTCGCATCGCTTCTTGACGGGGAATATTCATCGCTCTTCGACCGAGGTAAAACGAGTTCTGGCACCGTCACGATCATGCGGGTATTCCTGTCCTCGGCCGTTAGTCGTTGTAGCGTATCTAATAGCGGTTGCGGATCACGGCTCGGAACCAATATTTTCAGCGTAGCATGACCATCAGCCCCTTCACTTCGGGTTAGGAGCTCGGCGCCTGCCTGCTCAGCAGCTGCCGCGTATGAATCTACCAAAGATGCCTGAGTTATTATCTCGATCAGATGCACCGGCGCGCACTCCTCAAATCAATGCGTAGCAATTACTAACGGTTCGCAAGCCAGCCGGTTAACGCAGAATTAAAATGCCGCAACAGCGGACCAGTGTCGATCACCGTGCCGTACGCTAGAAAATTGTGAGTAGATTTAGTCTTTCGCAGAATCGTTCTGATCCTACGACCCACAAGCACATCGATTTTGTATGACTGTCCTTCCAGAATATTTCTACTCGTTAGAGACGGCTGACGAAAATCAGGAGTAACGTTAGCCGGAGATCTGCAGTTTTAATTAGTATTGATGATGCTCGAGGATTGTGAAACTCATTATCAGGACGCTGTTGTCGTTCGTGACTACGATGCTGCGGTCACACGCCTAGTTGCAATTAGAAATCGGAGCGCTGAAACCAGATCCTGGTGTACCGACGATCAACTACAGCACAGAGCGTAGAATGAAGCGATCGAATATTGTGGTCTTGGATTGCGTGGCGTTGGTTCGGTTGGCTGGATCGACGGATTCTCGCTAAGCCCGCGACAGTTGATTGCTGGGCAGTGAAAACCGTTTCGAAACTACTGGGCTAAGCGCAGGAATCGGGGTAGGCCGCCGATCGTAACAGAGATCAGAGATTTATTTCGAAAGAAGTCACAGGCGAATGCGAGCGGGGGATCGCCTCGGATTATCGGCTGGCTTCGTAAGATCGGGATCGAAGTCGCTAGGTCCACCGTTGAGGAGTACCGATTGCGTCCTCGGAAATCAGCGTCGCAGGCGTGAAAATAAATTCTGAACGATCACGTACAGGACATGGTGCCGTGCCGATCTATTTTTACTTGTGCCGACGCTAGGGTTCAGGATGTCGTACGTCTTGCCGGCGCCCGGTTGTAAATTTCAATTGCACAGTGCAACCAGCGGTGCATTGAACCGGCCAGCCGGTCGTTAACGCATTTCCTCGTTCCTAGGCACCACGATATCTAATGCGTGATTGCGACGGAATTTGCGCGGACCGATTTCGGTTGCGCGTCCAAAGCATGGGAATCGAAGGGAGCCTGGCAGCTCTGCGGAACTCTTGACAACGCGCTTGCGTGGAACGAGTGATCGGCAGCATCCGGCGCGATCAAGCATCGGTTGACGCGACACTAACGAGCCGGGCCATCGGGTTCGAAGAATCCAGTTGCAGAGACCATCGTGCTAGACTTGCATGATAAATACTCCGCCTAGAGCGTCGTTGTGGCTTTCCGCTATGGGCCGGTCGACCCTCTATCTTCACGCACATTAGGACAGTTCGCCGCACCTTTTTTTTGGGTCTGTATTGAGTCTACGGGCTTCGTAAGTACCAAGTGAGCGCATCTACCAAGTTGTCCAGGACGCGGCGTTCGAGACGTCTCTTCTTTGGGTGGCCCTAGACGAGAATTTGCGTTTTGTCGAGCAGACAATGACCACGGTTGAGACCAATGATGAATACGAACGATCCACAACAAGCGCCGGGTGAAGCGCACGAGAACGAAAACATCTCCGCACTGGTAGAGATAATTTCCGGCTTGCAACGGTCGGAAAAAATGATCTCGCCCAAGTACTTTTATGATGAACGCGGATCACGCTTGTTCGATAAAATTACTCGCCTGCCGGAGTATTATCCGACGCAGACTGAACTCGGGATCATGCGCGAGAACATAGCGGAGATCTCGAAACTCATTGGCCCGCAAGCCAGTTTGATCGAGTATGGCAGCGGTTCGAGCCACAAGACACGTGTATTGCTCGAACACCTGGACGATCTCGCCGTATATGTGCCAGTCGATATTTCCGAGCAGCACTTACTAAGATCAGCGGCCCGGTTGCGTAACGCTTTCCCCAGTCTTGAGATCTTGCCGGTCGTGGGAGACTTCACGAAGCCGATTCAATTGCCGGAACCGACAATCACGCCACTAAGGAACATTGTGTATTTTCCAGGATCGACCATTGGCAATCTTACGCATGACGATGCGGTTGATCTGCTCAGAGTTATGTATCAGGTATCTGGCTCGAACGGCGCCGCGTTGATCGGTGTCGACTTACAGAAGGATCCGGCCGTAATCGAGCGGGCCTACAATGATAGCGCGGGCGTTACGGCGGAATTCAATCTCAATATTTTACGGCATCTCAATCATGTTTACGGGTCCGATTTCGACGTTGAGGCCTTCACACACAACGCGAAATATTACGATATCGCCGGCCGTATTGAGCTGCGACTGATCAGTAGTAAGGCGCAACTGATCACGATCGACGATGTCAAAATACCGATCGCGAAAGGCGAGTCGATTCTCACGGAATATTCGCACAAGTACACAGTCAGCGGGTTTGGCAATTTGGCAGTTAAAGCGGGGCTTGTGGTGCGAAAATTCTGGACAGACTCAAACCAGCTATTTAGTGTGCAATTCTGCACGCGAACCTAAGGGCAGAATGCTTACGTGGAATGAATGATCGGGAGCGTCCGGCGAGATTGATTGGACCGTGTCGTCATATTGAACGAGGCTTATTTGAAGCGTGTTCTGTAGAATTATTTCGGTTGCTATCATTGCCGATGCGCTCATTTGTCGCTGGAGATAGACTGTTCAAGTTCTCGACCGGTCGTGCGGCTCAGAGCCGAAAACGTTGTCCAATTCGCAGAACTACGTGGCCTACATCACTATCACGAACGAATAGCAGCTTGATTCCCTGCCACAGGGGTTTTCCGCAACTACAGCAATGCGTAGGAAGAGCGCATACTCTCGCGATCGCTTCGTAGCCCTCGTCCGCTAGATTTCCGTAGGGAAAGCTTTCTCCATGCGATAATACGCACAGCATATTAATGCGTAGACGTTGGGTGAAATGATCGACTACGGTCTAAAAATCTTGGTGGCAGCCATCTTTACCGTGCGGATTTCGCAAAGCGCAACTGAGCTTGGCCGAATTAGTAGCGTCCTTGCCGCTGACGCCATTACTTGCATTCGGCTGGATGCACTACGAAAAGAGCCCCGAAACGACGATTAGAAATCTCTCAATCCGAATATTCTGGTTAGTTATCCCGTCACTCGCGTTATACGCATTATTTTGGTGGTTGCTTCAACACAATATGTCAGTCTGGATGAGCCTAGGGGTTCCGTGTGCTGCTACGGCGGGCCGGAGTTCGAATATAAAAATTCCGTTCAGCCGATCGCTGAATCGGCTCCCAAGTTTCGCTACCACTTCTGTCCGTTCTCAACGGGCTAGGAATAGTGGACTCGAACACTGGCTACTAAATATGCAACGCTCGCCAAATTCGCCGAATTTGGGAGTAGCGTTTTCGGCGCTGTCGGAATATTAGCATTTCAATACCGGGCATTCCCGTGAGCTAATTGGACGCGTGAGGTCCACCCACAAGCGCGGTATGCGGCGGTGAGGAGCGTATGGATACGCGAACCCATAACACGAGAATTGTTAAGTTACGTGTTGTCGGCATTAAAATCGCGCTCGACTTTGTGAATGATTCTGCCGCTGTGAAGCCTCGACTATAGGAGCGCCCAGGGTGCGCAGTGTGCCGCACCCTGCGTATAAGCCGTCATGCATTTAGTTCGATGGTCGCGCGATCAATTGGACCCGGCGATTTGACTGGCGCCCTTCCTTTGTATCGTTAGTCGCAATGGGATCGCTTTCACCTCTACCACTCGCGCTTAAGCGGCTTGCACTCACGCCCTTTGACTGTAAATAGGTCGCTACAGCGCTGGCACGTCGATCCGAAAGCCCAGCATTGTACGAATCGGAACCGGTTGAGTCAGTGTGACCGATAATATCGACGCGAATGGTCTGGTGCTTTTGAATGGTTTGCGTTGCATCGTCGAGTAGCGCTGCCGCGGCCGGCATCAACACTGCCTTATCATGTTCGAAATGAACGCCTTGTAAATCCGGGATTTCTGGACCCCCGCGCGCATCTACCGGTGTCTTGTGGTGTTCCCGGGCAGTCGTCGCGACTATCCGGCACGCCATCGTTGTCTGAATCTGGATCGGGTTTCGGCATTCGTTCAGGGGCTGGCTTCGGCATCGGTGCCGGGGCTAGTTTCGGCGCCGGCGGGTCTTCTTTACACAGTACAGCGCCGATCCCAGCACCGGCAACGGCGGCTGCTGCAGTCGCAGCGCCATCGTGCTCAGTTCCGTAACGGCCTGCTGCCCCACCCACTGGGGCTCCGGCCAAAATACACATTACATCCTTGGCGCCCGGTGTACTCGCAGCCACCTGCTAGAGCACTAAAACCAACTAGGAAAGTTATTGAGATATAATTTTTTATGTCATTTCCTTGGGTGCGATTTATGAGAACTTATCGGGTCTTGCTCGACAGGTGTCGATGCAAGATTCGTCGTTAGTTGTGAAATTCGAGCCGATCAGGTTCCCAATTGCCACTGCGCGGGGATGCTGCGCGTTAAAATTGTCGTCATAGAGAATAATATCGCCGGTGGCAACGGTGGTGCGATTAATAGCAGGGCGGATCGAAGTAATGCGCGCTAACCCCCAGACCGGGAGGAGCATTGCTTTGTGTTTGTTCGGGTCGTGTGATGGTATCGATATCCTTACGTCGTTGAACACCCGTCCATTCGACGTCGCGTTGATTTTCACGCGGATCGACTAGGAAGAACCCAATCGATAGAGGACTTGGCAGCAATGTCTATGGATAGATATTGAAGCAAGTGATGCTTGCGGCAGCGTTTGGCGGTTCCGCTTCAGGAATCGTAACTCTAGGTCCGCAGGGCGCATCTAACAGTAAGTGGGATATATGTGTTCCACACTATCCATGATCGCAATCAACTCCTGCGATGGTCCGACAGGCCCAGATTCGCTGCGATTTTTGCGGTAAATATAAACAGCGATCTCAAAATTTTCCGTCCCCGCGTTGTCCTCTGAACTTGGCCGGATTTTATTTTCTTGGCAAGACGTCGTAGGCAAGCGCTACTGGTTGGATTTCGAATCGCGGCAACGCCGTAAGCGCCGTTTTCAGGCTGCAAGCCTTCGGGGCGGAGGCAATCATTCTCATTTCTGCTTTGTTTGTCGCTCGTTGACACAGGGTCAACCACGCTTCTCGTCGATATTTGCGATCCACAAGTAGCGCAATGGAGGTCAGAATTATCGGTCGCCTAAGGACGATTGCTGGCCGTGGCGCGCCGGTAGGGCGCATCAATGCGGCACACCTCCCCATCATCACTCGTCACTCGAGCAAAGCCGCGGCGCATGCGTTCGCGCGCGATTGATGAACAGAAGCTGATGTTTCGTAAGCGGCGTCTCGGTGACCACGCAACGGACGTTGCTTGGTCCCGGTACACAGGCGTTCGTGACGAGGGGGGTGTATGAAGAGACGCACGAAATCGCGGATATCCGGGCCGTCGCACCGGATCAATTGTCGATAATAGATCTTGGGAATCAGCGGCAGCGCGTCTCCAGTCGTCATTCACACGCTACAGACTCTGTACAGAACAAGCGTCTTGAAATTAGTAATGGCGGTGAACTGCGGTCGCCGTAACTCAGTATCAGCACGACGAAGCTTCACAAAACCGATAAGCCAAAGCCGAGGCCGTTACAGGCCGTACCTTAATTTTAGCAGCCACGAAAGGATGGCCCACATGAGAAGCGTCAATGGCAATCCCACCCGGACAAAGTCGCTGAAGCGATAGCCACCGGCGGAATAGACCAATAAGTTCGTTTGATACCCGATGGGCGTTGCAAAACTTAGGTTTGCGCCGAACAGTACGGCGAGAATCAATGGCTCCGGTGTGACTTCCAGTTGTTGCGCTATTTGAACCGCTACCGGCGTGCCGATCACCGCCGCAGCGTTGTTCGAGACCACGTTGGTGAGCGCTGCTATGAACAGCATCAACGCCGCCACCACGAAGCCTGGGCTGAAACCTTCGAATAGATGGGTAAATACTTTAGCAAGATAGACATCACCGTCACAGACCATGAGCGCACTACCAAGTGCCAGACTTACAACAATGATCAGAATCACCTGTGTGCTCAACCCTTGACTGACGTGACGCCAACCAATGCATTTGGTTGCGAGCATCAAGCCCACGCCGAGCAAAGCGCTCAAGGTGATCTGCAGCCAACCAGTCGCCACCGACACGACGACGAGCGCCATGATCCCCAACGCGACAGGTGCGCGACCGGTAAAAGGCCGTTCGGTCGTCTCGTTTACGGCGAATAAGCGAGTCTCGGCGAGCAATCGGTCAAATTCATCCCGTGGACCTTCGCACAACAAGATATCGCCGGGTCCCAAGGTGATCTGTTCAAGCGATCGCCTACCAAGGTTGGTGCGCAATTCCGGTCGGTGAAGTGCGATGCCGTGAATACTATAGCGCTCGTCCAGACGGAATTGGGCGAGAGACTGGCCATCGAGCTCTGAGCGTTCGGTTACCAATAGTTCAATTAACAGGGGCTCGGCTGCGGGATCGTCCAAGTGCTTCGTATCTAACGAGGCAAGCTGCACCTGCAGCAACTGCTCGGCTTCTTTGAGGGCCTCTCGGGAGCCGCGAACAAATACACGATCGAACTCGTGTAGCGTAACCGTGGGTAGCGGCCTATGAACTGCTTCACCATGCTGAATGCGATCGATAGACACGGAGCGGCCGCAACGCTGCAACAAATCCGCAACGGTGCGACCGACTAATGGAGAATCGGGTTCGATATGCAATGTTGCAATAAAAGACTTGGCAAAATCGTCCGAGTCCGTCGTTTGTCTAACAGGTAAAATTCTTGGCGCAACGAGCCACAAGTACAGCACCCCAGGGACGCCCGCTAGCAACACATACCCTGCGAAATCGAACATTTCGAAGCGGACACCTGAAATATCACGGGCGAGGGATACAACCAAAAGGTTGGTCGAGGTGCCTATCGTCGTTGTCATGCCGCCAATAATGGTCACGAGGCCGATCGGCATGAGCAACTTGGACCTTGCAAGACGATTTTTCCTAGCGATGGTGATGAGCGCAGGCAGGAGCACCACCACGACCGGCGTGTTGTTCATAAACGCTGAGAGCGCGGCGGCGATCAAAAGCACAGCGACCATCGCGATCGACGGATAACGCGACCAGAAATGCGAGATCGACGCGACGATGGGTCGCAAAGCGCAAGTGGTCTCGATCCCTTTGCCCAAGATCATCAGTGCGCAAACGGTCACCAGGGCTTCGTTTCCGAAAGCGTGCAACAATACGAGTGGATTGAACACATTACCACTGGGGTCTTGAAGCGGAACAACGGTGAACGTAAGTAATAGTAAGAGCAGCACAAGCAGCGCAGCGCTTTCCAAACGTATCTGCTCGGTCGCAAATAAAAGCAGCGCGAAACCCGCGATGGTCAACACGATACCTGTGTGAATGCTAGGCAGATCGGGCATAGTTTTGTCGCTTGTTATATAGCCCTACTGGAATGCATCCGGTAGGCCTTGTTCGCCAACTCGGCGTTTGATCGTCGGGCTTGCGGTTTGACGTGCACGATGATGATGGCGCAAACCACTCTGCCTGAATACGCAGTTATGCACGCATCGGATTCGCCTGAGTATGGCTTAATGGGCTAACTAGAGTTCCAATGGCACGTAAATAGACTCGAACTCGTCATCTTCAATACCTAAGGCATGACGGTATCTGTTGCGCACTCGGGTGTCTAAACGCACACATCAAGCGTGGAATTACGGCGTTCAGTTTTGTTTTTTGCCTATCGCGAACTGAATTCCTGTCGGCGTATGTCACACGTCAGGCTCCAAGAAGCAAGGTGCCACCGCTAGCCTGGCTTGTTCATCATCAGGATTCAATAGCGGAGATGGTTGTGGCTAGTTGTCCCGAGATCTCCGATTATTGGCTCATGGCGGAGACTTGTCCTCCCTGAATATTCGTACTCGTTGGTAAGCTTTACGAAATTCTCGAGCGACGTCAGCGTGAGATCTCCAATTATTTTAACGTGTATAAGGATCCAAGAGCGTGAAACGGATTATCAATACGCTGTTGGCGTTCGTGTCTACGATGTTGCGGTCACGCGTCTCCTTGCAATCTGAAATCATAGCGCTAAGACATCAGATCATGGTTTATCAACGCTCAACGACGTGCCCGCGAATAAAACGGGGTGAACAAATTTCGTGGTCTAGGGATCCTCCACAGTGGCCTGGTTGGCGGGATGCCCTGGTCATTGTGCAGCCCGCTTCCGTGATTGCGTAGCAACGCATGCTGTTTC
Source organism: Gammaproteobacteria bacterium (assembly GCA_047611805.1). GTDB lineage: Bacteria > Pseudomonadota > Gammaproteobacteria > UBA11873. The sequence goes on from JBLFWX010000084.1 coordinate 11,026, forward strand.
GCGCTCATTGGGCTAAGCGGAGTAAGCATCTAAGGCGTGGCAGGCCGCCGGTACCAAACGAGACCATAGGCGAATGTTTGCTTGGTCTCACCCGGAATTGTCGGCGAGCTTCGCAAACTCAGGTTAGACGTCGCTAAATCCATCGTTGAGAAGTACCGAGTGTATCCTCGGAAATCATCGTAGCCGACGTAGAAATCCTTTTTGAACAACCAGGCGTGGCAATAGTGTATCAATCGATTGTCTAGTCGTGCCAACGGTAGGCTTCAGGATGTTGTAAGTCTTGGTGGGCTTTACCGCTCATCGGCGCCAGGTTGTCCACTTCAATATCACTGCACAGCCAACCACGCATTAGACACGTCAATAGCTCATTGAAGCATTTCCTTGTCCCTCGGCACCACGATATCTAACTCGTGATCGCGACGGAATTTACGGGACCCATTTCACCAGCGCGTCCAAAGCGCGGGTATCGACGAGACCCTGTCAGCTCCGCGAAGCCTATGGCAGAAGGCTTGAGTGGAAAGAATGATCGGCAGGATCCGGCGAGACTATTTGGATCATATTTTCGTATAGTACGCGTGTCATTCGTGCCGGGTCTTGGCTAGTTATATCAGTCGATACCAGCTTCCGCACGCCGGATGAATAGTCCGAACTCTCGATCGGTGCAGGCACAGGGGTAGCTGGGCGTTATTCAGATTCTCAAGTTCGGTCGCCTACGTCGGCATTGCGCACGACTAGTGGCTCAATGCCGAGCGATATGAGTTTGCTGGGAGTACAGGTTCAACACAGAGTGCAAATCGATCTGCAAGTGGTAATTCACAGATAACGGAATAGGCGCTAGTTGGTTCGACGAGGCGACCGTTCGTGACGAAAAGATTGACGAATATACTAACGAGACCGCGTATCATCGAGCGGTCATAACAAATTTATCCTCGACAACAGAGTCTTAAACGGGAATGGCGTTTCGCCCGAAATCCAACGTCGAGATCAACTTCCTATTTGTTTGCGAAGAACTTCGGATTTTTCGTTCTTGAGCATTTCAATTATGGAATCGTGACGTTATGTAAATGTTGAGAAAGTACTGGTGTCGTGTTCTGGAAAAGTTAAGTTGTCAGCAGCATGAAAAATAATCTAACGGAAACATGAAGACTACATACTTGGCTCCGCGTTTGGTGATCGGTTTTGTCCTCACGATTTTGCAAACCCAAACGTTCCTATTGACGAACGCACAAGCGGCGGGGCTAAGCGAACCGCAGCCACAATCTGATTCCGAGAACGCTCAATCTGACCTACGAGGCGATATTAGGAAGCTAACTGATAAGTTAGCAGCAGACGTTGCTGACGTAAGAAGACGGGTGAGCAAATCTTCTAATGCTCCGTATGCCGATCAGGATCGCAAGACCTCCAAGCAGCAAACCTACGATTTTGAACTGGATATAAAGCCGGTTCTTGATAGGAAATGTGTCGCTTGTCACGCCTGCTACGACGCGCCGTGCCAACTTAACTTGGGGGCAGGTACCGGTCTCGAACGTGGTGCCTCTAAAGCGAAGGTATACGACGGTCGGCGATTAAGTGATATTCCGCCGACCAGATTAGGCATTGACGGAAAAGACGCCATGGAATGGCGCAGTCACGGTTTTTTCCCGGTGCTGGTCGGCGATGTCAATTCGAAGCGTGCTGAATTCGCGTCACTGTTTCAAAACATGATTAATCTCGGGCGCAGCAATTCCTTGCCGCCAGATAGGCCCGTACCCGCAGACATCGATCTAGACTTTGGAAGAGATCAGTACTGTCCCTCGCCGCAAGAATTTCCGAAATATGTGCTGGAAAATCCTCAAGGCGGAATGCCGCTATACGTCTCCGGATTGAATGCAGGGGAACATGAAATTCTTTCAACTTGGCTCGAAGAGGGCGCAAAGATCCCCCTGGAACCAGTCGAGATCACTTCGGATGAGCAGTCTATTATCGAACGATGGGAGGCGTGGTTTAACCGCGAGGAGAAGAAGTCAAAGCTGCTTGCTCGTTATCTCTATGAGCATCTGTTTCTTGCGCACCTTTACTTTGATGACGTCGCCGCGGCGGAGCGCGCACGGTATTTTAAGCTGATCCGATCTTCAACACCGACAGGCTTCCCGGCGATTGTAGTCAAAAGTGTCCGACCCAATGATGATCCAAAAGGAGCTTTCTATTATCGCTTAGTGCCCATCACGGACACCATTGTGCACAAAACGCACATCACATATTCATTTGGTCAAGATCGACTCGCTCGTTACAAAAAAATATTCATGGAAGCTGGATGGTCTGTCGATAATCTGCCGGACTACAGCGACGTTAACAAGGCTAACCCGTTTATCACATTCCGCGCCATACCGGCTCTATCTCGGTATCAATTTTTGCTGGAAGACGCCGCATTTTTCGTCCGGAATTTCATCCGTGGCCCAGTTTGTAGAGGCCAAATCGCTACGGCCGTGATCCGTGACCAGTTTTGGATCATGTTTGAAGACCCCTCTTACGAACGTTATGTGAACGATGATGCGTATCGCCGCGGGGTGGATCCGCTGTTGGGATTGCCGCATGAAAAGTCTGCTTTGCTGGACTTGGGTTCTGATTGGTTCCGTTATAGAGCGCAACGCAACGGCTATCTTGAAAAGCGGCAGGCAAACTACCGCGAACGATTTCGTGATGGCGCTCAGCTTGAGCATATATGGAACGGGAGCGGAGAGAATTCCAATGCGTTCCTGACCGTATTTCGGCACCATAACAGCGCCTCAGTGATGCAGGGCTGGCGCGGCGGATTACCATTTACGTCATGGTTAATGGACTATCCTCTGCTTGAGCGTACGTTCTATGAACTAGTCGTTGATTTCAACGTTTTCGGTAGTGTATTGCATCAGGCACAGACACGTCTTTATTTCGATTTAATCCGTAATGAAGGCGAAACCAATTTCCTGCGTCTGCTGCCACCTGAGTCTCGTAAGTCGATTTACAACGAGTGGTATCAGTTTAGTGGCCAGATCAAAATTATAATCAGCTACCCTGATTTGGATTTAAAATCGCCAAGCGCTATTCGACTCAGTGAGCGGCGACCCCAGCGTGATCTACTTAGTAAGCTACTCACTCGGTACCCTAAATCTACTCGTAGCCTTGATACCATCAATCGCTGTACGCGCGATTGTGCAACCCGTCCAATTATTGATTCGGTCGATCGAATTAATCGGGCGTTCGGCAAACTTGCAGCACGATCAGCGAAGGACGTGTCCGGCATTCGTTGGCTCCCCGAAGTTAGTTTTCTTCGACTGAACCAATCTGATGGAGACTACTTGACCTATAGTTTGTTGAGAAATCGTCGGCACAGCAACGTGGCTTTTCTGCTAGGCGAATCGTTACGCTACCAAGAGGATTTAGATAGTCTAACAATCCTGCCGGAACTCGTAGGAAGCTACCCCAATTTGATTTTTGACGTGGACCAATCAGATCTCCAGCAATTCACTGATACGTTGGCGTCCGTCGAATCGGACAAAGATTTTGAAGGAGTCATCGAGCGTTGGGGCATTCGTCGGATGAACCCTCAGTTTTGGAACCTGTTCCATAGCTTTACGTCTAAGATGCGGCAAAAGTATCCTTTCGACGCGGGTATATACGATATGGGTCGTTATGGTCACTGGTAGTAAAGGACGCGTTTTGGAACAAAACTTGCAGAATTGCTTTATGCGTTCTTCGAATTCAGCGAGCTCTGCTGCGCTTGCCGACTGATAGCCTACCCGAAATGCGACGCGGTCCATTAAGCCGGATACTTCTGTGCCGGATTGCGTGAAACGAAAAATATTGTCGAAGAGGTACGGTACATCTCGCCTAACTATGACGCGAAAATATTCCGCAACGGACAACGCTGTTTAATCTACTCGAAAGCTCGCTCCAGGAGGCTCATCGATTTGGCCAGAAAAATTGTCTTGTTGCTTTTCTAGTCTTCTTTTATTTTGTTCCGCGTCGAACGGTTCTTGAATCTGTAGCTATCCTTGCCGGTCTCAGCATATTTGCGCATTTGCCGCCCGTTGTGGGTGCTAAATTGCACCTTCATCTATCGCCCGGCCAATTGTTACCTCTAGGGATTCGCAAGTCTCACGACATTTGCGGTAATTTCCATAGACCGCTATCGGTAACAGATAGCCCCTTAGCGCAGTCGATTTCCTGCAGAGATCATCGTCGTGTTTTGATTTTATAGGCACCCAGTTTTAGCAAACTCATCACCTGCGGACTACCGAAAACGTTGGTGATCAGGGCTTGCATTTATGCCGGTTTTCGGAGCTTGTGAGATATTAAGCTATCTGCGAATTTGTCTTAGCTTGATTGAGTAGGCAATGCTGGTGCCCTTGATCGTTGCTCGTTGTCTAATTCTTCTTTCGCCCAATTCAGGGCATGAAAATCAAACCCAGCAGCGATCGTAGGTTTGATCACTTCGAAGTACGGAGACACATCAAAATCTCGCGGCGTAAATAGGCTGTGGTGCCGCACGTGGAGGATTTCTTCGACACAACCCGGACATTCTGCGGAATCGATAACGCGGGTGTCGACGAGCGGCAGGATAGGATAGTGAATCGATTGAAATGCCTGGGCAATGAGCGTCGAGCAGATCGCGCGCGTCGGATCGCCGCTGCCAAGCGCGAGCAAGCGACGACGAATACGCTGTGGCACCGGCGGCGTTGGCAGCAAGTAGCGGGCTAAATCCACAACATTCCGCAGGTCGTAGCGATAACCGATGCGGGTTATCGCATAGCGAGTCACCGCTCTGCATTCCTGGTCAGTCAAACCGATAGGCCTACAGATCCGAACATGATGGTCGCGGAATTCGTCGAGACCTACGCTGCGCACGCCAAAAACCGCATCCGCCTCGACGAAGCAGTGTAGTGGGTTTCCGCCATGCTCGGCGAGATGAGGACCGACATACAGCGCAGCGTGTGACCAAGTGGATTGAGTCAAGTACTTGATGGCCGTGCTCAAGCGCGTGTTGCCCTCTATTACCAGGACATCGGCAGGCCGCAAAACAGCAAGTAGGCGCTCGGGTGAGGGCGCTATAGAGGTGCTCCTAGCGCTGCGAGGTGCGCTTAGGTAGGCCGCCAACCATGTACCGAATAGTCCTAGCAGACGATTGATGATGACTATCGTGTTCCTTTCGTTCGACTCAAAGCGGCACGCGGTTGCACGGTTAACAAGATTTCTCCCGCCGCTCTGAGTGTGCCCTACAGTTGAATTATGATCTAACTATTGTTGGCGTGATGTCGGAAACGTCGAGACTCAACGCGGCATGGATAAGAAAAACAGCAACCGCGGCTACCAACATCATGGGATTATTTACGAGTTCCATTGATCGGATGGCGGGCTATTAGACATGATAGTCGAACTATGCTCTGGCCTGCGCTTGTAGAAGAGGTCGTGAACTAGAGCATCGGGATCGTGCTAGATGAAAATGGAGGGACAACGCGATACCGAATTGCCCGGGCGTCAGTGCACGCGATTGTCATGTAGTCGTTTGTCGTTTGGGCCCGCCGTCAAGACGGCGCGCAAATAGTAATAAATACACCTACGTGTACAAATCTTTCTTGCGCGGTCGATCGGTTTCAGGGCGATTTCGATGCGTGGAAGCACAACACTGCTGCCTCCGGGTATCGCCTTTGACGTGTCGGATTTCCCATAAACTCGATAACTGTCTACCGCTTGAGAGCCACCTTCGATAACGCATGTTGATACCGCTTGACTTTAGGAATATTAAGCCCATATTACCTGGCACTCCTCTCAACGGAGTGCTAACAATGATATTAAAATTATTTAATTTCAATTAGTTAAAATTGAAATTTAGGAGACAACTAATGAAAATCCGCCCCTTGCACGATCGAATTGTGGTCAGACGACTAGAAGAAGACTCGACTTCCGCCGGCGGTATTGTGATCCCAGATTCGGCTGCCGAAAAGCCCTCCAGGGGAAAAGTCGTTGCGGTAGGTAACGGAAAAATACTCGACACCGGTGCGGTACGGGCGCTCGACGTGAAAGTCGGCGACCAAGTGCTGTTTGGTAAATACACCGGCACGGAAGTGAAAGTCGACGCAGAAGAATTACTCGTGATGCGTGAAGACGACATCATGGCCGTTTTCGACGCCTAGCGCGTTGCCCCAGAATACTTAAGATCATTAGGAATTAAGCACATGAGCGCAAAAGAAGTCCGTTTTTCGAATGATGCCCGCCAACGCATGGCAGCCGGCGTCAATATACTGGCCAACGCGGTCAAACAAACACTGGGCCCTAAAGGCCGCAACGTCGTTATCGAGAAAAGCTACGGAGCACCGACTGTTACTAAAGACGGGGTGTCAGTTGCTAAGGCAATTGAACTCGAGGACAGATTCGAAAATATGGGTGCGCAGATGGTGAAGGAAGTCGCATCTAAAACTTCTGATGTCGCCGGCGATGGCACGACGACCGCAACGGTTTTGGCGCAAGCCATCTTTCGGGAAGGTCTCAAGGCGGTCGCTGCCGGTATTAATCCGATGGATATCAAACGTGGTATCGACAAAGGCGTTGTCGCCGCTGTTGCAGAACTCGCGAAGATCTCCACGCCCTGCACGGATACGAAGGCCATTGCGCAAGTCGGTACGATTTCAGCGAACTCGGATTCTGCGGTCGGCGACATCATCGCTGAAGCCATGGATAAAGTTGGCAAAGAAGGTGTCATCACCGTTGAAGAAGGTTCCGGCCTCGAAAACGAGCTCGATATTGTCGAGGGAATGCAATTTGACCGTGGCTATTTGTCGCCCTATTTCATCAACAACCAGCAGACGATGGGTATCGAACTCGAAGAGCCGTATATCCTGCTCCACGAGAAGAAGGTCTCCAACATTCGTGATCTTCTACCGATCCTCGAAGCGGTTGCCAAGTCTGGCAAACCACTGTTGATTGTTGCCGAAGACGTGGAAGGGGAAGCGTTGGCAACCCTGGTGGTCAACAACTTACGCGGAATCGTAAAGGTAGCCGCAGTTAAGGCGCCGGGCTTTGGTGATCGACGTAAGGCTATGTTGGAAGACCTCGCCATTATTACTAGTGGTACGGTCATTGCCGAAGAAGTGGGTCTGAGCTTAGAGAAAGCCGGCCTGGAAGTGTTGGGCTCTGCCAAGCGAGTCGTGATCACGAAAGACGATACGATCATTATCGACGGTGGCGGAGACCAAAAGGCGATCGAAACCCGCGTTAAACAAATCCGTGCCCAGATCGAAGAAACTTCTTCGGATTATGATCGCGAGAAACTCCAAGAGCGAGTTGCGAAGCTTGCCGGCGGTGTTGCCGTGATTAAAGTTGGCGCTGCAACTGAAATCGAAATGAAAGAGAAGAAAGCACGGGTCGAAGACGCCTTACACTCAACTCGTGCGGCGGTCGAAGAAGGTGTGGTCGCCGGTGGCGGAGTCGCACTACTGCGCGTAGTCGCTACAGTGAAGAAAGTTAAAGCCGACAATGCCGACCAGGAGATGGGTCTCAAGATCCTGGCTCGCGCGTTGGAAGAGCCGATCCGACAAATCGTTGCCAACGCCGGTGAAGAGCCGTCAGTTATTGTCAATACAGTAAAAGAGGGCAAAGGAAGCTTTGGTTATAACGCTCAAACGGGTGAATTTGGCGACATGATCAAAATGGGCATCCTAGACCCTGCAAAAGTCGCACGGTCGGCTTTGCAAAATGCTGCATCGGTCGCTGGCTTATTGCTGACGACAGAAGCGATGGTCGCCGAAGCAACGACCCAAAACGACGGTGCCGGTGGTGGCATGCCTGATATGAGCGGCATGATGTAGACGACCAGCCGTTCTTAGGTACGACCATTTTAGCCCCGTTAACCAGCGGGGCTTTTTCTTGTCCGTGACCGTAAATCTCTGCTTGCCGCTGCAGGGGATCAAACGGATGTGGTCGCCGTGCGTATTTTTGCCTAGCGCCGCAACTCTTGTACATGCGAATATCGATAGGGTGTGAAACTTAGCGACACACCACGTCTGTTCTTTCGTCACTGCACCCCAGATTGTTTTCTCGAAAGTACCGAAACCGAGCACCTTGGAACTTGGCCGAATTGTTCTTGAACGGACCTTGCCGGAGGCTTCTGGTGCTGGACGATGGTCGCTTGATTGAGGTCATCAGCGGCACGTGACGTGCTATGGGCGTTGATGGATCTGGCATAAGGCCGACTGCGTGTCAGTGTGCGCAGATCCACGATGCTCGCAGTTTGCGTATTCCGTCGAAGCCGATCACTGATTCCAGCTGAAGCCGATCACCTGTACCGGGTAAGCCGATCAGTCATCGGAGCGTAGCGACGCAGGTGTGAGTTATTGTGCCGAGTGATCGGCTTGAGTCAAGTTTGCTTGTTTTTTCCGCATCGATTCCCCTTTCAGATTGATGGTGTAGGCGTTGTGCACGAGGCGGTCGAGGATGGCATCGGCGAGCGTTGGGTCACCGATGATCTCGTGCCATTGTTTGACCGGTAATTGCGACGTGACGACGGTTGATCGCAGGCCGTGTCGGTCATCGAGGATGTCGAGCAAGTCACGGCGTTGCTCGGCATCGAGCGTCGCGAGTCCCCAGTCATCGAGGATGACGAGGTCGGTCTTGGCGAGCTGCGCTAAGACCTTGGACCACGTGCCGTCGCCGCGCGCGATTGTGAGATCCGTGAGTAGACGCGGAACGCGGAGATAACGCGCGGAGAAACCATTACGACATGCGCTGTGTGCGATAGCGCACGCGAGGTAAGTTTTACCGACGCCCGTGGGACCAGTGATCAATACATTAAGATGATCGTTGATGAAGCGACTGCGGGCGAGTTCATTGATGAAGGATTTATCGAGACCACGAGGCACGCGCTGATCAAGGTCTTCGATCGACGCATGGAGTTTAAGCTGGGCGCGTCGCAGTCGGTAGGTGAGTTGTCGATTGGCGCGCACGCTGTGTTCACGTTCAACGAGGAAGCCAAGGCGTTCGTTGAAGCTCAAATCGTTGTAGTCGGCACGTTGCAGTTGTTCTTCGAAGGCGAGTGCCATGCCGCTGAGTTTCATTTCTTTCAGTTGATCGAGGGTGGGATGATTCAACATCGTGTTTCTCCTTAGTGGTAATAACCGGGTCCACGGAGATTGCCGTGGTCGGTGGGTAATTGTGGTTCAGTGGTTGCGGCTAACGGCTGCTGATCGAGTCCTTTCTTGAGGATGGATGCGATACTTTTATAGCGATGGGTGCCGAGGATGAGGGCGCGGGCGCAGGCCGCGTTGAGACGTTCATCGCTATAGCTTTTGGCGAGTCGCAATATCCCCAGGCACGTGCGATAGCCCTGCTCGGGGTGCGGTCGTTCACTCAAGATTTGAGTGATGAGGGTGGCGGTCTCGATACCGATGTTGGCAGCCCAGCGTTGCAGCCGCTCTGGTGAGAACTGCGCGTGATGGCGGTGTCGCTCTGGCATGTGCTCGGTGACGGTGGTGTGCCGTCCGGGTAGATGGCTACGTCGATGGGCCGCGACGCGTTGACCTTTGTGGAAACACTCGAGGGTGGATACCGTCATGCGCACATCAAGTTGTCGTTTGATCAAGTGATGCGGCACCGAGTAATAGTGACGTTCGACCTCGATGTGATAATCGATGTGTACGCGGGCGCGCTTCCACTCGGCGTATTCATACGCGGTCGTGGGCAGCGGTTTGAGCGCCGGACGGTCGATCGATTCGAACTGGCTGTGGCGTGAGCCCGGTAGTTTCTTGAAGGGTCGTTGATTGAGTCGGCTGAGTAACTCGGCAATGGCGTCGTTCGACTGCAGGATGCAGGAGATAGAGCGACGCAGGAAGCCAAAGCCGAGAGCTCGGCGAGCGAGAAGAACTGCCGATTGCGTAGGACCGCGAGGATGGTGCGCTCGACGATTTGAACGCCGACCTCGACCTTCGATTTATCTTGTGGTTTACGCACCCGGGCAGGCACGACGGCGACGCCATAATGGGTGGCCATGTCCTGGTAGGTGGGATTGAGATCCGGGTCATAACGATGCGCGCGGGTGACGCCGCTTTTGAGGTTGTCGGGCACAACGATATTGGGCACGCCACCCAAGAAAGTGAAGGCGCGGGTATGTGATCCGATCCAATCCGGCAGGGATTGCGTCCACGTGGCTTCGGCGTAAGTGTAGTTGGACGCACCGAGGACTGCGACGAAGATCTGCGCTTGGCGGATCTCACCGGTCGCGCGGTCAATGACCGGCATCGTGTGCCCGGCATAGTCGACAAATAACTTATCGCCGGCGATGTGCGTCTGGCGCATCACGACATCGAGATGGCCGCGCCAGGCTCGGTAGCGCTCACAAAAGGCGGAGTACATCAGGCCGTCGGGATGGAGTGCCTTACTCGGTCCACAACAACATCAATGTCACGCCCTTGCGCCGCAGTTCGCGGTGGACCTCCGCATAATCTGGCAGGGTTACCTGGTCCGTGGCTTGCAGGATGACTCGCGGACCGTACAGGGCCTCATCGAGCGCGGCATCGCTTAAGGCCTCGGGCAACGGCCAGCCCACGTCCGCAGCCCGCGCCCGGGCTAGACAATCGCTGACTGTCGAGGCCGAGACCCCGATGGCACGGGCAATCGCCCGGTTGGTTAAGGCGGCGACAAAATGCAGCCGTAGAATATCGCGTAGTTTGCGCATGGATAACCTCGTATAAGCCATCGGACTTCCTCTGAACGACAAAACGTCCAGCATCCCATGGCGGGTTGTTATCCTGCTCTCGCTAGTGCTCCCTCAATGCCGAAACCACATTCCGGCAAAACCCGAAAAGTGATCGGCTTCAGCCGGAATCAGTGATCGGCTTGCGCTGGAAATGGTGATCGGCTTCAGCTGGAATGGGTGATCGGCTTGCGCCGGAATCGGTGATCGGCTTTAGACGGAATACGCACAGTTCTAGGCCCCGATTTGTTGAGCCCGCGGTCGCTTCTCAATTAGCTTACAGCGTCAGTTCTGCTCCAAGCGTTCTGCCTGCCGGCCCGGGCGCATTGCGGTCGGTTTCCCTTTCGGTGGTAGTCTGGTTGCTTCGGATGATTACGCTCAGCCGATTGGGAACGCAGAATGATAGCTTGACCGTTTTGCGGCACGCGATCCGGTCGGGCTAACAATTGCTGCGATCGGGCAGCTCTTGGTATTCCTCGCCGTACGGTCCCCTATTGCTGGCCTTGGTCGCGCTGTTCGCGCTGAAAGACATATCGGCGGTCCAGATTGAATTTGATAAAATACCCGACGGTTAGACCCAGAATCGCACCGACCTCACGCATTGTATGGTTCTTCCAGATCATCCAGAAGACAGCCTCGGATAACCAGAATATCAGCGTGGTCGCAATCCCCATCGCCGAGTAGAGCGCGAACGTCCGGGCATGGGTCGCCGCACCGTGCGTTGTGTCAAAGAATATCCAGCGCTTGTCGAGGACATATTTGATGATCAGCCCGACTAACGTCCCGACAGCGATGGCAAGCGTTAGCCCTGTATCGGCGCGTGCAAAGCTCAACACTGCTCGTTGCGCCGCCAAGTTTGAGACCGTGGCGACGGCTGCGAAAGCAGCATAGCGATAGATCAGTTCCAGATTTCCCAAGACAGTTCCCTCTTCGTCTGCGCGACGTGACCGTCATTTAGGACAGCTTGGCAGCAGGCGGGTCATAGTGCCACCTGAAAACCAAAAATTTTAACTTTGATGAAATTCTTTGCATTGGATGCGACCAAGGAATTCGCCGAAAGGATTGCAGGACGCTTGAGCGAGTCGTTGGGAATGCTCGAAGAGCCAGACCGCGCGGATGGGGAGCGTAAGGTTCGGCCCACCGATAGCCTGTGCGGACCGGTTGTTTATGCAATCCACAGCCTGTACTCGGAGCCGCGGCAAAGTATCGACGATAAGCTTGTCAGGCCGCTTTCCCTGATCGGCACCTTGCATGAGTGCGGTTCGCTTACGGAGCTGTTGCTAAGGACTGGGGCTGCAACCTGATCATCTATATCTCGCTAAGACTTGCATCGCGCGGGGCAGGGGAGTCGGCCCATCTGCAAATAATTGAACTGGCCTGTTCGGCTTGCATTGCTAAAACCGATGCGACTTGTTCTGCGATCCGTCCGTAACCGACGCGGGGGTTTCTTCGGTTCATTTTGATGTTGATCGCGAGCAAGTCCGGCGCCTTCCCACGCCCAGGGAGGAGACGACTTTCGCGCGTGCAACTCGTGTTCCTACGTTCCCTCGGAGCAGAATTGAAGCTGAAAATTGCCGAAGGTCTCCGCACGATTACCGACTTTAGAAAAGAGAGCTGGACCCCAACGTTTAGACAGAAAATGATTCCTGATAAGTGAAATCTTCTGACTTAATATTCTCGTAAGAGAAGGAGCAGAAGATGACCCGAAGAAAACGACGTAATCATTCCTCAGCGTTG
>JBLFWX010000085.1:0-23094 GCA_047611805.1 Gammaproteobacteria bacterium
AGCAAGTAGCAAGTAGCAAGTAGCAAGTAGCAAGTAGCAAGTAGCAAGTAGCAAGTAGCAAGTAGCAAGTAGCAAGTAGCAAGTAGCAAGTAGCAAGTTTTGTTGTTGGGGATCTCTGTAAGGGCAATAGTCATGGAAAAGTCACACGATCACGAGTGCCAACACCCCGCGCATGGGCCTTTGGCGGGAGTCCGTGTCATCGACATAACTTCGGTTGTACTCGGTCCGATAGCAACGCAAATTCTCGGCGATATGGGTGCAGATGTAATAAAAATTGAACCGTTAAATGGCGACCTCATGAGAGCAAACGGCGTCAGCCGCAACGCGGGAATGAGTTCAATATTTCTAAGCCTGAATCGGAATAAACGTTCATTTGCGCTGGACTTGAAATCGGTTGACGGCGCGGGCATTTTGCGACGACTGATCCCCACGGCGGACGTTGTGGTCCACAACATGCGCGTTGCGGCTGTGGAAAGGCTTGGTTTTGGTTACCAGGCGGTCAAGAAACTGAAAGCGGATATTGTTTATTGTGTCGCCACCGGTTTCGGTCAGAGTGGACCAGACCGGGACAAACCGGCCTTTGATGACATCATTCAAGCGGCGTGCGGGCTTGCGGATTTGAATTCAGCCGCTGCCGGCGAACCCTCCTATGTACCAAGTCTGATTGCGGATAAAACGACCGGCATGGTGTTAGTTAACGCAGTCTTGGCTGCGCTTTTCTGCCGGGAACGGAACCGCATAGGGCAATATGTCGAAGTGCCAATGTTTGAGACGATGGTCAGTTTCATACTGGCTGAACACCTAGGCGGACTGACATTCGATCCGGCAACGAGCGGTGCGGGTTACACGAGACTACTAGACGGCGGCAGAAAACCCGGGCGAACAAAGGATGGCCATATGGCGATTTTGCCGTATACGGGGGCGCATTGGCGCGCATTTTTCAAGGTCGCGGGACGGGACGATCTAGCGGCGAAATATGGGGTGGACGACCGGCAAGCGCGCAACGCAAATCTCGTTGCGATGTATCGCGATATGCTCGAGATCATGGCGCTAAGAACCACTGCCGAATGGCTGGAGGTCTGCGCAAGTCTCGATATTCCTGCGACACCAGTGTACAGCTTGAACGATTTAACCGAGCACCCGCAGGCCAAAGCGGTTGGCTTATTACGGAGTGCGCAACATCGTTCCGAAGGACCGATACGTTACGTGCGTCCAACGACGGAGTATTCAGTGACGCCAAGTGTCGTGTCACGACATGCGCCGCTACTTGGAGAACATACGAAGGAACTATTGGATGAGCTGGGTTACGACGGCGAGGAAATTTTGACGTTTGTCGCTAAGAAGATTGTTTCTTGCTGATCGTAGACGTTCCCGAATAAGCTGTCTCGCCGCGTTGTGAATAATATTTGTAAACAACTAACGCGGCGATTTTGCGTAGCAAGGTCGCTATCCCGTGGGTGCTTTACGTCTCACGAAACCGAATCCCAATACAATTCCGGAAGCAAGCAATACGCCGGACGCAGGCACTGGAACGACAGCAGCGCCTTGAGTGAACACTGTGCTGCCACCCCAAGCACTACCGTTCCAAGTCGCGGTGCCGCTGCCTAGAACAGTATTGCTGGTTCCGTTCCAGAACAATTCGGCCCACTCGAATGAAAACGTCGGCGTCGTATAGTCAAAATCGACAGTAAAAAGACCCGCGGTGGGCGCAAGCGCCGTACCGGTGTCGGATTCTAAGTAGCGCGCAGTGCCGGTATTCACAGGAGCGAGCCAACTAATTACCGGTGCGGAATCGAACGTTACGTTTGTAAACGTCGTCGTCGGTTCAACGGCCCATAGCCAGATCCGGTTTGCTGCGAAATCATTTTGAAATTGCTGAGAAAAAGTCGCGGCCGCGGCCGACGAGATATTGGCGAACAAGAGCGCTAAGAAGATAATTAAGGCTGCTTTCGTTTTCATACTGACTTCCTTGATGGAATTTACCGTGATTCGTTAACCGTTACGATGCACGGGCCATGCCAGAGTCGGTCTAGGGCGCGAAGAGGCGGTGGGATTGTGATTCAACGCACATCCGCTCTGTACTTATGTGATGGAGTTGACAAAGGTTCGATAAGGGTCATTTGGCGCCTGTGATACGTATCACATGAAGCTAGTAGCACCGGAGCGTAGCGCTAAGCGTGATCAACTGAAGTGTCACCTATTGGCGACACATGCACTGGCTATGCAGGTCGGAACTGCGGAATTGGCGAACGAGACGTCGCAAATCACCAATAAACGCTGCAATAATGGAATTTGAGTGAGTTTCGAACAAGGAGCAAATAATGAGCAAGCTTTTGACACATCACCAACGAACAGTTAACGGATTCCGAATGCATTACGTAACAGCGGGGTCCGGCTACCCGCTCGTCTTGCTGCACGGGTGGCCACAAAGTTGGTATGAGTGGCGCAAAATTATTCCGGCCCTAGCAGAAAATTATCAAGTGATCGTGCCCGACTTGCGCGGGCTGGGTGATTCCGAAAAACCCATGACGGGCTACGATAAGCGCACGATGGCGAGCGATATTCGGGAACTGGTTGCGCAACTCGGTTGCGAGAAAATTGGCGTCGTCGGTCACGATTGGGGCGGCGCCGTCGCGTTTTATTTGGCCTACGACAATCGCGAGCTAGTCGAACGCTTGCTGATTCTCGACATGATCCCCGGACTGATCCGTGCGGGCGATTCATTTCCTCTTGAGCTAGCGTTGAAAATTAACCACGTATTTTTCCATGGTGGAAATCCCGATTGGGCGACCATGCTCGTTAGTCAAAACATCGACTTATATCTGCGTCGATTCTTGACGACCCTAGATTTTAATTACAGTCCGTCGGTGTTTTCTGAAGAAGATATCGCGGAATACGTTCGTGTTAACTCTATTCCAGGATCGATTCGGGCGGGTTTCCAATGGTATGCAGCCGGCCTTCGCGAGGATACCGTCAACCTTGCAAACGCAACAGAAAAACTAACCATCCCGGTTGAAGCCTACGGCGGTGATACGTTCCTTGGTGACATCCGCGCCTATTGGCAAACCGTTGCAGAATCTGTCGATGGTTGCATCGTGCCACAGTGCGGGCATTTCATTCCGGAGGAGAAACCGGATTTTGTTATCGACGTGGCAAAGAAATTTTTCTCGCCACTGCAAAAATGAGCGACCTAGGTGCTGCGAGTAAATAATATTCCGCAGCACCTAAGCGCTCGATATTTAGCCTGCGCTCGCTTGTTTCTCTTTCTCGTGCGTTTCACGGTAATGAGGCATTACTTCGCGCGCAAAGCGTTCCATTTGTCGTTTAACTTCATCAAGCGGCAGATAGCCTTGGTCCGACTGCCAAATAAACCATTCCGGATTTGCTGCTTCGACGAGTAGATCCATTTCTTTGCGCACGTCGTTCGTGTCGCCAACTAAACAAAAATGTTTCTTCTCGAAGCGCTCCATCGTCGCTTCTGAGACAGGTAGGGGTTGGTTAGGGTATTTGACGTCGTCTTCCGGCATGCGAAAGGCCTCGGTGAATCCGAAATCGTGCGCCCAGCCTGGCCATCCCGTACCCATCAAACCACGCATCGCCAATTCACGCGCTTTCTCGCGATTTTCAGCCATGTACACGCCGCGGAACACACCGAGCTCTTCCCCGAGCGCTAAGGTGCGGCCGGACTTACTCGCTTCATCGACCATGCATTTCGCATAGTTATTGAGGTCGTCGAGATCAGAAGTAATTAACGTTGGAATAATGCCTTCTCTTGCCGCCCACCGAATGGTCGCTTCACTTTGGGAAAACGCTTGGAACAGCAGCGGATGAGGTTTTTGGTATGGCTTCGGCACTACATTGATCATCTGGATGTTGCCGTCGTCATCGATCTCGCCGGGTGACCCGTATTTACGTGTCCATTTATCTGCCGGCCACGGCGTCCCGGTCTCGAAAGGGTACGGGTACTCGTAGTATTTTCCTTTATACCGAAACGGTTTTTCGCCCCATGCGAGTTTCAGAATTTCGAACACTTCTTGAAAAGCTTCGCGGTTGACGACATCGCTATTAGTCTTCTCGTAGGTATTTGTCGCAGCGACGCCGTGCAAGTGCTGCGCCATCGGGTTTAGCCAACGTGATTGATAGCCGCGTGCAAAGCCGGCAATCGTGCGGCCTTTCGAAATCTGATCCATCCACGCTGTTTCAAGTGCTAGGCGCAATGGGTTCCAACCAGGGAGAACGTAACCGATGGGGCCTGCGAGTAACGTCTTGGTGTTTGCGAGCACGTGCTGAGTGAGTACCGGTAGGCTCCCCATTTCGCCGCCTTCAGTGTGGAGGTGATGCTCTGGAAACGTGACCGCAGTGAAGCCCAGATCTTCTGCCATCTGCGACAGTTCGATGATCTCAGACAACATTTCTTGAAAATTCTCGGTTCGCGCCGCAATCGGACGTAATTTCTCGCGTTCATCTAACGTGGCAGGGATTCCGGGATAAAAGAAAAACATGAATTTCATCGATAGCCTCCAGGGCGACGCGCGTCAGGATCTGATGATTGGCGAATTAGCCAAAATGTCGGTCGGTAAGTGTCGTTATCTAGCGCTCGACGCGGAATGACCGTTCGCGTAAATTGCATGACATATTGTGCCAACGGTTGAATCGGGCTAATGGCGAGAGCCGCGCAAAAGTCATCTCGAAGTAGCTCGCAGGAGCCAGTCTACTTATTTGGTAGCACAATGCGCCGGCCCTACCGACTCGCGTACGGATTGGCGCCGGTTATCGAAATCCTCGAAGCGCATAACCATGCCATTGAGCCGTTACTCGCCAAGGCGAATATCCCCCGTTTTGCCCTTGAGGAACCGAGCTACCGGATCCGATTCGACCAAGAACTAACTTTCATTCGACTCGCGTTGCAACAGTTGAATCTGCCGTCAGCTGGGTTGGCGGTTGGCCAACGCTACCATTTGCCGTTATTTGGCGTGCTCGGATTAGCCGCATCTTGCGCGCCAACAGTTCGCGAACTTTTCCAGGCCGTTCCTTCCTACCCTGCCTTGGCATGGGGATCGATTGAATTGTCTGTGTGGCGGGACGGCGAAGAAGAATATGTCGCTTTCCACGAGAATAGTGACGTCGGCGATTGTGCGGCGTTTTTTGTTGAGCGTGATACGACGGCGACCTTAACCTTATTTCGCCAAACGCTCGGCGCCCATATAGCGCCGCGATCCGTGCGCTTGCGCCAAGCCGAACCTTCAGATATAGGTCCCTACGAGACGTTTTTTCGCTGCCCAGTCAGTTTCGCGGACACCGTGAATGAGATCCGCTTTGAGCGAGCCGTGTGGGATGCGCGCCCCCCGCAATCGAATCCAATGTCGTTTAGATTCTTCACGAATCAGTGCCGCCAACTGAGTGACGTCATGCATGAACCTTTGTCCTATGCCGATGTCGTACGATCTCGGTTACGCACGGCCACACCCATTCCCTCGTTGACTGAGATTGTCGGTTGTTTGTATTTGACCAAACGAACCTTGCAACGGCGTCTCAACGATGAAGCCACTAGTTACGCGAAATTGGTCGAAGAAGTTAGGCTCGAGCGCGCCACAGATTTAATGCGCCGCAGCGGCATGCATAATGATGAAATTGCGTATGTACTTGGTTTTGAGGATGCTAGCGTGTTTTCGCGCGCTTTCAAGACGTGGACAGGCGAATCACCACAAATGTTCAGGCGTCACTTAGTGCCAATTGGGTAAGCGCAGGCCGGCGCCGTGTTATCCCAGTGCCGTTAATCCAAGTAAACTAAGTGTCACGAAATGTCATTACACTAGCGCGAACCATCATTCCGCCATATTGCGGTCCCGACAACATACACCATTGTAAGGATCTGTCCGTCCCTGCTAGAAAGCGAACAGTGCTAATAAATTATGAATGAGAAAATACAGCGGCCGACGGCTGACAATATTACTTATGGCGACGTGACCTCCATACGAGGTGCGCCACTATCAGAAATTCGCGAGGAAGACCGTGAGCGAGCGCAGCGCGGTGCGCAAATTTTAGGTGCTGCCTTAGTCGCTGAGGGTGTGGAGTGTCTATTCGGATATCCGGGTGGCGCGAACCTCGAGATATTTGACGTGCTCGATGAATTCGGGCTGCGGTGCTATCGCACAGAGCATGAACAAGGCGCAGTTCACGCCGCGCAAGGTTATGCGCGCGCGACTGGCAAAGTTGGCGTGTGTCTCGCAACGTCTGGACCTGGGGCCTGCAACCTGGTCACAGGGCTGGGTGACGCGAATAGCGATTCAACTCCGATCGTAGCGATTACTGGCAACGTGCCGAGTCATTTGTTGGGCAAAAACGCCTTTCAAGAAGCCGACATCGTCGCCATCACTCGACCGATCACAAAAATGAGCATATTGGTTGAGCAAGTTAGGGATATTCCGGAAGTGGTCCGCACAGCGTTTGCGAGCGCCGCGGCTAACCGACCGGGACCGGTGCTGATCGACCTGCCTAAGGACATTCAACAACATTTTCCGCGCGATCCAGAAGGGCGCTACGTCGCACCTCGAATTCCCGCCATCATCGATCCGGTAGAAGCAACTATTGGTGGGATATCTGATTCGCAGCTAACGCAGTGTGTGAGAATGATCGCAGAAGCCTCGCGCCCCGTGATCTATGCGGGAGGCGGCATCGTCTCAAGCGGCACGGAAGCGCTACTTGTGGCGCTTGCCGATAAACTTGGCTGCCCCGTCACAACCACAATTATGGGACTTGGCAGTGTGCCGTCTAAGCATCCCTTATGGCTGCATGTGCTCGGTATGCACGGTAGTTATGCTGCGAATGTGGCGGTAAACGAAGCCGATTTAGTGATCGCACTAGGCGTTCGATTTGACGATCGGGTCACTGGCAACGTCGATGAGTTTATTAAGCACGGCCAGATCATCCACATCGATATTGATCGCAAAGAAATCAATAAGAATAAAGTTGTCACACTTGGAATCGGTGCCGACCTTGGCGTCGCACTTGAACAACTCATCGCGGTCGTCGCTCCGGGTGACTACTCGGCCTGGCGTGCGCGACTAGACGATTTAAAGGCAGAGCATCCGCTGGTCGCCCCGGCCCGTGACTCAGTATCTGGGCCCGAAGCGATCGCGTTGCTCTCTTCAATCACCGATGGCGATGCTTTAGTTACGGTGGGTGTCGGGCAACACCAAATGTGGGCGATGCAACACTACGCAATCAACCAGCGGCGTTCGTTTTTATCTAGCTCCGGATTCGGAACCATGGGCTATGGCCTGCCTGCCGCAATCGGTGCAAAAGTGGGGTGTCCTGAACGGACCGTTATTGACATCGATGGGGACGGTAGCCTCAACATGAGTATTCACGAACTCTCGACCCTGCACCGTTACGGCATTGGCGTAAAAATTGTGTGCATTAACAATCAGTGGCTTGGCATGGTCCGCCAATGGCAGGACATGATCTATTCTGGGCATCGAGCAGGGTCGGCGCTCAGCGATCCGATGTCAGTTAAACCAGCCGGAGAGACGGATATCTATCCCGATTTCGTCACAATCGCGGCGGGCTACAGAGTGGCTGCGGCTCGAGTTCGCACAAAGGAAGCGCTGGAAGGCGCGTTCCGGAGAATGCTCGAAGACCCAAATGAGCCCTATTTGCTGGATGTGATCGTGGAATCGGAGCAGAACGTGTATCCGATGATCCCGGCAGGCGGCACCTATCGCGATATCATTTTGGAAGGCTAGTTCTAACGCTATTTTATAGGCCTGCGGAGCGACAATCCGCGCTGTCGATCTGAGGGAACGATCGGAAGAATTTCTGACTAGCCGGTATTGGGTAGCCGCAACAAGTCGAATTTCGCTGATCGGCGACCGCCCTCGCGGTGCACCTGAATGCGGTTACGCCCACTTTGTTTCGCGCGATAGCACGCTGCATCGGCGTCACGCATCGCGTCCGCAGGGGTTTGGTGATGATTGCCGATTTCAGTCAGTCCGAAACTACCGGTCACGCGAAACTCTTGCGATTCCCATACGAATACAAATTCTTCGATCGCCGCGCGCAAGCGCTCGACTAATATTCGGGTGTCGTCGACGGATGCATTGTGCATGAGTATCGCAAACTCACCACCACCAAGCCGGGCAAAAATATCCTCGCTACGAATAAAGCGACAGAGTGTTTCGCCTAGACGACATAGCAGCTGATCGCCGGCTACATGCCCACAAGTATCGTTTACGACTTTGAATTTATCGAGATCCAAACAACACAGAGAATAGCTGGCGCCATCGTGACGGCGATCAGTAAATATTAGTTGCAGGCGTCGCTCGAACTCGCGTCGGTTGTACAGTGATGTCAGCGGTGATATTGCGATTCACGCTCCAGAGCCCGTGCATCCGTAATGTCTTCGCAAACAAGATGCACACTGGTGCAGTATTGCGATTGAGTATCTAATTCGCCGCGTGCACGATCCTTACCCAGATGGCTTCGCCGTTGGATGCAACAAATGCGCTTTTCCACCGTTGGACATGGCCGGAATTCTCGACGCAGTCCTGGATCCGCTGTTCTAAGGTTGAGACACCTTCGCTGCGGATAAATCGCGAAACGGGACGGCCAATTTGGCTGTCCCGATGATAACCGAGAAACTCAAGTCCATAATCGTTGATAGATTCAATGATCCCTCGAGCGTCAATGGTGATAAATAAGCTTGGGTTAGCATGGTAGAGCGTCCTATATTTAGCTTTACTTTGCTCTAGCGAATGCTGAACTTCTTGTTTCTGCTGAATCTCAATTTCTAGGCGAAGATTCGACTCCCGAAGCGCCATTGTGCGATCTGCAACTCGCAATTCGAGTTGTTCATTTACTGCATTAATCCGCTGTTGCTCAAGCTGTAAGCGGTCGACTAGATAGCGAGTAGGCCAGCGGCCATTATTGATGAGATTACGCCGGTCGGCGTTTGTGTATAAAGAAGCTTAAGTTGTGCACTGCGGAGCCCGCGACTGCAAGGTTCGTCCGAATCGCCAACGGCGCTGACGACGTCGGGAGTAAGCTCAGAGACAAGTTTTTGCATGCGAGAATCCTCTCCTGTACAGGCATCGAATCTACTCTACGATTGGTCGATATCTTGCCTATTCGGAACGCATTATTTGACGAATGTGAGATGAATAAAGTCGACAGATTCGCAGTCTGCGCTGTGCAACTGCGCTCGCTGAGGAATTCGTGGCGTGATTCTCAATAGTGAGATCTGTCGATGCACCTGACGATATCCGCGGTAACCACCGCCAACAGCGAACTCTAAGGGCCCCGGTTATTCGAAGATCACCGCGGTGAGGCGCACGTGCTAGACGCCGCGAGCACAGTGATTTCGGTAACCCCGCGATTGAGAATCCAGGTCCAGCATATGGCGTTCCGTTACCGCTTTAACTTTAGGCTTCGCCGGCGATCTGCACCATCCAAGGGTATCCGGGCGTAGACACGTCTATTACAAGCAAGATAAATTACGCCGCGCGTGTAAACTACGCACTGCCAGATTTTCATTCGATCGCGACTTCAGCGATCGTGGAATTTAACTATTTTGGGGGTGGGGATGTCGGATTCACGAATGGTAGATGGGAAGGTCGTACTAGTGACAGGTGCGGGACGCGGCATCGGTAGGGAAATCGCCTTACTCATGGCGAAGCACGGTGCAAAGGTTGTCGTTAACGATTTCGGCGGAAGCGTCGACGGCACCGGTTCAGATGAAGGGCCGGCAGTTGAAGTGGTCAATGAGATTACGGCGAGTGGCGGTAGCGCCATTGCCAACACCGGGTCAGTGGCAGAACGCAAAGATGCGGAAGCGATGATTCGCGATGCGATTGACGCGTATGGCCGAATCGACGTGGTGGTTAACAACGCCGGAATATTGCGTGACACGATCTTCCATAAGATGAGCGAGCCAGATTGGGATTCGGTACTTGCGGTACATCTCAAGGGCGCGTTTAACGTTAGCCGATCTGCCGCAACTTATTTCCGCGAGCAAGAAAGTGGCGCTTACGTTCATTTCACTTCAACGTCAGGTTTGATCGGGAATTTCGGGCAGGCGAACTACTCGGCGGCAAAGCTCGGTATTGTCGGTCTGTCGAAAAGTATTGCGCTCGATATGCAGCGATATAACGTCCGTTCAAATTGCATTTCTCCGTTTGCTTGGAGCCGTATGATCGGAACGATTCCTGACAACACCCCGGAACAACAAGCGCGCTTAGAAAAAATCAAACAAATGAAGCCGGAACATCAAGCACCCTTGGCGGTTTATCTCGCGAGTGACGCGGCCGATGGCGTGACGGGTCAGATCTTCGGTGTTCGAATGAATGAAATATTTTTATTCTCGCAACCCCGACCAATTCGTTCTGTCCATCGGAGCGAAGGTTGGACCCCGAACGCCATCGCGGAACAGATGCGACCAGCCATGGAAGCGGATTTTTACCCACTCGAGCGTTCAGCTGATATTTTTAGTTGGGATCCGATTTAGTGGAGCTTGACGATCAACTAATGGCATTTCCTGTTCCCGTTGGGGAGCAGGAAATGAGCCCGCGCGATGCCATGCTGTATGCCTTAGGTATTGGGATCGGTAGCGATCCCGTCGACAAAGGCCAGCTACAGTTTGTCTATGAGAACGATCTGAAGGTTTTTCCGAGTATGGCGGTCGTTCTTGCCGGTCCGGGGTTTTGGCTTAAAGACCCAGGAACCGGTGTCGATTGGGTGAAAGTTTTGCATGGTGAGATGGGCATGATCTTGCATCGCCCTATACCGACGGAAGGTAAATTAGTCGGTCACACGAGCATCGTCGATGTCATCGACAAAGGTGAGAATCGTGGCGCATTGATCTTGCAAGAGAGGATTGTCACGGACGAGGCGGGCGAGAAAATTTGCACGCTCACCTCGACTACGTTCGCACGCGGCAATGGAGGCTTCGGCGGCCCAGCCAAAACAGCGCCGGTCCCGCATCAGTTACCTGAGCGCGAACCAGACGGAAGCGTCGATCTGCCAATGGTTCCGCAGTCGGCGCTAATTTATCGTTTAAGCGGAGACTACAACCCGTTGCATGCCGATCCTGACATCGCGTTCGCAGCCGGCTTCGAGAGACCGATATTGCACGGATTATGTACATTTGGAGTCGCTTGCCACGGCCTGGTGAAAGCGGTGCTCGACTACGATGCATCACGCTTGAAAGAAATGCGTCTGCGTTTCTCCGCGCCGGTTTATCCGGGCGAAACCATTCGCGTCGAGTACTGGAAGGACGACAATACGATTTCGTTTCGCGCGCTGGTCGTTGAACGCAAGCTTGTCGTTTTAAATAACGGCCGTGCGATCGTTGCATAGTCAAACTGTGTATTCGAGCCGCCTACGTTTGTCTTTGAATAAAAAGCCGAAAATATTCACGAGCCATGATGGGAAATTAATATGATTGGGATAACTGCCTACGGTGCGTATTTGCCCCGCATGAGATTGCAAAAGAAATCGATCGCGGACGCGAACGGCTGGTTTGATGCAAGCCTAAAAGGTCTCGGGCGTGGGCAAAAAGCGGTGTGCAACTGGGACGAAGATGTCATTACGATGGCCGTGGAAGCAGCCAACGATTGCCTCGGGCAAGATGCCAAGGATTCTATTGGTGCATTAATCTTGGCCTCAACCAGCGCGCCGTTTCTTGATCGACAAAATTCAGTCGTCGTCGCCGAGGCGTTAAATTTAAACACGAGTGGACTACGCGCGGCCGACGTAACGGCCTCGCAACGCGCGGCAACCTCAGCACTTTTATTCGGCTTGGATATCGCTGCGAGTAATCCCGCAGCACAATCGATTGTCGTTGGTTCGGAGCATCGTCTTACTCAAGTCGCTACTCGCGAGGAGATGTTGTACGGCGATGGGGCAGCAGCGCTAGCCGTTGGGAGCGAGAAGGTTCTAGCAGAATTCATCGCAAGCTATAGCCACGCGGACGATTTTATCGATCACTATCGCGCTGACGGTAGTAAGTATGACTACGGTTGGGAAGAGCGCTGGGTGCGCGACGAAGGCTATATGAAGATCGTTCCTGCTGCCGTGAGTGCATTGCTCAGCAAAGCACAAGTGAATGTCAGCGACATTGCCCATTTCATACTCGCAACGGATCAAAGTCGAGTTCCGGCGATGCTTGGCAAAGAACTCGGCCTGAAGGGCGATGCGATCGCCGATAATTTACTTGATACGGTGGGCATCACGGGGGCCGCCCATCCGTTGCTGCTGCTAGCCCATCGCCTCGAGCAAGCCGCACCGGGAGATCTGATCCTGGTCGTCGGATTCGGCCAAGGGTGCGATGCGTTGTTGTTTCGAGCCACCGACGCTATCCAAAGCAAACGACCGAAATACGGTGTGTCTGGCCATTTGGCCAGAGGCCGTGCCGAAGACAACTACAATAAATTTCAATCGTTCAACAATTTGCTTGAGAAAGGCCTCGGGAAACGCGCTGAAGTCGATAAGCAGTCGTATTTGTCTGCGATGTATCGAAATAAGGCGTTTACGACCGGCTTCAAAGGCGGCAAATGTAGCGCCTGCGGTACGGTTCAAATACCCAAACATCGCTATTGTGTGAATCCAGAATGTGGCGCGAGTGAAACTCAACTAGAACATCCGATGTCCGGTGCAACCGGGCACATAGCGACCTGGACGGCCGACGAATTAACCTTCGACTTCAACCCGCCCGCATATTTCGGTATGGTGGTATTTGAAGGTGGTGGCCGGCTGATGATGGACATCACCGAAGTGGATCCTGAAACATTCGCGACCGGTGTCGAAGTGGATTTACATTTCCGAGTCAAACAAATCGATACGCAGCGCGGATTTCGAAAATATTTTTGGAAAGCTATCCAAGTTCAATAAGCATTTAAAGAGCGAGACCTACTATGGCAAGTGGAATCAAAGACAAAGTCGCTATCCTTGGAATGGGCTGTAGCAAATTCGGCGAACGTTGGGACTGTGAACCTGCGGATCTAATGGCCGAGGCATTCGAAGAATGCATCGCGGATGCGGGTATCGACAAAAGCCAGATCGAAGCGGCGTGGCAAGCCACCGCTATCGATACATTCAACGTCGGACCGGGTGCGATCCCTCTCAGTGCGGCACTGCGGTTACCGAATATCCCGGTCACGAAAATCGAGAATTATTGCGCGAGCGGTACGGAAGCTTTTCGGGCTGCCACCTATGCTGTTGCTTCCGGCGCATGCGATTTCGCCTTGGCCTTAGGCGTCGAGAAATTGAAAGACATGGGTTACGGCGGACTGCCACAACGCTCGCGTGGTGTGACCAACGATTTGTTTTTTCCTAATGTTTCTGCGCCAGGTGCTTTCGCGCAACTAGCGGCTGGGTATGCCGCGAAGTATTCGACGAACAAAGAAGACCTGAAGCGCGCGATGGCGCATATTTCGGTGAAGAGCCACGCGAATGGGGCGAAGAACGCGAAAGCGCATTTACAACGCTCAATTACTGAAGACCAAGCGATGCGCGCGGCGATGATTGCGGAACCAATCGGTTTGTTCGATTGTTGTGGTGTCAGCGATGGCGCCGCGTGTGCGATCGTGACAACACCAGAAATTGCGCGCAGTCTCGGCAAACATGACCTCGTTAGCGTAAAAGCAATACAACTGTGTGTGTCGAACGGTAACGAAAGCGGTTTTAACGATTGGGATGGCTCCTACATCGCCACGACGCGTCATGCGGTAAAGCGTGCTTACGCCGAAGCCGGAATTAAAAACCCGCGCGACGAAATCAGCATGACCGAAGTGCACGATTGCTTCTCCATTACCGAGCTAGTCACAATGGAAGACCTTGGATTATCCGATGATGGTAAGGCTGTGACGGACGTTTTAGACGGTGTTTTCGACGCCGAAGGGGCCTTCCCTTGCCAGATAGACGGCGGTTTGAAATGTTTTGGTCATCCTATCGGTGCGTCCGGCTTGAGAATGTTGTACGAAATGTACCTACAGTTTCAAGGGCGAGCAGGGGCGCGACAACTAAAAGATCCTCGCTTAGGCTTAACGCATAATCTCGGTGGATTCCCTTATCAAAACGTCTCTAGTATTTCGATTGTAGGACGCCACGAAGCCTAGAGGTCTTAAAGGCTAAATTAGTCGCACCCTCGCTCTCGCTCGCTTACGAGGATGAGGGCTGCGCACGTGGCTTGGCCATCGCGCACAAATCGTCTGGCGACGCGATGCAGCCCCCGCCCCGGCCGACAAAGTGGGGCAATGGAATACCGTCTAAACGCAATGCTCGTAAAATATTGCCATCGCACTAAATTACTTGGCGAACGGTGGCAATTTTGCTTCACGTTTGTAGGTATTGCCCCGACCCTTGTAACCTTCTGATCCGCGACGCCAATGTAGTACGGTGGGTGGGCAACAGGTTACGAGTTATCAATGGCCTTAGCATCTAATGCTCATTAGGAACTTCATGTTAGCTTTCATCCTACCTAGAGTGTTTTCTTAATTATTTTTTGGAAGTGCACCTCGATGCGAGTACATTGTTTTCAACACGTCGCTTTCGAAGGCCTAGGTTCCATCGGGCCATGGCTGGCCGCGGCAGAGCACACGTTAAGCAAGACAAAGCTATACGAATCGCCGAGTTTCCCGAATCCAGATGAATTTGATTTACTGATCGTCTTAGGCGGCCCGATGAGTGTCGGGGATACCCAGATCTATCCTTGGCTTGACCGCGAGAAAGCGTTTATTAAGGAAGTAATTGCTGCAGATAAACTCGTTTTAGGCATTTGCCTCGGAGCGCAGCTGATTGCAAGCGCGCTGGGCGCCAAAGTGTACCCGAATCGATACAAGGAAATCGGATGGTTTCCCATTAACGGAATATCAAATAATCTTGAAGACTGCTACGAGTTTCCAGAAGCACTGGATGCTTTTCATTGGCACGGGGATACGTTTGATCTTCCTCAAGGGGCGGTTCGAATTGCGACGAGTCGTGCATGTCCTAACCAAGCGTTTCAAATAAACCGCCAGGTCATAGGATTGCAATTTCACCTGGAAACGACGATCGATTCTGCGCGCGAAATAGTAGAGCACTGTGGGGACGAATTAGTCCCCGAACTCTATATTCAATCGGCTAGCGCGCTTGAAGCGGTGATGCCTGCACAATACGAGTTGCTAAACCAAGCTATGATTCGAGTGCTTCTGTATTTTGAGAGACAAGATTCGCGAGCCACCTAGGTATTAGGGTAACAAACACGCTACGTTTCGGTACGAAAAATTAGATTTCATTCTGCAGATTTGAATCAGATTTTCGACTTGAATGGACGAGGTCCGAACGGCTCTTGTGCACAGAGACAACAGTCACTCGGGGGAAACGTCTGAGCGGCGGGTTTCGACCCACAACAGCCCTTATGTGATTGCTACTATCGGCTGGCGCAGCGCCTGAAGCGCGTATTCAATATCGACATCGAGACCTGCAAGACCGGCGGCCACGTCACACTCATCGCCTGCATCGAAGAACCGGTGGTAGTTGATAAGATCCTCCGGCACCTCGAACGCAAAGACGCAACAGTGACTCTGCATTCCCCTCCGTCTCGGGGTCCGCCCCAAGTCAGCTTGTTCGGCTAATTCGAATCAACCACGCGAGCAGCAGCTGCGGCACCGACAACGCGACACGGTTGCTGTTGTGCGGTCGCTCACAATCGTCTGCAAATCGCGCCACAGTGCGGAAGTACTCCAGGCTCGGGCGGCCCGATCACAGCCAACACCTCCTCGAAGCATCGGTTGACGGCTGTTTGATACCCTCGAAATACTCTGTGGAATTGGAGAATGCGGCGTTTATTCTTCTTATACTCCCTGACCGAACCGTCAAGAGCGCAATCATCTGGCTGGCCCTGTCAGGGTGCTCTCGGTCGAATCTTCGCCGTAGTTGTGTTTGCAGGCGCGGTATCGCGCTCTTGGCTTCGACCAGTTCCGGCGCATGCTGATATTTCGGGTCGATTCTCGATCTCGGTCGACGGCGGGCTGACTTAGGATCTGGAAATTTGTATATATGTCCGGACATATTGTCCGGACAAACTAGCTCGAGCAGGAAGAGCGCGTGCCGCGGTATTGATATCGTTCACGCCAGGAACTTATGAAGAACACGAGGTAAGCTCATGTCCGCCGCCCCGGACCGAATGACCGCTGACGATGAGGGCCTGATCCTCGACGCCATCGACAAGTGGCTCGTGCAGAAGATCATACCCGTCGCGATGGCGCGCGCGGCGGAGCTTGCCTTCGAGGCGATGCGCATCCACGGCGCCTACGGCTACTCGAAGGAGTATCCGATCGAACGTCTGTATCGCGACGCGCCGCTGACGTGCATCGGTGAAGGTACCAACGAAATGCAGCGCATCATCATCGCTAAGCAGCTTGTGAAGAGGAACCCGGTGTGAGCGCAGACCAAGCCACGTTGGACGTAACGAGGAGAAGAGCATGAGTAAAGTGCGTGTGGCCGTCGACATCGGCGGAACGTTTACCGACATCTGCATACTAGACGAGGCGGACAGCACACTGCGCGTGCAGAAGGTGCCGTCCACGCGCGATCCGATCGACGCCGTGCTCGAAGGTATCGCAAAAGCTGGCGTAAATCTGGCCGATATCACGCTGTTTTCGCACGGCACGACGGTCGCGACGAACGCGCTGCTCCAGCGCAATCTGCCGCATGCAGCCGTGGTCTGCACCGAGGGTTTTCGGGACGTCATCGAGATCGGCAACTCCACGAAGGCGGATCTCTGGGACGCCTACAAGGACAATCCCCCGCCGTATATTCGCCGCCGCGACCGGCTGACGATCGCGGAACGCACGAGCGCTGCGGGTGTGGTCGAGCGTCCGGTGGACGAGGCCGAGGCACGCGCACTCGCCGCAAAGCTTCGCAAGCGCGGCTACCGGGCCGTCGCCATCTGCTTCATGAACGCGTTCGCGAACGGAGAGAACGAGCGCGCTCTCAAGGTCGTCCTCGAGACAGAGCTCCCGGGCGTCGCCGTGACGACGTCGAGCGAGGTGCTGCCCGAGATTTTCGAGCATGAGCGCTTCTCCACGACGGTTGTGAACGCAGTGCTGCAGCCGGTGGTCGGCGAGTATGCACGTCGCCTGCAGGATCGTCTCGCCGCGGGCGGTTACGGCAACGATGTGTTGCTGCTGCATTCCGGTGGCGGTGTGATGACGCCGAAAAGTACGGACAGGCAGGCGGCGCGGCTTGCAAGTTCAGGCATCGCCGCCGGCGCGATCGCGAATCGCTACATTGGCCAGCTATGCGGTTACCCGAACGTGATCGGCTTCGACATGGGCGGCACGAGTACGGATGTTTCGCTCGCCTGGCAAGGCGA
Organism: Gammaproteobacteria bacterium; assembly: GCA_047611805.1. GTDB lineage: Bacteria > Pseudomonadota > Gammaproteobacteria > UBA11873. The sequence continues at coordinate 17,351 of JBLFWX010000085.1, forward strand.
GCTGTTGACTACCCGCGATTGGTACATCGAGTACGGCCAGCCGATCTGTTTCCCGAGCATAGACATCAAGACCATCGGCGCGGGCGGCGGCTCCATCGCCTGGGTCGATGAGGCCGGCAGCTTGCGCAACGGGCCCCAGTCAGCAGGCTCCGATCCGGGTCCGGCCTGCTACGGGCGCGGCGGCGAGAAACCCACTAACACGGATGCAAACCTCGTGCTCGGCCGGCTCGGTGCCGGACTCGCGGGCGGGGACCTCGGTCTCGATGTGACGCGCGCCCGCGCGGCCATCGAGACCGGTGTCGCGCGCCCGCTCGGGATGGACGTCGAGGCCGCTGCGAAAGCCATCCTTCGTGTCGCGAATGCGAATATGGCCGACGCCGTGCGCCTTGTGTCGATCATGCGCGGCTACGATCCACGCGATTTTGCACTCGTCGCGTTCGGCGGTGCGGGTGCTTTGCACGGCGCAGCGGTCGCGAAGGATCTCGCGATCCCGAAAGTGATCGTGCCACCACATCCCGGTGTGACTTCGGCGATAGGTTGCCTGCTCGTGGATATCCGCCACGACCTGCTGTCGACTTTCCTTGTCGACGCTGCCGTCGCCGACGCCGCGGATATCGAACGCGAGTTCCTCGCGCTCGAGCATGAGGCGCGCGAACGGCTCGCCCACGAGGGAGTCGGCGAGGCGGACATGGTGCTCACACGATCCATTGACATGCGTTACGGCGGGCAGTGGCGCTCGCTGACTGTGCCTGCACCGCGTCCGTTCACGAACGTCGCGGCCGCCGCCGAGGATTTCGGCGCCGCGCACCAGCGCGAGTACAACTACCGTCGCGAGGGCGCGGTTGTCGAGATCTTCCGGCTGAATCTGATCGCCATCGGCGTCACGCCGAAGGCCGAGTTCGCGCGGCACGCGCCGGGTGGCGCGATGCCCGCGCCGCGGTCGACGCGGAGTGTGACGTTCGACGAGGGCATCCAAGAGACCCCGATCTTCTGGCGCGAGGACCTGCCCGCCGGTGTGGTGTTCGCCGGCCCCGCGGTCGTTGAACAGTTCGACGCGACCACGCTCGTGCCGCCCGGCGCCCGGGCCGAGGTCGACGCGTGGCTCAACATCGTGATCACGGTCTGAGGAGGCCCGATATGGACAAACCAGTTACCCCCGGCAGCCAGCTCGACCCTGTCACCTTCGAGGTGTTGCGCAACGCCTTCGTCAACATCGTCGACCAGATGGCCGAGCAGGTGCGCCGCACCTGCTACTCCTTCGTGGTGTACAACCGCGATTTTTCCAATGCGCTGTGCGACGCCGAGGGCAACACCGTCGCGCAGGGCAACCAGGACCTCGCCGCGCACGTCGGCACGCTGCACTACACCTGCAAGGCGGTCATCAAGGAATTTGGGGCGGACATCCACCCTGGCGACGTGTTCCTGATCAACGATCCCTACGTTGGCGGCACGCACTTCAGCGACACGCGGGTGCTGCTTCCGATCTTCGTCGATGGCCGCCTCATCGCGTGGAGCCAGGCGAACGGGCATTGGGCGGACATGGGCGGCAGCGTGCCCGGCTCGTTCGACGTGACGGCGAGGGACATGTTCAAAGAGGGCATTCGTGTGTCGCCCGTTCGGATCTGGCGCAAGGGCGAGTACTGCTACGACGTCGCGCGCCTCATCGCGAAGAACACGCGCGACCCGGACGCCATCATCGGCGACATGGACGCCCAGACCCGGGCGGTGCGGATCGCTGAACGCGAGTTGAAGCGACTGTGCGATAAGTACGGCGTCGGCACGATCGAAACGGCGTTTGCCGACGTGCAGGACTACGTCGAGCGTGCCGTGCGACTGCGCCTGACTGAACTGCCGGACGGCAGCTGGGAGACCGTCGATTTTGTCGACCAGGACCCGGCGGGCGAAGAGGGACTGATCCCCATCCGCGTCAGAATGACGATAAAGGGCGACGCGGTCGAGTTTGATCTCACGGGCTCTCACCCGACGATAGGTTCGATCTACAACAGCGCGTTTGGCGGCACGTTCGCGGCCATCGTCTCGGGCATGAAGACGTTTTTTCCCGACGTACCCTTAAACGCAGGCCTGTATCGCACGGTCACGGTGATCGTTCCTGACGACACCATTGTCAGCGCGCGCTGGCCCGTGGCAGTGACCGGGTTCGTGATGTGTTTCGAGAAGATCATGAACGCGATCTTTGAGCTGTTCTCGCGTGTCATGCCAGAACGCGCGATGGCCTGCGCGTTCAACATCGAGTATCTGTTGACCGGTGGCTACGACGCGCGCGGTGCGACCCGACCTTATTTCATGCTTTACGACTGGTTGGCGGGGGGCTGGGGCGGGCGCAACGGTCGTGACGGTTTGAGTGTCACGGCATCCTGTTTCGGCGTGGGACTCACGCTCCAGCCCGTGGAGGGGCAGGAGCGGCTGTGCCCGGTGCGCACCGATCGCATGCAGATCACGACCGACAGCGCCGGGCCGGGCAAGTGGCGCGGCGGCGTGGGTCTCGACAAGGCCGGCACCATCCTCGACGTCGAAAATTGTGTGTTCTCCTATTTCTGTGACCGCGAGCGCTCGGTTGTTTGGGGCATCGAGGGTGGATTGCCCGGCGCCCCGCAGGGACTGTGGCTCGAGCATGAGGGCGAATCGCCACGTTTCCTCGGCGCCGTATTTTCCGATGTGCCCGTCGGCAAGGGCGCGCGCTTCTGGCGCGGGACCTCGGGTGGCGGCGGTTACGGCGACCCGCTCGAGCGCGATCCCGAGCGCGTAAAGGAGGACGTCGTCGACGACTACGTCTCGCTCGAACGTGCGCGGAAGGATTACGGCGTCGTGCTCGAGGTGGTGGACGAAGACCTCGCGGAGTACCGGGTCGACGAGGCGGCGACGCAGCGCGAACGCGAGCTGATCGCCGCAGCACGGGTTGGCTGGCTCGACGAGGACGCCGAGCAGGTTGCCGCGCGCTACCGCGCGGGCGATATCGACCTCTACGATGTAATCCGCCGCCACGGCGTTATTTGTGATTGGGGCACAGGCGCGCTGCTCGCAAACACGACGCGCGACTTTCGGGCGCAAATGAAAGCGCGCTGCGTGCCATCCTGGAACTGACCACCGGTCGCGGCCGGAAGGAGCAAACAATGAATCACCCGACTGCCAAAGGCATGAGCGATCTTGCGCGGCGCGATGTCGACGCCGTTTTCCACCCGATGACTCAGATCTCGGCGCTGAACCAAGTGGGCCCGATGATGATCGTCAAGGGCGAGGGCATCCACGTCTGGGACGAGGCTGGTAACCGCTTCATCGATGGGCTCGCGGGTCTGTGGTGCACCTCGCTCGGTTACGCCAACGAAGAAATCGCGCAGACCGCCTACGACCAGATCAAGACGCTGTCTTATGCGCATCTGTTCCTCGACAAGAGCAGTGACATCGCGATGCGGCTCGCCGAGAAGCTCAAGGCCATGGTGCCGGGTGGTTTCTCGAAAGTGTTCTTCGGGCTCTCGGGCTCCGACGCGAACGACACTCAGATCAAACTCGCGCACTACTATCACAACGCCATCGGCAAGCCGCTGAAGAAGAAGAAGATCATCGCGCGCCAGAAGGGTTACTGGCAGCCTGAGGAGACGATCCGATGACACACAAGCTACATGTGAACGGCAAGGCGCACGAAGTTGAGGCCAGCGACGACACGCCGCTGCTGTGGGTGCTGCGCGATCACCTCGGACTTACCGGCACAAAATATGGGTGCGGCATCATGACCTGCGGCGCGTGTACGGTGCTGGTGGACGGCGAACCGATGCGCACCTGCGGTTTACCCGTGTCGAGCTTTACCGAGGCGCAGGCCATCACGACTATCGAGGGGCTGCCGGGCGCGGACACGCACCCCGTGCAGAAAGCCTGGACCGAGCACAGCGTCGCTCAGTGCGGCTACTGCCAGTCCGGGATGATCATGGCGGCGAGCGCGCTGCTCGCGAAGCACCCCAACCCCAGCGACACGGAGATGGATCAGGCGATGACGAACATCTGCCGCTGCGGCACTTACCAGCTTGTGCGTGTTGCCATCCGACAGGCCGCGAAGGAGATGCGCGATGCGTGAACCCACCGCTGGCGTTAGTGTCGATCGCCGTCGCTTCCTGAAGGGCAGCGCCGCGCTCAGTTTTGCGCTCATGCTGCGCCCCGGCTGGTCCGCCGCCGCGACCGCAACAAACACCACGTTTTCGCCCGACGCCATGCTGCGCATCGAGCCCGACGGCGCGATCCGCATCGTCATGCCCCACGCCGAGATGGGGCAAGGCGTTTATACCGGACTCGCACAGATCCTCGCCGACGAGCTCGATGCCGATTGGAACCACGTTGTCGCCGAGCACCTCGACTCCCTTGACCCGGCGTTCAAGCACCGAGAATGGGGTGTGATCGCGACGGGGTCGTCAACGTCCATAAGCAGCCAGTGGCAACACCTGCGCGAGGTCGGTGCGACGGCGCGCGCGATGCTGGTCGCGGCGGCGGCTGGGCGATGGGGTGTCCCGGCGGAGGGGCTGAAAACGGAGAAATCTTTTGTCGTCGACGCGGCTGGTAATCGCCGGCTGGCCTACGCCGAGCTGACTGAGGCGGCGGCGCAGCTCGAGCCGCCCGCCAACATCCGGCTGAAAACGCCGGCCGAGTTCCGCATCATCGGCACCGAAGTTCCGCGCGTGGACGCGCGCGCAAAGGCGACGGGCACGGCGACGTTCGGTATGGACTTCACGCTGCCCGACATGCTGCAGGCAAGCATCGCCCACGCCCCCGTGTTCGGCGCGACGCTCGAGTCGTTCGACGCATCGAAAGCCGAGGTAATGCCCGGTGTACGCAAGGTCGTACGTATTCCGAGCGGAGTCGCCGTGGTGGCAGACACGTTCTGGCAGGCGAAGACAGCAAAGGACGCGCTCGATCTCACCTGGGACGAGGGCGCGTTCGCGGACGTCTCGTCGGCGATTCTGTGGGAAGAGTACGCGACGCTCGCGGGCACCGATGGGCCCGTGTTCGAGCGGCGCGGCAAGCTCGCTCCTGACGCGGCGGCCGTAACCCTCGAAGGCGAGTTCCGCCTGCCGTTCCTCGCGCATGCGCCGATGGAGCCGCTGAACGCGACCGCGCGATGGGGGGACGCGGGCATCGAGATTTGGTCGGGCACGCAGTTCCAGGGCATCGACGCGGGCACGCTCTCGGAAAATCTCGAGATACCGGTGGAGCAGGTGCGCATCCACACGTTGTGGCTCGGCGGCAGCTTCGGGCGCCGCGCGGCGCCGTTCTCCGACTTTGTGCTCGAAGCCGCCCTGGTCGCGAAAGCGTCGGGGCTGCCGAACCCGATCAAGCTCGTCTGGCAGCGCGAGGACGACGTGCGAGGCGGCTTCTATCGCCCGATGGCGTTGCATCGCTACCGGATCGGGCTCGACTCGTCGCGGCGGCCCGTTAACTGGGAGCACCGCGTGGTGTGTGCGTCCATCTCCAAGGGCACGCCGTTTGAGGCGGCGTTCATGCACGATGGCTTCGACACGCTCTCGATCGAAGGCCTGCAGCACACGAACTACGACGTCCCGAACGTCGAGTTCGCGTTGCACACGACCAAGCACGCCGTGCCGGTGCTCTGGCTGCGCGGCGAGGCGGACTCGCATACCGCGCCCGCCGTGGAAGGCATCATGAACCGGCTCGCGCGCGAGGTGGAGCAGGATCCGTTCGCGTTCCGCCGTTCACTGCTGCGCGAGACAGCCATGTCGAAG
>JBLFWX010000086.1:0-22408 GCA_047611805.1 Gammaproteobacteria bacterium
CTCAGTCATTCTCGCGTTCATGGGCGCCGTGCATTGGGGGCTTGCCATTGCATTGGAAAATGCCGGAGACAGCCATCGCGCCACGCGCCAATTCTGGCTTAGCGTGTCATCGCCGCTCGTCGCCTGGCTTGCTCTGATGCTCGAGCGGGAAATTGCAATGATCGTGCTGGCATTTGCGTTTGCCGGAGTTTATGCAATCGATTGGGATGCTGTTAAGCGCGGCTTTGCGCCGTCGTGGTATCAGCGATTGCGTCTGCCCATCAGCGTTTTCGTTATAGCGTTGCTGTTAGCGAGCGTCGTGGCCACCCGAGTGCGGCTCGCGTGACCACTCAGGGGCTCAAATTGAGGGTGTATTTCGATAGCGCATGTCCACTTTCTCTGTGCGAAAGCGGTCCAACGAGCGTCGAGTGGATCGGTGCCAGATGGCTTATTCAGCCCACACCTGACGCGCAAGCAGGCAGTCCCCGAGTTCACGTACGCGTAGCCGGCGGCCTTGTCGATGGCGCGAGAGAACTCCTCGAGTTGTGGCAAGACATGCCAGCGTCTCAGTGGATCGAGAGGCTTGCACGGACCAGACTCAGAATCGTTGATTATCAAAAACTTTGACCGCGTGATCGTAGTCGCGTTCCGGCGTAATGATTATCTTTGCTTTAGGAAGCTCAAACATGACAGTTGCAGTATCGTTCCCATGATCGCAGTGCAACGGATTCCATAACATGGCTAAGAAAAAAGCGGCGACCCGCTCCATTGATGTAATCGTTAACGATCTCATGCAAAGCGGATATTCGTACGAACTCACACAAAAAATCGGCGAGAATTTCGACCCTGAGTTCAAGCCGCAACTGACACCTTGCGAGATGCTGAAACTGGGTGTGTTCGGGGGGAAATACATGACCGATTGCAGGGATGAATATCCGCATGAATGGTTCAAGAACGCAAAATTCAGTGAGGGTGATCGCGATCCTGGCATCAACTTATTCGGGGTCGACGCGTCAAAGCCCTTGTCATACTGGCGCGAAAAAGGATGGATCAATAACGACGATCCGCGTGGCTGGTTCCAGTGGTATTGCCGATATTATATGGGCCGCCGGCACGAAGACGATGCCAGACAGATTCAGCGCTGGCGCAATATGCGCCGGCACGTCGCTCAACTCAAAAAAAACTGCACGCGAGGCGATCTGCTCTGCCGTCCTCGACAGCGCCAGGCGCTGCTCCACTGGGCTTATAATTCACGGGTAATGTGACAAATGCGTAATTCGTTTCATCTCAGCGCGCAGCGTTCTGTGGTTATTCACTCACTTGTCGTAACGCTTTTATGCATCGGTCTCGGTGGCTGTCTAGGTATTCCGGATAACGTGAAGGCTGTGCGCAACTTTGAACTAGAACGTTACTTGGGGACCTGGTATGAAATCGCCCGACTCGACCATCGATTTGAGCGCGGCCTGTCTCAAGTTAGTGCCGAGTACAGCAGGCGCGACGACGGTGGCGTTCGCGTCATCAATTCGGGCTACAACCCGGAAGACCGTGAGTGGGAAAGAGCGGAGGGTAAAGCGTACTTTGTCGACAGTCCCGATATCGGCCGTCTAAAAGTCTCTTTTTTCGGCCCTTTCTACGGGGCGTATAACATCGTGGCGTTGGACGAAGAACGCTACGACTACTCAATGGTGATTAGTTCGAACATGTCCTATCTGTGGATCCTCGCACGCCAGCCAACGCTCGATAGCAATATCTTGGCCGAGCTGGTGGCGAGGGCAAGCGAACTAGGCTTTAACACCGACGAATTGATCTATCCCAAACATGGCGGCGTGAAAAATTGACGTCGGCTTTCAGCGCGACGATCGTCTCTGTCGCTCGCTCCTCAATATCGCGATCGTATCAATCCTGGCGATGGCGATACACACCGTGAGTATGGCAGCGGAACTAGAATTGGCTTCTTACTCATGGCGCGCAATTAACGACGGTGTTATGGGTGGGATCTCTCGGGGTGAGATGGTCGCTATCAATAACGGGCTGCGCTTCCGGGGGCAGCTCTCCTTGGAGAACAACGGCGGGTTCGCGTCGGCGCGTACGGTCTATGACGGCAAACCACTCACTGCCGGCGGCGTTCGCTTACGAGTAAGGGGAGACGGTCGTCGCTACCAGTTCCGCGTGCGGCTGGATGCACATTATGACGGCATCTCCTGGCGTGCCAGCTTTAACACCAACGAATCTTGGCAAATCGTCAACCTGCCATTCGGAGAATTCGAACCCGTTTATCGCGGCAGACTGGTTACGAATGCCGGTTCGTTTGAACCAGAGAAAATACGTCAGATCGGATTTATGCTTGCAGCTAGAAAAGAAGGTGCCTTCGAACTCGATATCGCGAGCATCGAGTTTTCAACTGGCAAATAAGTTCGATCGCGTTTTGGACGCCATATGAACGTGATGCAAAGTCTCCGGCTTGCAGGCCGTCGCTACCGCCCGCTCTCCTCTCCGCACTATTGGCGGTCGGTTATGGCGGCCCGCAGCTAGAGGACAACGCCGGGGCCGCGCCGTGCTTCGATCCATTCAACTAGTTTACCGGTCAGACCCGCGCCTGGGGCATCGTGCAAGACTGGCGCGGCCACGTTGTGCGCCGCTTCGATGTCGATATCAAAGGCTCGGTCGAGAAAAGGGAACTGCGTCTCGACGAGGCTTTTCGCAACGCCGACGGTGAACGCTCGCCCCCGTAGTGCGCCAAAACTCAGCCGGCCTTCACGCCGCGTTGCGATAGTAGTATTGCAAAATCCCTCCGAGCCTTTCTGCACATTCGACGGCGTGGTTTAGATCAGGTGCGTCGCGTGGTTTCTCGATGAGTCGTTTGTCGAGTCCTTGATGATTACGCTCCGAATGATAGTGTTTCGTATATTCGCCGACGGCCTCTCGAAGATGACGCTCCCCCGACGGCACCATTCGTCGGAGACATTCATATTGAATTGATCGAACGAATGGCTCGGCGTGTGCGTTTAAGTTAGGACTTCGCGCAAGAAGTTTAATCGTCGCTACGCTGGCAGATTCTACAAGTACCCGGAACGCATCGGTAAACAGTGGATCGCGATCGCGAATGAGAAAGCGGCACCCACTGAGAAACCCGGCGTCAACATCGGTGACATTGCGCGCAATTTGCCGCATCCATTTACCGTCGGGCTATTGGACAATGCCTGCAATCTCAATTCGGCGCGTTTGCAGATCAATAATGAAGAGTACGAAGTAACGAACTGAACCTTTTCGCGTAAGAACTTCGACGCTTAAGAAATCCGTTGCTGCGATAGCACCCCAGTGTGCGCTTCCAGAATGGCGGCCACGATATCCCCTTGTTTCGAAGCGGTGCAGGAGAAGCCGTTGTCGAGCAAGATCCGTTTGATTGCATTTCGGCCAAGCTCATGGCCAAGGTTGTACAGAGCGCCGTGTACCCTTGTGCAACCCCAGGACGGCGCTGCCATCGTACTTTTTGGCGATCAGTTTTCGATACCATCGAAGCAATGGTTCGGGCGTAAACGATGTCTATTTCAAAGAGCTCTTGCCGGACGGTCGACTTCGCCTTGGCAGCTAGGCGCCGTCGCTGACTATCAGTGAACGACCGGCGTTTCTCTCCGAATTTCTCGCGGCGTACGCGATTTTATTCCTGTAGGTAATCGAAAATGTTTTGCTGCGGATCCAAGGTGGTGCCTTTAAACTCCTTAGTAGTTGTTCCCTTCGTGGCCTTTGTACCTTTACCTCTGCGGCGCTCGATGCGCCAATCAATAGATGCTTCGAACAGTAGGGTTATGCCTCTCACACGGCGAGCACTCCTAAATACCACGTAGGGCGACAGTCCGCGCCCGATTATTTTTGTTGAGTTGCATCCACTTGGTAATCGCAAAATTAGCGTGGTGCGCTTTCGCGCGCCGCGTATGCACTAAGTACAAGCGGATATCGCACAAGGAATGCATGACGCACCATTGCGTTGCAAACTCGCGTCATTCGAACTTTATTTTCAATCCGCGTAAATAGATCGCTTAATCATCGGATTCAACGACTTGAATGTAACTAGGCTATCAATGCTGCTACTGGCCCGGAACTTGCACTGTAAATTTGAGACACACTACCGACCAGCTGTGTACAACAGGACCTGAACACGTATTTTCGTGAGGGTTGTTGGACCGAACAGCATTAACGGGAGCGACAGATGAAGCGACGGCAATTCCTACAAAGCACGACTGCCTGTGGCGCCGGCATGACGATGAGTTTATCGGCGAGTGCGCTGAATCAGTTAGTCGCCGCACCGGCCGATGGTTTTCCCGAACTCTCTACGTTCGCCTTCGAATCCGTTACGGCTGATCGACGCGGTCGCGTTATCGCTCAACAGACGCACGAAGCGCGCTATTTCACTGAAATGCTCAACGAGTCCGAGCGTCTCGACATGATCGCCATCGACGGTAGCCAGGCGATGGTAGGTACCACGGACGCTGGATGCGGCACTGGAACTTACGAATATGCACCGCAGTGCATCAACGTCGAACCGCTGTATCTCGGTCGCACGGCCGTCACACAGGATCAATGGCGCGCCGTCGCCGCGCTGCCAAGCGTCTCGCGCGAATTAGCATTGGAACCCGCGTGCTTTACCGGTGGCGACCATCCTGTCGAGTGCGTCTCATGGCACGATGCTCAGGAATTTTGCGACCGCTTGTCAGTCAATAGCGGCCGTGAATATCGTCTACCCACCGAGGCGGAGTGGGAGGCAGCCTGTCGCGCAGGCACGACTAGCGCGTTCCATGTCGGCGCGACGGTGACCTCGGAACTGGCCAACTACAGCGCACTGCACGTATACGACACCGAGCAGCGCGGGGCCTATCCGCGCCGCACAATACCGGTCGCACAGTTTGCGCCAAATGCGCATGGCCTCTATGACATGCATGGCAACGTGTGGGAATGGTGTGCAGACGCCTGGCAGGACAGCTTCCGTGACCGCGGCGCGAAAGCGTCGGATGACTATAATGGCCGCCGAGCGCTGCGCGGTGGTTCCTGGGCCGATGCCCCCATGAAGCTGCGCTCGGCCAGTCGAACGGGCTACGCCGCAGATTCCTTGAACCGCATTATCGGCTTCCGCATCGCGCTATCGCTGAGACCGGGACGACAGGCATGAACGCGTTGGACCGCATTCCAGTCACCGTGTTGACGGGGTATCTAGGCGCCGGAAAGACGACGCTCTTAAACCGCATCCTAACTGAACAGCACGGCCTGCGTATTGCCGTGATCGTGAACGAGTTTGGCGAAATCGGCATCGATAACCAACTCGTGATTGGCGCCGAAGAAGAGATCTTTGAAATGAACAACGGCTGCATCTGTTGCACCGTACGCGGCGATCTTATCCGCATTATCGGCGACCTGATGGAGCGCCGCGAGGATTTCGATTATCTCCTCATTGAGACCACAGGACTCGCCGACCCGGGACCTGTGATTCAATCCTTCTTTGTCGACGACACGATGGCGCGCTGTACCGAACTCGATGCCATTGTCACGGTCGTCGATGCACGCCATATCGCCGCGCACTGGGACAGCAGTGAAGCCCAGGAACAACTCGCCTTCGCCGACGTCATCGTGCTGAACAAGCGCGACCTCGTTAACGCGGATGAACTTGATCAGCTTGAACAACGAGTGCGTGGCATAAACGCGCTGGCGAAAATTCACCGCGCCGAACGCTGCGACATTCCGCTTGCGGCTGTGTTGAATGTCGCGGCCTTTGATCTCAAAAACGCGATCGCGATCGAGCCCGACTTTCTTGAGGAATCCGCCCACGAGCACGACGAGAGCGTATTTTCGGTGGCCTTGAATGACCCGGGCACCGTCGACAGTACCCGCTTCAATCGTTGGCTCTATGAATTGGTGCAGGCTGAGGGCGCGAACATTTTTCGCCTCAAAGGCATTCTCGATATGGATGGCGAGGCGCGTCGGTTTGTCGTGCAGGGCGTGCACATGACACTCGAAGGCCGACCTGGTAAAGCATGGCAGGCCGGCGAGAGGCGCTGCAACCAGCTCGTATTTATCGGCCGCGAACTCGACGAGGCCAGCCTACGTAAGGGCTTCCGATCGTGCATCAATGTGGGTTCTCACGACGACCAGTCGCCAATCTTTCAACCGTACGTCTCTCTGCCCTCGGAGGTAGTCAATGAAGCTTCAACATAATATCGGTGGTGTCGAAAATCTCGGACCAGTCGATTTCCAAAAGCGGGTCTTTGTCGCGCCCTGGGAAGAACGGATCTTCGGTATCCACGTCGCGATGATGGGGCTTAGCAAGCACTTATCAGAGTCGCTGCCGAAATACGCGATCGACAAGGTACCGACGAAGTTCAAAAGCTTCTGGACCTGGGGCCATTTGCGCACGGGTGCGGAAGGCATGAATCCGTTCGACTATTTTAAGTTTCGTTACTACGAGAAATGGTTGGGTGGCATCTCGGGCTTCTTCGTGCAGGAAGGGTATATCACGCAGGAGGAACTCGACGCGCGCACGGCTGAGTATCTCGCCGATGGCAACGTCACCGATGCACCGTTGCCTGAGGGCGGTAGCCCGGCGATCGATGCGCAGGTGATCAAATACCTGCTCGAAGGCGATTCTCCCAAACGCGAGATCACCGCCAAGCCCAAGTTTGCCGTCGGCGATAAAGTCATGATCAAAAACGTGACGCCCGATGAACACACCCGCTTACCCGGTCACCTGCGCGCTAAAACGGGTGTGGTGAGTGAAGTTTACGCGGGTGCCTATACCTACTTCTTCCCAACCGGTGACGGCATCGGCACACCAATGACTTGCTACGCGGTCGCGTTTAAGCCAGCCGATATCTGGGGCTCGGCGTTGTCAGATCCGAAATCGACGTTCTACGCGGATCTTTTCGAAGCTTACATAGAGCCAGCCTGAGCGGGATTAAGTACCAACGGCCGCGTGCGCGGCCGAACAGAACGAGCAGACCGAACCCATGCCGAGGAGGCAAGCCGTGAGTGATAAGAAAACGTTCAGCTACAACACCGATCGCGAGATTTATAGCGCCGCCAAAGTGCGTGCGCTGGAAGCGCTGTTGATCGAAAAAGGTGTGATCAGCGATAAGACCGTCGACAAGGTGCTCGATTTTTTCGAGACCGAGATGGGGCCGTTCAACGGCGCGAAAATTGTCGCTCGCGCTTGGGTCGACGCGGCGTTTAAAAAGCGTCTGCTAGAGGATGCCACGGCGGCTATTGCGGAGATGAAGCTGCCCGCCGGCATGGCCGGCGCCGAGGGCGAACACATCAAGGTGGCAGAGAACACGCCCGCCGTGCACAACGTGATCATTTGTACGCTGTGTTCCTGCTATCCGTGGCCGACCCTCGGCCTGCCGCCCTACTGGTTCAAAGATCCGACCTTCCGCGCACGCATGGCTCGCGAGCCGCGCGTGGTGTTGAAGGAATTCGGCGTCGAGATTCCGGGCGATGTTGAAATTAAGTTGTGGGACAGCAGCGCACAGATCCGCTGGATGGTGTTACCTGAACGCCCGGCCGGTACAGATGGGTTGACCGAAGCACAGCTTGCGGCGTTACTAACACCCGAAGCCATGATGGGTGTCGCCAAGGTTGCGGCATGAACAAACTTACGCAACGGAGCGGGCAGCATGCAGACGAAATTTGAGCACTTCGCGGCGACCAGTATGATGGGAACAGAGGATTCGCCGCCGCGAGACAACGGCACGTTGCGCTTCGAACGAGACTGGGAAGGAAGAGCATTCGGTATGGCCATCGCGCTGTCTAAGGACGGGCATTATGATTGGGAAGATTTCCGTCAGGGCTTGATGGGATCGATCGCGAAATGGGAGGGCACTCATGCGCTTGACGACACTAGCTGGGATTATTATCAGCGCTGGCTGCAGGCCTTGGAGCAGGTCCTCACAGCCCACGGGGTAGTCAATAGCGTTGAATTGGAAGATCGGACCGCAGCCGTGCTGGAAGGGCTCCAATCCTGCGAGACAAAGGCCATAGGCAGCACTTGAACGTGCAACGATCGCCATCAACACTCACAAAGAACACATTATTAAGAACACATTATTAAGAACACATTATTAGCGAGACTAACATGAACTATTCCATCGACAAGCAGACTTCGTTCGGGCGTGCACCTGGCAGGCTCATCACCACCGTCACTGGACTCATTGTCCTGCTCTGTGCCGCGGGCCCTGTACTTGCGCATCATCCGCTCGGCGGGCGCGCGCCGACCGATCTGTTCGAAGGCATCGTATCGGGCTTCGCGCATCCCATCATCGGGATCGATCACCTGGCCTTCCTGCTGGCTATCGGTCTGCTCGCGGTCGGCCAGTCACGGCGCTATTGGATACCTGCCGCCTTCGTGGTGGCAACTGTCGCCGGCACGGTGGTGCATCTCAGGGGCATGAACCTGTTTTCGGTCGAAGCCATGATCGCAATTTCGGTTGTGCTGTCCGGTGGCCTGTTGGTCGCCTATCGCCAATACCGCCCATCGTTGCTGATCGCGCTTGGTGGGGTCGCCGGTTTATTCCATGGTTACGCCTATGGCGAAGCCATCGTTGGTGCCGAAAGCACGCCGCTATTCGCCTACCTGGTAGGCTTTAGCGTCATCCAATATGTGGTTATGGCGACATCGATATGGGCCGGCGGGCGGCTGCTCCAACGGGTCAGCGAGCAGACTTCACAGACCCTCGTCCGTGTGGTTGGCTCCGCGATCACGGCTGTCGGTCTCGTGTTCTTTGCGCTGACCTTCGGCTAAGTCTAAGCCTGTGTATGGCGAATTCGAAAATCATGCGAGCACCCAGAGCGGGAAAAAAGCTCACTACGATTTCGTTGCCACGAATAAGTCGCCAATGGTTGCACATCGATTCCAAGGCTCGCCGTTTGCAACCGCCGGAGACTCTCCAGCCAATGAAAGATGAGTCTGTTGTTCTCTGTTGTAGTCAGTCGCGAAGTCGACGAGCTTTCGCTCAAGATCCCGCGCATTCCGAAAGAACAGTTGGCGAAGGGTTTCAAGACGCAACGTTGCGATCAATCACAGGGCGCTTGGATGCAATTGCTGCGGATAGGGGACGGACTTGATCTCGTCGATTTGAGGGATCCGAGGATTAGGTTTCCATCGATGGTATCGAAATAACGGATCGTCAGTAGAACCGAAATAGCGCGGCCACGCTGACTAGAAATGGTTCTATTGAACATGCAGCTCAGAGCGATCCTGTTGGGAGCGAATTACTAACAATGCGGCGACGGGACGGCGGGGTTGAATTTCCGTATGGCCGATTTCAAAGTACCCCCGTCGTTTCACCCCGTGTGGCTAACAGTTCTACACCGCGCGGTGGGGTCAAGTACGTCACCGGGTATGGCTCTACGGCGATCAAGGACGGGCTTGAGACAACAACATACCGCAGTTGATCGCAGCGCGCTGGCGGGCAAGCCACGCTGGCTAAAAGCGCCGATGCCACTGGTGAGGGCTTCGACAAAGTGCGGTGCAATGTTCGCGAGCATCGTTTAGCGACGGTGTGCGAGGAAGCCAAGTGCCCGAACATCGGGGAGTGCTGGAATGCGGGCACCGCAACGGACAGGTTGATGGGAGCCGTTTGCACTCTCGGGTCTGTCGTTTCTGCGCCGTCGACATTGGCAATCCGCGCGGATGGTTAGATGCCGATGAGCCCGACAATACCGCCCGCAGTGTCGAGCTAATGGGGCTCAGGTAGATCGTGCTCACGTCCGTGAATCGGGACGATCCGCCGGATGGCGGCGCGGCTCACTACGCGGCGGCGATCCGCGCAATCAAGCTGCGTACCCCGCCTGTCGCGGTCGAAGCGTCGACACCTGATTTTGAGGGCGTGCTGCGCGATGTCGAGCAAGTAGTCGATCCCAAACGATTCGGTGATCTGCATTGCGATCCGACGACAGCCGAAGCGCAGGTCGCGTCGCTTCATCTCAACGATAGCGCCTACGAGCTCTGGTGACGGGCCTGGTGGTCCTGGCTTTCTTCTATTGGCAAATGAGTAGAGCCATCGATATTTTCGCTTCTTCGGGATGTCGTGAAATTTTAAAATCGTCGATGATCGAATAATGACGGTGGCGCGCACTGAGAAACAATGACCAGAACCCAAGTAGGAATCGATCAACAGCGGAGAGATTTGGAACGCGTCGCCGGGAACGACTAACGACCAGGAGTTGCGGCTTCATGATGAGGCTTTCCGCAATAACGGTCTTGGCGCCGCCGGGTCCTAAGCGTTTAGCGATTGCGGCTAGCAGGTGCGCAATCAGTAGCAGCAGTTGCTCGATGCAAGAGAAGGGTACGAGAAGCACGTGTTGTGGGACAAGACTGTCAGGATGGCCGATCTTATGCGACAATTTGTAATCCGCGACAGACAAGATGGATAGTCCAGGTTCCCGACCAGTGCAGCGACAGGGATCGACGATCGTTGTCTGGTTTCCCGAGTTCGGTGGATGGCATCACCATTACGAACGCGTAGCGGCTTGATTCCTAGCGATATTAGTTTTCGGGAACCACAGGTCTACGCGAGAAACTCCGCCCGGGCCACGGGTTTCGATTTAAACACGCCGCCAAGTGCCATCGTTTGCGTACGAGAGTTAGTATCCATTACGCCGCGCGCTTTCACACAATAGTGCATCGCATCGACGGACACGGCGACATCGTCGGTCTCCATCAAGGTCTGCAGTGCCACCAATACCTGTTGCGTCAACCTTTCTTGAACCTGCGGTCGTTGCGCGAAAAACCGTACGATGCGGTTTATTTTCGACAGCCCAATAATTTTATTCTTGGGGATATAAGCAACCTTGGCTGAACCGTCGATTGTGATGAAATGATGTTCACACGTGCTGGTCACGTCGATATCGCTGATCTTTACCATCTCGTCGACGCCCATTTTGTTTTCGATCATGGTCATTTTTGGAAATCTGGCGTAGTCAAGGCCACTGAATATCTCGTCAACATACATTTTCGCTATTCGTTGTGGCGTATCGCACAGGCTATCGTCGGTTAAATCAAGCCCGAGCGTAACGACGATATCTGTAAACGCCTTTGCAATCCGGCGTCGTTTCTGGTCACGGTCCAGCTGCTGCGCAACCATGGGCGTCTCCAATCCTTGTTCAATTAGCGCGTTGCGTACGAGATTAGCCGCCGCCGAATATTGATATCGAAGATCAATTGTTTGCTTTCCCAGTTCTACAGTCATGCTTGTCTCCTTCATATTTTGGTTGACGAGCCGCCTCACGCCTACGCGCGAACACGTGCCTTTGACTTGTCTTCCTTAGCCCACATTGCTCAAGAGCGAAGTAGCGACCGGCGTCCCCGTCCCACGCGATGATTTTGCTCTTGGGGTAGCGGGTGTCAAATATGTACTCGATCCGAGCAACCTCCTCCGCTTAACTGGTCGCAACACCGAGAAGAGACTTTTTCAGGGCGCTGCGCCGCAAAACATCCGCAAGCACAGGTTCGTCACGGCAATCGAAGCCGCACCCACCGTCGCCCGCAAGTGCTACGACCGAATACGTTCGATATATTCCATCTCGGATGGTCCTCGTTAGCCCTACACCATCTAATACGCCGCGCCGGCTCTATAAGATCAACTTGTCTTTCCCGAATATAGGTACTCGTTGATTTCCTTGACGAAATTCTAGAGCACGGTCAACCTGTTTGGAGCGAATTACTAATTAAGCCGCGATTGGCAATTGATATAAGCCTCGGCAGCGGGATTTCCATTGGTAGTCGTCGAGGCGAGCGACGTTGCTATTTCCCCCCAGTAGCCTAACGTCTGGGATTGCATCTTCGAGTCCACGGTGAACGCGATCTTGGTTGTAGTACGCTTTAAACGAATGTAATTTCCTTTTCAGATCGCGAGCGCCCCAGAAAGGTACATAGTCGAGAAACTCACGCCTTACGGTCCCGATAAGTCGTTCGACAAATGGGTGTGAGAGTGGAACATAGGGCACGGTCTTTATTTCTGCCACATCAAGAATTCTAAGATTGGCGTTGCATCGATGAAATTTGAACAGCGGAAGATTATCCGAACTCAAATATCGTGGACCGGTTGAACCGCCGAGTATGCTGTTGAATAGCCGACAGACGGAAGGTCCATCGATAGGACCCGCATGAACTGCGAAGCCAATGAACTGCCGGGTAAATTGATCCATGACAACCATTACCCAATGGGACTGCAAGATCATTGATTCACATCGAAAGAGGTAGACAGCTCCATAAGCTGTCCTTGCTGTGAGCTAGAAATGTAAGCCAGGATGGACCGCTTGATCCACCTTGCGGCCGGTAGTGCTGCGCTAGCACGCGGCGGACCCCATCCTTATCAACGTTGATATCGAAAACCAATAAGATTTGATCGGCGATGCGCTGGTAACCGAAACGGGGATTTCTGTTTTTCATTTCAACGATGATCGCGATCAACTCTGGCGACGGTCCTAGGGGCCCAGGTTTACGGCGATTTTTCGCGGTAAACAACAGGTGGTATTTGCGACTTACAAGCGCTCGATGAAAGCTGAGAACTGTCGAGGGTTTCAAGATGATAACCGAGCGTAACAAGCGGGTAGGGCGCATCAATATGGCGCAGATCCTGATGATGATTCGATCACTCGGGCGCAGACGCGGCGCGCGCGTTCGAGAACGATTGACTATCAGAAGCTGATGTTTTGTAAGCAGTGATTCAGCGACAACGGAACGCGTGCCGCCGGGTCCAACCACGCTGACGATCGTGACAAGAAGGTGTACGAATAGAATAACGAAATCGCGGATCACCAGATCATCGTAACGACTCTATTGGCGCCAACATACCCTGGCAATTATCGAAATGCCGTACGAAATTGTATTTCGCACCCAACAGGTATCGGGTGCGACTACGGTGTCTATTTCAAAGAGCCCTTGTCGGCCCATCAATTTCGCTTTCGCGGCTAGGCGCCGTCGCTGACGACCAGTGAACAATCGGCGATGAAAGTCGCTTACTTGGTGATCCGAGAAGCATCCAAGAAATGGACGATGCCGATCTAAATTTGGAAGCTCGCGTTGAATCGATTTAGTATTGGGTTTGGTGAGCGCGTTACTGCTCACCTATAAACCAACCCATGGCTGGTTGCACAGAATTATTTACAGTCTCGAACATTACTAAACCATTGTGCTTGAGGACTTCGACACTGAAGAAGTCTGTTGCTGCGATAGCACCTCAATGCGCCTGGAGAAATGTCGCTCAAGACATTCCTCGGTATCGAAGCGGAGCAGGATCGATACCGTTGTCGAACACGATCCGTTTGATCGCATTTCGGCCAACTGCGTGACCCAAGTCATACGGAGCGCCGCGGATTCTTGTGTAGCCCCATGAAGGATTACTACGTGTCATGGAATCAGCTGTTCGATTTCGCCGGCGGTTTTACGACATCGCACTTTGCGCACGGCACTGCCATCGTACTTTTTTGCGATCAGAGTCCGAACCCCTCGAAGCAAGGTATCGGGTGTGACCAGGGTGTCTATCTCAAGGAGCTCTTGTCGACCGATCAGCTTCGTTTTGGCTGCGATCCGTCGTCACTGACGATCAAGTGAACGACGAGCGCTTTCCTCCGAGTTGCTCGCGGAGTATGCGGTTTCCTCCTGTAGCTATTCGATGACGGTTCACGCTGGGTTACACCATTTGTTCAATCTTTGCCGCCACCTTATTTCGGCGAAGAATTATCGGTAATTTCGTTTGCTCGCGTTTGCGTCTTGGGATTGTGCCGTGGGATAGGCATTGAGAATGGCTTGATTACTCTGACGGTAAAAAGTTAAGTTGTCCCTGCCGGCGCCAGGGCGGCTGCCATGGTTACCGTTTCTAGGCACGCGCGGTTTGCGCGAACTCAGACTTATCGCACGTTAGTTTCATCACACAGCAACTCATGAGGAGGAATTTATGTCGACATTCAGACGTGTCTCTACCGGCCATCGAGCCGATGGAAAATCGATCGTTGCCAGTGACGGCGGGGTTGAAGGTGTTCCAGTGCCAGGGCTCGCTGGGGTTTATCTGACGACGCTGTGGGGCGCGGACCAGCCGAGTGATTACCCCGACGCTGGGATCGAGCCAGCGCACCATGACTGGTTCCCACCGATTGGCGGGGTTAGGTTCATAGAATTCGTTCTCGCGCCCGACAGCACGCTGCCTGATACTTCGATGAGCGAAGCGGAAATCAACGAGCAATCGGATCGTGCATTTCCTGGACTCCTTGGACATTTTGATCCCGAAGATCCCGGTATGCATCGGTCCGCGACTACCGATATGTTGTATGTAATTTCTGGCCGCTGCGTACTCGAACTTGACGACGGCTCGGCCACCGCATTGAGTCAAGGCGATGTCGTCGTGCAAAGCGGTACGATGCACCGCTGGAGCAATCCGCACGAGGAACCGTGCCGTATCATCGGCGCATTGGTTGGGGCGACACTCAAATAACCCGTCGCGCTATCGCGAGGATCATACATCGATGGAGTCGATCAATAACCGCGCCTGCATAGTTTGCGTTGGCCATACGGAATACTCAAAAGATTTCGGGCGCAGCGAATTAAAACTCGCGTGGATGACGATCGGCTCCTCGATTGAGGACGCCGATATCGACGCTATTGTTAAATACGCGATGAACAACGACGATCCCATCGACATAGCACGCAAACAGTGCATTGCGTGCTTACGCTTTTTCGGCGAGGTCGATTACGGCGGTGGCGGCGGACCGTGGGTGGCGAATTTGTAGTTAAGCCGCTACCGGAGTCTGAGACAGCCCACCGCAATGGTATTGCCAATTGTAGTGTTCGAACGTAGCGGGCGTGCGAGCAGCTAAACCGATGCGGGTGTTCGGCGCAGTGCCACCAATCGACCGATGCAAGCGATGCGCGTAGTAATAATCTTGGAATGCCGACAACTTTCCAGTCAGATCGAGTAGTGTGCCGAAACTCAGCCAGCCTTCACGCCGCTTTGTGGTAGTAGTTCATCAATATGCCACCAAGCCGTTCTTTACTTTCGACCGCTTCGCTACCATCCGGTACGCCGTACGGTTTTTTTTATGAGCCCGTTGTCGAGTCCTTGGTGATTACGTTCTTCAGGATAATGATCCAACTATTCGGAGACGGCATCGCGAAGATGATGCTTCTCCAACGAGATCATTCGTCCGAGACATTCGGATTTAATTGATCGAACGAACCGCTCGGCGTAGGCGTTTTAAGTAGGACTTCGCGCAGGAAATTTTATCGTCTCTATTTGCGCAGATTTTAGAATCGCTCGAAACGCTCGAGCAAACAGTGGACCGCGATCGTGTGTGAGCACGGTGTCTATCTCAGTGTCGCGTAGCGGCGCCTGGCTATACTTCTAGCCCATAAAAGCGCACGGCATTCTCGCCGAGTACTTTGCGTTGATCCGCCAGCGGTAGCGGGGCGAGTCGATTGCGCATCTCTTTGACGACGCCCATCGAGGCATCGACATGAGGATAATCTGACGCCCAAATAAAGTAATCGGCGCCGACGTGGCGGACCACCTCGGCGGTAATCGATTCGTCCGGATCGGCCGAGACCAAGCATTGACGCCTGAAATAGTCGCTCGGCTTCATGGTCAGAATGGTGCTGGCGTGCATCACTTCGAATTTATGATCCAGACGATCGAGCCACGCCGAAATCCAATTTGCACCGGCCTCCAATACTGAGATTTTGAGGCGTGGATAGCGTTCCAACACACCGATAGTCAGCAGCTCGGTGAATCCGGCCATGACGTCGATGGCGAGAAATGCAAACGAGAACAAGCCGAAACGCGCACCGTCTTGTTCTAAGGGGTCGGCATAGCTAGTGGTCGGCTGGTCACGCACCACGACATGAAACGCGATCGGTAATTCCAACTCCTGGGCGGTTGCCCAGAAGATATCCAAAGAGGGGTCGTCAAAGCGCTTGCGGCCGCGCGCGAACATGTCGGGTGAAATATAAATGCCGCGGCAGCCGGCCGCGTGAGCGCGCTGCATTTCTTTAACGGCTAAAGCCGGATCGAGTAGGTTGAGGTGCGCAATCGGCACCAGGCGTTTCGTGTTATGGCTGCAAAAGTCGACCAGCCAGCGGTTATAGGCTTCGGTGTAAGCGTGGGCAAGCGCGGGATCCTGCACGTGTCCTTCCCAGCAAATGCCGATTGTTGGGTAGAGCAGCGCGGTGTCTATGCCTTCCTGGTCCAGGATTTCGATGCGTGCCTTGGGATCGTAGCTGCCCGGCGGACAGCCATCCGCGTAGGTGTGCAAACCGGTGGTCAAGGCATCGACGGCATCCATGTCAATGCCGCCGAGCGCTGCCAGCCGGCCATGCACTGCTTCCAATGATTTACCGTCGATAAGTAGAACTTCGTTCCCATCTGCATCGTGGTCAATGCGGATGGCGCGGTCTCGAAATCGCGGGCCGAGATATTCCTGCCACAAATTGGCGGGTTCCAGGATGTGCCCATCAGCGTCGACGGTGAGTACGTGATCAACGGTTGTTGCGGTCATTTTCGTTCCTTGGTGATACGCAGACAGTGGGTGACGCTAACACGTTTAGGCGAAACCGTTCAAACGGCGACGCCTGTGTGGCGAAATCGAAAATTATGCGGCAACGGGGAATTGAAAAGTCCGTCGCAACATCGCGGCCAGGAATACCCGCTAATGATCGCACATCGATTGTGGGGCTCGCCGGTTGCAACAGCGGGCGACTTTCAGCCCAAACAATGATGAGCCCGCTCGCGGTTGTAATAGTCAGCGAAGATAGCAAATTTGCAGCCATGATCACCGGCGTTCCAAAAGAAGACACGGTCAAGGAATTGACGACGGATTGTGCCGATCAATCGCTTAACGAAAGGATGCAATTGGGGCGTATAAGGGATGGACTGGATCTCATCGATCTCAAGGATGCGAAGATTAGTTTCCCATCAGGCGTGTCGAAATAGCGGATCGTTATCAGAACTGAGATGGTGCGGAATCCCTCGATTAGAAATCACTCTATCCTGCAGGCATAGCACAGAGTGATCCCATCAACATCGCCGGCATACACACGGAAGCCGAGAACGCGGTGCGTAAACTGTTTCATCGCTACGAGTACCCCATGGCTTTTCAATAGAATAGATCCGCAACGAAATAGATCGATACTGCAAAGGCTCTCCTTGCTAGACCTAAGAAACGTCAGTCAGGACGGCCCACCGTCGCTGGGAGTTGGGCAGTAATGCTCGCCTAACGAGGTCTTTGTCGATGTCGATCGCAAATGTGTTGGCGATCTGCATCGAGATCCGACGACAGCGCGAAGCGCGGGTTGCGTTGTTTCATCTCAACGATAGCACCTACGAGCTCTGGTGACGGAACTTTAGGTCCCGGTTTTCACCGACTGGCGGACGAATAGAGCAGTCGGCATTTTCGTTTCTTGAGGATGTCGTGAAATTTTAAAACGTCGATGATCGAACAATGACGGCGGCGCGCTCAATGTGGCGGGGACTGAGGAACAATGATCAAAAGCCGAGCACGAATCGATCAACCCCAGAGAGATTGGGAGCGAGTCGTCGAGAACGATTAACGACCAAAAGTCGCTGCTTCATGATGAGGCTTTCCGCAACAACAGTGTTGGCGCCGCCGGGCCCTAAGAGCTTAACGATTGTGGAAAGCCGGTGAGCCAGAAGTAGTAGCAGATCCGTCATGCTAAAGAAGGGTAGAGAAGGACGCGTTGTGGAACAAGACTGTCTGGATTGCCCATTTCAAGCGACAATCAGTAATTCGTGACCCACAGCTATGACTCGGCACTATTCAACGATGCTATCGAAAGAGGGACCCACTATGGCTATAAGCGACACGACTTCATCCGACCCTTTCTCGCCGGCGGCGCTCGTTACCCGAGCGGAAGCCTTACGGCCGTCGCTGTTGGAAGCGCAGGCGGCGACCGAAGCGCGCACGTTTTATTCTGAGGCGACTCACCAGGCCTTCAAGGGAGCGGGCTTCTACCGCATGCTAGTGCCGCATCGCTACGGCGGCCTTGAACTAGACGCCACAACTTTTTACCGCGTGATGATGGCGATTGCGCGCGGCTGTCCTTCGAGTGGTTGGATGCTGTGCTTGGGCGCCGCGCATGCGCTGCACGCCGCATCGTATTTCTGTGAACGCGCGCAAGACGAACTGCTCGGTGAAGAGGATTGTTTCATTGCGGCTGCGAGCTTCGCCTACGAAAACGCGCGCGCCATTCCAGTCGACGGCGGCTACCGGGTGAGCGGAACCTGGCATTTTTGTTCCGGCGTACCGTATGCCAGTCACCACCTTGGTTTGGTTCCGACCACATCCGAAAACATCAGCGTCGAAGATTTATTGTTTGTTGTTGTGCCTAAAGCTGAATTCCAGCGCCTTGATAACTGGGGTGACCTGATCGGGCTTAAAGGCAGCGGTTCGCACAGTGTCGTCGTCGAAGACAAATTCGTCCCGGCCTACCGTACCATTCGGTTTCTCGATATGGAGGATCCCTCGGGCCAGACTATCGGTTATCAACTGCACAACAATCCACTGTATGCCGGGCGATTTTTCGGCTTTGCGATCGGCGAGCTGGCGGCTGTGCAAGTTGGTGCAGCGCAGGCGGCAGTGGATGAATTCGAACGGCTGCTCATGGGCAAAAAGACCATGTCCATCACCAACTCTGGGACGCCAAAAATCGAGGACCCGAACTTCCAACGCTGCTTCGGGCTAGCAATGGCCGCAGCGGATTCTGCCTATTCACTCATGCTGCAAGTTGGCGAGCAGTACATGACATACGCCAAGCAGGCTGCGGCCAAGGAACACCCGTTCTCCGAGGAACGGGTGTGGCGACTCTACGGTCAGCAAATGACCGCTGCGCGGTTGAGCTGGGAAGCCGGCGAAACCGCTTTTAGATCAGGTAGCACAACTGGCGCGCGTGACGGCGCCCGCTTGCAGCGTTACTGGCGAGATCTATGCGCATTTCGCACCAACGGCCTGCACCAGCATGATTTCCGCGCTGGCGCTCTTGCCCAGGCCCGTTTCGGACTGCCGGTTAGCTTTTTTTGATGCCGGACCAACTGTGCAGGGCGCTATCGGCCGCGTATCGCCTTGATGACGCGCGGCTGGCGACGATTTACTTCAACCTGGAATGCAGGTCTGCTGCGTGTAATGTGCGAAAACCTAGCCCACGATCAAGCACCCTTTCTGTAAGGGATCGCGGATCGTTGTTCGGTTTCCCGAGTTCGGTGGCTTAGATCACTATGACGAACGAATCGCGGCTTGATTCCCTGCTATAAGAGTTTTCGGGAACCACAGGCCACCGCGCAAACAACCGCCTGCCACGCATGCTTGCCCGCGCCGGTCTCAAACAAATCATCGTTAGCGAAACACTATCTATGGAAGATGTCGCGCACTTCTATCCGTTTGAGACTCCCGACGTATTCAATGACGAACTGCCGTAGCTTCTCGCGCGACATTGTCCGTCCTGCGGATGAACGGCGTGAATTCCTGTAACGTACCGGTTCGGTAAATCGGGTCGTCCACCCAGGCGCAACTCCACGGGAGGTCGTCGGTTGAACAAGTAAAGTGGCTTAAGGTTCAGATGATCGGCGGATGGTGCGGATCGGACGTTCCTTCCGAGCGCCATAAAATCTTGGGTTGCCAGATGCCATCAGTATCGGGATCGTGGCGACAGAACAATCAAAGCGCGCGCCGTAGGCGCCCCTTCTAACACGCACCATGACGCTCAAATCGGAGTTCTGTCCATGATCACTATGATAGTTTTCGTACGTCGCGCGCCACACATGACGAGAGACGAGTTCACTCGTTATTGGCACGACAAACACGCACCGCTAGTAAAAAGCGTTCCGGAATTCATGCGGCACGTACGCAAGTACGTCCAGCATCACAGCGCTCCGGGCGCAGCCGAGGCCGGTTCACTTTTCGGTGACATCAGCGATTACGATGGGGTTGGAGAAATTTGGTTCGACAGCCGGGAATCGATGCAAGCGGCGCTGAACGAGCCGATCTATCTCGAAAAGATAAAACCGGACGAGCGGAAATTTATCGATCTCGAAGGTTGCCTGTCGTTTATCTCACAAGAGCAAGTGATGTTCGACGAAACGCCTATTCTCTGACAGCGCTGGACCCGTTTGCGACTTAGCCCGGCGACACCGAGTCGAGGTCGGTTTCGTGATCTTCCATCAGCATGAAACGGATCGACGATTTATCGAACAGGTTTTCTTCGTCGGCGCCGATAATGGCGGCGGTCTCGGGTTCTGTCAGATACGCCATGCCGCGTTCGAAATCGGCTTTGTCGTCGAACCAGATTTCAGTCAGCACGTCGTACGAAGATTCGCTGTCGGCGCTGTAGATCTCATTGCCGTACGGGCGAATGAAATGGCGGACGTAGCGCTTCAGATTCGGCACCTTGCTGGCCCCGAGCGGCGCGTGATTGTTCTCGTAGTAGGCGATGAAGTCTTCCATCTTCATGCCGGGTTTGCGCTTGATCATCACCATTACTTTAAACACTACTCTCTCCTTTCGCTGCTCAAGATCGAAAGCCTGACAAACCGTAGACACGCTGCAACGGCGCGCTTGCGGCCGCAGTATACGACTGCAAGCTGCCCGTCAATTTGATGTCCACGATCCCACGACCCCTTTAGGCCAGCTTGAATCCCTCGTAACCGCGCTCTGCAGCGCCTTGGCACTCTCGTCGATAGTTTCCCGCACCGCCGAAATAGAACAAAACCGCATGCGATTTGCCGGGGATATTGTCGCCCATAAACCAAGAGCGTTCGGCCAGGTGCATCAAGGTGCCGTTGACGAGGTCGTTCATGTGCGAGCCCCACCGCTCGGCAGCGTCTGTCGTTGCTTCGATTTCCGAGAGATCGTTGTCGCGGAGATGTTTGAGGGTGCGTCCAATCCAATCGACGCAACCGTCGATTACGACCGGGATATTCGCAAACGGACTTTGCGGTCCACCCACCATGAAGAGGTTTGGAAATTCGTCGACTGTGATCCCGAGATAGGTCTGCGGTCCGCCTTCCCATTTGTCGCGCAGCGTCGCACCGCCTCTGCCTTGGATATCGATTGCGTTTAAGGTACCGGTTACTGCATCGAAGCCAGTCGCGAAGATAATGATGTCGGCGTCGTACTCGTCGCTTGCGGTGCGAATACCACTTGGCGTGATCTCGGTGATTGCGTTGTCGCGAACATCAACCAAGGAGACGTTATCGCGGTTGAACGTTTCGTAATAGAAATGCCCGAGTGGCGGACGGCGTGCAGCGAGGGGGTGACATTTCGGGCACAACAGTTCGGCCGTTGCGGGATCCTGGACGATCGAGCGGATTTTATTGCGGATAAAATCTGCGACGAGTTGGTTTGTGTCCGCGTCCGTCAAGATGTCGTCGAACGTTTCGAACAAAAAGCGAAAACCACCGATCTCCCAATGTCGCTCGAGGATCCGTTGCGCTTCTTCGGGTGACACGTCGCCCCCGTTGCGCCCGGCCGGCTCGAGGGCGAACCCGAAGACGTGTTCGCGCGTGAGTTCCCAAATTTTGTCGTAGTTTGCACGAATCGATGCCAGTTCGAATTCCGTCATCGGCGCGTTGCGCGCCGGCATCACGAAGTTCGGCGTGCGCTGAAAAACCGTTAGGTGTGCCGCGGTCTGCGCCACCAGTGGGATCACTTGCACCGCAGTTGCGCCGGTGCCGATGATACAGACGCGCTTACCGGCAAAATCGACCTTTTCTTTGGGCCAGCGGCCGGTGAGATACCATTCGCCCTTAAATGAATCGACACCAGGGAATTTAGGTTTGTAGGGCGTCGACAAGGGCCCGGTAGCTGAAATCAGGTATTTGCACGAGTGCGTTGCGCCATCGTCAGTGGTCACCCGCCAGCGCTTGGCTATTTCGTCGTAATGTGCGGCGCTTACTTTGGTTTCGAACTGAATGTCTTTGCGCATATCGAAACGGTCCGCGACATGGCGCAGGTAAGCCAATGCTTCGGACCAGGACGGATATTTCTCGCTCCAGTTCCAGGTGTCCTGCAGTTCCTTCGAAAAGGAAAAGGCGTAAACCCAGCTCTCGCTATCAGTGCGCGCGCCCGGGTAGCGGTTCCAATACCAGGTGCCGCCAACGTCGGTCCCGGCCTCGAAAATTCGCGTGCTAATGCCGAGCTCGCGTAGTTCGTGCAGCATGCGCAATCCGCCGAAACCGGCGCCGATAACGATGGCATCGGTTTCCGCCGCTTGGTTTTCGGTCATACCTGAGGGTGTAATGTTCAAGGCTTTGTCAGTCATGATGTGCTCCAGCTAAGGCATCGTGTGTCTATATTACGAGTCATTGTAAGCGCGATTCCGCCAGCACGGATACTAAGCTGTCTCTCCTGAAAATCAGATCGTGTTGGATTGCTTGGTATTTTTAAC
>JBLFWX010000087.1:0-22292 GCA_047611805.1 Gammaproteobacteria bacterium
GTCGCTCATCGCCACATCGGCTTCGCGATCCTGCCAACCGATCTGATCCGCATACACTAGCTGCCCACCTCGAACCACCCGTGTGACGAAACCGCCGTAGCCGCCCTCGTCTACGTAGCGTTGTAGTACCGGCCGGATGCGTTTCAAACGGCTGTTATTCATGCCGACGGCGCTAGCGTTTTTGGCGATCTGGTCCATGGTTTTTCTCCTTATGGTGGACGTGTGGTTCAGGCCACGACAATCACACGGCTCCCGCCGCGATGCAAGTACGCACGGGAACAGTCCCATACCATCAATACCGCATTCGTGGATCGCAGCCGGATTCGTATGAGAGCCACTCGCCCGCAGCGCTACTAGACGCCGGTTAACGAGGGCGCGTGGCTCGGCCATGCACTCGAACTCAACAAGTCGCGATTCGAAGGTAACTCGAGTTTCAAAAGGTCCTTACCTGTTCACGAATCGCTCGGCCCGTTCTCAGAACCAAAGGGGACAGATTGATCTGAGTGGAAATAGAACGCGGCACATAAATCTGTTCCCTTTGATTAGCCACATATTGGTGCGCAGCGCTGGAAGAACAGACGGTGTAAAATCGAATCGTACAGATCAATCACATTAAGTGGGAAAAGCCGTGGCCGACAAACGCGACAAACTGCCGACCAAGTCAACCTCTGCGGAAGTGGATGCGTTCCTCGCCAAAGTTGCCGGTCTCCCCACCGTCAAGGCGCCAGGGTCACGCGGTCGCTTGATGTTTGCCATGGATGCAACCGCGAGTCGCGCGCCTAGCTGGGATGTAGCATGCGACATTCAGGCCGAGATGTTTACCGAGACCGCGACACTCGGCGGTCTCGACATTCAGTTGTGCTACTACCGCGGTTTCCAAGAGTTTTTCGTCAGCCCCTGGTTCAGCAATTCGGCGGCGCTGCTGAAGCGAATGAGCGGTGTTCAGTGTGCGGGCGGCATAACCCAGATCAAGCGGGTATTCGAACACGCGCTCAAGGAGTCACGGCAGGATAAAATCAACGCGCTGGTATTCGTTGGCGATTGTGTGGAGGAGGATGTCGATGAGCTGTGCGACCTCGGCGGACGGCTCGGAATTCTTGGCGTTCCCGCTTTCCTATTCCATGAAGGCGTCGACGTGCAAGCGAAGCGCACGTTCACCGAGCTCGCACGTTTGACGAAGGGCGCGTATTGCCCGTTCGATGCGAGCAGTGCAAATCAGCTGAGCGACCTACTCGGCGCGGTGGCAGTGTATGCCGCCGGTGGCCGTAATGCGCTTGCGAAATTTGGAAACCGGAAAGGCGGGCTAGCCCGACAGCTAACCGACCAGATGGCCAAGACCTAGTAACTTGCATCCCTCCCTCCTCATGCTATTGCTCATCGGAGTGGCCGTAGCCTCCATCTGGTATCGCTTAGTGCCGGCGTCGCAACGCGTGCAGGCGCGCAACAAGTTGTGGCTCTACGGTGGACTCGGCTTACTAGTGGTGATGTTGATCACTGGCCGGCTGCATCCATTGTTCGCGGCCTTAGGCGCACTGGTCCCCGTCGTGATGCGTTTGTTGCCCTTGGCGCATGCGGCAAACAAATTTAGAACTTCCCGTAAGCCAGCAACGGGTTCCGCGAAACCAACATCAGGGCAGACCTCGGACGTCGAAACGCGGTTTCTGCGCATGTCGCTGGATCACGATAGCGGCGAATTGGATGGGGTCGTACTCGAGGGTCCGCTAAAAGGCCGACGGCTTGCTGAACTCAAACTTGAAACCTTATTGGTTCTACTCGGAACGTGTCGCGCAGAGGATCCGAAATCTGCGGCGATACTGGAAGCCTATCTCGAGCGAGTCTATGGTGATACCTGGCGTGACGGCGAGGGTGCGGGCGATGGCGGGCACGCCGACGGTCCTCAGACCATGAGCCTCGATGAGGCACGACAGATATTGGAGGTCGAGGCAGGCGCGACGCGCGAGGACATCATTCAAGCGCATCGACGGTTGATTCAAAAGATGCACCCTGATCGCGGCGGCTCAACTTTCCTTGCCGCGAAAATCAACCAGGCAAAGCAGAGGTTGTTGCACTCATTGTAGAACGGGGAGCAGCTCGATTTTTCGTTTTATCCCGACATCGAAATGGAGCCCGTCGGAAAAACAGAAAAAAGTATGCGGTTTATTTTTAGCCGTCACTAAAGAAATAAAATACCGCAACGAAATCTGTCTCCTTTGGTTAGCTGGAAACGGCTAATGGGTGTCTAGTTTTTCCTGCGTCACAATTCTTTCGAATCGATCACTCACCCTGCATCGGAAATAATTCCGGATACCGGTCTCTAGCTGTCTCTGCTGCTGCAACGCGGCTCGTGCTACCGTTCGTCTCAAGCAATATGGTCTGACAGACGGGCTTAATAAAGCGCTGAGCTAACGTCTGCACATAAGAGCCATGGGCGGGTGTGATCAATATATCGCCGGGGCGGATGTCCTCGGCGTAGCACGTGTAACCCCACAGGTCGTGCGGCGTGCAGAGACTGCCGTAAACCGTAAACCGGATCTGCTGCGCGGACGGACGGGTGAGATTGATCAACGGCGTGTGTTCGAGTTCGAGTCGCTCCCAACCAAGCAAGTTCGTGCCGCCGTCCGTGATCGCGACTGCATCGCCTTTTACATCGATCACTCGGAGCATTACGTGAACCGCCGGATTCGCGATATATCTGCCAGGCTCTACCCACAGCTCGGGGACGTCACGAATCGCTTCGCGGAAGGTGGCCACCACGTCCTTGGCCATGGACTCGATCGGCGATACCGTGGGTAGTTGATAAGTCATATCCCAATCGAGCGGCGGACCTTCGGCTGGCGCGATCTGACCGTTCGCAACCCACGGATAAGCAGCTTCGTCATCCTCGGGATAAAACCCGCCACCGATATCGACGAAACGCCATCCGGTCGTGGGACGATGGGCCGCCAGAATCGGGCCGAGCGTCTTCAGCGTGTCGGTATAGCCTGTGGATTGGCGATTCCAGCTCAGATGAAACTGTACACCCTCGAGCCGCACGTGATCGAGACCTCGAGTGAACTGAATAAATTGCGGGAGGTCTTTCAACGGTATTCCAAACTTCGTCCACAAGCCGTGTGCCGCAGTGTTCAAGCGAATTCCTACGCGCATAACGGTACTCGCCCGCGACGCCAGCTCATTCAACCGGGTGACTTCTGCGAAGCTATCAACGTGGATGACAACCCGATCCGCATTCGCAATAGCGAGCGCCAGCTCATCGTCCGTCTTACCGGGTCCACTAAACACGATATGTTCGAACTCGAGCGCGAGCGCCGCAGACAACTCGAGCCCGCTCGATACATCGGCCGACAGACCGCTCGCCCGCACGAGCTTGAGGATCGGTAACGTCGGGTTTGCCTTAAATGCATAATGCGTGCGCACGGTTTGGTTCGTCACGGCAAACGCGGCCTGGAATCGATCCACTTGATGACGCAACAGATCGGCCTCAACCAGGTACTGTGGCGTACCGAATTTTTCCGCCGCATTTTGATAAACAGCGCGCCGCTCGATCGTGCGCTGAACGAGCGCATGGAGTTCGCCGATCACGGGACTGCTCACGACATCACCGCCACTTCGCGGGGGGCGTTTATCCGCGCACGGAGATTGACCTTATCGATCAGCCTCGGCGCGCGTTGCTCGAGGTCCTCAACCGAATCGACCCGGATGAGACACGCACCGACAATGCGATCCTCGTAACGACCAGAACTCGGATCGAGCGTGTCACCCATAACGACATACGGCTCACATGAAATCACTGTTGGATCGGCGATGAGATCTTCGAAGGAAACATGTTCTATGACACCGACGTGATCACTCATCAAATGCACGGCAGCGAACGCAACGTGATCAACCCACGGCTGTTCCGATCGTGGCGACAGTCCGCGCGCGACTCGGCAAGCTTCGTGAATAGGATCATATCCGTGCGCGGCTCTGCAGAGATCCGGCAAGCAATCACCCCCTGGGCGCATCGCCATCTCCAGCACCATAGGTCCAGAAGTCGTTAACATCAAATCCGCATTCGCGAGACCACGCTGAAGGCCAAGGCCTTGTGCGGCTGAACGCAAGACATCAGTGATCGCCTGTCGTTCATTCACTTCCGTCACCGCTGGGTAGTAGGCCACAACTTCCCCGAGCCGGTCCGATTTCAACTTCGCGCTGACCCTCAGGACAGACAAGATCTCGCCATCGATATAGAAATCGGCGCTCACTTCCCTTCCGGATACAAACGATTGGATCAGAAACGAAGTTTGCTCGCCGCCTCGCTCAGCGGCCGCGCATTGGCTCTGCGAAGCGTAGGTATTGGCGAGATCATTCGCATCATCGACTCGACTGACCCAGGCGCTGCCCGTGCCATCGGCAGGCTTCAGCACCCAGGGACCCGCGTGTTTCTCGGCGAATGCACCGAGATCCGCAACATCGTTGATTCTCAGACTTGCTGGGGTCGGCACGCCGCTAGCCGTCCAGCCCGTGTACGCGAGATCCTTATTGCGCGAACGATGAACGACCTCCGCAGTCGGAAACGGCAACGCCATGGCGCCTGCGAGTTCGGCTGCCAAGGGCAGATATTCGCAAACGAAGCACGTCACCCCGCTGTACTGCACACCATGTACGCGACCATACGCCTGTAGGGCGCGCGACACCGAGGCGAGCGACAGCTTGTTTAAACAAATAACATTGTCGAGATCCTGAAATGCGGATGCTTGATCAGGGCCCACAACAAACACGGCTTCCTCGCCAGCTTCGATGATCCACTTCGCGTAATCGACACTCGGATGGATAACAATCAGGCCACGCATCGTGGGATTCATACAACTTTCTCCATCGCGGCCGCCACTTCCGGAACAATGTGAAATTCGACTTGGGCGCAGAGTTCGTCCAGCACGCGCGTGGCATCGTCACGGTCGATACCCGTAACGCTCAGATAACCGAGAAACTCGTAGCCATCCGGCGGCGCCTCGACCATGGCCCCCGGCTCGAATTCAATGACAAGCTCCGAGACGCGCGGATCACGGCGAATCGCTTCCAGACCGTTCACGCGGTCGATCCGACCACTCGACGGCGGCAGAAAATAACGCATCCCCATCGCACAGTTCGGCGCGGCGCTGGCGTGCTCGCGATGTTCGCCGCATGCGAGTCGGGCGGCTTCAGCATACACATCGACGCCGGTCGTTTTGAGCACAAAATCCGACACGTTGTCGGCGCCACGGCGCGCTGCAACCTCGATCACCGTTATCCCCTCGGCCGATACCTTAAGCTCACAATGGAAACCGCCGCGGCGAAGTCCGAGTGCCCGCGTCGCACGAGCTGCAACGACCTCTATCTCCTCCTCCTTGTCGGTGCCGAGCCGAGTTGGCATCCACGACTCTGCTTCGAGAAAATAACGCGGATCTTTTATCCGCTCGATCTCAATCACACCGAAACACGAAATCGTATCGCCACTGATCATGCCGTCGACGCTGACTTGTTGCCCTTGAATAAAACTTTCCAACAACAGTGCCGATTCGGGATCAAAGACGTCACTCGGATCGACACCGTAGGTCTCATCCGGAAGCCAGAACTCGAACGGGTAAGCCGAGTTAAGCGCGCGATAGTCACGAATGTAGTCCACGACCGTCGAGTAGACTTCCGCGACTTTCGCATACGAGTCCGACGGCGACAGCCGCACGACGCCGTAACTAGAGGAACCGCTGAGCGGCTTAAGAACTGCCTCGCCGCCCCACTCGTGTAATCGCGCGACGACGTCGTCGGCCGAGGACACGACGGCATATTTTGGATTTTCCAATCCAGCGGCTGCAAAGGCGTTACGCATTAAGAACTTGTTACGCGCGCGTATCGCAGCCGACATCGAATTGCCCGCGAGGCCGAGATGCTGAGAAGCGAGGCTCACCGGGATGACACCGCTTTCGGAAAAGCTCAACACGCCATCGACTTTGGCGTTGCGATTGACTGCCTCGACACAGGCGAGGAAGTCCGGTGCACCCTGTTGGTAATCGCAATCGAAGACGTGATCGAACGCGCTCCGATCGGCATCCGTCGGCCGCTTTTTGATCAGCGACAAGCGAAACCCTAGCGACTTGAGTCGATGTGCAAACACGGCCGGGTCGCCGGCAGTGTGCACAATCAGAAGATGCCGATCATTCATCGACAGTGGCGGTGAGGTAATCTCCCGTCGGATCGATGTGTAGCTGTGAAGAGACCTGGCCGACGTAGCGTCGCAGAGACCGCGCAGCGGCGGTGTAATTTCTTCCCCAAGTGCTCACCCAAGCAAGGTTGTCGTAACCATCGGGCGGCAGACGCACGACGTCGCCGGGGTTCTTCGTCATCACGACCTCGATGAGGTTGCGACCCCTACGACTGCGGACAGTGCGATCCGATAGTCTCACGACGCCGGAAAGTTCCGGCACCAGCGTCGAGGAAAGCGCGAACCCGGCCGACGGCGCAGGCTCACTAACCGGTTGGCCTAGCGCCACACGGATGTTTTCCGCCGCCAAATCAATACCATACACACGCCGCACCAGCGCGTGAATGCAGTCGCCTCCCATACGCGCACCCACTTCCACGATGCGCGGACCGTCGGGTGTCAATTTAACTTCCGCGTGGATACCAGAGTTCGTTAGTCCGAGCGCATGCGTCGCCGCAATGACAGTCTCTATAATAGCGCGCTGACTCGCGGGCTTTAATCGTGACGGCGTGATTTCTCCGAGCTCCACGAAATCGGGTTCTCGCATCGGCGCTTTATCGATCACGGCATAGATCGTCACGTGACCATTTTGCACCACGCCTTCAACGCTCACCTCCGGCCCGGCAAGAAACGATTCGAGTATAAAATCCGGTTTCGGATACTTGTAGATACAATCTTGCGAGCGCACGCGGCCGTTCAGATCCGCATATTTCGTATCAGCGTCCTCGAGAGACGTCACTTTCGCGACCCACTCACTGTCCGATCCCCATTCGGGTTTGAGCACCGCAGGGAATCCAATGTACTTGGCTGCCAACTCGAGATCGGCCGCTGTTCGGATCCGCGCGTAGCGAGGTCCGGGGATACCAGCGCGCTCAAGCGCCTGACGCATCTTGTACTTGCTGCGCGCGCGCATCGCCGCGAGTGGCGAATTCCCGGGTAGACCGAGCTGTGATGCAATTAGCGCGCAGGTCGGAACGTCTTCTTCCCAGAACGTGACGACGCCGTCCACATGGTTTTCCGCGCCAAATCGATCGGCGAACTCGATGATCTGCGAAGGTCTGAGCTTAGGCGTATAGGTGGTGGATGCTAGTCCGTCGGCCCAGCTGGGCCCGGTGTTCAAGACGTGGACATCCGCGTTGAGGTCGCAGGCCGCTTGGAAGGTCAGGCGTTTCTTGCTTGAACCGCTGTGTACGAATAAGAGCCGCGAGCGGTGGACGCGGTCAGCTGACAATAATGTGTTGTTCATAGTTAGGGTTCAGTGGCCTCTTTAAATGTTGAGCGTCGTCAGGACGGGCGTACGACGTAAACGCGATCACTGAATTGGTGACACATAATCCATCTCCTAAAAAACCGCGACGTCGCCACATTTTCTGTCGGCCGAGCGCAGTTAAAAATTAAAAATCCCCCTCAGAATCTAAAGCCCGATCGTTGCTGGCAACTAACGGCTGAGAGCGCGCGCTAATCTACGTTCTTGTTGTGTTGGGTACAATAAAAAAATAACGATTAAACGAAAATAATTTCAATCGATTTCTAGGCCCCCAGGCCGCCCGCCGTCGTCGAACTCCCCAACCAATAAACGACACCTTGCTGTTGCCGGCATGCTCGCTTTAGCAGCCTGCCTGCTTGGACCACCAGTAGGGCATGGCGTTCCTTTGAGGCGCTTAGTTCAAAAACTGATCGCGTCAAGAATATGCGGAGCCTTTCTTGTTTTAAGACGACTGACTTTCCGTTCGACTCACGGGAGGAGTCCGAACGAAGTTTGGGAAAAGCGACGAAGCAGGAAGGAGTATCGAGTCCCTGAAGTTCACTAGCATTCTAAGATCTCTGCGGCACTCTCTCATCGCCGTTGAACACAATGGCGCGAATGGCGATTGCGCCCTTTCGTAGAAGCGAAAGGCTCCTCCTCGAGGGCGCGAGGTCAAGGTGAAGCGATTGTAACGACCTTTGCCTCGGACCACGGTTGCGCTATCTCAACCCTTGGCCATTTGCCGAGTCGAAGTCGAAATGAAAGGCGAAATGTTGATGGAGAAAAAAATTAACCCGCTCACTGTTCGCGCAATTTCGAACAGTCGAGCGGATGCGATCCAATCCAGTGATGAAAGAACAAGGTGACGAAAATCAATCCCTCCGTCATCTTTTATCTATCAAGAATCTGAGTCCGATGATAATCTCGAAAGGATCACTTCCGCGTCACAATAGTAGTTTTTCAAAAGGCTCGATTTAACAATGAATAAATCATCTCGCGTTACCGTGCGCCGGTGGCGACCGGTGGATATACCCGGTGTAATCGAGTGCAATGAGGCGGCTTACAAAGACTACCCCCCCGATTTCGTCTATAGCCAGCGCCAATACGAGCTCCAATTGGCGGCCTTTCAGGAAGGGCAGTTTGTGGCCGTCGTGGCCGGGCGGGTTGTGGGTTACGCCACGTCTCTTATCGTGGACCTAGACGACGAGAATTACACTTACTCCGTTGACGAGATCACGGGTGCAAGCAGTTTCAGCACTCACAATTCGTTGGGCGACACACTGTATGGTGCGGACATCGCCGTGCACCCGGACTTCCGACGGCTCGGAATTTCGGCCTTGTTATACGAGCGACGGATAGCGCTGCTGAAACGCTCCAATCTGCGGCGGATGATTGCCTACGGACGTATCCCGGGATACCGAGGCCACGCTGGTCGGTTGACGGCAGACCAATACGTACAAAGGGTAATCGACGGGCAGCAGCAAGACCCGGCGCTGAACGCACATCTGCGTGCGGGCTACGTTGTGAAGCGGGTACAACTGGATATCACGGTGGATTATTCCAGCCTGAACTACTCCACCTATCTCGAAATGCTGAATCCGGATTTCAGTCTAGCAAAAAGGCGGATCTCGGCACCCGTTCCAAAGCGTCCAGATCGACGGGTGCGTGTGTGCGCCGCCCAGTACCTGATGCGCACGATCCGCGCTTGGGAAGAATTTGAAGAGTCGGTCGAGTTCTTCGTGGAGACAGCTAGCGCTGCTCATTGTCACTTCCTAGTGCTACCCGAATACGTCACTTACCAACTGTTCAGCATCATGCCTAAGTCGGATATGCGGCAGATGGTGCGGGAACTAGCGGGAATGACGGAGCGCTACATCGCGATGTTCACCCGACTCGCGCAACAGCATAACCTCTACATCATTGGTGGCTCCCATCCAGTGGAGCGTGACGGCCTATTGTACAATACCGCTCATCTTTTCACACCGACCGGCCACGTCTACACGCAGGACAAGCTTCACATCACACCCAGTGAACGCAACGAAAGCGACATCCAGCCAGGGGACATCATTCGCGTCTTTGATACACCATTAGCACGGATCGCCATTCAGATTTGCTATGACATTGAGTTCCCTGAAGTCTCTCGCTTGTTAACGCTGGCGGGCGCCGAGATCATCTTCGTTCCCTTCTACACCGATGAGAAAAATGCTTATTACCGGGTTCGGTATTGCGCGCAAGCGCGTGCCGTGGAGAATTTCCTATATGTGGTGATCACCGGAAACGTCGGCAACTTGCGCACCAAGATCGGGTCGTTCATGAACTACAGTCAGGCGGCAGTGCTCACGCCCAGCGACTATGCGTTTCCCGAAAGAGGGCTCGAAGGCGAGGCAGACCCCAATGTCGAGGCCGTCGTGATTTCCGAACTAGCTCTAGGGGCACTCGTACAGCAGCGCCAGATTGCCACAGTGAGGCCGCTACATGACCGGCGTCCAGATCTTTATACCTTAGAATCCAAGGCGCGTATCGAGATCATCCGAGTCGAGTAAAATGGTCGGAACTCGGGGTCGCGCATCCCACGGGAAAGGTGACGTTACATGGTCGACCGGTTGCAATCTAACTCGGTGATATGAAGAAAGGATGACGAAAAATTAATCCCTCCGTCACCTTTTACCGTCACCTTTGACACCTTTTACACTCAAACTTGAAAGCTTGTTGGTTTTACTCGCAACGTGTCGCGCGGAGGATCCTAAATCTGCGGTGGTACTCGAAGCCTATCTCGAGCGAGTTCATGGAGACGCCTGCCATGACGGCGAGGATACGAATGATGGTGGACACGGTCCTCAGACGATGAGCTTTGACGAGGCGCGACAGATATTGGAGGTCGAAGCAGGCGCGACGCGCGAGGACATCATTCAGGCGCATCGACGGTTGATACAAAAAATGCACCCTGATCGCGGCGGATCGACTTTCCTTGCCGCGAAAATTAACCTGGCAAAGCAGACGCTGTTGAACTCGTAGTCGAACACGGAGCAGCTCGACTTTTCGTTTTATCCCGACATCGAAATGGAACCTGTAGGAAAAATAGCGTCAGGCTTATTCGACCATGTCCAAAGCCTATTGATCGGCACGGCGAAGCAGTTATCGAGTGCCAGCGGAATGCAATTCCTGCCCGTATAAAGCAGGATCCCACCGCGGAAGTTCGGACCTGCTTGGCTCTTGAGTCGAGCAAGACCGGCAAGATCCTTCGATTGCACGGAACTTGCTCGCTTCACTTCAACGCCAAATACTGCGCGACCCTGTTCGATAATGAGATCTACCTCAACCTTGTCTCGATCGCGATCGTGAGAAAAATGCAGGTCACTATCCACCCAGCCTGCCTGACAGATCAACTGCTGCACGACGAAACTTTCCAGCAACGATCCGAACGCAGTTGCTTGAGTCAACCAATCCTTAGGAGTGAGGCGGTTTAGGGTTGCGATTAAGCCAGAATCAATGACGTGGATTTTCGGAGTCTTCACCAATCTCTTGGCGCGGTTACGATGCCACGCTGGCAATCGCCGGGCTAAAAACAGGCGTTCCAAAATCGTTAGATACTTATCCGCAGTTTCGCGGCGCATAGCCAAACTGTTTGCGAGGTTACTGATATTGAGCAGGTTCACGGTTTGCAGACTGAGCAGCTCCATCAATCGAGCCAACTCATCTTCATCACGGATCACCGCGATATCCTTAACGTCCCTTTGAATAATCGCCTGCAGATATTGCCGATGCCATTGCCTGGCATGGGCTTGTGTACGCGAGATAGGTTCGGGATAACCACCACTACACAACACCTCGGCAAGACCGGCAGCCGGAGTTTGATCGCCGGCAGCAACTCCGGCACCCGCTGCACCTCGTCTAGTGTGACCTTGTGCGGTAATGCTTGAACGAATCCTTGGGGATCCAGCTTGGCTGTCTCGAGCAAATTTGCATCGTCGAAGCTAATGTACGCGCGGTGTTTATCAATCTGTTGCGCCAAGGTCGTCTTGCCCACCTGACGCGGCCCAAGCAAGCAAACCACCGGGGTGTCTTTAAGTGCTGCTTTAATAGTGGGTGTCAGGTAACGGGGAAATAAGGCCATAACGTCCGGCTGATTGCCTATTTAACAATAGGAGAATCAAAGTTAAGCAAATACGGGACGCACTTATTCAGTTCTCCCCGAGGCACAAACCAAGAGAACTTAAGGAGACAAGCTTGGTTGAATGGAAATAAAACACCGCGAGTAAGTCTGCCGCCTTGGATTCCCGCAATTTGGAAACCGGAAATGCGGGCTAGTGCGACAGCTAGCTGACTAGGTGTGCAAGACCTAGCGACTTGCGCCCTTCCCTTTTAATGCTAATGCTGATCGACGAAAAATTAATCCCTCCGTCACCTTTTACACTTCGAGTCCCTCACATCTTCATGCCGTCGCCACTTTTACCCGGCGAGTAGTGGTAACAAATAGTGATGGACCGTTCCATGAACAACCATCGGCCACGCGCCTGGGTTAAGACATCGTCGTAGCGGCCGGCGAGGACCGTGACGTCATCGTTCTGCTCGACGAAATCCGAATCGAAGTACGTCGATGCAGTTGCGCTGTTGCCATTCACCACGAGGTCTGGCTCGAATATCTTGTGGCGTCCGTGGCGCACCTTACCCGGACGCGATCGGAAAAAGCGCGTGTACCAGGCCAGGATCGCCTCACGGCCGGTATGGACCGATATGCTGTCGAAGGAAACGGAGAACTTGGCGTTGGGATGAAAGAGCTCGCTCAACTCGATCAGTTTGCCCTGGTCGATGAGCGTACAGTAGCGGCTGAGTAGTTGCCGGGCGCCTTCGTAATCGCTCGCCTCGGTTGTATTAACATTCTTACCAGTGGGCGCCAATGCTGCCTCCTTTTCCGCCTGCGCGGTTAGTTTCTTGTTCGAGGCGGCGCTGCTCGTCGTGCGTCGTGTGGCCATGGCCCGTACCTTCCTTAGTTAGTTATCCGAATTCGAAACCGCGGAATCCAGACGCCTTAACCGTCGCCCATTGCTCCAGGTAGTCCGGCATACCGATCGGGTAGTTGATCATCTGGGCTTTCTTGCCCGGGATATTGGTCGACATGTACCAGGAGTCGGCTTTACCGAATAGGGTTTCGGCGGCGTAGTCGTCGATACGCTTGCGCCATCCGGTATCCGCCTCGGCCGTCGATTCAATGCGGCGAAGGCGACTCGAACGCATATGTTCCAGGAGCGCAATGACCTCCTCGCCGTGCAGCTCTGACGACGAAGGACCATTGCTGAGGCCGGCAGGTGCCTGCGGCCCGTAGACGAACAACATATTGGGGAACCCATGGGTCATGGTGCCGAGGAAGGCGCTCACCCCGTCGGACCATTTGTCCTTCAGCGAAATGTCGCCACAACCGCGAATGTCGATCGCCGTCAATCCGCCCGTCACCATATCGAAGCCGGTTGCAAGAATGAGCACATCCAAGGCGTGAACGCATCCATCGCTGGTCTTCACACCCGTCTTGGTCACCTGTTTGATAGGCGTTTCCTTCAAGTCCACGAGCGCTACATTGCTCTGATTGAAGACTTCGTAGTAGCGCTGTTCGAGCGCTATCCGCTTCACGCCATAGGGATGCGGGGGCTCGGTCGGCGCTAGTTTCTCGCGCAGCCGAGGCTCCACGATCCTTTCGCGAACCTTGTCCCGCCAGAAATCGTAAGCGACTCTGTTGGCCGCCTCATCCGTCCAGACATCCGCGAAGTTGCCGAGCCAGGGCACGAATCCCCCTTCTGCCCAAAGTTCTTCGTAATGTTTTTGTACTTCTTCCGGTGTCCAGCCAGCGGAACTCTCGCCGCCATAATCGTAGAAGTCGAAATCAAATCCGCCGACGGTTCGCGCGCGTTTGGCATATTTCTCGCTCATGTTTTCTTTGAGCGCCTGCTTGGCTTTCGTGTCGAGCTGCTTCTGGCGCATGGGCAGCGCCATATTCGGCGTTCTCTGGAATACCGTTAGGTGCTTCGCGATGGGGCCGGTCTCCTGAACGACCTGAACGCCGGTCGCACCCGTGCCAATGACACCGATACCAAGCCCCTGCAAGTCGACGCCTTCCTGTGGCCATTGAGCTGTATGGAACACACGGCCTTCGAAATCGTGCAGGCCTGGAATCTCGGGCCGGTGTGGCTTAGATCCGATACCCGTACACATCACCATGAATTGCGCTGATGCGCTACGGCCGTTTTCGGCCTCGATCTCCCAGCGACCTGCCTGCTCGTCGAACACGGCATGCTTAACGCGGGTCTCGAATCGAATATCGGCGCGCAAACCGAGCTTGCGATCAACGTAGTCGAAGTACTCGCGAATCTTGTCCCACGATGGATAGAGCTCGTCGAAATCCCAGTCTTCCCACAATTCCTTAAGCGAGAATTGATATAGCGGCCCGTACGTATCACATCGGGCACCGGGATAGCAGTTCCAGTACCAAACACCGCCAAGCTGCGGCGCGGCTTCAAAGATCTTGACCGAAAAACCCAGCTCGCGCAGGCGAATAAGCTGGTACAGGCCGGAAAATCCGGCACCAATTACGAGCACATCAAGATCGTCATGGAGTTTAGGTGCGGTCATATAAGGTCGTCCTCGAGTTTCAAATAAATACTGCTTGTGCGTGCAAGCCTGTAGCCGAATCAAGAATGTAGCGGAGCGCGATGGTTTTGCCCAGCGCGCAAACCTGCAAACGCGGTCGTGCGGGTCGTCGTTTCCAAGTAAACTTCAAGGCACAGCCGGGCCTCGCCAGCGAAGCCTCGACTGCAACCGTTAGCGGTCGATGGCAGGCACGCTTTGCGCGGCCCGTTAGATGACATCGTGTCGCGTACGTCTTAGTCTACTGAATGAAAAGGATCCCACCATGAAGTTCATGCTATTCATGCTCCCGACGATTCCGGCAACCTACGAAGAACGAGCGCGGTTGCGCCCCATAGGGCGTAACGTCGAGCGTACACAACTGATGATTGAGCAGGTCCGAGAGATCGCCGAGCGCGCCGATGCGTGGGGACTCGATGCACTTGCACTTACTGAGCATCATTTTCATTCGGAGGGACTGGAACTATCGCCGGCGCCGATGACGTTCCTGGTCGACCTGGCGGCGAGAACGCAGCGTATCAAGCTGGCGACGCTCATCATGGCATTACCAAC
Organism: Gammaproteobacteria bacterium; assembly: GCA_047611805.1. Classification (GTDB taxonomy): domain Bacteria; phylum Pseudomonadota; class Gammaproteobacteria; genus UBA11873. The sequence continues at coordinate 14,649 of JBLFWX010000087.1, forward strand.
CTGGGATCCGATCCGCCTGGCCGAAGAAATTGCCATGCTCGACCATCTGACCCGAGGTCGATTTATTGCGGGGATCGGACGTGGTTATCAAGACCGTTGGGTGAAGGTGCTTGGGCAGAAATACGACGTGGCCGGTGCGACATCGGACGACACCGCAGCCGACCGGCACAACAGGGAAGTATTCGAAGAGCTGTACACCATCATGAAGCTGGCGTGGACCGAAGACGCCATCAGTTACGACGGCAAACACTATCAAATCCCCGCGCCGTTTGCGGAAGGCATAAAGGACTGGGCAGTAGCCGATAATTGGACCGCGCTCTATGGCGCGCCGGACGAGCTCGATGCCGCGAACACCATTCGAAAGATCAGCGTCGTACCGAAACCTTACACACAACCGCATCCCGAGATCTGGCAGGCACACTCCGGGGGCGCCGATACCATTGACTGGTGTGCACGAGAAGACATCACGCTGTGGAGTCTGGCATCGACGGCAAGCATTGGCGACATCGCCCGCGAATATTGCCGAGCGGCAGCACAGCATGGCAGACAACGATCCCTCGGCGAGCGGTTTGGCGCGTTCCGTATGGTCTACATCGGTGACAGCTACGAAGAAGCATACGAGCGCGGCGCCAAGGCGCTGGGTGACGCATTTGTCCGTTATTTTTCCGGATTCGGATTTTTCGAAAGCTTCCGGCGCAGCGGCGAGACCGGGGCCGTTCCTATTTCATTCGAACGGATGGTCGAAGCACGGTTTGCAATCGTCGGCACAGTAGACCAGGTAAGGGATCAAATCGCCGAGCTCCGCGACGATTTCAACCCGGAGTGGTTCGGCTGGTACTTCGATCAGGGATTGATGCCGCAGGCTGAACTGCTTGCGCAACTTCAGACCTTTACCGAGAAAGTCACGCCGGGCTTCCGTGGGACCGAGTGAGATTCATGACGGGCCGCGCAATACAGAGTCGGGGTCCTCGCCACGGGTCACATAGTGCCGGCAACTCGACTTTAACCTTGCCGAAAAAATCGACCCGGCAAAGCAGACGCTGTTGAACGCAGAGTAGAACTGGGAACAGTCCAATTTTTCGTTTTACCCCTGCTTCGAAACGGAACGTGTCGGAAAAAAATTTAAGGGGGACAGATTTGTCTGAGTGGAAATAAAACACCGCAAATAGGTAGGTCCCCTTTGATTCCTTCGATAAACCGCTTCATCAGCTATTTTTCCACGCGTGTCTACCACGCCACGACCTCACACCGACGGTCCGCTGAGTGTCGATCTGCACGTCCACCTGATGCACTTTCGACGAGTTTTGCATCGAGTTCTAATCAACTGTCTGTTGCAGGTTGCCCCTGCACAAAACGTGACTACCTGATCTCCATTCGATGCGATTACTGGATCGATTGAACCTGCAACCGACGCACCTGAACGTTGATCCTCGATGTACTACCGCTCCCTCTATTGTCTTCCGAGCGGCGCTGCGAATCCGTTTGATACACGGTTAACAAGCGACCTTTAGAAATATTGGCCATTCTCAATAGGAGAATATTGTCGAATTGGAATCTCATCGGCTCGCAATCATATTGCGATGAGCTACCGATTACTATATTTTTACAGTCATTATGACTGTAAAAATATAGTAATCGTCATGAACAAAACAACCACCGAACAAATACTAGACCGTGGAAAGTCTGTTGCAATAGCTTTATTACCGGCTCTATTTAGCATTTTTGAGAAGTGGGGGCTGAGCGGTAAGCAACAGATGGTTTTGCTTGGGCAGACCAACGAAAAAACTATCTACAACTGGAAGAATAACCCTGAGAAGGCCAAATTGAGTAAAGATTTGCTCGAGCGCGCTAGCTACATACTGGGTATCTACAAGTCGCTACAGATATTGCTGCCCGACGAGTCTCAAGCTGACGCGTGGTTATCTAGTCCCAACGACAATTCAAACTTTAACAGCGCAACGCCTTTAGAACGCATGTTGGCGGGTCACGTTGTTGATTTAGCCGAGGTCAGAAATTTCTTAGATGCGGAGCGTGGCGGTTGGTAGTAGACGTCAACTCGCTTCCAAAAAGCGGTGTTGATCAAACTGTCTACCGGATTATTCAGACTAGGTACCCGCAGATAGACCTATTTGAGCGGGTCGCGTTTTCCGAACACTGGGATATCCTCTTTGAGATCGAATCACTAACGAATCCGAGGTTACGAGATGACGTTGGTGATATACATCTAATCGCAAAAGAGGATCGAATTTACGGTGAAGGGTCCTCCTGGATCATGGCCGCTTTTACCCATCCGCCAAAGAAAGGTCAGGGCGGACGATTTAATCGAGATTTCGGAATTTACTATTGTGCTCCGGACGAACAGACTGCGATTTCTGAGACCTCCTATCACCGCGCACGCTTTTTGCGAGACGCCAGAATTGACCGCGCTAGCTTCGAGATGCGCGTGCTGCGCGCCTATCTTGGCCCGACGATGCTTCACGATATAAGGGGAATAAATGACGCCGACATCTATCACCCCTCTGATTACGCTCGATCGCAGCTATTAGGCGCTGAGATACGACGTCTGAGAAGTCCCGGCATACACTACCGAAGTGTGCGATGCGAGGGCGAATGCTTTGCGATTATGAGACCCAACGAACTTTCAAATGCAATCCATTGGAAATATCTTAAATACTTCTACGAAGACGGTGCGGTCGTTAACGTCACAGCCCTCGATGGTCCTACGGAAGCCGCTAAATGAAATTCCCGGAGCTGCTGTGGAGCTTTGCGAGCTTGCCTGTCGATTATGTTTGCCTCGATACGGAGACGACGGGTTTACCGGACGAAAATGGAATGCCGGACATCGTGAGCCTCGGTCTAACGGCGGTCCATCACGCGGTAATTTCAACCAGCCTAGAATTTAAGATCCGGCCTACAAATCGAATCTCACAGGAGGCGAGACGCGTGCACGGCATAGGAGACGAGGAGGCGACAACATTCGAGGATCTTCCGTCGCAGTGGCGAAGTATCAGTGATCAGATTTATAACAAGCTCATCGTCATTCACAATGCAAGCTTTGATTGGCCCATCCTTATCGATCAGTTGAATCGAACTGGCCTACGTTTACCTAAGGTTAAAGGAGTTTTCTGTTCACAAAAATCCGCCTATCCATGGGCGCTAGCAAACAGCCTTGAGTGCACTAAACGTGGCCCGTCTCTGGACGTTCTAACAAGTGTCTTGACGGTGGAAAATCTTCGATCTTTGCAAGGGGGACTCCATGGCGCCGCGATCGACAGCCGGCAAACCGCACTCGTTGTGGAACGCCTAAAAGAAGTATTCCTGGAATGAACGCCGGTTCGTTTCTATTCGCGTAATAAAAATGTTTCAGAGCGAAATATTGATTCCCATGACGGCGATTAAAGAAAAATTAAAGGACACCCACAAAACCAGTTTCGCGATCCTTTCGTGGGTGTCCTTTAAATGCCTCGGAAATGCACACTAGTGCGACAGCTAACTGACCCGATCACCCCTGCCGCTTAATGCTAATGCTGATCGACAAAAAATTAATCCCTCCGTCACCTTTTGCAACTCCCATGCGAGCGGTTCGCGTTGCGCACGCCGCCGGGATTCGGATCAGGCGACGGGATACTTCTGAACCTCGCGTAGCGTTAACAACTGCGTACCCGCGGCATCGACGAATTTTTCGTCGTCCGGGGCAATCTTCTCGATGAACCGTGGCTCGTTGAATGCCGAAACCATGTCGGCAGTACTGTCAAACCAAAGTTCCGCGATCCCATCGAAAGCGGCCTTGCCCCACTGGGAGGCAAGTTTGCTCGAGTCGCCATCACCGGTGTAATCGGCGACGAGATGCGCCTGCACGTAGCGGCGCACGTAACGCGTGAATTCTGGCACGCTTGTGACAATGTCCGCATGGGCCGTATTCCAGTACTCATCGAATTCCGCGAAAGTCATTCCTTCGCGACGCTTGATAGCCACCGACAACTTCACTTCAGGATTACCGTTTAAGGCTATCTTTTCGAACTCCTCGGTGACGAGTATTGATACCGCGGCGGGATCAATAAATTTCGCATCGTCGGCCCCGACGAGTTCGACAAACCGCGGTTCGTTAAACGCCGCCGTCATATCGTCGATGCCGTCGAACCATACCTCTGCAATGCCGTCGAACGCCGCGCGTCCCCACGCCATCCCCTCGCCGCCGTAGTCGGGATCAACGAGATGTAATTGACTGTAGCGCCGCACGTGTCGGGTGAATTCCGGAATGCTGACCACGAGGTCGCCGTGTGGTCCGAGCCAGTATTCGTCGAACGCAGCAAACGACATATCTCGTTTACGCTTGAGTAACACTGCGAGCTTGATCATCACCGGCCTCCGTTGTGTGTGCTGAAGTTTTCGCGCACCCAGGTAGTTTATTGCGAGCAAATGTAGCATCCGCTACACTCGTCTGTCCAATGTGCGAAAACCCGCGCCAAAGCGGAATTCCCGGACGTGCGAATCGCGCTGCGACGACCAGTCAGCATTGCCAAAGACAGGAGCACACACGTATGAAATTCGGATTATTCTATGTCCTGGAGGCGCCGGACGGCGACTACCGCAAAGCGTGGAAACGCATGATGGGTCAGATCGAATACGGCGAAGAACTCGGCTACGACAGCGTCTGGCTCGCCGAGCATCATGGCTCCTTATACGGCACGATGCCGCGCCTCGCCGTCGCCGCCGCCGCGATAGCCGAGCGCACCGAGAAGATGCGTATTGGCACGGCCGTGACGATTCTGCCGTTTGATAATCCGGTGCGCACAGCAGAAGACTTCGCGATGGTCGACGTCATCAGCAACGGACGCTTGGATTTCGGCGTGGGCCGCGCATACCAACCGCTCGAATTCAAGAACATGGGTTTGGCCGATCGCCAGGACCACAGCCGTGAATTGTTTCAGGAATCGCTCGATATAGTGCTCGGTTTGTGGAATAACGAATCGTTTTCCTACGCCGGAAAACACTGGCAGCTAGACGATGTACAGTGTCACCCACGCCCGGTGCAAAAACCGATCCCGATCCACGTCGCGGCGATCAGCCCCGAGACCTTCGAGATGGTTGCTGAGAAAGATTTGAATATCATCCAGGCGGCAACCCTGATGCCACTGGACGAACTAAAAACGTTCTGCCTGGACGCAAAACGTCGGCTTATGTGTCAAGGCCACCGTCCCGAAGATCTCGACTTCCCACTCCTGTGGATCACGCATGTTGCGAACACATTTGAATCGGGCAAACAACGATCCGCGGCCGCGCTAAAATGGTATTTCGACACCTTGTTGGCGCTGGTGCCGCAGGGCGCGAAGGCGCCGAAATCGTATGAAGCCTTCGCCGCGGCGGCAGATGCCTACCATGAAGCCGGCGGGTTTCCGGTCGAAACGCTCAACGAAATCGGTAACTTGATTCTCGGCACACCGGACTTCGCGGCTGCCCGGATGGACGAAGTGCGCAACGACATGGGGCAGCAAGAGGTCATTCTGTGGATGCAGGTCGGTGGCCTCGACGACCAACATGTGCGGGACTCAATGCGACTGTTCGCTGAAGAGGTTATGCCCAGATTCAAAGGCCAGCCACCCGTGGTGCCGGCCGCGCTGCTGCAGGCTGAAACCGCTTAAAAGGGGAACGACCACCATGTGGGACTTTTCTACCGACCCAGACTTTCAGCAACAACTCGACTGGATCGACGATTTCGTTAAGCGTGAAGTGGAACCGCTGGACCATCTCCTCGGCAGCCAGTGGAATATTCACGATCCAAACTTTGTGCGTTTGGTGCGGCCGCTACAGACGAAAGTCCGAGCCCGCGAGCTGTGGGCCTGTCATCTTGGCCCGCATCTCGGCGGCAGGGGCTATGGTCAGCTGAAGCTCGCACTAATGAATGAGCTGTTCGGTCGCGCCCGCTTCGGACCGATCGTATTCGGCTCGCAGGCGCCGGATACTGGTAACGCCGAGATTCTCGCGCATTACGGAACAGACGAACAGAAAGCGAGGTTTCTCAAGCCGCTGCTCGAAAACGAAATTGTTTCGTGCTTTTCGATGACCGAACCGCATGGCGGCGCCGATCCGCTCGTGTTCACGACCACCGCGATTCGCGATGGCGATGAATGGGTGATCAACGGGGAAAAATGGTTTTCCTCGAATGCGCGTTTCGCAGCGTTTTACATTGTCATGGCAGTCACTGAGCCAGACGCCGCACCGCATCGCCGCATGTCCATGTTCATCGTACCAGCGGATACGGCAGGCATCGAAATCATCCGCGATTTGGAAACCTATGGCGAACCGGAGGCAACCCACGCCTACCTACGCTACAGCGACGTCAGAGTACCGGCGCAGAACATACTCGGCGAACGCGGCGCAGCATTCGCCGTCGCGCAGGTTCGCCTCGGCGGCGGTCGTCTACACCACGCCATGCGCACAGTTGCGCAATCGCAACGCGCTCTCGACATGATGTGCGAGCGAGCGCTATCACGCGTGACAAAGGGTGAGCCACTCGCGGCAAAGCAAATGGTGCAGGAAAAAATCGCGGATTCGTGGGCGCAACTGCGCCAGTTTCGCCTGCTCGTGCTTGAAACTGCGTGGATGATCGACAACCAACACGATGAGCGCGCAATCCGTCGGCATATCGCCGCAGTTAAGGCACTGATGCCGCAGGTATTGCACGACATCGCGTCTCGCGCGCTGCAAATCCACGGGTCGCTAGGACTTTCAACTGAAATGCCGTTTGCCGATTGGGTCATTCATTCCTTTCACGTCGGCCTCGCCGACGGCCCGACGGAAGTTCACAAAGTCACGCTGGCGCGCGAAGTATTACGCGACTACGAGGCGACATCCGCGCTGTTCCCTGACTACCATGCACTGGCGGAACAGGCTCGCGCAGCCGAAATCTATGGCGACCTGATGCAGTCTTGAGAACCGCCATGGCGTCCGACGAAACGCTTAGCGAATGGTCATTGCGGCGCCTCGGACTTCTTCGGCTTGCGTTACGACCCGCGGACTTTGCGCGTTAATACGTCCGCCGCCACGTCAGCTTCATCCACGCGGCCGATGTAACGCATCATCACGAGTCCACAAACTGCAGCAACGAGGGCCGCGATCTGATCGCGGCGCTGCGCCGGTGGCGCGTTGAGCCGCGATTCAAAGAATTCCAGCCACTCATCGACGACCCGGTTCGTCATCGATCGATACAGTTCCTCGCCATGCGATGCGTGCCCTAGCGCGTCGTACCAGATCCGCACGTATGGTTCGTACTCCGGTGCTTTGAGCATGATCCACATCTGCTTGAGCAGCACGTCGAAAGACTGGCGGCCGGCCGGCAGCATTTCACCCAAGCGCGCCGACAGGCGTTGAACAAAGCATTCGAAGGCGGACAGCATCAGATCGTTCTTGTCGTCGAAGTAATACAACAACATGCGGTCACTCGTCCCTACCGCCGCTGCAAGCGCGCGTAGGCTCATATTGCCCAAGCCGGATTCGAGCATGTAATCAACGACTGTTTCGAGGACTTCTTCGCGGCGATCTTGCCGGATATTGGAATTTACTGGCGGCATGGCGTGACTATATCGTGGTACTAACACTACGTACGGGCTGTGTTGAAGAATAATCGAAAACCCACGACGGCGG
>JBLFWX010000088.1:0-22147 GCA_047611805.1 Gammaproteobacteria bacterium
CTGCGAAAATGCTAAGCTCCGCCTTGAATTCAATGCAATAGACCCCATCTCGCTCCTCGAGACGGGTTTTTAATACGGATTTCAAAGAACACTGACGCGCCGTAGCGCCTGTCGGACGGCGTTTATGTGTCAGCGTTACAGCATTTAAGAGGTATGAATTGTGGGCGAAAACGAGAATATTTCTACCGAGTCTGAAGTACCCGTAGAAACTGGGGACGAGCCAGCGCCAATTGCGGAATTGATGGACGAAGCGGTCGAGTTGTCCGAGCTTGAAACCCTGCAAGCGGAACTCGAGGCGGCACGCAACGAAGTCGCTGAGGCCCGGGACACGGTGCTGCGCGCCCAGGCAGAAGCCGACAACGTGCGCAAACGTGCGGAGCGCGACGTCGTCGCCGCGCATAAGTTTGGCCTCGAGCGGTTTATTGGTGCGCTCTTGCCAGTGAAAGACAGCATGGACATGGGGTTTAACGCCTTAGATGCGACGACAGACGTTGGCGCTATCAAAGAAGGCATGGCGTTGACTGCGAAAATGCTCGATGACGCGCTCGAGAAGGGGGGTGTCACGGCCATTGACCCGGCAGGCGACGTGTTCAATCCGGAGTTCCACCAGGCAGTGACAATGCAACCATCATCGGAAGTAGCACCTGGCACGGTATTGAGCTGCATGCAAAAAGGTTACGTACTGAACGAGCGATTAATTCGCCCGGCGATGGTGATCGTGGCGAAAGCGGTCGACGAATAGCCGAAATTGATGCTTGTGCCCTTGAAAAGGCCGTTTGCAAACCCTATTTAGACAATCAACTACATCATTGAACAAATGTGTTCGTGAACCAAAACGAAGGTTAAGAGAGGCGTGAGATGGGCAAAATAATTGGAATCGATCTCGGTACGACAAACTCATGTGTCGCGGTCCTTGAAGGCGGGAAACCTCGGGTCATTGAGAATTCGGAGGGCGCTCGGACGACACCTTCGATTGTGGCATTCTCGAGCGACGGCGAAGTTTTAGTTGGCCAGTCTGCGAAGCGTCAAGCGGTGACGAACCCTGCGAACACCCTGTTTGCGGTAAAGCGTTTAATCGGTCGACGATTCGATGACGATGTGGTCAAGCGTGATCGCGACATGGTGCCCTACAAGATCGTCGCAGCTGACAACGGCGACGCGTGGGTGGAGGCCAACGGCGAGAAAATGGCGCCCCCTGAGATTTCCGCCCGTGTCTTGATGAAGATGAAGAAGACCGCCGAAGACTATCTGGGCGAAGCGGTTACTGAGGCGGTGATTACGGTGCCGGCTTACTTCAACGATTCGCAACGTCAGGCAACGAAGGACGCGGGTCGGATTGCCGGGTTGGAAGTGAAGCGGATCATCAATGAGCCGACCGCAGCTGCATTGGCCTATGGGATGGACAAACGCGGCGGCGACGCGAAAATCGCGGTATACGATTTAGGCGGCGGCACGTTCGACGTCTCGATTATAGAAATCGCCGAAGTCGACGGCGAGCACCAGTTCGAAGTGCTCTCCACTAACGGCGACACCTTCCTTGGTGGCGAAGATTTCGATATGCGCCTGATTGAGTACTTGGCGGGTGAATTTAAGAAAGAACAGGGCATCGACTTGCATACCGATCCGCTTGCGCTGCAGCGCCTTAAAGAAGGTGCCGAGAAAGCTAAGATCGAACTGTCCTCGAGTCAGCAAACCGATGTGAATCTGCCGTACATTACAGCCGATGCTGCGGGACCAAAACATCTCAATGTGAAGATTTCGCGTTCCAAACTGGAATCGCTGGTTGAAGAATTGATCACCCGAACAATGGAGCCGTGCCGCATCGCGCTCGCGGACGCTGGCTTAAATGCATCTGAAATTGATGACGTCATTTTAGTCGGTGGCCAAACCCGCATGCCGAAGGTGCAAGAAGTGGTTCAAGCGTTCTTCGGTAAAGAACCACGTCGTGACGTGAATCCAGACGAAGCGGTTGCGGTAGGAGCTGCTATTCAGGCTGGCGTGCTCGGTGGTGATGTCAAAGACGTCTTGTTGCTCGATGTAACACCGCTATCGTTGGGTATCGAAACGCTGGGCGGCGTGATGACGAAACTCATCGACAAGAACACCACCATTCCGACGAAAGCGAACCAGGTATTCTCGACCGCCGACGATAACCAAACGGCCGTGACGGTGCACGTATTGCAAGGCGAGCGAGAGAAAGCGACTGGGAATAAATCCTTGGGTCGATTCGACCTGGCGGATATTCCGCCGGCGCCGCGCGGCGTACCGCAAGTTGAAGTCACGTTTGATATCGATGCGAATGGCATCCTTAATGTGTCTGCCAAAGACAAAGCGACTGGCAAAGAGCAGTCCATCATTATCAAGGCATCCAGCGGTCTATCGGACGACGAGATTGATGCGATGGTGAAAGATGCGGAAGCTCACGCGGAGGAAGATAAGAACTTCCAAGCGCTCGTTAACGCCCGCAACCAAGCGGACGGCCTGATCCATGCGACGCAAAAGTCCGTCGAGGAACTCAGCGAGCAAGTCACCGAAGAAGAGCGTGGCAATATCGACTCCGCAATCGAGGCGTTGAAGGCAGCGCTGGAATTAGATGACGTCGAAGATATTACGGCGAAAACCGCAGCGCTTGGCGAGCTATCGGGCGCTATTGCGCAAAAAGCGTACGAGAAAGCCCAAGCCGATGGTCAAGCCGGCACGCCTGACGGCGCGCAGCCCGAGACGGCAAATGCAGATAATGACGACGTAGTAGATGCCGACTTCGAAGAAGTTAAGGAAGACGATAAGTAAGCCTTACTCCTATACTACGTTCCTCATAAGAGCCCGAGTACGGATCCGCCGTACTCGGGCTAAACTTTTTACTGGCCCACTGAAAACCATAGATTATGGCGAAGCGCGACTATTACGAAGTTCTCGGGGTTAGCCGAGACGCCGACGATGCGGAGATGAAAAAATCCTATCGTCGCCTAGCAATGAAACATCACCCGGATCGCAACGAAGGCGACTTAGAATCTGAGGCGAAATTCAAAGAAGCCAAAGAAGCTTTTGAAGTCCTGAGCGATTCACGCAAGCGCTCCGCCTATGACCAATTCGGGCACGCCGGGGTCGACACCTCAGCGGCAGGCGGTGGCCAAGGCGCCGGGTTCGGTGACATCTTCGATACGGTCTTTGGCGATATTTTTGGCCAAGGGGGCGCCCGTGGCGGTGGCAATCGGGCTTATCGCGGTAGCGATTTGCGCTACGACCTAGCGCTGTCGTTGGAAGATGCTGTGCGCGGAACGGAAGTAAAAATCCGCATACCAACCGTCATCGACTGCGAGTCTTGCAGTGCTAGCGGCTCGCGCAGCGGCGCGGCACCGAAATCGTGCACGACCTGTGGCGGTGTGGGTCAAGTGAGGATGCAGCAGGGATTTTTCTCGGTCCAACAAACTTGCCCAAAATGCCGCGGCCAAGGTGCCGTCGTCACAGATCCGTGTGGCTCGTGCAGTGGCACGGGTAAGGGGCGTGGCAGCAAAACGATTTCCGTGAAGGTGCCGCCAGGTGTGGACAACGGCGATCGGATCCGTCTTTCAGGCGAAGGTGAGGCGGGCCAACGCGGAGGTCCTCCGGGTGATTTATATGTCAACGTCGTGGTTAATGAGCATGCGATTTTTTCCCGGGAAGATAACAATCTTTATTGTGAAGTCCCGATCGGCTTCGTCACGGCTGCGATCGGCGGTGAATTAGAAGTGCCGACCCTCGAAGGCCGCGTGAATTTGAAAATTCCGGCGGAAACTCAAACCGGCAAAATGTTCCGGATGCGCGGTAAAGGTGTGCGACCCGTGCGCGGCGGCAGCGTCGGCGATTTGCTGTGTCGGGTCGTCGTTGAAACACCGGTTAATTTGAATAAAACTCAAAGGGAAGCGCTGCGCGAGTTCGGTGAAACCTTGGCCGAAGGCAAGAGCAATAGCCCTAAAGCGGATTCATGGCTAAACGGCGTTAAAAAGTTTTTCGAGGACATGAAGTTTTCTTAGTCTCAGTCCGGTTAAGAATCGTCGTTCTGAAGGGCGAGCACGAGGAGCAAATATGTCCACCAAAACGAAAGTAGCAATAGCGGGCGCGGGCGGGCGCATGGGTCGGACGTTGGTGGAACTGATCAACGAACATCCGGAGATTGAACTCTGTGATGGATTTGACCACCCGGATGCCCCTATTGTTGGCACCGATATTGGTCTGGCCGCGGGTGTCGGCGAACTCGGAATACCAATTAAATCAAACATTCTCGACCTTGATGCTAGCTATGACGTGCTAATCGATTTCACATTGCCAGAATCCACATTGAATAACGTTGCTGCTTGTCGGGCCGCCGGCAAACGGATCGTTATCGGAACGACTGGGATTGGCGCGGCGCGGGCAACGATCGACGAAGCCGGTGCGGATATCCCGATCGTGTTTGCGCCTAACATGAGTGTCGGGGTGAATTTGTGTTTTAAGCTCGCCGAATTGGCGGCCCAAGCGCTCGGTGACGATTTTGATATTGAGATCATCGAAGCGCACCACCGGAACAAAGTCGATGCCCCGTCAGGAACGGCGGTGCGGCTCGGCGAGGTCATCGCGGGCGCGCTCGGTCGCGATATTGCCAGTTGCGCTGTTTATGGACGGCAAGGGCACACGGGAGTCCGTGATCGCAAGACCATCGGCTTCGAAACAATTCGCGGGGGCGACATTGTTGGTGATCACACCGTGTTATTTGCTGGCGCCGGTGAACGGGTCGAAATCACGCACAAAGCGTCGAGCCGCATGACGTTCGCTAGTGGAGCGCTACGGGCGGCGAGCTGGTTGGTGGGCCGTCCAAACGGTGTGTACGATATGCAGGACGTCCTTAGTTTGCGCTAGCAGCACCATCTATCCATAGGAAACACAATAAATAACAGTTAGCTACAAGTGTTTTGAACCGAACGACGCTAACATCGGACTAAGTAGATAACGCATAACGAAATCCCATCGTTGTATTGGGACTTGATGCCAACTTAAGCCGGTAGCAGGACATGGATACCAAATGAAGCGAGCCGCCCAGCCCTTGACAGCCAAACAAGCCGACGCGAAGGCCGAGGCCGAGCGCTTGGAAGTGCTGCGCCTTGATGCGGTGGCGAACGAAGACCGTGATGCGTTCGACGCTCTGTATCGAGATTATTACCCACGACTGATGGATTTCCTGGCGCGGCTCGTGTCGCACAGTGGCTTATCGGAAGAAGTCGTCAATGACACGATGTACATTGTGTGGACAAAAGCTGGGACATTTGCCGGCCGATCGCGGGTTTCCACATGGATTTTTGGGATCGCTTACAAGCAAGCCATAAAGCGTCTAGAGAGAGAGGGGCGTATGCGCCTCGATAAGCTCCCTGAGGACTGGGAAACCTTGTCCGCGACAGCTAGCGCGGAGAGCGACATATCAAAGCTCCAGGCGGAAGAAGCTCTCGACAAGGCGTTGCAACGATTGAGTCCGGCTCATCGCAGCGTCATCGAGATGACTTACCATTTTGGCTATTCGAATTCAGAAATTTCCGAGATCGTTGGTTGTCCCGTCAACACGGTAAAAACGCGAATGTTTCATGCACGCGCACAACTGCGCCGAATTTTAGAAACGCTTGCACGCCGCGAGGCATGATCCCTATGGACAACGATGTAAATAAAGAATTATGCGCATTTGAGAGCGACCATGATCGAGTGTGGTCCAATCTGCCTTGGTTTGTGAACGAAACCTTAAGTCCGGATGAATTCGTCGAGGCCAAAACGCATTTGGGAACCTGCCTAGTCTGCCGGCGCGAAGTCGTGAGCTTAGAGGTATTGAGGCGGGCTTTATCGACCCGGACTTTGGAACCGAAATGCGAGACCGCGTTAGATCGGCTGCATGTGCGTCTGGATGAAAGTAATGCTCGCACGTGGACGTTTCCATGGGCGGCTGCAGCGGTGCTTGTCATTGTCACTGGGATCGCCGGTATCATTAATTTGAATTCTGGATTAGTTACTAATTTGGGTGCCGATAATGCCTACATGACGTTAGGTGCACGCACAACTCAAATGAACCAGACGGGAACATTCTCTGCGCGTATCATTTTCGATAGAGGGGTCACGGAACTCCAGTTACGACAACTCCTGCTTGCGTCCCACGTCGAGTTGATCGATGGGCCGACGCCGCGTGGCGCCTATACAATTGCGATGCCAGCGGTAACCAATACCGAAGATCTCCAAGCAGCCGTGGCCAAGCTTCGCGACTCAAAGCAGGTATTGTTTGTTGAACCGATTGTCGGCATTGGCGGAAAATACTAATCGCACAAGGGGTGGGTCGCCGCTAGCCGCAAATGGCTAAATTCACGCTAGTTATTGTTGCGTTAGTCGCAATAGCGCTCTTCGCACCTATTCAAACTGGGATCACCGAGCTCCCATCCTCGCTTGGATATTCGCAACCCAGTTCTAAGGTCCAATTACTTGTCGTCCTATCGCCAGAGGCCGAGGGTGAAACCGATCATATCGCTATGCAGCTCGCGCAAAAACATGAATTGCGCGTCCTCGATAGCTGGCGTATCAACGCTTTGGCGCGCGATTGCGTGGTGCTGGAAGCGCAATCCTCGGTTGACATTGAGGCCAAATTATCGCGACTCAACGCTGACCCCATCATTGAAAGCGTCCAAACGATGCAGTTCTTTACGGTCGCGGGATCGGCGCGCGAATTGAAGTCCGATCCTTATGCGGGTTTGCAGCATTCCTTGATTAACGCCCGCATCGACGAAGCTCACGCGTTGAGTACGGGCAAAGACGTCAAGGTAGCCATTATCGATACGGGACTTGATCGGAGTAACCCGGATCTGCGCGACCGGATCGCGGGCACATTAAATTTCGTGGATGCCGATCAGACGATCGAGATAGTCGAATTTCACGCAACCGCTGTGGCAGGCATTATTGGCGCCGCTGGAAACAATGGACGCGGTATTGTCGGCATTGCGCCAAATTCTAAGATGTATGCGCTGCGCGCTTGTTGGGAGTCGGATCCGGGCACGAGTCGCGGCCAATGTAGTAGCTTTGCGTTGGCTCGTGCGTTGGATTGGGCGATTTCAAACGATATGAAAGTCGTCAATATGAGCCTTCAGGGCGAATACGATCCGCTCGTCTCGCGGCTAATTGTTCGCGCGGTTGAAGATGGGGTCGTCGTCGTTGCGGCGACAGATATCGACGAACGACAGTTCTCGTTTCCAGCCTCCATGGGTGAAGTGATCGCAGTGACTTCGAGTGACAGCCAAAGGGCTGTGGACTTCACTCGCAGCGCCGGCAAAGTATTTGTCGCGCCCGGTGAAGAGATCTTGACCACAATGCCGGACAACACCTTCGATTTTGTTTCCGGATCGTCGTTTGCGAGCGCCCACATTGCGGGCATCGTGGCACTCCTTGCCGAACATGTTCCCACTATCGACGCCCACACTGTTCGAGCGGTATTACGCAGTAGTACACGCATTGCTAACTGGACTATATCGGTAGACGCCTGCGAAGCATTGGCAACCGTGACCGGCGCGGAAGACTGTCGTTCGTTGCCCTAAGTCGTCCTGGTTGTGGCTAATGCGGCCGCTATACACAACACTAAATCATTGTTATCGTTTGGATTGAACACTCGCCGCCAATATAAAAAAATATCTGATCCCGCAGTTTGGCGAAAACTTTCAACCGAGATCTCGATGATTTTCGACTGCGACTATGAATAAACTGCGCGCTGCTGTTATCGGAGTCGGCTATCTGGGCAATTTTCACGCCCAAAAATACTTGGCGCTAGAAGACGTTGAACTCGTCGCGGTCGTTGAGACGAACGACGATCGCCGGGTTGAAATTGCTGATAAGTATGGGGTCCGGGCCTACGCGGATTATCGGGACATCACCCATCTCGTAGATTTAGTCTCAATCGTCGTCCCACCCAACCGGCATTTCGAAATCGCTCATGCGTTCCTCGATGCAGGTGTGCATGTGTTGGTTGAAAAGCCGGTAACTGAGACTGTGGCCCAAGCGGAGTCGTTAATTAAACTGGCGGCTGTAAAACAGTGTTTATTTCAGGTCGGCCATCTAGAACGATTCAATCCTGCGGTTATTGCTCTGCGTGAGAAGGTTACCAGTCCGCGCTCGATCGATGCGCAGCGATTTGCGGCCTATAAGGCGCGCGGCACGGAAGTTGACGTTGTCCTAGATTTGATGATTCACGACATCGACATCGTGTTAAGTCTCGTCGATTCCGATTTATTGAAAATCTCGTCGTCAGGCCGGGCGGTGGTCACCAAAGATATCGATATTGCACATGCGCGTCTCGAGTTTGCCGACGGTTGCGTTGCCGAACTTGCCGCGAGTCGAGTGAGTCAAGACCAAGTTCGAGCGATGACGATTCGCCAAGCTCATTCGTATATCTCGGTCGACTATATCCATCACACGCTATTGATTGGTGAGATCGACGATCGCGGTCACGCGGATGAACACAAAGAGATCTCCTTTGAAACACACAAATTGACCGGCAATGATGTGCTGATGGACGAGATTAAGTCCTTCGTCGCGGCGGTACGAGATGGCTTGTTGCCCGAAGTGACCGGCGAGGACGGCAAGCGAGCGCTCGAAGTCGCAGTCGAAATATCTAGAAACATAAACCAACAGAATGAATCCGCCGGATCTCGCGCTATTGATTTGAGCCGATCGTCCCATTAACGTGGTTTTTCCCGAGTCGCGTTCTGGATCGAAATTGTTCGCCTAAACATTGCCTCGCGGCCTTTCGTGGACCGCAACGCTCAAGTACAATTGCGCGGGCTTCGTTAACGGGAGCAAAATTTTTTCGTCCCGTCCCTTATGTAGGCAACAATAACTGTGTCTGAATCTGCGATTCTGGCCTTAGCCGACGGTAGCGTCTTCTTCGGTCTTTCCATCGGTGCGCCTGGCTCTACGGTCGGTGAAGTGGTTTTCAATACCGCGATGACCGGCTACCAAGAGATCTTGACTGATCCGTCGTATTCTCGGCAGCTAGTCACATTGACCTACCCGCACATCGGCAATGTCGGAACAAATCCTCAGGATTGCGAGTCCGAGCGCGTTTATGCCGATGGACTCATTATTCGGGATGCATCCATCACGACGAGTAATTATCGGGCTAGTGGCAGTCTCAGCGATTTTTTGAAGAGCAATAAAGTTGTCGCAATTTCCGACATTGACACGCGTCGCTTAACCCGCTTACTTCGCAGCCAAGGCGCACAAAACGGATGCATCATGGCGGGTGAGAATATTAGTCCGGAAGCGGCGACGGCAAAGGCCCGGGCTTTTGCAGGTTTGATGGGCGCGGATTTGGCCAAGGAAGTTAGCGTTCAAAAGCCGTATTCGTGGAACGAAGGCACATGGGCCTTAGATGCAAATGGTTATTCGCAATTAGCTAGACCAGGCCGCCGTCGGGTTGTGGCTTACGACTTCGGTGTTAAACGGAACATCCTCCGCTTGCTCGCCGATCGCGATTGTGAGCTCGAAATTGTTCCCGCGCAGACCCCGGCGGCCGACGTGTTGGCACGGGCTCCGGATGGGGTGTTTTTATCAAACGGGCCAGGTGACCCGGAACCCTGCGACTACGCGGTCACGGCCATAAAGGAAATTATTGCCGCGAAAATCCCGACCTTCGGCATCTGTTTAGGACATCAACTATTAGCGCTCGCGTGCGGTGCCCAGACCCAGAAAATGAAATTCGGGCATCACGGCGCTAATCACCCAGTGCAAGATCTCAAGTCAGGAAGGGTGTTCATTACCAGTCAAAACCACGGCTTCGCTGTCGACGAGAAAAGCCTCCCAGATTCCGTTCGTGCAACCCATCGCTCGCTGTTCGACGGCTCTTTGCAAGGCATCGAATGTTTGGATTCGCCAGCCTTCGGATTCCAAGGGCATCCGGAGGCGAGTCCGGGACCTCACGACATGGGTGAGTTATTCGACCAATTCATATCCGCAATCGATGCTTACCGCGCCTAAATGCCAAAACGTAACGACATAAGTTCTATCCTGATTCTTGGCGCCGGACCGATCGTCATTGGCCAAGCGTGCGAATTCGATTACTCCGGAACGCAAGCCTGCAAAGCACTGCGCGAAGAAGGCTACCGAATAATCTTAGTGAATTCGAATCCGGCTACGATCATGACGGATCCGGAGATCGCTGATGCAACGTATATCGAGCCCGTGCGTTGGCAAACCGTCGCCGCGATTATCGAGAAAGAGCGCCCAGATGCGGTCTTGCCGACGATGGGTGGACAGACGGCGCTGAATTGCGCGCTCGATCTAGCTCGTCACGGCGTGTTGGAAAAGTTCGGTGTCGAACTGATTGGGGCGAGCGTCGAAGCAATCGATAAAGCGGAAGATAGAGCGAAGTTCCGCACTGCCATGACCAAGATTGGACTCAAGACGCCTGAGTCTTATGTCGCTCATACGATGTTGGATGCTGAGCAGGCCCAGAAAATAATCGGTTTCCCGATCATCATTCGTCCGTCGTTTACGATGGGGGGTAGCGGCGGTGGGGTTGCGTTTAATCGGTCCGAGTTTAATGAAATCTGTCAGCGAGGCCTCGATGCATCACCGACAACCGAAATTTTGCTCGAACGCTCGGTGCTGGGTTGGAAAGAGTTCGAAATGGAGGTGGTGCGCGATCGAAAAGACAACTGCATTATCGTCTGTTCGATCGAAAATCTGGATCCCATGGGGATCCATACGGGTGATTCGATAACGGTCGCGCCGGCGCAGACCTTAACGGACAAAGAATATCAAGTCATGCGCAACGCCTCGATTGCGGTATTGCGCGAAATCGGTGTCGATACAGGCGGATCAAACGTTCAATTTGCGGTGAACCCTGAAGATGGCACCTTAATCGTCATCGAAATGAATCCAAGGGTGTCGCGATCGTCGGCGCTTGCGTCGAAAGCGACAGGCTTTCCTATCGCTAAGGTGGCCGCCAAATTGGCTGTTGGCTACACCTTGGACGAACTCGTTAATGAAATTACCGGCGGCGCGACACCGGCATCGTTCGAACCCAGCATCGACTATGTCGTGACAAAAATTCCTCGTTTTACATTCGAGAAATTTCCAAAGGCCGACGATCGATTAACGACGCAAATGAAGTCTGTTGGTGAAGTGATGGCCATCGGACGGACTTTTCAAGAGTCTTTCCAAAAGGCACTTCGTGGTTTGGAGACAGGCAAAACCGGTCTAGACAATATCGACATACCGAACGACGCTGTTTTGCGTCGCGAATTAAGTGTGGCAGGTGCCGAAAGGATTTGGTACGTCGCACAGGCGTTTCGCCAAGGACTGACGTTCGATGACATCCAATCGCAGACAAAAATAGATCCCTGGTTTCTCGCCCAGATCGAGGATCTTGTGGCTGTTGAACAGAGACTTATCGATTGCGGTGCGGGCGCCCTGACCGGAGATCACTTACGATTCTTAAAGCGCAAAGGATTTTCCGACGCCCGAATAGCGGATCTTGTCGAACTGCCGGAACATGCTGTGCGGGAATTACGGATCGAGCACGGCGTTCGTCCAGTCTATAAACGGGTCGATTCTTGTGCCGCGGAATTCGATTCGGCGACCGCTTACATGTACTCGACGTATGAGGAAGAATGCGAAGCGAATCCGACCTCGCGCGAGAAAATTATTGTTCTCGGTGGCGGACCCAATCGTATTGGCCAGGGAATAGAATTCGATTATTGCTGCGTGCACGCGTCTATGGCGATGCGTGAAGCCGGTTATGAATCGATCATGATTAACTGTAATCCGGAAACGGTATCAACAGATTACGATACATCGGATCGACTCTATTTCGAGCCCCTAACGCTCGAAGACGTGCTTGAAATTGTTGATCTCGAAAAGCCGATCGGGGTAATCGTTCAGTTTGGTGGTCAAACACCGTTGAAACTCGCGCGCGATTTGGAGAATGCGGGTGTGCCCATTATTGGGACGACTCCTGACTCGATCGATCTTGCAGAAGATCGCGAACGCTTTCAGCAATTTTTGCAAGGCATCGGACTACGCCAACCACCGAACCGTACGGTCCGTTCGGCCGAT
The DNA here is from genome assembly GCA_047611805.1 of Gammaproteobacteria bacterium. Classification (GTDB taxonomy): domain Bacteria; phylum Pseudomonadota; class Gammaproteobacteria; genus UBA11873. The sequence continues at coordinate 12,088 of JBLFWX010000088.1, forward strand.
CAAGCGCGCGCCGCGGCGAATGAAATCGGATATCCCTTGGTCGTGCGTCCCTCCTATGTTCTCGGCGGCCGAGCCATGGAAATTGTTTATAGCGACGCGGCGCTCGATCGCTACATGCGCGAAGCCGTGGCCGTTTCAAATGAATCGCCGGTTTTGTTAGATCGCTTTTTAGAAAGCGCGATCGAGGTAGACGTGGACGCGGTGTCAGATGGCCACGAAGTAATCATTGGTGGTGTGATGGAACACATCGAACAAGCGGGTGTCCATTCCGGTGACTCTGCTTGCGCCCTACCTCCGCACACCTTATCCGCCGCTATCCAGGATCGCATACGCGAGCAAGTCGTCGATATGGCTAGAGGACTTAAGGTGGTGGGTCTAATGAATACGCAATTCGCAATCCAAGGCGACGACATTTTCGTTATTGAAGTGAACCCGCGCGCGTCGCGGACGGTGCCCTTTGTCTCCAAGGCAATAGGTATCCCGCTCGCGAAGATCGCGGCCCGATGCATGATCGGAGACAAGCTCGCCGACCTAGGTTTGCGCAAAGAACGAGTGCCGAGTTACCACTGTGTTAAGGAAGCCGTGTTCCCATTCGTGAAGTTCCCTGGCGTGGACACCTTACTTGGCCCGGAAATGAAATCAACCGGTGAAGTGATGGGCATTGGCGCGACATTTGGCGAAGCGTTCGGCAAATCCCAGGAGGCGGCGAGTATGCCGTTACCGACCGAGGGCGTTGCTTTCATTAGTGTGCGCGACGAAGACAAAGCCGCAATGGTGCCGTTAGCTCGTGAGCTAATTGCCAGCGGTTTCGAAGTCGTCGCAACTCGTGGTACGGCAGCGGCACTGAACGCAGCTGGGATTGAATGCCGAACAGTGAATAAGTTCCAGCAAGGGCAGCCGCATATTGTCGACATGATCAAAAACGACGAAATCAGTTTGATCGTCAATACCACTGAAGACGAACAGGCCATTGCGGATTCATTTGAAATACGCCGCCGGGCATTGCAACATCGTGTCGCTTACACCACCACCGTCGCGGGCGCGACCGCGGCCGTGATGGCCATCTCGCGGATCGGTGAGGGCACCGTGCGCCGCTTACAAGATCTTCATGAGGAGTATGCCGATGAATAAATCACCTATGACCTTAAAAGGTGCAGAACGTCTACGCGAAGAATTGCATCGATTAAAAACGGTTGACCGGCCACGGATCACCGCTGCAATCGCTGAGGCCCGCGCCCACGGGGATCTGAAGGAAAATGCGGAGTATCACGCCGCGCGTGAGCAGCAAAGTTTCGCTGAAGGTCGAGTCTTGGATATCGACGGCAAGTTGTCGAATGCGGAAATTATCGACGTCACTAAGATCGATGCGGGCGGGAAAGTTATTTTTGGCGCAACGGTTGCGTTGTTGAACCTCGCGAACGAACAGGAAGTGACGTATAAAATTGTCGGGGAGGACGAAGCGGATATCAAAGTCGGGATGGTCTCGGTGGGCTCACCTGTCGCGCGTGCCTTAATCGGCAAACGCGCTGGCGACGACGTGAGTGTGCAGGCGCCCGGCGGTGAAATTGAGTACGAAATCCTCGATGTTCAGTACATATGACGTCCATTCGCCGCTGTAATGGCCACGCGGCGATCGACGACGAAGAACTGGCTGCGTCGGCAAGCGACCGATCCCTACGTCAAACAACGTGACCAAGCCGGATACCGATCCCGCGCTGCCTTCAAACTTAAAGAAATCCTCGCCCGAGACCGATTAATTACCAAAGGCGCCACCGTGCTCGACTTGGGCGCAAGCCCTGGAGGATGGACCCAAGTCGCCGTGGCCGCCGTCGGACCCAAAGGTAAAGTCGTCGCGGTGGATATTTTGCCGATGGAACCAATATCGGGTGCCGAGTTCATAGAAGGAGATTGCCGAGAAGCAGAAACACTCCACAAAATCACCACACACTTCGGCGCAGTACCCATTGGCCTTGTAATATCAGATATAGCCCCCAACATTACAGGTATACGCGATGTCGACGAGGCCAATTTTCTTGAGCTGGCAGAATTTGTTCGCGACATTTCGATGCAGTTATTAGTTCCGGGCGGCGCGATGGTGATTAAGTTATTTCAGTTCCCGGGAACGGACGATTACATAGGCGGCTTGAAAAAAATATTTACGTCGATAGTCCGACGAAAACCCGCGTCGTCACGCCAAGGGTCTCGAGAATTTTATGTTGTGGCAAAAGGTTTTAAGATATAGTCGATTGATAATATGAGCATTTTCGATAACGCGATGAAGCGGAGCAAGTGAACGATATGGCGCGAAATATGGTCCTGTGGGTAGTAATTGCCCTCGTCTTAATGCTTGTATTTCAAAATTTTACTCCCAAGCATGCTACCTCCCAAGAACTCGAGTACTCCGATTTTGTTAAAGAGGTGAAATCCGGACGAGTCGCCAAAGTGGTGCTGGACGGCCCAATCATTGAAGTGGAAACGTTAGACGGTGCGAGGTTGTATTCCTACAGTCCCGAGTCTAACAACAGTGCGATGATTGGCATGTTGCTCGAGAACAACGTACGAATCGAAGCGCAGCCGCCGGATCGCCAGGGCATCTTGATGCAAATCTTTATTTCCTGGTTCCCGTTCTTATTGTTGATCGGCGTTTGGATTTACCTGATGCGCCAGATGCAAGGTGGCGGTAATGGCCGTGGTGCGATGTCGTTTGGCAAGAGCCGCGCCCGTATGCTCGGCGAAGATCAAATCCGCGTGACCTTCAACGACGTCGCGGGTGTTGAGGAGGCGAAGGAGGAGGTTAAAGAGCTGGTCGATTTCTTAAGCGATCCAGGCAAATTTCAAAAACTCGGCGGTAAGATCCCACGTGGCGTGTTGATGGTGGGTTCGCCAGGCACTGGTAAAACCTTGCTCGCGCGGGCGATTGCGGGCGAAGCGAAAGTTCCCTTCTTCACCATTTCGGGTTCGGATTTCGTCGAAATGTTCGTCGGTGTTGGCGCGTCGCGTGTTCGAGATATGTTTGAGCAAGCGAAGAAACATGCTCCGTGCATTATTTTCATTGACGAAATTGACGCCGTAGGACGCCATCGCGGCGCAGGTGTTGGCGGCGGTCACGACGAACGCGAACAAACCTTAAACCAGTTGCTCGTTGAGATGGATGGGTTTGACGGTAACGAAGGCGTCATCGTTATCGCGGCAACAAATAGGCCCGATGTACTCGATCCAGCACTGCTCCGACCCGGGCGCTTCGACCGCCAGGTCGTCGTTCCATTACCTGACATTCGCGGGCGCGAACAAATATTGAAAGTGCACATGCGTAAAGTGCCAATCGGTGACAACGTCAAACCAAGCTTATTAGCACGCGGTACGCCAGGATTTTCCGGCGCCGATCTCGCGAACCTGGTAAATGAGGCCGCTTTATTCGCAGCGCGCGGCGACAAGCGCATGGTCGATATGGAAGAGTTCGAGAAGGCCAAAGACAAGATCATGATGGGCACAGAACGACGCTCCATGGTGATGAGCGAAAGTGAGAAGAAACTCACGGCGTATCATGAGGCCGGGCACGCGATTGTTGGCCGCACCGTCCCGTCGCACGATCCGGTCTACAAAGTGTCAATTATTCCGCGCGGCCGTGCGCTAGGTGTGACGATGTTTCTTCCCGAAGAAGATCGCTTAAGTTACAGCCGTGAACGGTTGGAGAGCCAAGTGTCGAGTTTATTCGGCGGGCGCATCGCAGAAGAGCTAATTTTTGGCCAAGAGTCAGTCACCACGGGTGCCTCTAACGATATTGAAAGGGCGACCGAAATTGCGCGCAACATGGTCACGAAATGGGGCCTGTCTGACAAACTCGGGCCGATGAGTTACAGCGAAGACGAGGGTGAAGTATTCCTTGGACACTCGGTCACGCAACACAAATCGGTCTCTGATGAGACTGCGCACACGATTGACGAGGAAGTTCGACTTATTGTGAACCGTAATTACGATCGCGCTAAATCGATTCTTGAAAACGATCTCGAAAAATTACATATCATGGCTGCTGCGTTAATTAAATTTGAAACCATCGATAGCGACCAAATCGGCGACATTATGGCTGGTCGGCCGGCGCGCGAGCCAAGCGATTGGCAAGACGACGATAGCGGGGGGCCGCCGTTACCCGCTTCGGACAACGTTGATGACACCAAATCTGATGACACCAAATCAGATGGTACCAAATCAGATGGTACGATTGGTGGACCCGCAAGCTCACACTAATTAGTAAACAATAAGTCGACTCAGCTGGGATAAGGTAAATTGTTCGTAAAATACTGTTAACGATCGACTTCGGTCTCAGCACCTGTCGTATCGATGGTCTACTTTATGAATTCGATTACTGGATAAATTTTTAGAGACGCTATGTCACAGTCGACGCGTAAATATTTTGGTACTGATGGGATCCGAGGAACAGTAGGTCAGGCACCCATTACGCCAGATTTCGTGATGAAATTGGGTTGGGCTGCGGGTCGAGTTTTCACGCGAGGCGGCGGAACACGTCGCAAAGTACTGATTGGAAAAGACACACGCGTTTCAGGTTACATGTTCGAATCTGCGCTCGAAGCCGGACTTGCGGCGGCCGGCGTCGATAGTCATCTTCTCGGTCCCATGCCGACCCCGGGTATCGCTTATTTGACCCGCACCTTTAATGCGAATGCTGGGATCGTGATCAGTGCATCGCATAACGGCTTTGAAGATAACGGAATAAAATTCTTTTGCGGTAAAGGTTCTAAACTCCCCGATGAAGTTGAGCTGGAAATCGAAAAAGAACTTGAAATGCCGATGCAGTCGGTGACCTCACGCGAACTTGGCAAGGCGCATCGGATAACTGATGCAGCGGGTCGCTATATCGAATTTTGTAAAAGTACGTTTTCCAGCGATCTCAATCTTAGCGGGTTGAAGATTGTTGTTGATTGCGCACATGGTGCGACGTACCACATTGCGCCAGCCGTCATGTCCGAACTCGGCGCGGACGTGATCCCGCTCGGTAATCATCCGGACGGTTTTAATATTAACGAAGGATTTGGGGCCACTGCTCCGGAGGCGTTGCAGGGTGCTGTTGTCGCCGAAGGCGCCGATCTTGGAATTGCGCTCGACGGTGACGGCGACCGGTTGATCATGGTCGACGGCGATGGCGCTGTGGTCGATGGCGATGAAATCACGTTCATCATCGCTCGCCAGCGTTATCAACGCGGTTTGATGCGTGGCGCTGTTGTTGGCACGCACATGAGTAATCTTGGGTTCGAGCGGGCAGTACAAACACTCGGGTTGGACTTTAAGCGAGTGAACGTTGGGGATCGCTACATCCTCGAAATGTTGCAGGCGAATAATTGGGTGCTGGGTGGTGAGACATCAGGTCACATTATTTGTCTTGACCTGACCTCGACCGGTGACGGCATTATCTCTGCCCTACAAGTGCTCGAGGCAGTCGTGCGTAGCGGCAACACACTGAGTGTTCTTAAATCGGGAATGAGTAAATTCCCGCAACGACTTATCAATGTTCGCTTGGCAGAACGTCAAGACGTCAGCAATATCGCCGAAATCAGGGAAGCCGTTTCCGCCGCCGAGCGTCGCCTGGGGTGCACTGGTCGGGTGTTATTGCGTCCATCGGGGACTGAGCCGCTTATCCGGGTAATGGTCGAAGGCCAAGATCGCGAACTGGTTGATGAACTAGCGGAATCAATTGCTGCGACTGTGCGCGAAGCTGTGAATCCCGACCGCGCTACTAGCGCTGGCAAGGCGGCATAAAGCAATATAAGTTATTGGTCGTTAACGTAACGCCGGGCTCCGATCGAGCAAGCCCGGCGCGGGTTATTCATCGCGCTAATCCGGCCTCATCCTTAACATGGCTGGCGAGGGCAACGCCGCATCGGCGGATCCTGTTAGATATCCCGAAGTAACTCATTAATTCCGACTTTAGCGCGGGTTTTTGCATCTACGTTTTTGACAATAACCGCGCAATAAAGACTGTGGCTACCATCGGCCGCCGGTAAGCTACCGGAAACCACGACGGATCCGGGCGGCACGTATCCGCTGCTAATGGTGCCGTTGGCGCGATCATAAATTTTTGTGCTCTGCCCGATAAACACGCCCATCGACACGACAGAGCCCTCACCGACAATGACGCCTTCTACGACTTCTGATCGCGCGCCAATAAAGCAGTTATCTTCAATGATGGTCGGGTTTGCTTGCAGTGGTTCGAGGACGCCACCGATACCGACACCGCCAGACAGATGAACGTTTTTTCCAATTTGGGCGCACGAACCGACAGTCGCCCACGTGTCGACCATGGTTCCGGAATCTACATACGCGCCTATATTGACGTAACTTGGCATTAACACGACGTTAGCGCCTATAAAGCATCCGCGACGTACGGTTGCAGGAGGGACCACTCGAGCGCCGATGCTACGGAACTCATCATTTGTCATAGCGTGAAATTTACTGGGAACTTTGTCATAGTAATTGGTGTAACCGCCATCCATTACTTCGTTGTCGTTGAGCCTGAAAGATAATAAAACCGCTTTCTTCGCCCACTCATTCACGATCCATTGGTTGCCATGTTTTTCGGCGACTCGCAATGAGCCGCTATCGAGACGACGCAAGCATTCGTCAACGGCCGCAATTATTTCGGGGGCGGCATTCGACGGCGATAAGTCTGCGCGAAGTTCGAATGCTTCATTGATCGTTTGTTCGAGGCTTTCCATCGATTTTCCTTCTGGATTTTTTTAGCGGCTAATTATCGGCTTTTCAGCAAGGTGGCGATCCGCTCGGCGCCAGCGACGCATTGTTCGATTTTCTCGTTAAGCACAATTCGGAGCCGATTTTGTCCGGGGTTTCCACCACGGTCCGGTCTCGCGAGGTAACGACCCGGCAATGTAATAACGTTTTGCTCCGCGATCAACGCGCGGCAGAGTTCAACGTCGTCCATTTCGAGCTGCGGCCAAAGATAGAAACCGGCTTCAGGTTCAGGGATCTGCATATATTTCGACAATATCGGTATCACAGCTTGAAATTTGGCTCGGTACAAATCGCGATTTTCGCGCACATGCACTTCATCACGCCAAGCGGCGATGCTTGCCGCCTGGACATGCACTGGCATTGCGCAGCCATGATAGGTTCGGTAACGCAAATAGGCGTCAATCAGTTGTGCATCACCTGCGACGAAGCCGGATCTCAAACCGGGCGCATTGGAACGCTTCGAAAGACTATGCATCACGAGACAACGACGAAAGTCCGTTCGCCCTATTTCTTGCGCGACTTGTAGCAACCCAACCGGCGGCGTCGCTTCGTCAAGGTAAAGCTCCGAGTAACACTCATCGGACACGATCGTAAAGTTATGCCGATCTGAGAGTTCAATAAGTTCGGCAATCTGGCGCCTATCCATCACTCTGCCCGACGGATTGCCAGGGGTACAGATGTAGATGAGCTGGCAATCGTCCCAAATTTCTTTCGGGACTTCCTCGAGCGCTGGCAGAAATCCGCGTTCAGCGGGACACGTAATGTAGTAGGGTATCGCGCCGGCCAGGTAAGCGGCGCCTTCATATATTTGATAGAACGGATTCGGCATCGCGACGATCGGTTTCGCTGCATCGCGGTCGATTAAGCACTGGGCAATGGAGAAGAGTGCTTCGCGCGTTCCGTTTACCGGTAACAACTGAGTGTTCGGATCTAACGACGCGAACGGTAGTTTGAAGCGCATCCGCAGCCACGTTCCGATCGTCTCACGCAGTTCGTCAGACCCTCGCGTCGCCGGGTATTTTTCTGTGCCGTCGAGCGACTCAATCAGCGCATCGCGAATGCACTGCGGAGTGCGGTGCTTTGGTTCGCCAATCGATAAGTTGATTTGCTCGAGGTGCGCGGGCGGTTTGATGTCGGCGCGTAGCGCGGCCAGGCGTTCAAACGGGTAGGGCTCGAGTAGTGCTAGTCCAGGATTCATTGCGTTTCATTAAAAACTTCGACTGCGCAGTATAAAGCACCCGAACTTGGTGTTGTGTGCCAATCGATTACGGTATCCTACGCGCCCTTTCGAACCGTTGAAGATTAACCTCATGACGCACAAAGTATTGGTTCTCCCCGGAGACGGTATTGGTCCCGAAATCATGCGCGCCGCGGAGTCGGTCATTTCGGCCTTAACAGAGCGTTTTGGCTTAAGCATGGAACTCGAGCACGGTTTAATGGGTGGCGTGGCAATTGACGACAGTGGCACACCGTTGCCTGATTCCATCTTGGACATGGCGCGCCATGCAGATGCAATCTTATTGGGAGCCGTTGGCGGTCCAAAATGGGAAAGAATTGAGCGCGCATTGCGGCCCGAGCGCGGCCTGTTGAGGCTGCGCTCCGAGCTCCGTTTGTTTTGTAACCTGCGCCCGGCGGTTCTTTTCGAGCCGTTAGCCGCAGCATCGACATTAAGGCCAGAAATCGTCGCTGGCCTCGATATTATGATTATTCGGGAACTCACCGGCGGAATTTATTTCGGCGAGCCGCGCGGAATAGAAACCGGCGAAAACGGTGAGCGAATCGGACGCAACACGCTCGTCTATGCAGAACACGAGATATCTCGAATTGCTCGTCTTGGGTTTGAAATTGCAGGTAAACGGGCAGGCCGGTTGTGTTCGGTGGATAAGGCGAATGTGTTGGAAGCAACGGAATTATGGCGTGACGTCGTGACGGAAATGGGCAGTGAATTCCCGGCGATTGAGTTATCACATATGTATGTCGATAACGCGGCGATGCAGCTCGTGCGTGCGCCGAAACAATTTGACGTGATTGTTACAACGAACTTGTTCGGTGATATTTTGTCGGATCTAGCCTCGATGCTAACCGGTTCAATCGGGATGTTGCCGTCGGCGTCTCTTGATATTGACGGGAAAGGAATGTTTGAACCCGTACATGGGTCTGCACCAGACATCGCGGGACAAAATCTCGCGAATCCGTTAGCAACGATTTTGTCATTGGCAATGATGTTGCGTTATTCGCTAAACGAACCAGAGCAAGCTGATCGCGTTGACAATGCCGTGGCCACTGTACTTGATCACGGTTATCGCACGGGCGACATAATGAGTGACGGGATGACCCAAGTCGGGACATCTGAAATGGCCGCTAAGATCGTTGCGGCGCTAAATGCATAAACTGGAATTCTAATGACTAAGAAATTTAATGTTGCGGTTGTTGGCGCGACCGGCGCAGTTGGCGAGACCATGCTCGATATCCTGGCAGAGCGGAAGTTCCCGGCTGACAATGTGGTGGCGCTAGCCAGCCAGCGCTCGGCCGGGTCGCGGGTGTCGTATGGGAACAAGCAGTTAGTCGTAAAGGATTTGGAAGACTTCGATTTTTCGGATACGCATATCGCTTTGTTCTCACCGGGCGCTAGTGTCTCGGCCATCCATGCGCCGATCGCCGCGGCCGCCGGCTGCATCGTAATCGACAACACGTCGCATTTTCGTTACGAGGACGATATCCCGTTAGTGATTCCAGAAGTGAATCCAGAAGCAATTAAGGACTATAAAAATCGGAACATTATCGCCAACCCGAATTGTTCGACGATTCAGATGTTGGTAGCGCTCAAGCCGATACACGACGCCGCTGGCATCGAGCGGATTAACGTGGCGACCTATCAAGCTGTCTCGGGTTCTGGTCGGAAAGCGATCGCAGAGTTAGCGACTCAAACGGCAAATTTGCTGAACGCAAAACCCATCGAGACCCATGTTTATCCGAAACAAATCGCTTTTAACTGCATCCCGCACATCGATTCCTTTCAGGAGAACGGGTACACCAAAGAAGAGATGAAGATCGTTTGGGAAACCCGGAAAATTCTGGTCAATGATGACATTCAAGTGAACCCGACTTGTGTCCGAGTGCCGGTTTTCTACGGACACTCGGAGGCAGTTCACATAGAAACACGGGTCAAGATCAGCGCCGCAGAAGTTCGAAAATTACTGAAACGTGCGCCTGGAATTACAGTCCTAGACGGGCTTAAGGATGGGGCCTACCCAACCCCAGTAACGGAGGGGGCAACCTCGGATCCTGTTTTCGTCGG
>JBLFWX010000089.1:0-20670 GCA_047611805.1 Gammaproteobacteria bacterium
TATCACGACGATGAGATCCGACTCATGGTCGATCGATACAAAGATATCGTTAAATCAGGCGGCGAGAACGTTTCCAGTATTCGGGTGGAAGCAGTCCTGCAACAACATCCTGCCGTGATGCGAGCAGCCGTCATTGGTATGCCAGATGATCGCTGGGGCGAAGCAGTAACCGCGTGCGTGATCCCGGCCCCAGGCGCTACGGTCGACGAAGCTGCGATCATCGCGTTCTCACGAGAACGATTAGCAGGATTCGAGACACCAAAGCGGATTGTTGTGGTGGATGAATTCCCGACGACGGTCGGTGGCAAGATCTTAAAATATAAACTTCGCGCTGCATTAGCCGCCGCCGATTAGCGAGTGTTTTGCGAGGACCGGACCTTTCATCAGAAATGACGAAAGATCAGGCCCTAAGATTTATCTCTCTTGTGAGGCGACGAATAATCGAATAGCACCAATATCTTTCCGGCGTTACAGTGCAGCGGACCTTATGAATCATCATGGGTCGTCACAGGGGGAAACCTATTGTGAAAAAAATGATGCACTTAAACGGCTTCGTGATTCACAGCCCTATGAATCACTCCGTCGGTTCGTGGACCCACCCAGATAATAAGATTGCCGGGTCTTTCGCCGAGCCCGATATTTGGCAAGACATGGCCCTCACCTTGGAACGCGGGAAGTTCGACGCTATTTTTTTTGCCGATCAATTAGCGGCGTACGGCAACTATCGAGATCGAGTTGACGAATCGCTCACACACGCGGTTCAATTTCCGATTCATGATCCGACCTTAGTCGTACCGATGATGGCGGCCGTGACTAAACGAATTGGATTCGCAGTCACATTGTCTGCGACCTACTACCCGCCGTACATGGCTGTGCGTAAGTTAAGCACTTTAGATCACCTCACGCGCGGTCGGATCGGTTGGAACATTGTGACGTCATTCCATGTCGGTGAAGCGAAGAATATGGGCTTGAATAAAATAATTCCGCCGGATCTCCGTTATGAACGCGCCGAAGAATACATGGAGGTTTACCATAAGTTATGGAATAGCTGGGAACCCGACGCGGTAGTTGCGGATAAAGTCTCCGGCGTGTTCGTGGATCCGAGCAAAGTTCACCCGATCAACCACAAAGGAAAATGGTTCTCTTGTCCGGGGTTTTCCTCTGTTGAACCGTCTCCGCAAGGACACCCCGTGTTGTTTCAAGCCGGGTCTTCAAGTGCTGGGCGCGATTTTTGTGCGAAACATGCGGAAGCGGCATTTGGTGTACAACTGACAACCCGGGCGTTGAAGGCCTACTCCGACGATATGCGTGAAAGGCTTAAGCGTTTGGGCAAAGCCCCCCGTAGCCTGAAATACATTTGGGGAATTCAGACCATCATCGGTGAGACCGAGGTAGAAGCCCGGCGCAAGCTGCAAGAATTCAATGATTGCGTTCCATATGAAGGTGGACTCGCCCTGCTCTCCGGACACTCGAATCACGACCTGTCTCGATACGATCTCGACGAGCCCTATCGAAGACACCGAGGTCGAGGGCATCAAGGGCCTGTTCGAAATGTTCACTAAAATGTATCGCTCTGGCGATCTCGGTCGCGAGAAACTCATTTTGCGCGAAGTCGGTAAAATTTATGGCGCAACGATCGGCTGCCCACAAATCGTCGGCACACCCGAACAACTTGCGGACCAGATGGAATCTATTCTAGAAGATACCGGTGGTGACGGATTCAACATCACGCCGACCACAATGCCGGATAATTTTCTCGAGTTTGTCGACCACGTCGTTCCTATCCTGCAAAAACGTGGAGTCCATCGGAAGGAATATAGCGGCACCACATTGCGCGACCATCTGAATCAGAAATCGTGCTGACGGTTTCCGAATTCCCCAGACAGCACAGCGATCACGTTTCGATCCGCCGCGCGGTTAGCCCTTAAACGGATAGAAGAATTGGCTGAGATAAGTTCTCGGTAATTTTTCAACCGTGCCGTATTCTGCAGGCCTATGCCCACCTGGCATGTGATAGGTCTTAAACAAGATGTCGAACAGCGGCATATGCACCGCGTAGTTCGTATCAATTGCGGGCTTCTCAGAACTATGATGGCAGTGGTGATATTGCGGAGTGGCGAGCAAGTATTTCAACGGACCTAAGGGAATACCGATGTTCGCGTGTACGTAGACGGCTTGAAACGCCGCAAAGGATACGTACATATCAAGTGCATGCTTATCCGCACCGAGCAGATAAAAGGGCACCATCGCTAAACATCGATCGGTGAACGTTTGCACCACATGATTGCGCGATCCGGCCATCCAATCCATGGATTCGACCGAATGGTGTACGGCAGGGGATCGCGACAAATACTTAGATTCATGAAACGTGCGGTGCGACCAGTAGAGTACAAAATCGGCGCAGAAAATCAGAATCACTACTGGCGCTAGAATCGGCAACGATTGCAACCAAGTCTGAAAGTGTCGTTCACCTCTCAAGAAAAACCGGTTGTCACGAAATAATTACCCGCCAACAATAAAACGGTAATGAGTAGGTGGTTAATGCAGAAATAGAACAGATCGAGTCGCCACTCCGGCCTTAGAATAACCTGGTCTCGATATTTCGGAAACACTTTTTCCAGCAAGATTAACAGCATCGCCGATATCAGGAATGCAAGAATCAACCAGTCGAGGCCAAACGACCATTCGCTTGGTTCCACAGGTCCCGTCTCGACGCTATAGCCGCCTAGCCCGAATGCCAATGCGGTTAGCAATACGCCAATTGCGCCGCGTCTGCGCTGCTTGCCGAGGCAGAACGTCAGCAAGCCAAAAGCGACAGACGTGAACATGCCGTATTTCAGAACAAGCAATAGAAAATCAGCATCGTAGGCTGCTCTCAATTCTTGCGTCGTCAACACACTAGGATATTGGAAACACAAAACAGCAAGGACGCCCAAGCGCCCGAGGAACAGCGAGACGTAACCACTGATCTTACCGTCGCCGATACGAAAAACTTCCTAGGGGCTAGGATCAACGACTCGCGCTTTATGCTCGTAGGGCTCTGTCGGATCGCCGTTTTCGGTAGGCATAGACTTAAGGCCCCTTAACTAATTAATTAAACGTCGCGTTACGGACGAGATTCTCCAGTTCAACGTTGAGGATCTTGCGAATTGTCGCTGTTGTTAGCCGCTATCCGCAGTCAATTTAAATAGTTTCGGACGGCCGTTCGACTACCTGCAAACTAATTCCGTAGCTGGTTGCTACCGCGCCGAGCGCCCCCGCAACGCAATACCGCATGGAGCATGCGGTCGAGCACTGCTTAGTTCGCGATCAATCCGCTAAGCTCATCGTTGCTTGGAAAACGACCAAGCGATTTCTTCGAGTAACGCAACGCGCCGTCGACTTCTATTTCGAAGACGCCACCCGAACCGGCTACGAGTTCGATGTCTTGAACGCCTAAGGACTCTAGCTTATCCCTCGCACGGAGGGCTTTCGGTTCGTAGTTTCATTGCATGCAATATTCGATACGAATTTTCATTGCTGTCTCCTTTGTTTATCGAGCCGTATGCAAAGTCGCTAGGATTAACGGATCGCGACGGGATTGATTACCGCTTGTACCGCGCCAACGAAACGCGGTTGACCGAGGACGAATAGGAACTCCCATGCCTCATCTTTTGCGAGCGCGCGGGTATCCATGTTCTCTAAAATATAAACGCCGTTCTTCGTGAGTAACTCTTGGTGAACGGGAACGAATTCCCCTTCTACCTCGGACGGCATTACCTCCAGCGCCCAGGTATCCGAGCCGACAGCCACTGCACCGAGCTTCGCGAGATAGGCCGCACCGCCAACACCTATCCCCGGTTCACCAGCCATAAACCTCACCGGATCTTGATCGGCGATATTTAACCAGCCCGTATGGAATAGAACGACGTCTCCTTTTTTCAAGGTAACCCCTTGGCCTTGTGCTGCGGCTTCTATCTCCGCTTGATTGAACGCGGTGCCAGCATCAAGTATCGGTTTGCCGAGATGACGTGCCATGTCGAGCAAAACGCCGCGCGCGACAATCGGCGGAAGCGTGTCGATCGACATTTTCGTCAGGCCCGTATTCTTGACGAAATCTTGCGCCTTGTTGCCGTTGTAATAAACGTGGTCGATGCCCAGATGGCCAAGGCCGTCGATTTGACTGCCAATTCCCATCCACGTCACCATGAGATCGTCGTTGCCAGTTGCCTTATTACTGCCGTACGGGGTGCCGGTCCCGTCAGAAAGTTGCAGCACCGTCATAGAGTAAGTACGCGGCGCATAGGCTGGCGACTTCGACCCGGTTTCGACGCCTAAGGGGTAAGTTTTACCTGTCTTAATGAGTTTCGCTGCTTCGAGCACGAGCGCCGGGCTTAGATGATTGATCGCGCCAAGTGTATCGTCCGCGCCAAACTGAGACGGATACCAATCTTCAGCAAAGGCGCCGGACATGTTAATTGCGAGCCACAAGGCGATGCCCATTTGAAATCTATTCACCATCGGTTCTCCCCAGTTAGTGTGTTGGTTTTGTTCGAGTCTATGGTCAACGATAGCGCAAGACGTCGATGAACCCTAGCGTTTAATGTGTCAATATCTGCGCTCAATTTTTCTTTCTAATTGTGAACTCCGATGGTCGACACCGCGCGCTATTCGCATCTTCTGAAACCACTGTCCATTGGCCCCACAACTGTGCGCCATCGCATTATGGTGACAGGTCATACGCAGCTGTACGGCCGCGACGAGACATTGTCCGAACGGCACATCGCGTACTACGCAGAACGCGCGAAAGGCGGCGCCGCATTATTGATATTGGAGCAGCAAGCTGCGCACCCGGCGGGGCGTAACTATACGGTTGGGTGTAGTGCGTGGGACGAGAAAGCTATTCCTTGGTTTGAACAACTGGGTGATGCCGTTCACGCCTACGACTGCAAGCAATTTGTGCAACTCTTTTGTGCGGGTGCCCAAGGTAGCGGCACCCAATACATGGACGACTGGCGACCCTTATGGGCTGCTTCGCGAATTCCATCAGCCATAAGCGAAGAAATGCCAGTTGCCATGGATGCAGCAGACATTAAGGAATTGGCGCAGTACTTCGCACGCTCAGCGCTCAACGTTCAACGTGCCGGACTCGATGGGATCGAAATCCATGCTGCGCACAGTCAATTATTGGGTGAGTTTTTAAGTCCCGCGTTTAACAAGCGCAGCGACGCTTATGGCGGACCGCTTGAGAATCGCTGTCGCATTGTGCTTGAGATTGGTGAGGCGGTACGCGCCGCCGTCGGACCCAAGTTGTCCGTTGGGTTGCGGCTTTCATTCGATGAGTTCCTGGGCCCAGCCGGCATCACGCCGGAGCAATCCGAAGAACAAATCGAAGTATTTTCCAGATCGGGACTATTCGACTTCTTCGATATTTCTGGCGGCGGCTACCATGCCTTGCACGTGGCCGTCGCACCGATGGGCACCGTCGCCGAGGGTTTTCTAGCCGATAGCGCTGCGCGCGCCAAAGCTGTGGCTGGCGATCGGGCAAAAATATTCGTGGTAGGCCGCTTCCTCGACTTGGATAAGGCCGAAGCCGTGTTGGCAGCAGGCAGCGCCGACATGGTCGCTATGACTCGCGCGCATATGGCCGATCCGTTCGTCGTTGAGAAGAGTTTGCAAGGCCGTGAACAAGAAGTAACGCGCTGCATCGGCGCCAACGTTTGCGTCTCGCGCTTGATTGCGAATCGTGAAGTCACTTGCTTCCAAAACCCGGCGATGGGCCGCGAAACGCAATGGGGCGATGGGACTCTAGAGAGTGTAAGGGGCAGCGGCGTCCGCGAGGTTAGCGTCATTGGCGCAGGACCAGCCGGCCTTCGTTTTGCCCTCACCGCCGCGCGCCGCGGACACCGCGTACAAATTTTCGAGGCGGCCAACCAACCGGGCGGACGTTTGCTAGAACTCGCGGCGCTGCCAACTCGCGCTGCTTGGCAGGAGGCGATTTCGAATCTAACCGGACCGCTCGCAAAACTTGGGGTCGAAACTATCTGCAACAAAGAGATTGTCGATCTGAATATTCCTGGCGACGTGATCGTGTGCGCCACGGGATCAAGCTGGGACCGCAGCGGCTATAGTCCTTATCGGCCAGAGCGCGACGGCATTCCTGGAGCTGAGGTGGACTTCGTCATCGATATGGGTAGCGCAATTGAACGAGCGATCGTCAATCCGAAATCGCTCGGCAAAAACGTGCTCATAGTTGATGAAACCGGTGAATACCATCCGCTGGGCCTCGCCGAATTACTGAGTTCGGCCGATGTTAAGGTTGAGATACTCACTCCACGACCGTTCGTGGGCGCAGAAACTCAACGAACTCTAGACCTACCGCATGTCATGCCGCGGTTGAAAACCGCAGGTGTAGTCATCACGTCTCAATATTTCATCGAGCGTATCGAGGATCATACGGCGCTCGTGTACGACATTTGGGGCGGTGAACCAGTGCTACGCTCCAACCTAGATACGATCGTTTTCGCGATGACAAAAAGTCCAAAGGACGCTTTGCTGGAAAGTTTGCGGGCGAGCGATAAGACTGTTATCAAAATTGGTGACGTCGTTGCGCCACGCGCTATCGAAGCAGTATTTTACGAGGCCGAGAAAGCCGCGCGTGCGATTTAGCTAGCTGGAGTCACGAAAGCAGAACAAAAAGGACATTTATGAATATTGGATTTATTGGGATCGGCCGGATGGCGCTCGGCATGGTGCGCAATTTATTGGCTGCGGGACACACAGTGCAAGTCTACAACCGGACCCGCGCACGAGCCGAAGAATTAGCCTCCGACGGCGCTGAGGTGATCGACTCGATCGGGGCCGCTTGCGACAACGAGCTCGTGATCAGCATGCTTGCGGACGATCGCGCAATAGAAGATGTGGTATTCGGTGAGGTGGATTTCATCAATGCCATGCCGAGCGACGGCGTGCACGTATCGATGGCAACGATCAGCGAAAAAATGGGCCGGAGATTGCGCGATTCGCACAACGCTGCGGGACGCGCTTACGTCTCTGCACCGGTGTTTGGGCGCCCAGACGCAGCGGCTGCGGCGAAATTATTCATTGTTGCGGCAGGAATCCCTCGTGCGATCGAACGCTGTCAAGGCGCTTTCGACGCAATGGGCCAAAAAACCTTTGTCCTCGGCGAAGATGCGGTCGCCGCTAATGTCGTGAAAATCACGGGCAATTTCATGCTCGCCTCAGTGATCGAAACCTTAGGTGAAGCATTTGCGCTAAGCCGCAAGTACGGCATCGATTCCGAAGATTTACTCGAACTATTAACGAGCACTTTGTTCACGGCCCCAGTCTACAAAGGCTACGGTGCGCTCATAGCAAAGCAACAATACGAGCCCGCCGGGTTTAAGCTCAACCTGGGGCTGAAAGATATTAGCCTTGCTTTAGAAGCCGCAAGTGCGAAGTCCGTGCCGATGCCGATCGCCACCGCAGTGCGCGACCAATTCTTGGTTGGCATGGAACGAGGTTATCAAGATATGGATTGGGCAGCGCTTGGAAAAGTCTGTGCGGATGACGCGGGCTTGTAATTCGGCGCATTCAAAATTCGGTAAACTAATTCCATCTACCTAGCCAAAGTCTTAAAAGAGTTATCCTTATGCGCGCAGCCATCATGCGAAACAAACAACTCGTGGTCGACGACATGCTCGTTCCCGATCCGGGTCCCGGAGAAGTGCTTGTACGCACGTTAGCCTGTGGGATTTGTGGATCCGATCTGCATGCATTACGTCATGGACAAGCGTTCGTCGATACCTCGAATCGCACGGGTGATATCTTCGACATGGATCTGTCGCGTGATGTCGTTATGGGACATGAATTCTGCGCTGAAATTGTAGACCATGGTCCGGACACGCAGCGCAATCTCGCGACGGGCGCGATTGTGTGTGCGATGCCCGTTCTACTTCGACCGAGCGGCGCACGCACCGTCGGCTATTCGAACGAGCACCCAGGTGGTTTCGCAGAATACATGCGCCTAAGTGAATCCTTATTGCTACCGGTACCTAACGGATTATCAGCAGAACATGCAGCGCTTACCGAACCCATGGCGGTCGGGCTGCATGCGGTTGAAAAAGCACGCCTTGAAACCGACGATGTACCGCTCGTGATCGGATGCGGGCCTGTCGGGCTGGCCGTCATCGCCGCGCTAAAGACGCGCGATTCGCGGCCGATCATTGCGGCAGATTATTCTTCGCGGCGACGCGAACTTGCGCTCATGATGGGCGCCGATATCGTCGTTGATCCCGCAGAGTCGTCGCCGTACACGACTTGGCGTGAAGCGGCCGCAATCCATAACCCAGATCAAGTGCTACCTGCCTGGAAGAAGGGACCGAAGCTCCGACCGGCGGTGATATTCGAATGCGTAGGCGTGCCCGGAGTGATTAATCTGATCATGGAAAATGCGCCTAAAGGCGCGCGCATCATCGTAGCGGGCGTTTGTATGGAGCGCGATCACATTGAACCCATTTTTGGCATCAACAAAGAAATCAATATCCAGTTCGTATTAGCTTATTCAGGTGAAGAGTTTGCACGATCGCTACACGCAATCGCCGAAGGCCTAATTGATGTTGCGCCACTTGTGACGGGGAAAATAGGTGTGGACGGCGTCGCAAAAGCGTTCGAAGATTTAGCCTCCCCGGATCACCACGCAAAGATAATCGTCGAACCTTGGCGTGCTTAGATTATCAAGCACGAACTACTACCCGATTTTTTCAAAACTTAAACCAAGAGGTTTCCATTAATGGAACTAGCGTTAACCGAGATCCAGGAACAGATCCAAAGCAATGCGCGAAAATTCGCTGAAGCTGAACTTGCACCCGTCGCGGCCACATTGGATGCCGGCGATGGACGTGATATCTACCTAACGAATTTACGCAAACTCGCCGAACTCGGTTTCATGGGCCTGAATGTCGATTCCAATTACGGTGGCACCGAAGCCGGCGTCATTGCATTTAGCGTAGCGATGACCGAAATCGCGAAATCGTGCGCGGCGACGGCGGTAGCAATGTCCGTGACAAACTTAGTCTCTGAAGTGATTCAATCGATCGGCACTGAAGAGCAAAAGCAACGCTATATTCCAAAACTCTGCGGCGGCGAATACGCAGGCGGGTCGTTCTGTTTGTCCGAGTCGGGAGCAGGATCCGATCCTTCAGGAATGAAAACAAAAGCCGTTCGAGATGGCGACGAATGGGTAATTAACGGTACGAAGATGTGGATCAGCAGCGCCGAACATGCGGGTGTGTTTGTCGTTTGGGCAGTCACTGATCCGGACGTCCGGAAAGGTAAAGGCATCACTTGCTTTTTAGTCGAGCGGGACAACCCAGGAGTGACGATCGGCAAAGGCGAACATAAAATGGGGCAACGAGGTTCGAGCACGAACCCAGTTATCTTCGACGACTGTCGCGTTCCATCCGATGCGATATTGGGCAAACCGAACGACGGATT
This sequence comes from Gammaproteobacteria bacterium, assembly GCA_047611805.1. Lineage (GTDB taxonomy): Bacteria > Pseudomonadota > Gammaproteobacteria > UBA11873. The sequence goes on from JBLFWX010000089.1 coordinate 9,475, forward strand.
TAGGATTGCAATTGCGGAACTTGCGGGCGGACGCATCGGCATTGGTTCGCTCGCATTAGGCGTCGCGACGGCCGCAATGGATATGGCCCGTGCTTACGTCACGGAGCGTGAACAGTTCGATAAGAAAATCAGCGAGTTCCAGGGTATCCAATGGAGCCTGGCGGACACCTATACAGAACTCGAGGCCTCGCGGCTCTTGCTAATGAACGCCGCATACTTGAAGGAAACTCACCAACCATTCATGAAGCAAGCAGCAATGGCGAAACTCTACGCAACCGAAGCTGCCAATAGAGCGTGCTACAACGCTTTACAGCTAATGGGCGGCGCCGGCTATACCGAACAATACCCGCTCGAACGTTTCGTTCGCGATGTCAGAGTGACGACTATTTACGAAGGAACAAGCGAAGTACAAAGAGTCATTATTGGACGCGAGCTACTACGCGAGATTGCTTGACGTCATCGTCGTAGTTCAATGACCAGGCGATGGTATCTAGCTGTCAAAAACTGAATTTAATTGTATGAATAAGCACCTGAGTAACAAATCGGACTGACGGTATCCGAATGATTCCTACGCCAGCAACGCTCGTTCAAATCGATCTAATAATCCACCTCGACGGTCGCATAACGACCCAAAGCGACATTTGCGCGTCGCCGAAGTTAGCTTCTCGCGAACCCTAAAGAGATCATTCCCAGCGACGAACCTGAAAAGGGCTGTTAGTCTAGGCGGCAAAACAACTTCGAAGGGCGCCGCTGGGATTGACTTGTACTATGAAAGCGGACGTACCTAAAGCAACCTCCGCGCGGCAAGGCCGTTGCTCAATTTTAGAAATCTAAATTCAGGAAACGAATATGTATAAAAACTTTTCCTACCTCATCGGTCTGACAGCATTGATCGTGGCTGTGCCCGGCACAGCCAGTGCGGCAATTCTGGACCCTTTCGTGGCGCGTGCCCAAGTAAGGTTTCTACCCGTCGACTCCGTCAGTAAGAGCGAGGCGGAGCGGAGCGCAGTTGCTCGGGTTGATCCGCTTACAGGCACCCGTGGTGAATCTGGTGCGGCTTCAGCCTCTGCCAGTCTTCAAGGGCTTAAAGCCAGTGCCTTCAGTCGGGTCATGGGCGGCGCAGATGGGCAACCTGCTCGGCCCTTCGTCGCAGTTGCGTCCGCTAAGGTGCAGTCTTTTTTCGACCTTGTTTTCACCGGTGAGACGGGGGCAGGCAAAACCCATACAGAAGTGTCGTTAAGTTTTTTCCTGGACGGTTCGCTGGGGATCTCTGGGATAGACACCTTTGGAAGAAGTTTCCTTAATCCCACATTATCCCTTGATTATGGCTTGGGACAAGCTGGGTTGGGGTTCCCACCCGTGTTCCAGGAAATCGGCAGGCTTTCGTTTACGGACGCGTTCCAGACGCCGATCGATAACCCTATTGCTCTGGCCACAGGAATTTTTGCGGACTTAGAGTATCGAAGCTCGACTCTGATCTCCCAAGAGTTCACGACACCGACAGTGAGTGTTCCTCTCGATACGATCTTGAGCTTCAAAATGGAGCTAATTGTCGGTGCGGGCGGGACAAGTAACGACGGCGATCAAATAGGGGCGAGTGCCGACTTTGGGAACACCTTGACCTTTTCGCCCGATGCCTTCTTCAATCTCGCTCCGGGTATCACGGTCAACTCTGCAGAATTGGGCTTGGTGAACAACAGCTTTGACTCCGCGTCGCCCGTTCCCCTCCCCGCACCATTTCTACTCTTAGGCTCAGCTCTAGCAGGCCTCGGCTGGTTCCGAAGAAAAACCTCGTAACGTACCCCACCAAGTCACGAAGAAACCCGGCCACTGTGTCGGGGTTTTTTATTCCGCTGAAAAAACAGGATAGGCACACCAATGACTGCTCCTGGCCGTTTTCTGTCAAACTTCGGCGGCGACCCGAACGACCGTTGCCAAGTAGGTGAACCGACGTTCGTGCTGCGCTGCGATAGTCAGAAGCAAGTCCTCGTTTACCGAGAGGCCCTTAATCGAAATCATCAGCCTTTGTTGGCTTCACCACTCGAAAGCATTCCGCCCCAAATTCGCATCTCTTTGATTGTCTGGAATCGTTCATAAGCCTCGATTAATTTCGCTTTCATCCCAGGGTAAGTATCCAAAAATACAGTCACGTCCGTGCGGTACGCTTCGAATTGCGCATTCGTAATCTGTCCTTCCCTATACGCAGTTTCAGCCGCGAAAATGATGTCCCCATAACGATAAGCTATATGACGAATCCGAACCGCTTCGGCGACCGTTTCCGCCTTCTCATTAGACTCAAGCTTCGCCATAAGCGCGGCCATATCCGGATTTGTGAAGATTGATGTATTGAAGTCGGCGTAAGCCTCCATTAATGACATGTTCTGGGCCGAGCGCGACGACGTAACGCCATGAGCGACTTGTCTCGCTAAATAGAGAAGTGTCAAAAGAACAAGTAGCGTGCCCAAAATCTCGCTGATCGCGCCGACTGCATCCCAATTCATCTTTCACTCCCCCATTAGCAAATCCAGTAGGCAGCATATCTGAAGACCATGAACGTCGCTTAATGGCCGATTTTACTCATTCGCTTGTCTCGCCCTGAACGTCGGCACGGAATTGATAACGGACCGTCGTGCGGAGAGCTTGAGGGTCCAAGGTAGGCAAAAATACGCACCAAGTTCGACTTTATTGGGCCTGTTAGCGTTTTCTAATAGGGCTGCACGAATGAGCAACGGTCATTCGACGATAGAAGCATGGACGAGATCGGCCAATCGTTGGTGGCGCTCCATGGAACGACTCTCTTCGAGCAAGCCAGTCGACAGGAACGCATAGAATAGATCGCGCTCAGGATCGATGAAAAATGCGGTTGAACCGGCACCGACCCCACCGAAGGTCCGCGGGGTGGAAAGTGAGCCGAAAGGGGCCGGGTGGATACCCTTTCCGCGCAGGAAGAAACCAAGCCCTAAGTATGCCGGGAAGATCGGCCAACCCCGCGCTTCGACAGCGTAGTTCCACAGATCATTCGGCATCCGGCCAGTATAGTTTCGTGTGGCGAGGTCAAGGGTCACCGGCGAGAACAGGCGCTGGCCATCAAGCGCGCCGCCACCTCGCAGCGCCTCGGCAAAACGCGCAAAGTCGTTCATGGTTGTTACGTAGCCAGCTGCGGGGATTTCACTTTCTGGACCAAGAGAATTACCGAGACCCTCGATGACAGCAGGGTCCAGCAACCCGGGAGTCCGGTCGCGCACGACCACCGGACACAGACGTTCGCGTAATGAATCCGGCACCCCGAGTGCGGTTTCGTTCATGCCAAGCGGCGCGAATACCTCTTCTCGCACGATTTGACGGAATGCCCTGGTTCCGCCATCGACTCGGCGCACCATCTCCGCCATCAGCGCGTGCGCTGTTAGCACCGAATACTTGACGCTCTGACCAGGAAGGGTTTCGGGGGGAGCGCCGCAAATCGCTGCCACTACTTTTTCCAGATTGGATGAATCCGCTCCGGGGAGCGGTGGAGGAAACGGTTGAATTCCGCTCGTGTGCGTCAGCAACTGATGCAGCGAAATGGCACGCTTGCCGTTTTGAGCGAACTCGGGGATCACATCCGCGACCGGCTGGTGGAGTTGTAGTTGGCCGCGCTCGACGAAGCAGAGTACCGCTGCCACCGTGAACTGCTTACCCGACGAGAACGTTACGAACACATCGTCCTCGCCGAGCCTGCGACCTGTCTCGCGGTGGGCGTAGCCTTGCGTGCAAGAAAGCGCAATAGAACCGTGGCGACCGACAGTCAGGGCCGCCCCGTCGTAGACGCCCTGTTCGATGTCGTTTGCGATCGCTTCCTCGACGCGACCTAAGCGCACGGGGTCAAACCCCAGCTTTTCCGGGTCAACTGCTTCAAGCGCCATAGTCGTCTCCTCGTTTCAGGGTAAGTGGAGAAAGCATAAAAGCCCTTACCTCTAACGTCTATGGTTACGGATCTTATCCGCCCGACGAATATTCATTACCTCACATCCCAAGCTTTCGCCAAACGGGTTAGGCCTGCCCATACCGGGCCGAAGGCGGTGGTGATGGCTACTCAGCTAGAAAAGGGGACACATTTATTATCCCAGCGGTGCGATGGAGAATACGCACCGCGAAGGTCTCGTTCATGGCCGAACTCCGTCCAATTAAGATGCGATGCCGAATGTCTGCGGACGCAGAAAGCAGTCATTCACGTGACGTCGATGGTTGAATAGATACGACACAAAACTCACGTTGGACTCGCGTTAGAAGCCAAACGCATCAATCGACGTCCCGTTACGGATACGTCATGGCCTTTCCGTCATCCTCGCTACCTATGCGCTCTGAAACGATTGGTCGCTGAGCCAGTGCCCAAAATTCTCCCAGTACATCTTCACACCAGGGCTGCTCACCACATCATCCATATATCGCTGAACACCGATCCAGATCCAGGGATTTAGGAGACCATAGAGATGGTGAAGATCAAGGCTATCCACGATTCTGAAGTATCGAGCCATGAACAACCAAAATCGGGCAGTTTCTTCAGGTAACAGTTGGGCGTGCTATAGATGGAGAAGTGGTGCTCCGCAAACCAAAGGAATAGCCGCTGGCACCATCATCGACCCGAACCATCAAACCGGATCTGCGAGGATAAACGTCGAAACACGGGATGCGTTCGGATTTGAACTAGTCTCGGACGATTCATGTTGTGGCCCCTCAACCTTCGTGTTGTCGAACTTCAACATTGGCGAGTTCGATAGCGGACAAGACAACCCCTTTTCCTGCCGTTGAGGCTCTACCACTGCCGACCGACGCTTCGCAGATGGGATCGGCGTTATTGCCGCAGTTTCGATTCTTGTCGTTTCGCTAACTCTGGTAGTCGAACGAATCCGCCAGGCTTGCGGTCATACCAAACGATCGCAAGCCCAGAATACTCCCGATACCGCGAGCGCTCACGCAAGCAATGGGTGCGCGTGGATCCATCACTCCGATTTAGCTGACACGACTTATTCGATCCGACGGCTATTGGGTTCTCCTAGAACCAGCAACCACACTGCGCCCGTCAGATTGGCGTTTATATTTTGAGCCACGATTCGATTCTCATACACGTGTTGCTTTTCTCAGCCGGCAGCCGCCGCGTCTTTCATTACCGAGGCTAGAATCGAATAAGTTTCAGTCCAGGCCCCAGCAACTTCGCTCGTATAAGCCTCGCCCAACCCTTGTTCGAGCGTCCACAACAACGCAGCACCCACCGTGTCATAGTGCGTATCTGTCACGCCGTAACCGACGTGCCGGCGCCCCAGCGCTTGCACGGCTGGAACCACTGAGTCTAGCCGCGACAAACTATTCACCGCAGTACCTATCATGGTCATTAAATTGCGTCCTTGTTCCGCCATGTCACCTTTGAACAGCGGTTCCAGGTCTGGGTCTAGTTCGAATAAACGCCCATAGAAAAGCTCTGCGGCCTGATCACTAATTGCCTTTACACTTCTCCAACTTGATTGAACCAGTTCAATCTCCTTTGCGCCCATCTTTTCCTTCCTCATTAAAATGTTTAACCAACGCTATCATATAGTCTGCGGCCGACTTTACTTCATGGTCGCGCAGCGCCGAAGAAACCTTCAATGGCGTGTTGATGCAGAGTTTCTCGTGATTGCCGAAGCCGACTTTCCCATGCTGCAAAATCATGCACAGGCGGCGCGCTCGCGAAACCCGTCGCGTGACAATTTTTGCACGTACCAAGCCATATTGCGCGCCCGACCTGTAACTTCTCATCAGCGAACTTGTGAAATTCGTCGTCCGACGCGCTCGCCACCGTTCAAAGTAGACACCCGAGACTTACAGCGAGGTCGATCTTGAGCGCGTCCAATTTAGCCACCGACGGGAATGCGGATGACCACACCGCCCATGACTTCGCCGATTTTGAAATCGTTGCGCGGAGAATCCTTATGTTCGTTGTGTCAACTCACACAAACTGGGGCCACCGCCGGATCGGCATAAATACCAGTGAAATAATTTTTCCGGCAAGCTCTTCTTCGCCGTAAAAATTTTCACCTTGATTGTCGGCGATAAATTTTAGACCGGTTTTTTCGAGATCCGTGACCGGCGCATTCTGTTTGTTAATCGGCCAAAGCGACAACAACGAGTAACTAAAGTCCGATGTCTTCTCGCCGACGCCTTCGGCGCCAAAGCGAAACATTTGCGCAGGTAGTGACAGCGCTTTGTCGTCTTAGAAATGCTCGCTTGCGGTGATGACCTTATCTTTCTTCGTCAGTCGATTAACAATTACTTTCGTGTAGACCGCGCGATCAGTCGCCATGACTAAATGCAGCCAGTCGGCCATCTGTTTTGCCGTAAACATGGGCTTATCCGCCGCAGCGTTGGCTATGAAAGGCACGCTGATTGCGGTCGTTAAAACCAGCGTCAACGCTACAATTAGAGATCGTTTACGAATTATGTGCATTCTCCATTTTGGGGTTAGGGTTACTTGCTTAGGGTTGTGAGGGTTTTTCTTCAATCGGTTGCGCTTGCGCGGCCTCGCGCGCGGCTTCTCGTGCCGCTGTTGCAAGATCGAGACGCGCCCGTGCAAGCTCCTTACTGCGGATCGAGGCAGCAGGCTTGCCGTCGAAATTGCGTTCAATTAGTTTACGATCCGCCAAACTGTCGAGAGAATATTGCAGTTCATGACAGTTGGCGCACACCGGACGGATCATTTTTTCGTTAGGCAGTAAATTTTCGCTTTGATTGTGATTAGCGAACGTCCAGGTGACTTCGCCCCAAAAATACTCTTTATCGACTATCGGCATGTGGCAACTTGCGCAACTCAAACCCGCCCAGTCGGATTCTTCGACCCCTTGTTCTTGTGCAACAAAATGTGGGGACGATTTAAACGCACGACTGTGCTTGTCGCCGTGACATGTGAGGCAACCGTCCGTGGACGCCGCGCCTATGTCGTAGCTATGCGCGTTGTGGCAGCTTGAACAACCCAATTCGAGTCCGGTGGCCGTCTCCTTCATTGGCAAATTAACTAAGCTGGGCGACATTGGACTCAATGCTTTTCCGAGGCGATCGATGTCGATCCGCATGCCATGTTTGCCGTGTAAGAAACTCGCCACTTCAGGTTCGTGACAGGTCTTGCACGTATCGTGCTCAGGCTTTACGTTCCAAGCACCCTCGTACCCTTGCTGATGACAAGCACTACAGTTCACGCCGCCGCTTGCGTGTTTAGAATCTAAGCATTGCTTGACAACGCGGCCATCCAGCTTCGCGAGGGGGGCATCCGCGTCAAGCGAATTGAGCCTCTTGAACGGGTACTGTTCGGTCGGATATTTTCCAATCTGCGGCGCTACTTCTAGCAAGTTAGGACGCGCAGGCGCATGACGTTCGGCAAGGAGTTCTGCTTCATCCAAGTGGCGCACTAAAAAGTCTTCGTACAACGCTCGGTTATCGTGAAAGTTGTGGCAACCCGCTGAAGCGCACGTATCGAACGCCATCCCGGAATGACTGGGTCGGTCTTTGGCGATGTCTTGGTGGCACACGACGCAGTAGTCGGCAGGCATCGTTAAACCCATGCCGAGTGTAATATCCAGTCGGTGTTCGACGTGGCAAGTTACGCAATATCGCGCATCGAGCAAAGCCACTCGTTCAACATTGCGCGGATCGGTGAACTTGGTTTTGGGGTGATCATCTTTCGCCACTTTCAATTGTTCGAGATGACAAGATTCGCAAGCCAATTGCATACCGTCTTTATCGGTGAACGATTTCGTATGGCAGGCGTTACAGGCGAGTTCGATCTGGTGGTGGCCGATCGAGGTCTCGCCTGGCAAGAACAAGCTCCTGTCATCACTCGAACGGATCTTCTCTGCCATCCATACCACCAACAAAAGAACGGAAATAATCCATAAAAACCATAATCCCGGCCGCCTCGGACTTCGTTTAGAAGCCATCCCTAAAAGTAATAAGTTTTGAGGACGTGAAATCCCAACAAAACAGGTAGTGGCCACAGCACGATAACGAGCGCCCAAGTCGTCACGCTGCGCAGTGATTTCGCCGCTTTGTGCGGCAACTGATGCTCAAAAGCTGCCGTTAAGCCACCGAGTGCGCCGCTCGCGGCGATCAAGAGAAAGCAACTCATCAGCCACAAATTAAGATTCTCACCGGATCCATAACCGGTATGCACGAGAAGCGCGAGACCAATCGCCGTGTGGATCAAACGCCATGTTGGATACGTTAGCCAAGTGACTTCCGGTAGACGCTTGCGCAACGACAACAAGGCCGCGGCACTCGCCAAGCCGAGCAATGAGAACCCGGACACTTGCTTATAGAAACTGGTGGTCCAAAGCCAATTCCAGTTCGTCGAAGTCGCGGTGGACGTGGCGTACGGGATCCCCTTAAGTGACGCGACGGCGAGCGCACCAACCAGGCATAACACTGAGAGCACGCCCAAAGTTTTAAACGATCGGGTGGGTGCCGCCGCGATTTGGCCGCCGAGCATTTGCGCCAACAGCGGCTGACAGCCTCCGCAAACTGTTGATGCTCGTGTGCTACCCGCAAGCGTGTCTACTGTCGTGCAGCCATTGCGCATAGCGCTCGAGAGCTGTCCGCGGGTGACACTCAAACAGTTACATATAATGCTCTCGGCCGGCCAATCGTTTATTGAGTTTTCGATTAGACGCAGCGATAAAGTGCCGTGTCGCGCAAAATGCCGCCGTTGCCACGGCCACACCCGTGAACGATAGCGCACCACGTGTTCGCTTCGCTGGCGCTCCGGCCACTCGCCTATGCCTGCGGCGCCGAGTAGCCGACCGCGCACGACTATCAGCACGCGATAACTTTGATTGTCGGAACCGGTATAGGAAATCGATCTGCCGTTGCGCGGCTTGTCGACGACGTGGCCATCGCTAAATACGGGAGTCGACAAAACTTTTAGATTCGTTTGCGCGATCGATCCAGTGAACTTCGCGTCCACCCCGGCGATAACACTGGCAGCGATACTCGCTCGCTCAAGGCCTGGTGCAACTAATCCGTAGACCACGCCTTCAACTTCGGCGCACTCGCCGATCGCGAAAATCGACGGATCATCGGTCCGCATGCGCTGGTCGGTTCTTACGCCGCGCCCGATCTAAAGGTCTGCGGCCCGCGCTAGGTCGATGTTTGGCACAATGCCGGCTGCGACAATTGACGTATCGCACGGGAGTTCCGTACCATCGCCAAGCAGTAGAGATTCAACCGAAAGTCCTCCCTTAACCTCAAAGACCGTGGTATCTGTGCGCACCGAGATGTTTTGACTACCTATGATCGCCGCCAGTCGACGTGCTGCTCCATCATTCAATTGATTGAACATGATGTGTGAGGAATGCTCGACGATCGTCACGTTGGTGTTGAAGCGACGCATCGCGCGTGCAGTTTCGAGACCGAGTAGACCACCGCCAAGAACAATCGTGTGGCGAGAACGCAGGCGTCGGGCAGCTAATTTCTCAGCATCATCGAGATCACGAAACGTAAACACTCCGGAACGTCCAATGCCGGGTATATTCGGTATGCGTGCGCGTGATCCTGTTGCGAGTATCAGGGACTCATAGGCGATCAATCGGCCCATCGCGTCTTTAACAGTTTTCTTCTCGCGATTGATTTCGGTTATCGCACAACCCTAATATGTTTCTACACCTGCATCGCTCAGATCTGCGGTGTCATCAAGAATTGCAGAGGCATTAATGTCCCCAGCGAGATAGGACTCCAGGCTGACTCGGTTATACGGCGGTCTCGCCTCAGCACCGTAGAGCACAATGCGGGAACCGGTGCCACCCGTCGCGAGCTTGCGAACAACATGCGCACCAACAGGTCCCGCACCTATAACGACGGTTGCCGCGGATTGTTCCACGACATTTTCGTTAAAGGTGATCGCTTCTGCGGCATTCATTTGCACAACACTTCCTAAGGCTTGAGCACATTCTCTAAATGAGCAGGGAACAGCTTCAGTGCTATTTGTGTGTATTTATGTGCAGATGCAGCAAAAAATGAGCCAAGCCCGATTGGAATCATAAATATTTCATCTAAACAATGACTTATAATCTATCCAGGAGATCTCTGGGGTTAACCTCGGGAACCCCAGGAACCATTAGTGTGCGCTGCGAAAGGGCAATGAATAATCACGGTGCGCTATGAAGAATGGAATGATCTTATCGGTGCTTTCAATGAAACCTGCCGAGAAATACTCGGAGGAAATCGACAAATGATGGCGCTGTCGTTTCGTGCACAAAGTGTGCGTTCAATTATTACGTCACGACTTCTCTGAACCACTAACGATCGGTACCATTATCGAGTGGTGAGTATTACCACGCGCCAAAGGGAGAGATCATGCGAGTAAGTTTAGATCACGCCCATATTTTTGCTTCGGACTGCCGGGCTACGGTTGAGTTCTTTCAGAATATGTTCGCTGCAACCGTGGTTTGGGATGAGGTGGTAGCGGGCGCTCGCGTCGTCCGGGTTCGAGTTGGTGATGCGTTTATCGAAGTCTATGACCAACACCTCAGGGCGCCACGAGGTGGTGCATTTCACCACCTCGATTTGGAAACAGATGATCTTGACGGCCTTATCCGGGAAATGGCTGTACGTGGTTACGAGTTTCGAAATGAGATTCGTGAAACCCCTACTTTCAAGTACGTGATGATCGCCGCCCCGGATGATCTACTCATTGAATTGTTTGAGTGCCTCGAACCAGAGCGTTGGGGTATACGACAGGACGTACAGTGAACCATCGCTTAGAGAAATCACAAGAAAATACGTTATACGCGTCCTGGAAACGACACTTGGTCAGTCCTGGAGGTCTCTCGGACTGCCCCTCGTTTAGCAATAAGTCTGCCCTCTCTCTAAGAGTTCGTCTGAAGCACGACCGCTAGGGTCAACAGTCAATCGTACGTGAGCGGTTAGGCGGGGACGTCTTGCAATAATGGGGGTGGCATGCTGACCAAGGAGGGGTCAGAACGTAGCGGTTCATCAGCGAACAACGTTTTCCAAACCCGCGGCGTGAGTTGTTCAACGTCGCTGTCGGGATGGATGGCGATCCGTTGTAATACATCGACGAGATAGGTGTAGGGGTTGATCCCGTGCATGCGGCACGTGCACAGTAAACTCTGGATGATCCCAACGTGCTCTGCGCCGACTTCGTTCCAGCAAAAAAGCCAGTTCTTGCGGCCCATT
>JBLFWX010000090.1:0-20462 GCA_047611805.1 Gammaproteobacteria bacterium
ATGCTCGATAAATCACACCATCATCTCGACCTAGAAATAGAGCCGTCAAAACCGACTAGCGTTCACTTGCGATGCACTCTGTCGGCCAAGCATTCGATAATCGATGTTTTTACACACCCTCGGCCATGGAGAGGCGGCGATGGGACGGTTCTACTGTCCAGGGGATCAAAAAGTCTACATCTACCTGAGTTTCTATCACGATCTACGCCGGCGTCACGGTGCCCCTGGCGATTTTGCGCAAGCCTATGTTGTCGCCCTCGAGATTGGCCACCATGTGCAAAACCTGATGGGCATTTCTAATGAAGTTCATTCCGCACGCCGCCGAGTAACTGAAGCCGAAGGAAACATACTGTCCGTAAAACAAGAGCTTCAAGCTGATTGTTTCGCAGGCCTTTGGGCCCACCACGCAAACAGAACGCGTCAAATTTTGGAGCAGGGTGACGTCGAGGAAGCGCTTACTGCGGCTACGGCTACGGCTACGGCTACGGCTATTGGCGATGATCGCCTACAAAAACAAAGCCGAGGCTTCGTCACTGCCGAATCAGTCACTCACGGGACATCGAAACAACGGGTGCGAGGGTTTCGTCTGGGCCTCGACAAAGGGTCGATCGCGTCGTGCGACACATTCAAGGCAGCACAACTCTAGTCGCAATTGCTCGCGGTATTTAAAGACAATGCCGCGTTCAAGTCGGCGATCAGATCGTCCGGGTGCTCGAGCCCAATGGAGATTCGAATCAACGATTCCGTGATGTGTAGCTTTTCTCGGAGCGCTCGATCGACTCCCGAATGGATGGTGGACGAGGGATGGCAAATTAATGATTCGCTTCCACCTAAGCTGACAGCTAGCTTAAAGATCTGCAGTTTGTTTAGCGCCGCGAACGCCTCATTTCTCGCTCCGTGAATGCTAAATGAAAACGTCGAACCCGCGCCGCTACATTGTTTCTTATACACGGCTTGGTAGCGTTCTTCGGTGATATGTTCTGGATGGTAGACCACGTCGACCTGAGGATGCTTTGCGAGCCAATTGGCAACTAAGGATGCACTTTGTGCCGCACGCTGCATGCGCAACATCACAGTCTCGAGAGAGCGCCCGATCATCCAGCACGAATGCGGGTCAAGTTGTGTACCAAATGCTCCTCGCGTTCGCCGTACCGGATCGATTAAATCGTTTCTGCCGATTGCCGCCCCGGCGATTAAATCGCTGTGCCCGCCGATATATTTCGTTAACGAATACAGCACAATATCAACACCATGCGAAATCGGTTGCTGAAAAATTGGCCCGAGCATTGTGTTGTCACACACGATGATTGGACGCATTCCCTGCGCGCGCTCCATTTCATCAGCGACGGTGGCAACGGCACTAAAGTCGATCAAACTATTGGTCGGATTGGCCGGCGTTTCGAGAAAAATCATCCGCACAGGCCCTAATGCCATCGCGTTGGCCGCCGCTTGTCGGATGCCCGCGAGCGATAATCCATCAGTAAAACCATGTGATCTAAACTGCAGCGCAGCGAGTACCGAAGAAATGAGGGTTTCTGTGCCACCGTATAGCGGTTGGCTGCGCAGGATCACCTCGCCGTGCGATACCAGTGCCAACAAAGTCGTCGAGATAGCCGCCATACCGCTGGCGAATACAGCCGCCGACTCCCCCCCTTCGAGCACGGCCAAACGGTCTTCTGCAATCTGTAGATTGGGGTGGTTAAACCGCGAATAAATGAGGCCAGTATCCGACGGATCGCGGGCGTCTGGCTTACCGGCATGTGACTCGAAGTAGGCCGCACCGTCTTCGGCCGTCGGAAACGCGAAAGTCGAGGTTAGAAAAACCGGCGGCTTAACCGCACCTTCAGACAATTGTGGATCGTAACCGTAGGAAAGCATTAACGTTTCTGGATGTAGCGCTTGTTCGCCTAGGAATCGTCGTTTGTAATCGTGTGTTGCCATCAAAGTATCTCTTTCAATCAAACATCGCGGGCTTACTACCATAGCACTGCTGAAATGGGCGCGTGCAGACCGGATATCAATTTAACGCTGGATTAGTTTTCTCTGTGTTGATTTCTTGGCTGTCGATCAAGTCTTGAACATCTTCTATCGACGCCGCACCGGAATCTTTAAGCGCATTGAGTGCGGCTAGCGCAATGTGTGCTGGACCGATTTCAAAATATTCACGTAGATCTTCGCGTGACTCGCTGAGCCCAAACCCATCAGTTCCTAAGGTCACAAACGGACCCGGAATCCACTGTGCAATTGATTCCGGATAGGCCTTTATGTAATCGGAAACACCGAGAAAAACTCCATGTTCGTCGGCGAGTAAACCGGCAAGATGCGATACTCGTGGTGGCTCTCCTGGGTGGAGTCGATTCCAGCGGTCGCAATTCAGCGCATCTCGGAAGAGCTCGTTGAAACTAGTGACGCTCCAAATATCGACCGAACACCCATATTCTTCAAGCATGCGGGCACCAAGAAGCGCTTGTTGAACAATGCTGCCGCTTGCGAGCAGATGAACCTTCCTTCGGTTATCGCCGCCGTGCGCCGCTTTTTTTAGACGATACATACCGCGCACAATGGAGTGACTAATATCCTCAGGCGGCAATTCAGGCATCACGTAATTTTCGTTATATAACGTGATGTAATAAAATATCTTTTCGTCGTTCGTGTACATTCGCTCGATGCCGTCGCGAATAATAATCGCGAGCTCGTAGGCGAACGCGGGGTCGTAACTTTTTAAATTAGGGATCGTATTCGCTACGACTTGTGAATGGCCATCTTGATGCTGCAGTCCCTCGCCGTTCAGCGAGGTTCGGCCCGCCGTACCGCCGAGCAAAAATCCCCGACACATCATATCACCGCATGTCCAGATCATGTCGCCCACGCGCTGAAATCCGAATATCGAATAAAACAAGTAAAACGGAATCATGGGAATGCCGTGCATGGCGTAGGCCGTGCCAGCGGCCAGAAACGACGCCATGGCACCGGTTTCACAAATGCCTTCTTGAAGAATTTGTCCGTCGCTCGCTTCGGTATAGCGGAGCAGAGAATCCGTGTCGACTGGCGTGTACTTTTGTCCGTCGGGAGAATAAATACCCGCCACGTTAAACAGCGCATCCATACCAAAAGTCCGTGCCTCATCCGGCACGATCGGCACAATGTAGCGCCCAAGTTCAGGATCTTTCAAAAGTCGACTAATAAGACGCACGGCAGCCATCGTAGTGGACATTTGCCGATCACCGCTACCTTTCAACAACTCCGCAAATCGCTCAATCGGCGGCGCGCGTAGAGTAGGGCACTCGACCTTGCGAGCGGGCAAACTGCCACCCAGTTTCGTTCGATGTTGGATTAAGTATTGGACTTCCGGGCTATCAGATGCAGGCCGGTAGAACGCGGCAGCCGCCATTTCATCCTCGTTTAAGGGTATGCCGAACGCTTTAGCGCATGCGATCCTCTCAGCGGCATTTAAATTTTTCTTCTGATGAACGGTGTTGGTGCCTTGGACCGTCGTCATGCCGTCGCCTTTGACGGTTTTTACTAACACGACAGTCGGTTTGTCCTGCGTGGTCGCGGCACGTGCGAACGCCGCATAAATCTTTTTCGGGTCCTGCCCGCCGCGTTTGATGTCGTGTATTTCGGAATCGGTAAGCGAATTCATCATGGCGGCAAGTTGAGGATTGTTCTCAACCCACAATTCCCGCTGCACGGCGCCCGGCGACACCGAATAGTATTGATAGTCCCCGTCGACTGCGTTTTCCATGCGGTCGCGTAAAATTCCATCGTGGTCGCGAGCGAGGAGGCCATCCCATCCACTGCCCCAAATCACTTTAATTACGTTCCAATCTGCGCCGCGAAAGCTCCGTTCCAGTTCTTGAATGATCTTGCCATTGCCACGAACGGGTCCGTCCAGGCGCTGCAGGTTGCAATTGACTACCAAAATAAGGTTATCGAGCTTTTCTCGAGCTGCGATATTGATCGTCCCGAGAACTTCTGGCTCGTCGGCCTCCCCATCGCCGATAAAACACCAAAATTTCCCGCCATTTTTTGGCTTTAGGCCTCGATTCTCCAGATATTTCGCAAATCGCGCTTGGTAGATTGCCGTCGGCGTGGACAACCCCATCGACGCGCAAGGTAGCTGCCAAAAGTCAGGCATCAAGCGCGGATGCGGATAAGAACTTAAGCCCTTGTCGGGCTGAAGTTCACGGCGGAAATTTTTCAAGTGAGTGTCGTTGAAGCGGCCTTCTAGGTACGCGCGAGCGTAAACACCCGGTGCCGCGTGTGGCTGCGGGATGAAGGTGTCGCCGCCATAGTCCGCGCTTCGGGCGCGAAAAAAATGGTTGAACCCGACTTCGAGTACCGTCGCGATGGACCCATAGGTTGCGATGTGGCCGCCGACCCCACTACCGCTATCGACCGCCTGCAGAACCATGGCCATGGCATTCCATCGATTAATGTTCTCAATGCGTTTTTCTAAATCGATATCACCGGGATAGGAGTCTTGCTTTTCGACCGGGATGCTGTTCACGTAAGGCGTATTCAGGGTTGCCTCGTTCAACGCGACGCCTAAGTTTAAGGCCCTATCTTGCAGATTTCTCAGGAGCTCCTTGAGTCCCGCCTCACCGTGAACCCGGCGCACATCATCCAGCGCCTCTAACCATTCTTGCTGTTCAACTTCGAATGAATCAACTACTTCCCCATTCACACTCATTCGGTACGGCTCCGCATTGCAATTTTCGCCATTATAGGGGAGTTGAACCGGCATTCCGTGCCAAATATGCTAATGTTAATTCATAATTAAGCATAAAATAATATAATCAGCCATATAAATGGATAAATATGCCAATTTCAACGCTCGACCGAATTGACTATCGAATCCTACATTTCATTCAAAACGATGCGCGTATGACAAACGCGGAACTTGCTCTGCAGGTGGGTCTTTCGCCATCTCCTTGCTTGAGAAGAGTGAAAACGCTCGAACGGGAGGGAATTATCCGACGCTACGTCGGCATTGTGGACGCGACCGCTGTCGGGCTTCCAATCAGCGCGTTTGTGAACATTTCCCTGCACAGCCAGGAGCGAAAAGCGCTCGAGATTTTTCAGTCTCAAGTTCAAACGTATGCCGAAGTGATGGAGTGTTATTTAATGACAGGAAGCTCAGATTTTTTAATGCGAGTGGTGGTGCCAGACCTGCAGAGCTACGAGCGATTTGCAGATAAGCTCACCAGAATACCTGGGATCAGCAATATTCAAACAAGTTTTGCGCTTAAACCGGTCATCTACAAAACGGAACTGCCGCTCGATGCAAGCGTTCATTCAGGTTCGCAATAGCTATTCATGTAAACTTAATTAGTTAATTTTATCAATAGTTTATATAAATAACTTAATGTGAAAATTCACAATCAGCACCCCCCGTTCCAGGACCAAGAAGCGGCAGGGGTGGGCACTACTGCTGAATTACTTCATCGGTAGGTCGAAAGGATGGAAGACTATGGTCGAAATTCCAAAAGGTAAAAATTCCTTGGACAAGAAGACTTATGCAGACAAAGAGTCTGCTATCCGAATTTCCTTGCTCAAGCTTCAGCGCCAGATAATCGAACTCGAGCGGCCTGTCATCATTATCGTTGGCGGTACGGAGGGCGCCGGTAAAGGTGAAGTGATCAATCTACTCGACAGCTGGTTTGATACGCGAAAGGTAGAAATCCATGCTTACTGGGATGAAACCGACGAAGAATCGGACCGACCGCGGCTCTGGCGGTACTGGCGAAACTTACCCGCAAAATCGAAAACCGCCATGATGCTCGGCGCGTGGTATTCGGGACCCATTGTTGCGCGAGTTCTCAAACAAATCGATCGGCACGAATTTGAACGCCAACTCATACAAATCGTTAATTTCGAGCGACTACTTCGGGATGACGATGTCGTAATCGTCAAGTTCTGGCTCAATATTTCGAAAAAAACGCAGCTCAAACGACTGAAGAAAAAAGACGACTCTGGGCGGAGTTCTAGATTCCTCAGCACACATTCGGCCAACTATGCAGAATTCAAAAAAGCGGGCGAGGCAGCACTGAGCATCACACACACGGGTTTTTGCCCATGGATTCCCGTCTCTGCCGAGAACAAGCGACAACGAAATTTGCAAGTTGGGGAGAGGCTTATCGACGTGCTCAACAGAGAAATAGCATCTTCTAACGACACTCCAAACTTCGAATCTTTACCCACTACGAAACAGGCTGAAGTCAGCGACTTACGCCTAGAAGACTTTGATTTAACTGCTGAATTAGACAAAAAAGCTTATAAATCGAGGCTAGAGTCGGCTCAGAATCGTCTTCAACGTCTAGCCTGGGATGCGTATGACAAACAAATAAATACCGTTTGTGTTTTTGAAGGCCCGGACGCCGCTGGTAAAGGTGGCGCGATTCGACGGCTCAGCGCAGGCATAGATGCCCGACTACTTCGTGTCATTTCCACCGCCGCACCGAATGACGAAGAACGCGCACACCATTATTTATGGCGATTTTGGCGAAATATCCCGCGATCAGGGTATTGCACGATCTATGACCGTTCCTGGTACGGCCGGGTGCTTGTCGAGCGCGTTGAACAATTTTGTAAGCCGGAGCAATGGGCACGCAGCTATCAAGAAATTAACGAATTCGAACAACAGTTAATTGCAAGCGGTACTGTGGTGTTGAAGTTTTGGGTCCAAATTAGTTTTGAGGAACAATTGCGGCGTTTCGAAGAACGGCAAAAAGTCCCCTGGAAACATCACAAAATCACCGACGAAGATTGGCGTAATCGTGATCGCTGGGCTGACTATGCGCTGGCCGTAAACGACATGGTCGCACGCACCAGCACGCCAAATGCACCATGGACATTAGTGCCTGGTAATGACAAGCGTTACGCAAGAATTCAAATCATAGAGGCGCTTTGTGATCGGCTACAAGGTGCGCTCGAGTGAATTTACTGAGCTGAGAGATACCATCTGATTTGCCATTCGACGGATATCCTTGCCCCAGCCTAACTGCTATAAAGGTTCGCATAATGGTTATTATGTTAAATAGAAGATTATTCTCCTGTAAGGTCTGGTGTCCAGGTGCCGAATTTAGGCTCCGTTGTATTCGTCAACTCACGTCAGATTCCAAACCGCTTCCCACACTTGAAGTTAGACGCTTGGATTTCAGTTCTAGTTTGGGGCCCCACCAACGGGCACCAGTGATCCGCTAACGACGACTAGGGGTTTTCGAGACCCTCAACCAATCACAAGGTAACGACAGTCAGTGTCGCCCGTTGAAGTGATTGGAAGAATGACTGAGGTCAAGTGTGGTATACCCGGGGAATGTTTGCCGGCGCCAGCAACCGACTGATACTGTAAAAAAGGGCTAACATTCGGAGCTGGCATTCCACGAGCGCGCGTAAGCTACGATCGTCTCTCGAGCGATGGTTTGATGGTTTGATGGTTTGATGGTTTGATGGTTTGATGGTTTGATGGTTTGATGGTTTGATGGTTTGATGGTTTGATGGTTTAGGGACTGTGCGGTTTTAATTCTCTAGATACACCATCCATCGCAACTGTTATTCCTGAGTGATGGCGTCTAAGGTGACGCTCTGACGCTGAGCCTCGCGACGGCCGCTGGTTATCGATGCCGCCGTACGATGTGAAATGAACGATGAAGGCATGTGCCCATCCGTGAACTAAATAGCAGGGAGTTCGTCGTGAATAAGCCACTACTGTTTTCTGCATTCGTCATGAATACCTCGTCGCACATTCTCCATGGCGTATGGCGTCAAGCGGGCGCGGGGCAGGTTAATTTCAACTCGCTCGGCTTCTGGGTCGATCTTGCCAAGGAACTGGAAGCCGGGTTGTTCGATGTCTTATTCTTCGCCGACGTTCATGGGGTCTATGGAAATGTCGGCGGCTCGTATGACAAACACGTGATTACGGGTTTGCAAATTCCGAGTAACGATCCGTCCGTGATTCTATCCGCCCTCGCCTATAACACCGAACACTTAGGCTTTGCGTTTACCAGCAGCATCATTCAGGAACATCCGTATAACTTTGCGCGCAAGATTTCGACTCTGGATCATGCTTCCAACGGCCGAATCGCGTGGAATATTGTCACCAACGGGATCCCAAATGGGGCGCGTAATTTCGGCTTCGACGACATCATTGGGCACGACGATCGATATCGATGGGCCGATGAGTACGTCGACGTAACCTATAAACTATGGGAAGGATCTTGGGACGAGGGTGCCCTCCTCCAAGATCGTCAGACAGGATGGCACGCGGATCCCGCGAAAATACATCGGATCAACCACGACGGTGAACGATACCGCGTCGAAGGGCCACACTTGGTAGCGCCTTCACCTCAACGCACGCCGTTACTCTTCCAAGCCGGCTCGTCGGAGGCCGGCATGCAATTCGCGGCCTCGAATGCTGAAGCGCAATTCTTGATCGCGCCATCACCGAAAATTGCCGCCGCAATTATAGAGAAAACGCGGAAATTGTTAGCCACTTTAGGCCGTCCAGCGGACAGCATAAAATTTTTCCAGGGTTTATCTTTTGTGGTGGGTAGCACCGAAGAAGAAGTTGCGAGGCTCGATCGCGAACTCGATGATGCAATTGACTACGAGGCGATGATCACGCATTTCGGCGGCGCGATGGGTATTGATCTCGCCGACTATGCGCTCGATTACCCGCTAACAGAAATCGAAACCGAGGGAATTAAAGGACTACTGACGTGGGTGAAAGAAGCGGTCGCCGATCGTGAGCCCACTGTCAATGATATTGGCGGACTGGCAAGCAAAAGTAGCCGCATAAGCGGAACGCCCGAACAAATAATCGAGGCACTGAAATCGTGGCAAGCGGCCGGCATCGATGGAATAAACGTCATAAACGCGACAATTCCGGGTAGCTATTCGATCTTCATCGAAGAGCTAATGCCATTGCTGCGCAAAGCCGGGATGGCGAAACAGGCCTATGAACCCGGAACCTTGCGTCGCAAAATTTTCGGACATGACACCCTGCCCGCTTCCCATCATGCGACAAAGTATCGCGGTGCATTTACAGACGCGTAGGCACGCACACAATCAAGATTCCTCGAACCACACAAGCTACCGCTTATTACTCCGGCAACCATTAGAGCGCGATCTTCTTAGCATCCAGAATCGCCTTGGGTCTATTTTTCAATCGAGTCAGGCCAGCCAGGGGTCGTAGCTGCCAAAATTCCACAAATGTCCTTCCAAGTCGAAGCACGAATAAAGTCTTCCGCCATAATCTTGATCGGCTGGTTCCAAAGTAATTTCGGCACCAGCCGCACGCGCCCGCGTGAAATGTTCATCGACGTCCGCTACGACGACGTAGATGCTCATGGTAACTTTACCGCCTAAATCCTTCGGCGTTTTCTGCACCGCATCGAATTCGCCGTCGCGAACCGAACCCAACATAATCATGTTGTCGCCGAGTGTGAGTTGCGCGTGAGCGATGCAGCCATCAGCTTCTTCGGCAACTAAGTGAGTTTCGAACCCGAACGCGTCACCCAACCACGTGATCGCGAGCGCCGCATCTAGGTAACGCATCGACGGAATGAGATGACTTTCGCCATTGGCTTAAGCCTTATAAAACATAAACTCGATTTCAACAGTCGCGCCTAGCGGCAATGCCGCGACTCCGATGGTCGTGCGTGCAGGTGGCTGCACGTTTACGGTAAACACTGCCTCCCATGCAGCGTTGATGGCCGGGAATTCCGAAAATTCGGTCGTATATATCGTTGCGCTCACGAGATCCGCGAGACTTAATTCAAAATCCGGCATCGCATCAACGAGGTTTTGGAGTATTTTTGCCGTCTCCGAGCCTGGACCACCGTCTTCGAGTTTTCCGGAATCTTTGTCCAGCGCGATCATTCCGGCAGTTTTGTAAATCGGTCCGGCTTTAACTAACGGACTATAGCGAAAGCGGGGTGCCGGTAGATTTGGAGAACTAAGTGCTTCAATCATGGGTTTATGCCTATGTTGTGGAATGCTGCTGCACAGTTTAATCAATTAATGTGCACGACAGACGCATATATTAGTCACGTTTCGCAAGTACGCTGAGCGCTCGCATCAATCCCCGAATGCACGCATCGGCGTCCTGCCCCGGTTTGCTTTTCAGGGTCGCGACAAGGCATATTCATCAATCGCACACGATAAAAAGCTAGGAGTTGGCATGTATCAGGAAATTAAGTACGACGTCCAGGATCCGATCGCTGTGATCACGATGAATCGTCCGGACCGCCTTAACGCAATGACCACGCACATGCTCGCCGAGATTCGTCACGCACTCGCGGCCGCCGAGGCAGATGAAAGGGTTGTTGGAATGATTCTCACGGGTGAAGGTCGTGGGTTCTGCGCAGGCATGGACATCGATGCGCTCGATGGCATATCAAAAGACGTGAGTTTTAATATCGATACAACCGGGCTTGAGGCCGATCCAGGCGACCCTTCCATGGGGGAAGATTTTGCCGCTGGGTTTACCTACATGTTGGCGTTGCGTAAGCCGTTACTCGCCGCCGTTAACGGGCCGTGCGCGGGATTGGGATTTTGTTTTGCGATGTTGTCTGACATGCGTTTTGTGGATTCGAATGCGAAGTTCTCAACGGCGTTTTCGCAACGCGGTCTCGTCGCCGAGCACGCTGTTAGTTGGTTACTACCGCGCCTGATCGGCAGTTCGCGAGCGCTCGATTTACTGTGGAGCGCGAGAAAGTTTGACGGCGTCGAAGCGGAACGTCTAGGTATTGCCGATCGGCTCTGCGAGCCAGGAACAAGTTTGGAAACTGCGAAAGAGTACGTTCGAGGGCTCGCGGCCTCCTCCTCCCCTACTTCGTTAATGATAATGAAGCAGCAGGTTTATCGTCACATGATGACGCCGCTCGGTCCCGCCATGAGTGAAACTCAACGATTAATGGACGAAAGTTTACTGCGTCCCGATTTTAAGGAAGGTGTCCGGTCATTCATTGAAGGACGTGTGCCTTCGTTTGGCCGAATCAAGACAGGGTAAATTTGTAACTAGTGCGAGGCAGAACGCGGGATCCGTAATTGATAGTGCAACCGTGATTCAGATATCTGTCGGCGAGCTACGTTGCGCGCAATACAGACGTGCAGCGAGCCACTTCGATAGGACGGTGGGAGGCGTGACAATCACGCGAATTCATTAAATTCGCGTGATTGTTGGCACTCAATCCGATTTACGTTGCCAATCAGACACCAAGCTTGTCGCGTACTCTTTGCACCCCGCCCTGATAGACACCTTCGATTAACTTCACGACGTCGGCCTCAGGCGCGCCGGCCGCTTCAAACGTGCTCGACCACTCGACGGTAGTCGCGCCGGAACCCGCGTCAGATACTTTTACCGTAGACAGGTAATCCGCTACGGGTAGCGGAGACTTGTTAATAATCCGATAACTAAAAACCCGGGCGCCATCGTCGTGGCTTTCCAAGCGTTCAATAACTTCGCCGCCACCGTTGAGTCCGATCGTGCGAACAGCGCCGACGCCTTCACCCTCGAGCGTGCAACTTGCGATCATTTCGTTCGGCTCGATCCCGCCGAAGTCACTTATGATGCCCCATACCTTGTCCGCCGATGCGGCGACCGATTCGCTTACGTTAACTGCAGTCACACTCTTCTCCTTCATAGATTGATCGTTTCAGAACCACCGACCATTGTTGCGATTCCATCGGCTTGTGCAAGTATTAAATCCGAAACAGCGCGCAACCATCCGTCGGGGGTGCGGAGCGACCCAAGGTCTCCGCACGACACTGTTGCTTTAGGCCGATTCAGCGGTCAAAAACGCCTGAACTTTGTCTGAAACTTCCTGACTCATCCCGGCTTCATCATCGCTCGCAACGCGAAGCTTCGCGGGTACACTTTTGTGGTACGGCGTTGCACCAATCGGGTCACAGTTATCGCTGGCCGAGAGCATATTAATGCGTGGACCAATGGACACTCTTTCGCCATTTTGTAAGGGATACGACATGCCGTAGCCATGAGGTAACGTGGCATAGCCGGTCCGCAAGGTCTCGTCCGCCTCAGCCCGAGCTGTCAACGTACCCGTGTGTGTTTCCACAGTCACCCAGCCGCCATCATGGCCACCGATTTCCGCGAGGTCGTCTGGATGCATACGCAAGTTTCCATCAACATCACGGTTGCGCCATTTCGGTGTACGAATAATCTGATTCGCGTTGTATTGCCGACGTTGGCCTAACGAGATGATGTACGGATATTCCTTGTCCTGCATGTCATTGGCTGGATCCAAGGTGCCTAACCACTCACTCATTTCCGGGATATGCATCCGAATTTTATGATCCGGGTAGGCGATCAGATCCCAGACATCGTCAAATTCGTTTTCTGTAAACGGCGTTCCCGATGGCGAGTTCAGAATCGTCTCAAACAACGCTTCGCCTAATTCCGCGCCTTGTTTGTCCGACTTAATCGCCCGTTGCACGGCTGGACCATTGCGCGCCGCTGTTCGATGACACGCTGGCCACAGGATCGCGGCGGATGCCGCTCCATTGTCCAGTGATTTGCCCAAGGTTAAAAATAAGATCAGGGGTGCGATCGTTACATAACGAGTGTCTTCGCGTAGTAGTTCTTGAAAGCCTTGTTGGAAGGCGCCACGGTCTGCTCTCGCTACTTTGCGCAATTTATCGAGTCGTTCTTGCTCCGGTAGTAACCCCATGTGCCGAGCGAGATCGGCATAGATATCACCTTCAACCCGAGTCCCGGCCAGTGGTTCCATGAGCGGCGGGCGCAAGTGAAAATAGTTGGTTGGAAACGAGAACGTGAAGTAAGTGAATTCCCATTTCTCATATTGCGAGGCCGCCGGTAAGACGTAGTCTGCGAGTGCCGCTGTTTCCGTCATCGCAACATCCACAACGACGAGCAACTCTAAGGCTTTTAACGCCTCTTCCGTTGCAACCGTATTGGCCGCCGAGTTGGCAGGATTGGAACTGTCGATCAACATCGCGCGGAGTCGGTCAGGGTTTTCAGAGAGAATTTCCTGCGCGAACCGATTGGGCGGATAGACGCCCATAATTTCTTCCATATTGGTCACGAGTGATCGAGCGCCTTTCGAATTGCCAATCAGCGGCTGCAGCCAAGTATGAATACCGTGCGTCCCGGGGCGACCGAAGTTCCCGGTCGCGAGGAATAGCAAATTGCCTAAATAGGAATTCAATGTCGAGTTTCGACCCATTTCGATACCTAGTTCCGTTCGCAAGGTCATCGCCGTCGAATCCAGGATCATCTGCACTGCTTGTCGCACATCAGCCTCAGCCAAGCCGGTATGTGCGATCCATTCCACGGCGGGAATTTTCTCGATATCGGCCTCTACTTGTTCCCAACCCTCTGTGTGCTCAGCGATGAACGCTCGATCGATGCCTTGCGCCTCGAGCAGCAGTTTTAGCATCGCGCCCAGGAGGTAGGTGTCCGTACCCGGTTTTATTTGCAAATGGAGATCGGCGAATTCTGCATCTTTAGTGCGTACCGGATCGACGACGATAATTTTTCTGTCGCTGGCGTGGGCCGCTTCTTTCAGGTGCGTGCGAGCGTGTGGCTCACATTGAGATTGCCAAACATTACCGCCCAGCACGAAGACCAGATCGGCCGCGTCCGCTTGGATTGAATGATTGCAATTTTGCGCACCAAACATCCGGCCGTTGACCCAGAAGCGTCCCGATTTTTCTTGCGCAATTGAGCTGTAGAAATCAGTGGCGCCCAGCGCCCGCATCATCATGATGCCGTAACCGCCGCCGGAATGATTGCCCTGCCCTCCACCACCGTAATGGCCAATTGATCGACCACCGTATGTTTCCCGGATGGCGAGCATCTTCGCCGCAATTTCCGCATAGGCCGTGTCCCAATCGATTGCTTCGAAAGTGCCGTCTTCTTTGCGGCGTAGTGGTGAATTGAGGCGCTCCGAATCATTTTGGTAGTAAGTGATCCGCGACGCTTTTTGACAAACGTAACCGCCAGAACGAGGGTGATCTTTATCCCCCTTAACCTTGGTGATTTCGCGACCCTCGGTTTGCACTTCCAATCCACAGTTCGCGTAGCAAAGGATACATGCGGTCTTTTTCCAAATTGCGTCTGTCATATCTCGTTCCTGGATTCATAGCTTGAACTCAGGTTGTACATTGCCCTACCATCTTCGCGAAATCAAGGCAGGCACGACAATGGACGCAGACATCCCGGGACAAAAATTGGATTGGCAAACCGTAAGCATGGACAACTGTCCGGTCGCAGGAGCGCTTCAGGTCCTTGGCGACAAGTGGACGTTGTTAATTGTCCGCGACGCGTTCAATGGGATTAAGCGTTTTGGCGAATTCTGTGCGCACACAGGGGCGCCGCGGGCATTGGTTGCGAGTCGCCTAAAAGACTTGATCGAACGGGGAGTTATGACTCGCGAAACCTATCAGGAACCCGGAAGTCGGCAACGGCAGCAATACGTATTAACGGCAAAGGGTCGAGACCTACAACACACGCTGATCTCATTACGCGAATGGGGTGATAAATATATTAATCGACCGGGTGAGCATCCGCTTGAGCTTGTGGACATCGACTCAGGGCAGCCCGTGCGCCTGGGTTTAGTGCGCCAACACGACGATCAATTAGTGCAAGATGCGCGAGTCCGCGCTCAACCGGGACCCGGATTACGGCGACAGGCACACAGTGGCGAGTCGACAAGTACATAGCGCCGAGATGATTAGCACCTATCAGGCGTAACAAACTTGTCGAGCGCCGCACGCACCTTAATTCTATTTTTTGCAGGAACAATTTCATGAGCATTCCAGATCTTCAATCGTTTGGATTCGACGCCGATTACCAAGCCGTGTACGACTTGGCGTATCGCTATGCGCGCGATGAACTCTACGATTTGTGTCCGAAAATGGACGACGATGATTGGTTTCCTGATCAGCAGTTTCGTGCCATGGCCGAGCAAGGTTTAATCGGGGTCACAATCCCCGAAGAATATGGTGGTGCAGGACTCGACGTTCTTGCGCAATGTTTCATCTCAGAAGCGGTCGCCTATTGGAACCACTCAATATCTGCCGGCATGCTCGCGAGCGACAATTTATGCGCCGACAACATCGTGCGAAACGCGAACGAGGATCAGAAACGCCAATACTTACCCGGGTTTTGTAATGGCTCAACGATTGGCGCGCTCGGCATGACAGAACCCGGTGCAGGTTCCGACGCACTTGGCAGCATGGCGACTACTGCGCGTCGCGACGGCGATGACTATGTTCTCAATGGGCGGAAGTTGTTTATCACCAATGGTCCTGTTGCGGATGTTTTGTTGGTCTACGCAAAAACCGACATGGCCAAAAAGCAACACGGCATTTCTGCGTTCATTGTTGAGAAAACTTTCCCTGGTTTCTCGGTCGCGCAAAAGCTCGACAAAATGGGCTGGCGTGGCAGCCCGACGGGCGAACTCGTATTCGACGATTGTCGGGTACCGGCCGGAAATCTTGTCGGTGAAGAAAACAAAGGCAATGTCGTGATGATGAGTGGTCTCGATGTCGAAAGAGTAATCGCCGCGTTCTTTTGTATTGGACAAGCACAACGCGCCTTCGACCTCGCGCTCGAGTACACCACGCAGCGCAAACAGTTTGGTAAAGCCATTGGCGAATTCCAGATCATCCAAGGGATGCTCGCCGACATGTACTCGGATATTGAAGCGAGTCGCGCGCTCACGTATCAAGTAGGTCGAGAGATCGCCAACATTCAACAAGGCGAAGGTGGTCGCGGCATTTTGCATCAACGCTCGGCCGCGGCACTACTGTTCGTCGCACGGACGTTAATGCGAGTCCTTGATCAGGCCGTGCAGATCCACGGGGGCATGGGATTCATGCGTGAGTCCGAGGTCAACCGCTTGTATCGAAGCGGGAAAGTGATGGAGATAGGTGCAGGCACCACGCAAATTCGACAAGTCATCATTGCAGGCGAGTTACTAAAGGGCGCGCGCTGATCCATGGTCTAGCGCTCATCAACTAGGAGTTGGGTTCAAAACCTGTACGTAAGGTGCTTTTCGTTTTAAGCGTGCGCCAATGGCGAGGCGTGCTCTCGCCACCTCCGTTGTAATTGCCAGGTCCGCGCGTTAACGTGAGCGAATCCTAACCCTCGGTGGTCTTCGCCGACGTCCCTGAGCTTGGTACGCGATCGGCATGTCGTCACCTCGAACTGCGCTCTAAGAATATTTACTCGGAGGTAGGACCATGAGTTCCACTGCTACGCCACTGCGAGTCCAAAGACCACATGCTGGTACTGCTTCCGAACACATCCCTGTATTTGATCTTGCGGCGTACTTAGGCGGCAAACCCGATGCCCTGAACCTGCTCGCGATCGAACTTCGCGAAGCACTTGAGAATGTCGGTTTCTTTTGCCTCGTTAATCACGGCGTGCCGCAAGCGCTTATCGATGATGCGTTCGAACAGACGCGGCGCTTTCACCTCATGTCCGAAGACGAGAAAGTCGCCGTAGCAATAAATCAAGATCATGTCGGTTACATGGGGAACGAAGGCGAACTCGTGCGGTCCTCTAAGTACGCCGTCGCGGATATTAAACCCGATGTTGGCGAGGCGTTTTTTGTTAAGCAAGATCAACCAACAGACGGTGTCGCACTAGACAACCAATGGCCAGAAAATTTGACAAGATTTCGCGAACCGGTTGTCGAATACTACGACCATATGCAGGCCCTAGCCCGGCAACTGCTACCGGTATATGCCACCGCCCTCGACATGGCGGCTGACTATTTCGATGGCGCGTTCAATCGCGCGGACAATTTATCAATCTTGCGCATGGCTCATTTTCCACCGAACTCGCTAAGCGACAATCAGTTCAATGTCGGGCCGCATACGGACGGGTCTTTTTTGACATTGTTGCCAATGACAAAAGTGCCCGGGCTCGAGTTGTTATGCCAATCCGGTAATTGGTTCGCAGCCAAGCCGCCGCCGGGATCAATTATTGTTAATTCTGGTGACATGCTGACGCGCTGGACTAACGGCCGGTTCTTGTCCACGCCGCATCGAGTGCGCAGCGTCTCAGGCACTGATCGATATTCGATTCCGTTTTTCTTCCAACCGAATCCCGAGCAAGTTATTGCATGTTTGCCGAGTTGTACGAGCGCCAGCAATCCGCCGAGCGAACCCGCGATTACGGCGCAAGCCTACTTTGAATGGTTCATGCAACAAAACTTCGCGCACGCCAGCGTTGAATCGCGTCTAAGGATCGACTAGACAATACGACTTGTCTTATCGCCCCAATAGCGATCCCGCAATAATCGTTTATACAATTTCCCGGTCGGTAAGCGCGGCAATGCGTCTTCGAAGTCGATGCTGCTCGGGCATTTCTGGTGCGATAAATGCTGATGACAGAAAGCAATTAGCTCCGTTTCAATATCAGGCCCCGGCGTCGTCCCTGGCATGAGTTGCACCACCGCTTTCACCTCCTCACCGAGATCTTCGTTCGGCACCCCAAAAACGGCAGCGTCGGCAATTTTAGAATGCGTGATGAGCAAATTTTCGCATTCTTGAGGGTAGATGTTCACCCCTCCGGAAATAATCATGTAGGTTTTACGATCGGTGAGATATAAAAACCCGTCGTCGTCGACATAACCGACGTCGCCAACAGTACTCATCGTCCCGTCTGGCGAACGTGCCTCGGCTGTCCGTTCGGGATCGTTGTAGTACTCGAAGGGAGTCGCCGTGTTGAACCAGATGGTACCCGACGTGCCGGTCGGTGTGCGATTCATATCATCGTCAAGAATATGTAACTCACCGAGCAAGGTTCGCCCGACCGTTCCCGAGTGCGCGAGCCACTCTTCAGAATCGCACGCCGTGAAGCCGAGCCCTTCAGTCGCGCCATAGTATTCGAGGATAATCGGGCCCCACCATTCGATCATCCGTTCTTTCACTTGCGGCGGACACGGCGCTGCGGCGTGGATTGCCATCTCCAGCGACGACAAGTCGTAGCGAGTTCGCACTTCCGGATCTAACTTCAACATACGGCTGAACATGGTTGGAACAAGCTGAGTATGGGTCACTTGATACTTTTCAATTAAGGCAAGAAATTGCTCTGGGTCGAAACGCTCCATGATGATGCATGTGCCGCCCGTTCTTATTGCCAAGTTCACTGCCGCCTGGGGCGCGGAATGGTACAGCGGCGCGGGCGACAAGTAGACCATGCCTTCTCGATATTCGAATAGATCGTTCAAGAAACCGAATATCGGCAAATTGTCGGATGGTTTATTTTCGGCCAACGGTCTTAATATCCCTTTCGGCCGTCCGGTGGTCCCGGACGAATACAACATTGCCGTGCCCAACTGCTCGAGGGCAATCGGGGTTTCGGGGTACGTACTGAGTGCTTTTTTGTAATCTTTAAACGGTAACTCGCCGTCACCGCCATCAACCATCAAATACAAAGTGACGTTGGGGCATTGCTTCAACGCTTCCCTAACCACATCGCGGCGAGCCGCCGAGGTAATCACAACGGTCGATTCGCTGTCGTTGACAATGAAGGCCATCTCATCGGCCGTAAGATACGAATTGATGCAGGTGTAATACAAACCCGCGCGCTCGCCAGCCGCGCAAGCTTGGGCGTAGTGCGCGTTGTTTTCCATAAAAACGGCGTAATGGTCGAGGCGCTTCAAGCCGTGGTCGAGGAGTAGGTGCGCAAGTTGATTCGCCTGCGCCTCAAACTCCCTGTAAGTAATAATCTCACCTGTGCCGGCCATAACCAGGCATGGCTGATCGGCCATGGTCTTTGCGTATTTACCTGCGTACATCGTTCGCGCTCCGAGTGCTTAAAAAGCGTTTCCTAGGATAATCCACTAACCGGGAGCAACGCTCCGTGGACGGCCGCGGCCGCATCCGAGCCAAGGAAACTAATCACCTCTGCAAGCTGCTTAGGATGCACCCATTTCGTGTGGTCGGCGTCCGGCATGTCGCCACGATTAGTCGGCGTGTCAAGAATACTAGGGAGCACGGCATTAACGTTTATGCCCTGGTCACGTAACTCTTTTGACATACTCTCGGTCATTCGCATGACCGCGCTTTTGGCCACACAGTAAGCACCCATATTGCCCTGCCCTTCGCGGGCTGAAAGTGCACCTACGTTCACTATTTTGCCACCACCCGCTTTGATCATTCTCGGTACCACCGCTTCACACATGTTGCGCGCGGTTAGGAAATTCATCGCGAACATGGCATCCCATTCTGACGCCTTTGTCTCATGGACAGCTGGACCCATCGCGAAGCCACCCGCAATGTTGAACAGCCCGTCGATCTGAGCGATATTCTCAATTGCCTCGGCCACGGCCTTAGGATCCGCGAGGTCGACCACCACTTGTCGTAGGTCATCGCGATTTCCATCGAAAATTCGATCAAACCCGATCAGCTCCGCGCCTTGCGCTTGCGCGACGTCGATTACCGCTCGACCTAACACGCCATTCGCACCGGTGATAATGATAGTTTTGTTTTTTAGCATGACCGCTCCCGTTCAATTCCCTTACACAATTTAACCGCACCGCGAGTGTAAGCGGGGAGACTAGACGAGGCAAAGCAAAGTGAGATCTACTAACTAGGTGCGCGTGTCGATTCAGGCAGCCGTGACAGGATCTTGAGCATCGACTGTGAGATGCAAAACGATTTCGGTCGAGGCGCGACCGAGCCTAGCGCATAAAATCATCCTAAGATGTGCAATAGCCTAGCGTCCTGAATCGCACATAACCCTTAATCTGAACAGTTAATGGCGCTTAAGGTGTTGATTTGCACGTTCGATTGATCCGCCAGTTGCATCAAATTTTGATCCGGTGTTTGGTCTGTGACGGCCGGAAATAGCACATCTGCGGTGGATCAAATATTAAATGCAAATACCCTCGAAAACGGATCAATCGAACGTGCAAATCAACAATCTGCTAATTAGATCCCCTATGAACTGTCATTTTTCTCGCGCTTTCTACACGTAAGTGCAGAATATCTTCATAATCCGTTTAGATTAGGATTATTACGGATTTATTTACTTACGCTAGGGTCGCTCTTCTCACCCGTGAAAGATTAGCCAATGGTACCGCGCCCTCACCTTCCTTCTCGGATTCAACTCCTGTGCCGGTCCGCGGTCCGGCACAGGATTGTACGGAGTTAACATCCTCGGGGTCCGTTGCAGGACTGGGCGAAACGACACTCTAGGAGCACATCCGACCATATAAATAAAAGCGCTCACCCGATTGCGCTTAACTCAAAGATTAATGACCGGCGGCAATCGCCAGAAACGCTCGTTCGATCGGCAAGAATATCCCGCCTCGACCGTCGCATAACGACCCACTATAGATAGTTAGTCCCTCTCTCCGTGATACTGGACAAAGTTGGCAGGTAGCTGTCATTGAGGGGGACATGCACCCGTAGACTACGAATATAACGACCCAAACAACCGATGTTTACCGTTTTGGTTT
>JBLFWX010000091.1:0-20291 GCA_047611805.1 Gammaproteobacteria bacterium
GTAACATTCATGGTGTTCCCTGGTTTGTGAATTTTGGCGATTGATCAGATCATCAAATGCCATGAATGTTCCTTTCGATTTAACTTATTCCACTGATCCTTATCATTTATTTGTGGGGATACCTCAGTGCCAGACTCGACTGGCTATCCAATCGAGTCTGACCGTATTGAAATCTCTAACTAGCCAATCTATTTTGCTTTTGAAAACGCGAGCAAAACATTTCCCGGGAGACCGCCGAACTTCGCATATCCGGAAGTGACATACACCCAGCCATCAGCAACAACGACACCGGGCCCATCGATTGCGCCGCCAGATCCTTTGGCGCCATTGACGGATTCGTAGCTTTGCACCGTATCGTAGTGCCACAATTGTTCTCCCGTATCAGCATCAAACGCCTGGAGAATGCCGCTTAAAGAACCGCTGAATACGACACCAGGTATTACGGTGACTGCGGCGGTTTGCGCGGGGCTGCAGTTTTTACGCCCGTCGCAGCTCACTGGAGGTGCTTCCCACACGATCTCGCCACTTGCTGCATCAACTGCGACCGTCCCACCACCGGTGTTCGGATTTAATTCAGTATCAGCCGATATGAAGCGTTGCTCACGCCACGTCGCATCAGCTTTGGCGACGTAAAAGTGCTTGCCATCGGTTGCTGGTCCCCACTCGATACCGCCGAGGATCCCACCTTCGGCAATTTTTTTCTGCCAGAGCAAACGGCCGTTATCATCGGGATCGAGGACATGCAATACGCCAGTTTTTTGGCCGGCAGCGAGCACCCTTTTGCCGGACGCCAAGGTGACCAGCATCGGTGACGAACCCATGTCTTCATCTGGTCCGGTATTGTCCGGGCAGTTGTCCTGGTCGTCGACATGACACGCGGAATTCCACACGTCGCCGACTAATCCTTGATAGACCCATTCGATCGATCCGGTGTCCATCGACAGTGCCAGGATCGAGTCCGAGGTATTCGTTGCCGGGTTCGAGTAATTGTCGCTCGTTGCGACATACAGTCGACGCAGCTTGTGATCTAACGTAACTGCCGACCAAACCGATGCGCCAGACGGCCCTATGGTTTGTTTGCCGCGTGAATTGATGCCCTGCGGTGTAGCAACCTCGTCGATCGTATAGGTTTGCCACACGACGCGCCCGGTCGCCGCATCGATCTTCAGTACGGATCCGCGGAACGAACAGCATGGATACTCGGGATCAGTTGAGAGACCTTCTTCCAGTGAAGAAACGCCAATGTACAACGCGCCCTCACTGTATTGAAAACCGCCGGTGGTGCGCGCGGCAGGGTGGTCTTCGCTACGCAACTTCCAGATTAAGTCACCGGTTAATGCGTCCACCGCGTACAACCACCCGCTGATGTCGCCAAAGAATGCGACCAGGTGATTGTGCTCGCCAACGCTTTCGATGCGCGGCGCGTTCTTAATTGGCGCGCCGGCTTGGTAAGTCCAATACGTACATCCGGACTCAGCATCCAGCACGTAAAACGTGCCGCTACGACTGCCGATATAGATTCGCCCATCAACAACTGTCGGTTGAGCTTCAACGACGGTCTCGCCGGGAAACGCAAAAACCCATTTCAAGCGGAGCTTTGCGATGTCGGATTTTTCGATGCCTGCCATCGCTGCGGGTTGAAAACGGGAATTACTGTCGTCTACACCCCAACCGTTCCAATGCGGCGCGGCGAACGGATCCGCTGACGACGATATCTTCTTTTCGCACAAATTCGTCGTCGTATCTCGCCAGCTCGAGTTGTAAGTTTTTTCGCTCAAATACTCGGCGACCGCGATCCGCTCCGGCCCATCGAGATTCCATTGTCCTATGACCCTCATCGCACCGGTTTCCAGTGCTTGAACGATCGTATCTGGAGACAAGGCTTTCAATGTGTCACGGGTCGGTGTGCGTGGCGCGCCAGAGTCGTGGCAGCTTGCGCAATGTTCGGCGTACACGGATGCGCCATCGATCGCCAACGTGGCACTACTACTGATCAGAACGCTAAGAGTCACACTCGCAAGTAAAGCCTGTCGCATACTATTCCCCTAACTTGTTATTTCTACAGATTGGTGGGCGGCTCCCAGCTATCACCCAACCAGAAATATGGCCGAATCGAAAAATCGAGGCCGCGAACCGCGGCGGCTTCGAGGTTATTTCAATAGGTCGGCTATTGCGTCGAGCCCCGCCTGACCGCAGGCTTCATCTTGATCACCGGTTGCGCCGCTAACACCGATACCGCCTAGCTGATCACCGGCGGCCGTTAAGATCGGCAGCCCGCCCGGAAAGATGACGAAGCCAGGTACGTTATCTATGCCATACGGCGGATCTTTAGAATAGTTAATTTCGCCTAATTTGCGTGTCGATCGTGGCATGCCAGATGCCGTGTGCCCCTTGAGTTTGGCGATCTTAATACTGTGTAGAAACGCACCATCTTGGCGGCGAAATAATTTGAGATTACCGCCGTCGTCGTAAATCGCGATGTTCAACTTCCGCCAGCCTTCGGCTTTCGCTTTGGCTTCGCAAGCGTCGGCCATTTTTTTCGCCATCTCGAGCGTGAGGTAAGGCTTTGTTTCAAACGCGAAAACCGCTTGAACGCACAACAAGCTAAGTAACACGATGCCGAATTTCATTTGATATCTCCGCGGTTGCTGGGGCACAGTCAGTTTATCGACGCAGACATAGCATATCGCGTCTGGGTGCAGATCCAAGAGATGCATTTTTTGGAGCTAGGTCTTGCATGGCAGTATCGTTTGCGGCTTACGCCGTTTGAACTGTCACTGTCTTCGCTTGGGTCGAGATCAGGCGCAGGAAATCAATTTTCTGATACATTGTCGGTTTCACCGAACTGGGAATTGATCATGAAGTTGGACGGAATAAAAGTACTCGACTTGTCACTGTTTTTGCCGGGCCCTGCCTGCACATTAATGATGGGCGATCACGGTGCAGAGATTATTAAGATCGAGAATCCGAAGATTCCGGAACCGACTCGCTCGACTCAATTTTATCCGTGGGAGCAGGGCGACTCGACAGTGATGTTTCGAACAACCCATCGCGGTAAAAAAGGTCTGACGTTAAATTTGAAAGATCCTGCGGCGAAAGAAATTTTGCTGAAGTTGGTTAAAGAGGCGGACGTGTTCGTCGAAGCCTTTCGACCCGGTGTGATGAAACGGCTGGGGATTGATTACGACACCGTTCGTGCCGTGAATCCGGGAATTGTGTATTGCTCGATCTCCGCGTTTGGGCAATATGGCGAGTGGTTGAATCGGCCAGCGCACGACACCGCTACGGTTGCAGCCGCCGGAATACTCGGTTTGAGTCGCTCGCCCGAGGGCGATTCTGGCCCGGCGATACTCGGTGTCGCCATTGCGGATTTATTGTCATCCCACTTGGCGTTCAGCGGCATCATGATGGCGTTGTTCAGACGGCATGAAACCGGTCTTGGTGATTACATCGACATCAGCATGTTCGATTCAGTTTTGAATGCTTCGCCGAATATTCTTGGCCCCGTTTTTGGAGGCAAACAGGCGCCGGATCGTCTGAACGAACGAACGCATGGCGGTAACGCGATGCTCAACATCTACGAATTGAAAGACGGTACGCACATCGCGCTCGGTGGCGGCGAAGAGAAATTCACTGCGGAACTATTTAATGGCTTAGGCCGTCCCGAATTTATCAAACCCGTGTCCGGCCCTTCCGGTTCCGGCCACAAAGCGGCTACCGCATTCCTGCGTATCGAGTTCCGTAAGAAAACGCGTGCCGAATGGGAAGTGTGGATGGAAGGGCGTGATATTTGCTGGATGCCCGTGATGGAATTGGATGAAGCATGGGACTCGAAGCATGTTTGGGATCGGGAAATGCGGGTCCGGGATCCGAGCGGCAACGATCATGTTGGCATCCCAATAAAATTCAAAAATGAGCCCGGTCGAATCAATTTTTCTTTGCATGGACTCAGTGAACATTCGCGCGAGATTTTAGGAAACATTGGTTATAGCGAAACGGAGATCGACGAGTTAAAAGCGTCCGGCGCGATATAGCGTATGACTACGGTGATCCAATAGGGTCTGTATGGCTTAAGGGGCACAAAATAGTTCGGCAGTGAGTAACGATACGGAGTTGGACACTAGCGGCGCCCAAGTTGGCATGGTGATTTTGAAGGATCGCGATCAATCTGGGCTGCCGTGTGTGTTCTAGAATTGCGCTTTTAGTTTTCGTAAATGTAAACGTACTCGAAGATAAAAAAGCAATTCGTATAGACTGAGATTTTCCGTGCACGCCCCGGCATAAAGCCGTCGAACGTCGCTTGCGCTAGAAACGGATCTTCGAGGCGACATGAAGCATCGGCGGAAAACGGCTACTTCTGGAATCTGATCCTTACCAGTGACTTAACCAGATAACCATAAATCGAACGACTGAATTCGGTTGATAGTGTTGAAAAAGGCCGAATTACGAAACTAGCAAATTACCGCCAATTGACCTTGTTTTGATAAAAGCCATGTGGGCCTTACCTGCCGCTTGACCGAGGGATCTCTACGGGGAGATTGCGCTTTTCCAGTTGCCTTCCGTATCTAACATCATTTAGCGTTTCTACGCGCTCAAAAATCATTCACGCACACTTGAAACCAACTTTTCAACAGTATCCGTTACTAACGGCCACTCGATGCCTGGTATTTTACGCGCGGACTTAAAGACAACGGTCGGTAAAGAATCGAAGAAATCCGCATTTAGGACGTTTTCGCTTCACCGAAGTCTCACCGAATGCCTTGGGCGTTCACGGCATCCGTGTAAGTGAAGAGACCGGTCAACCCCTCCTAGTCCAGGTTCGTCTTGAGAAGCCGAGCGATTGTAGAGATGTCACTGTCTGTGAGGCGCGCGGTTGGGTCATTCCCGATTTGCGATCGTCCAAGACTGGCGGAATAGATAAAGACGGATCGCGCACTTGCAGCGCTCTCCGATAGACCGGCATCCACCAACAACGCCTTCAGGTAGTCAATGCGAACGTGATCCACTGCTGCAACAGCGCGCCTCACGGCTTTGCTCTGGAATGACCAGCGGCGAACGGCTTGTTCCAGACAATCGTCGAACGAAAATGCCCGGCGCATAATTTCCGCTAATCGATCCTGGCGTTCTGTATGGGCCGCTAGATCGGCAATAGTGTTGTCCGTGATGATTGCTTTCCAGCGCTCGAGCAGCGCCATCTTGAAGGCGTTGATGTCCTTGAAATGCCAGTAGAAACTACCTCGGGAGACACCCAGGGATTTAGCCAGCAATTCCGCCTTGAGACCTTCAGGGCCCGACTGCGCGAGAGTCTTCAGACCCTGCTTGAGCCAATCGTGTGCGGTTAGGCGTGATGTCATTCGGCAACCATACACAACTGTATTGACAACTTGTAGCTTTATCGGCATTGTCCATACAGTACTGTATGGAGATACAAATAAAAGACGTAATGTTATTTGCGGCCGGCGGATTAGGTATGCTGATTGCTCTTGTACACGGTTACATCGGAGAAATGAAAGTGGTTCGGCCGGCTCGAACAACATCGGATGCTGCCAAGCGTGTTCTGCAAGCGATTGTATTTCTGAGCGCTGTTTAATGGTTTGTCGCCGGTGCGATGCTTGCCGCAGCACCCATTTACTTCGAGGGCGGGCTGAAGACGTCTATCGCATACATCGTAGCGGCGATCTTTGCCAGTGGTGCAGCCGCCAACTTTTGGGCGACTCGGGGTAAACATTTTGGATGGATGCTGTTGGCTGTGGCTGGTTCGCTTGCTGTCATTGGGGCTTGAGTCATTTACCTGATTGTCTAAAAAGGGAAAAGGTGACGAAGGGATTAATAATTAATCCCTTCGTCACCTTTTCCGTCACCCCCCATTCCCGTCACGGGTAGTATCGTCGTCCGGCTCGCTCGGTTTCCGTGTTGCGGGAGTTGAAGAATGCGTGTGTCCGAGCAGCACATGCTCGATGGTCATAACGAGCACGCTCACCCTTGGATCGTAGCCGCTTCGTCTTATCGTCTGGAACGCTGCATTTAATGTTTTCCGGTCTGTCTCGGCTATCTGTTCGGCGCGGTAGCTGCCCGATTCGGCCTCGATTGCCACGGCGTCGCGGCGCGCATGATTGCGTTCGCTAACGAGTTCGTAGTGCAACAATGCGCGGCCGAGAAGGGTCCACGGCAGGTTAGGGTCGCGAAACGGTCCGACGGTGAGCTTGTGTGACATCAGGGATTGTCCGAGCACTTTGATCCGGCCGAGGCGCTCACTACCGAACAAGGCGGACACCCCACCGACCACCGCGCCGATGCCGGCCCCGGCGAGTAACGACGCGCCGCCTAGCATTACGTCGATACCGCCGCCAGCAATGGCGCCCGACATCGCGCCGGTCGCCGCGAGTTGGATACGCGACAGACCAAACATTTGCGCGCTTTCCGAGGAGAACAAATCGTGATCGATCACGGGCATCGCCGATTCGCTGCGTTGTAATGTATTGTGGCGGTACATGAGTTCGATCTGCGTGCGGCAAGCCTGTTCGCGCAGCCGCAGTTTTTCGCGCAACCGGTGTTCGAGTTTCGCAACAAGGGTGTGCGGATCGGCGCCTTCGGCGGTCGATGCGGACTCTTCGGCGGTTAACGCGGTGACGAGCAGCTCGCTAATGGCCGCAGCGACCGCAGCCTCACGTTGCCGATATTCCGCTGCGAGCGCTGTGATTGCACGGTCAATCCCCGGGCGCCAGGGCGGATGTAATTCGCCAAAGCTGCGCAATAAAGCTAGGCGTTTCGCGAGGTCGGCATGCTGTGCGTCGAATATGCGCACGATGGAAAAATATTGATCGAGCGCACGCTGCCACGCTTCAATATGATTGTGCGCGCCAATCATATTGATCAAGGCCATGCGCGGACGTCCCGTCCAGCGCAGGATCTCCATCTCCGTTTCGTATTCGGGCCCATAAGGTCGCGACCCATCAACAACGTATAGGATCCCCGCACCCTCGACGAGCGGGCGCAGCAATTCGCATTCATCCGTGAAACGCTCGTCCGCGCGATGTACATCGACAAACCGAGCAACCGTCGCGGCGCGATCCTGCGCGCCGCTGCTTTCGCGCTGCAGCCACGCGAGCACTTCGCGCGGCCGTTGAAATCCTGGGGTATCGATTAGTTCGTAGAGCACTTCGCCATCAACGCGTAACGGAAACGCGCGCGCGGTCAAGGTCGTCCCTGGGGTATCGGAGATCGCGACTTGCGTGTCTTCGGCGAGGGTCGCGACAATGCTGCTCTTGCCTTTGTTCGGATGGCCGACGACGGCGAAGCGCGGGGTCATTTTAAATAGACTCGTGCATCACCTAAGTGCCCGAGGCTGCGGCGCCATATTGTGAGATCCGCTGCGGGTGCCAGTACACCGTCTTCACCGAGCGGCTCAACGACGAGGGATACGTTCTTGCCAAAAACCTCGCGCAACGCGCCGAGGTAATCGTGGAATTCGAACATCGGTGGCTCCCACGCTTTCGTCATGATGCGCACGCTGCCGCCGGCCGGTAATGTACAAACACGAAGGGTCGCAAGATCTTCATCGAGAGAAAGTTCGCCGGCTTCAATGCACGGTGTTGCCGTCTCTTCCATCGTAGTTCTGCCGGCGCCATGCCAGAGAATAACGAGGTCTGTGCTCTGCGTGCCGGAAAATAATGGCGCCGTTTGGTTCGAGTGCGGTGCACTCGTTTCGTTAACCTCCGCCTCGGTGGTGATCGACGGTGTGTCGAAGCGATCGAGTAGGGCGCTCACTTCGGTGTGCGCGATCAGCAGGTGCGTGGTCGCGCGGCGGAAACCGACCGTCGCGATCACGAGCACTAGCAGGCGGATGCCTATCGTGTAGACGCCAAGACATAATGCGAGAAAGCGCCACCAGGCCGTGAGTGTCTCAGCTTGCAAACCGGTCGTCTCGTCATTCAAGCGAAAATAACGCGAATGATCGATCAGTTCGAATGACGGGATTGCCTGCGGGAGCCACGCGTGCCATGGCCATGCCAGGTAGCGCACGGCATTGGCAAGCGAGTGTGTTTCGATCGAGAGTGTCGTGCTCCAGGCGAAGGCAAGGTCACTGAAGCCAACCTTCACCAGCAATACCGCGAGCGCGGCGACGGAAAATGCAAGACCACCCCATTGGCTCGTGCGTAACAACTGCCAGCGGAGCAGGCGGTCGCGTGCTTGAATGGTCGAATGCGTAGAAAAAAATGCATTAGCCGCGCGATTGTGACGCTGCAGGAAAGCAAGCACGAAGGCGCCAATATTGGCCTCGCGGCCCCATCTTGACGACAAAGTTAAGACGAGTGACAAGGTAAGTAGCACGAGCGGTAAACCGACGAGCCATCCAAGCACCGCGAGTACATTGATCGGATCGCGACCATCGTAGAACAGCACCGCACTAGCGAGTCCGCCACCGGAAAGTGCGCCAAGCAACATGATGACCATGGTCAATCGGCGGAAGAGCAATACTATCTGCCGGCCGAGACCTTTCTCATCGTCATCCCGTTCCAGCGCGTGCCACCAAGCGAGTACACGTGCGCTAGGGGGTACCGTCATTACGCCAAGATCCGCAGCAATTGCGCGATCGCGCGCCACCCGTGCGCGCCAGTCGCGCACCCGATCGGCTTCGAGCCACAGCGGGATATCGATCGCCTCGATCAAGGCGTGCTCAGAGGAGTTCTGCATGCGTCAACGGATCCACGGTGCGGTTATATTGGGATGATTCAGTTGGACAGTATACTAAATGGCAGCATGTCGGCGCAGGCTACATGTTTGCGGAGCGCCCGGAGTTAGGGGCGATCGTGAGGATATTAGTTACTAAATCGGCGATTCAATCGAGCGAGTGCTCGTTACGCAGATCGTCCTATGTGCAGAACAGAAAAATGCAGTGTTGGCGACCGCGTTTCCTGCATTCGCGTACGCACATGCGCACCGGATTTTCCGGGGCAACGATTGCGGCAATGGCGAGATATTTGATATCACTTATGCATACCGCTGTCTGATCGACGAATGGATCATCCCTGTAGCGTTTGGATGACTCGAGGCTAACCAAATTGGCGGTCCGATTTGTCGCGTCGGCTTAACGGGCGAGTCGAGATAGGCGATGTCGACATGCTTGCCGTGGAATTCCACGCCTTCTCCGCGCCGAATCGTGCGTATTGGACTTGCCTGGGATTGGTAGACACCTCAGATAGGGCGACAATGCCCTGAAGAGGTGATTCATGACAAAAAAGAAACGAACATTCACGCCAGAGTACAAGGCCGAGGTCGTTGGTTTGGTACGAGACGGTGAGAAAAGTAGTTCGGCGGTAGCCCGAGATCGTGGGTTGAGCGAGTCAGCGCTGCGCAGGTAGGTGTTGCAAAGTGAGACAGATGCAGGCCGTGGTGACGCAAAGGCGTTGACGACGCCCGAGCGTGCGGAATGGGTGCCGCTGCGTCGCGAGAATCGTCAATTACGCATGGCGCGCGAAGTATTAAAAAAGCGACGGCCTTCTTCGCCAAGGAATCGATGTGAGATATCGATTCATCGCGACGGAGAAGGCCAAGTATCCCGTGACGTTGATGAGCCGGATATTGAACGTATCGCGATCGGGATTTTATGCGTGGCACAAGCGCCCAGAGAGTGCGCGTGCGCGTTCGGATCGAGCACTAGTCGTTGACATCAAAGCGGCGCATCGCGCCTCTCGTGACATCTATGGCAGCCCTCGGGTGCACCGCGAGTGGGTGGCGCAGGGTCACACGGGGGGGCGTGATCGCGTCGCGCGTCTGATGCGAGAAAATGGTCTGCGAGGTAAGCGTAAAAGGCGTTTCCGTAACACCACGCAATCCAATCACGATCACCCGATAGCGCCCAATGTCCATGGGCGTGAATTCACCGTTGCACAGCCCGGTGTTGCCTGGGCCGGTGATATCACGTACATCTGGACGCTCGAGGGTTGGTTGTATCTGGCGGTCATCCTCGACCTGTATTCACGCCGTGTCGTGGGTTGGGCGATGAGCAAGCGTATTGATCAGGCATTGACCTTACGAGCGCTGCGCATGGCCCTGGACACGTGTGAGCCAAGTGCAGAACTCATTCACCACACCGATCGCGGTAGCCTGTACGCGGCCAAAGACTATCGAAAGTTACTCAAGGCACGCGGCATCACGTGCAGCATGAGTCGTAAAGGGAATTGCTGGGAGCGCGAAGCCTGCCCTCGGGGGCAACGCCGTCGCCGAAAGCTTCTTCGCGACCTTGAAAGTTGAGTTCGTCTACGAGACGTTGTTCCATACACGAGCTCAGGCAACATGAGAAATCTTCGAGTACATTGAGGTGTTCTATAATCGCGTTCGACGACATTCTTTTCTCGATTATGTCAGCCCGATCGAGTTTGAGAGAAACTATGCTCTGCTGCATCAAGCAGCTAAAATCAGGTGCCCACTAAACCACGGCAAGTCCATTAGCCCATCTATAGAGCATAAGTACTTATCAACCTACACTTTCCGTGTGTAGGAGATTCTGGAACGCAGTGAAAGAAACCAGCCCTTTGGCTTGCTAGTTTTATCGAGACAGTTGAGCAAGGAGGCATTGGTACGAGAGGTAGTTCGGATGGGACTCAAACTCAAGGCAAGCAACAATAGGAGCTGCTGTCGGACAAATGCGAATAGATAGCGCGCCATGGTGAGGATTCTCCCGTGGAATCCAATCGATACCA
Organism: Gammaproteobacteria bacterium; assembly: GCA_047611805.1. Classification (GTDB taxonomy): domain Bacteria; phylum Pseudomonadota; class Gammaproteobacteria; genus UBA11873. The sequence continues at coordinate 10,704 of JBLFWX010000091.1, forward strand.
CACAGGTCATCGCCATGACGCCAAGTTTCCACCCTCGACAGGTGTTGAGTGAGATTTCCTACGCCTTTACTTAGGAGATGACAATTATGTCTAGAGTATTACTGGAAAAAGTAGGCAAGAGAATGACAGGCGATGTCTGACAGATTACGAGTAAGCGAGGCTACTGGTCTACTCTTGTTCCTCAACACTCAACTTAAAAGCTGGACTCGCAACAAAATAAAACAGCGGCTGAAAGCTGGATGCGTGTTTGTCAACGGTCGACCGATCACACAATATGATCACGAACTCAAAGCCGGCGATGATGTGGAAGTTCGGGCAACTGTAAAGAACGTCCAACGTGAAATTTCCCAACTAGAGATCTTGTATTCAGACAGCGATCTTATAGCCATCAACAAGCCGGCAGGTTTATTGTCTGTGGCAACAGCAAATGAAAACAAATACCATGCGCTTGCAATTCTTCGCAACCAGCTCTCGCGCCCCAAACGCCCCGTTAAGCTATGGCCTGTTCACCGGCTCGATCGCGACACCTCGGGTGTCTTGTTGTTTGCCACTTCTCGCAATATGCGTGAAGCAGTTAATGCAGGATGGTCCGGTGCCGAGAAAATCTACCTTGTGGTCGTTGAAGGTTGCCCGAACCCTAGTCAAGGGAGCATTGACCAGCCCTTGAGAATGGATTCCGAAAAGTATCATATGAATGTCGGAGCACATCCGGACGCGAAAAATGCCATCACGCATTTTGACACTCGGCGGACTGTAACGGATAGGGCACTGCTTGAAGTTCAACTGGAAACCGGGCGACAGCATCAAATCCGTGCCCACATGGCCTGGCTAGGGCATCCGGTAATCGGCGATCCCCGCTATGGTACTGATGGCCCGCGTATGGGGCTTCATGCATTGCGCCTAAGTATTACGCGACCGAACACCGGCAAGCGACTCACCTTCGAGACCCCAGCGCCTGATGAATTTCTTGATTTGCTCCAGTAGCAGAAAGTTAACTCACCATGCACTCGACTGCTGAACCTATTACCGCTAACCAAAACCAGCCGGTTAGTTCGAGACCGACGTTTGACAGCGGTTTCCTTGCGCTGCCGATCCGCTTATATTAGCAATATCTAAATGACCGTTCGAGGTTGTTATGAGACGGTCGCGGGCAACACCACTACTCGATTGAACGACTATTGCTGAGGTAGGCAGTCGGTCGAACCTCACTACATCTAATTGCGACTTAAAGTTCGGTGGTTCTGTTGCTTTACGGCGCTTACAGCCGAATGCGCCCAATGGGAATTCGAATAACGATGTTGTACCTAGAATTGAACTTGCCTGCATGTTGAAGGCAATCTCACTAGGACCCGCAAACCCCGTCCACGGGTTGCAAGAAAGAGCCTCGATAGTCGTATTTTTGCGGATCTTTGCAGTTTAAGGACGAAGGTGTTGATTTATTCATTCTGGAAGACTTGCCCAGCGCACGGGATTTACGGTCAACCCTAATGCGAGGTTACCGGCGCTCTGTCGAAGGCATCAATACGAATTAAATATACTGTCCCCGAAAATGTCGAGCGCAGCGGGACAAACCCGCTGCGCTTTGCTTCATGTCGTCAACCAGGCAAATGGTTGCGGTTTACGTCCAGCTTTCGGATGAATTAAAACGTTGATGAGGGCGGGGCCTGGGAAGGCCATCGCCGCGTCCAATGCTGCCTGCAGATCGGCCGGATCAGTAACGTAAAAGCCCTTACCGCCAAACGCTTCCATGATGCTTTCGTAGTGAGCGCCGGTCGTGAGCATGGTGCCCGGATACTGCCCGTCGGGTGGTAACTCATCGACCCCTTCGCCGATCCCGCCGTTATTTAACACGATCAATTTTATCGGCAGTTTGTAGCGCGCCGCAGTTTCGAGTTCCATACCGGAAAAGCCGAACGCCGAATCGCCTTGCACGCCGATGATCGGGCGGTCTGGATGGACTACTGCCGCCGCAATCATGAAACCAAGCCCGACCCCCATGGTGCCGTACGTACCCGCGTCGAGGCGCTGTCTCGGACCACTGTTGAACATTTGAGTGCGTCCGATATCCATAGTGTTGGCGCCCTCGCCAATGATGATTGCATCGCTTGGCAACCACTCGACGATATCGCGAAAGGCGCGGTAATAATTCATCGGGCTCGAATTGTCATTACTCATCTTGGCAACCGCTTCGAGATTCCCAGCCGCCTTGTTTTTCAAATCGCCACGCCAATCGGTATCTTTTGGGTACTGCCAGGGACGCTTATCGAGCGCGGCATTGAGTTGGGCGGCGACCGCTTTGCCGTCCCCGACTAGGGCGACCTCGGCAGTAACGTTCGTGCCGATCGTCTCGGCAGCAATGTCCAATTGGATGATTTTCACGCCGGGGGCGAAGCGCGGCGGTAACCCGAAGTGCATGATCCAGTTCAAACGCGCTCCCATGAGAAATACGACGTCGGCTTCTTTTAGCGCGTGACTGCGTGCAGCGCCGACCGACAAGGGGTCGTGGTCCGACAGAATTCCTTTACCCATCGGAGACGCGAGAAAAGGTAATTGAGTACGCTCTATGAACTCGCGAAGTTCATCTTCTGCGCGCGACCACGCCATCCCTTTACCGATAACGACCAACGGTCGCTCGGCAGATTCGAGTACCGCAAGCGCCGCGGCGACGTCTTCAGGCATGGCTTGCGAGCGTGGCGCATCGCCAACCGTCCCGGTCGTCACAACCCCATCCGCTTCGATCTTCCCCTGGATAATGTCATCTGGCATATCTAGATAAGCCGGCCCCGGTCGCCCGTACAATGACGTTCGTACCGCTTGCTCGACGTAGTAGGGGATGCGTTCAACGTGCTCTACCGCATGCGCGTACTTGCAATAGGGTGCGGCCAGCGCGACCTGACGTTCTTCCTGGAAAGCGCCCATTCCGTTTTGATATGTCGGCGATGCGCCGCCGATCAGAATCATCGGCCAGCAATTTTGTTGGGCGTTGGCAAGGCCAGCGAGTGCATGGATAACGCCAGGACCAGAGACCACCACACACGCCTGTGGGCGGCCGGTTAGATAGCTTGCCGCTTGAGCCGCGTAGCTCGCCGACTGTTCGTTCCGCATGCCGATGTAGGTGATGCCTTCGGCTTGTGCCGCCGCGGCAATATCGATAACCGGAAATCCAACGATGCCGAACATGTATTCGACACCTTGCTGTTTGAGCGCGCGCGCGAGCACTACAGCGCCAGTGATTTTACTCATGACCGTCTCCCCCATGATGACTTCAGGAGTCGTAAGCTTGCGCGACGAAGCTGTCTCGCACAAGCGCAAACACGTCTCGAATAAGCCAATTTGCGAGTTTCAGACGAACTGATACCTTTTCAGAGACTCCGAGTATTCAGACCTACAAGCAGTATAATCAACAGTCGCGTCGACGCGGCGCCGGCTGCCTCTGTCTTGGAGCGGCATATTCAGTGGGAGACACTAGCTGGGGCGCCCACTATTCCCAATCCGGGTTGTATTCGAGCAAATCAATTCACACATTAGGACCATCGGTGAGCAACACCCCCTCTGCGTGACTTGCCGCTTTCTGCGTGCGCAGATGTTCAGCGAGATGCTTCGATTCTGCGGTAGTCGACCGAGGCGGTTGAAAAAGTTGGTTTCAAGTGCGCATGAATAAATTTGGAAAGGGCAATCCGGGGTAATCATCCAATCATCCAATCATCCGGGACAGGCATAAATCGGGGTAATCATCCGGAATCATCCGGGACAGGGGCACGGCGATCCCGGCGATCCGGGGCGATCCGGGGCGATCCGGGACAGGCATAAATTGAGGGGGCAATCCGGAATCATCCGAATCATCGAAGAGGGGGGCAATCCGGGACAGGCATAAATTGAATAATTCGCGAAGGTGAATTACCGTGACTTCGTAACCCATCAATCTGGAGGTCAAGGATGACCCAAGCAAGAATGCACCTCGTCTGCGTCGAGGAAACCCCCTATTACCATTGCATCGGTCGGTGTGTGCGACGCGCTTTCTTATGTGGTGTGGACGAATCTACGCACACTTCTTATGAGCATCGCCGTGTCTGGATGAGCGAACGCTTAAGCGTGTTATCCGACGTCTTCGCTGTCGACATTTGCGCCTATGCCGTCATGTCGAATCACTATCACCTGGTCGTTCGCATCGCGAGTGAGCGCGCGGCATCTTGGTCCAATCGCGAAGTCGTCGAGCGCTGGACACAACTCTTCGAAGGTATACCCGTGGCGCATCGCTTCCTTAACGGTGAAGCGCTAGATGCAACTGAGACGTACCTATTGGCCACGCATATTCAAAAATGGCAAGCCCGTCTCGGCAGCTTATCTTGGTTTATGCGGTGCCTAAATGAACATATTGCGCGGCTCGCGAACGCCGAAGACGGCTGTACGGGTCATTTTTGGGAGTCGCGGTTTAAGTCGCAAGCCTTGCTAGATGAGACCGCCTTGATCACGGCAATGGCCTACGTTGATTTGAACCCTGTTCGGGCAACCTTAGCGTCTTCCATCGAACAAAGTGACTTCACCTCGGCACAAGACCGGTGGAGAGACGTCGCCTCCCAGCCACATACACTCGACACTCACCAACGGCCCCAGTTACTGCCGTTTGCTGAAGTGGAACGGCAAAGCAACGCGGACTACTTGCCATTTCCCCTTAAAGATTATTTGGATTTAGTCGATTCCACCGGACGGGCCGTGGTGTCCGGTAAGCGCGGATCTATCGATGCCGGAACACCGACACTGATCCAATCGTTGCCCATCAATCCCGAGCGCTGGTTTGATACCGTGACACAGCTTCAGCGCCACTACAAACGTGCTGTCGGTGCGCCGGAACGACTGCGCCGCTTAGCAAACCGTTGGAGTCAACAATGGCTTCGAGGGACGGGGCAAGCTAGACGATTGTATTTGTCCTCGGGTTAAACTTTATCTGACGGGTGTACCCGATCTCTGGGATTTATTTTTCACCGACCGCGACCGGTGACGGGCTGGTTTTCTTTTCGGCATATTGAATGGAGTAACGACCACAAAATTCAATATTTTTACGCACAAGAAACTAGAAATTCGTTGGTTCGGGTGTTCCGACGAACTTCCAAAAGGGCACAGGGAGCTCCAAGTGGGTTTCTGAATCTATGCCCGTCCTGTGTTGTGCCGACGAACTTCCAAAAGGGCACAGGCAGCTCCAAGTAGGTTTCTGAATCTATGCCTGTCCTGTGTTGGGTGGGCGCCAAGTAGGTTTCTGAATCTATGCCTGTCCTGTGTTGGGTGCTGTATGCCTGTCCTGTGTTGGGTGGGCGCTGTGTTGTGGTGTGTGTCGTGTGGTCCTGCGAATTCGTGTCCTAACACACACTAGTCGCGCCGCCGGGTTGCCGCCTGCCATAGTAACCGCTAGGATGCGCGCCTCGTTGCTCACGGCCGGCCACGGCGGACTAATGCACCGCTATCAATGTGGAAAGCTGTGTCAGTCGCTAGTTTTTGTCCCCAAGACATCCTTCGTACTGCAGCGTGTTCGCAATTCGGATCGCGATCGCGTTTAAGCCCCGATTAATCGCCAGCGCCGGATAGCCTCCGCAGCCGGCGTCGTCTGTGTTTGATCTGTCGTCGCCGACTTTGCATCCACCGCATTCAGCTAGATTCGTTTGTTACGTGCATTGCGCGGCGGGCGCTGTATTACCTTTTTAATTGCCGAGCCTGATTTTTTTATGACCAAGTTGCTTAATTTTTTCGATTTTCACGCTGGAATGAATTACCGCGTTGAGGTGCTGTCCGGTGTGACGGTGGCGCTCGCGCTCATCCCCGAGGCGGTGGCCTTCGCACTCATTGCTGGACTGTCGCCGTTAACCGGCTTGTACGCCGCATTTGTGGTCGGGCTGGTAGCGAGCGTGTTGGGTGGTCGACCCGGCATGATCTCTGGTGCCACTGGGGCAGTTGCGGTCGTACTCGCGACCTTGGCGATGTCGCACGGTCCGGAATATGTGTTCGCGGCGGTCGTCATGGCCGGGTTACTTGAGCTCATCGCAGGTTTGTTACGACTCGGTAAGGTCATGCGTCTGGTGCCGCATCCAGTTATCTTCGGTTTCGTTAACGGACTAGCGATCATCATTTTCATGAGCCAAATCGAGCAGTTTCGTCATGATTCAGGGGCGTGGCTGATGGGTCCCGAGCTCGCGAGCTTCGCGATGCTCGTGCTGGTCGCGATGTTGATCATCTGGCAGTTGCCCAAGCTCACCCGGGCGGTACCAGCGTCGCTCGTCGCTATTATCGTGGTGTTCGCGGTGGTTGTGATATTCGGCATTGATACGCGAACGGTTGGCGATATCACTACCATCCAAGGCGGTTTTCCACCGTTTCACGTGCCGGTGGTGCCGTTTGATATCGAGACGCTGACAGTGATTTTCCCCTATGCCGCCATCGTCGCTGCGGTTGGTTTGATAGAAAGCCTGCTCACCCTAAATATTATTGATGAGATCACCGAAACGCGCGGACACAGCAATAAGGAATGTATCGCCCAAGGCGTGGCTAATGTCTTGTCCGGACTATTCTCCGGCATGGGTGGCTGCGCCATGCTCGGTCAAAGCTTGATTAATATTTCGTCCGGTGCGCGGGCAAGACTGTCCGGCATCGTGGCGGCAATCATGCTGTTGGTGTTCATTATGTTCGGTGCCTCGATCATCGAGCGTTTGCCGATGGCGGCGTTGACCGGCGTCATGATCATGGTCGCGGTGGGTACGTTCGAATGGGCGAGCTTGCGAACGTTCAGGCGTATGCCGCGCTCCGACATCGTTGTGATGGTATTAGTTACCCTGGTAACGGCAGTGCTACACAATCTCGCACTAGCCGTGGTAGTTGGCGTGATCATTTCCGCGCTGGTGTTCGCCTGGGACAATGCGGTGCGCATTCGCGCACGTAAATACGTTGACGAAGATGGCTGGAAACACTATGAGATCTATGGCCCGTTGTTCTTCGGTTCAACGACGACGTTTGCAGAAAAATTCGATGTGAACGGCGATCCTGAGCATGTTGTGATCGACTTCGAAGAAAGTCGGGTGGCAGATATGTCCGCAATTGATGCGCTCAACAAGATCACCGAACGCTATGCGAAAGTCGGCAAGAAGGTTCATCTGCGCCATCTATCGGACGATTGCCGAACGCTGTTAACCAATGCGGCGGCCATCATCGAAGTGAATTATTACGAAGATCCGTCCTATAAGGTAGTGAGCGACGAAGTTTAAAAAATACGCGTTTGAACCCAAACGCAGCGTATTAAAAACATCAATTCTGTCAATCTGACGGTATAAAACTATGCAGCGGCGCAAGTTGAACGTTAGCGCGAAATAGGATCTTATTTCCCTCAACGACGCCAAAACAGCGGTATAGCTTTTGTTCTACCGATGTTTGGCTTAATCCTTTTGATGAGGATGCGGGTAATGGTCCTTGGACAAGGATCTGCAGCATATCGTTACTGCGAAGTTGCCGTTGAAGACGGTTGTCTACGGAGATCTGATGGTTGGTGTAGACGAGCGGGTCGGCTTCGAAATCATAGTTTTGCTCCCAACCTTTTGCCAGCAAGGCGCTGGATAGCAGCGAGGCGGTAAATAACGGTGCGAAATAAACCCGTTCGGCTAGTTCGTCGAAATAGTCGTGCTGGTTGCACAATGAGCCGAGCGCGAAGTTTTTACCATTACTAGTATTGAGGAACTTACGCTTAGAAAAATAGTCCCCGGTCGAAGTTACGCTATTCGAAGATAAAAATTGCAGTGCCCTTAATGCATCGCCGGTCTCTTCGGCTAAGAATCTGGGAACGGCGGTTTCGCTCTGTGTTCCAATTAACACGAGGCCCCGATCGTCACATCTTCGAACAGCCACCCGATTCGAAATGCCGCCGCCAGAGTTCGATTTATCGATGGTGTTCTTTATCTCGATCTTGAACCGTTCGGCGGCGAGCAAAGCATTGGCGAAACGAAATTCGTAATTCGAATAGTGCAGCCGATTTCGCTCGATGATAACGTCTTCGCCGTTTGTGCGACGATGGGCACTGACCCAGTCGGCAACCAGAAATTCGATTTGAAAACCGAGCGCAATGGTCGACTGGAATGGATTCCTGGCTATTCGTCGCCAGCGCTGCGGGTCGTGGAATGGATTGAAATCGTCTGTCGAGTTACGTGCTATATCAACGTGTATTTGGTCGAAGCAGAAGTTTTGGCTTGGCAGCTCTTGTGGCCGTCGTGCGTCGCGGCGAAAATTGCCCGTGTCGGAATATTGTATGAGAGCGGACATAGATTAACTGATTCCTTGCCCGTGAACTGGCGAAATCCGATCCGCTGATCCCATAATCTGGACCAACTCGCGATCGGAATCGATGTCATGCTGCGCAATCAGCGCTTGCATTTCCCGCGTATTGGTGTCGCTCGTAGCCTGGAAAACAGCTTCCCCATAGGCCAGGCCGGAGGCCAGGAGTAATGCGTTAATAGAAAACGTAGCGTCTATTTTTTTCATTATCAGAGATCTCGGCGATGGGCTTTATCGGTCGTGCGCTTTATATAAAGTCTAGTTAGTCTCTTTTTATCAACCTGAATACCCGCATCGAAAATTACCTGAAGTTCAGATTGAAAGGTAAACCGGCTCACAAAACAGGCCAAAGCCAAGCGTAAATCCCGCAACGCTTACATTCGGAATGGCCCGGCGCAGAAGGGCTAAAGCGTTCGCTCGCAAAGTAGATCGACCGAGGCCCTCACGCGACGCCTTGAATTATGCGCAATGAGAATAGGACGAATTAACGCTTTTTTGCGCAATCCTGCCGAGTATCGCCAATTCATCAAACCGTCGTCAAACTGCGCTTCGATGCGGCGTGGCCTGAATTCTGCCCCTGATCCGTCAGAAACCCCACACTTCAGCGCAATTTGACGACGGTTTCCGCGCTCGAGACAACAGCGATCCTGCGACCCTGCGACCCCTTGGATGTCGCCGTAGATGCTTGCGTGGTTGGATGCTGGCCTTCTTCGGGACACTGATAAGTTAATCAGTTAAGCCCATCGAATCGAAATGAAAGAATTGAAGTGATCCTGTATTTTCCGTGCATCCCGTGACAGCTTGGTTCGCGTCTCGCGCGTTGCGGTTATCGCAGGCCCAAAATGGCCAGGCTTCGGTGAGCCCGCCCGGCGTCTACTGCAGTGCTACTACAGGGAAGCGCTCGGGCGAGCGTTAAGTGATTAACTTGTCAGGGTTCCTTGTTGTGTTGTGGCCTACGGGGAACGGGGTAGGGGTCGACGAATATTGAATATACTGCCCCCGATAACTTGAACAATAGGCGGCTATTAAGCGCGCCAAATTAAACGCAGCTGATGCTACAAGTACTGGGGATGACACGCCACGATGGAACATTACAAAGTTATCTTGCCAGAGTATATAAATGACCAGGGAAACCTTTCTGGTGGTTATCTCCTCAAGAGACTGTAATTATTTCTGTGTAACTGCAGTTTAGTTACGTGTAGTCCGCGAGGCGGTCTTCGAACTCGATGGTAAAGCGGTTAAGCGCGTTTCGCCAGTTGCGTATGGGCATGGTCCATTTTTTAG
>JBLFWX010000092.1:0-20058 GCA_047611805.1 Gammaproteobacteria bacterium
TCAACACATTATGCGAGCTCGCGCTGGTCTACGCCTATGCGGATCGAAAGCACAAAGTTGACGCGGTGTTAATTGCCGACATCGCACGCGATCGAATCGATACCGGACTATATGGAAGCGCCGTGTATGACGTTGAAACGTTGAAATCATCCGATGATGCCGTACGTCAAGATGGAAAAACGCGCACTAGCCGGAAAGCGCGAGGAAAGCCGATCGACGAGGCTGAAGATACGACAGTGTCGCACTCCACAGGTGCGCATGGATCGGAAGATAGAAATGTCGTCGACCTGGTGGTCGATGGCAGCGGCCCAGACGGCGAGATAATGATAATGCCGAAGAAGGTATCCCGCGCGTAGCGAGCTCATTATCTTTTATTAACCTAGATCGTCGACCACGGGGTCGTGTGGAGCGCTAAAGCACCTCGCTCCCCTAACGTGGTGGCGCTGACACCTGCACCGCGTATCGTTCGCTGGCTTTTCGACTGTGGCTAACGAAGACTGCTAACATTGCATGTTCCATTCGCAGACCTGCCACGCCAAATTTCCATGACTGAAAGAACTACAAAGCACAATCGAGCGGTGGCGCTGTGGTTGTTAGTTTGCTGCACGTTAGTGTTCGTTATGGTCATGCTGGGCGGCGTTACGCGGCTAACCGGATCCGGATTATCCATGGTGCATTGGCGACCCGTCACTGGCGTCTTACCGCCGCTTCAATCCGCCGATTGGAACGAATTGTTTTCTGCCTATCAGCTTTCGCCTGAATTCCGCAAGATTAATCACGACATGAACATGGCCGAGTTCAAGAACATATTTTGGCTCGAATATGCGCATCGACTGCTTGGCCGAGTGATCGGGCTGGTTTTCGCGCTACCGTTTATCTTCTTTCTGTTGAGAGGTTACATCACCCGATCCGAGTGGCCTAGATACTCGCTAATGTTTGCATTGGGTGGACTACAAGGTTTGCTTGGTTGGTACATGGTGAAAAGTGGGCTCGTTGATAATCCACATGTGAGCCAGTATCGCTTAACAGTACATCTGGTCGCCGCCTTTGCCATCTATGCGTATCTGTTTTGGACCGCCATGAGCTTGTTATTCCGCGCCACGGATCCTGTCCGGCATAGTTGGTATGGACGAACGCTCGTCGTGACCTCATTCGTTTTCATCACCGTCGTATCGGGTGGTTTCGTCGCCGGCCTAAAAGCAGGATTGGTTTACAACACCTTCCCACTGATGGCCGGACACGTCATTCCTCCGGGCCTATTTAGCGCAACTCCTGTCTGGCGGAATATTTTCGAAAACATCACAACCGTACAATTCGACCATCGGTACTTAGGCCTGCTGACGTTCGGCGCAATCGTCACTTATTGGTTTTATTCCTGTCGCCAGGCGAGCTTCCCACCGAGAGCACGACTGGCAGTACATCTACTGCTCGCGGCGTGTCTCACGCAGGTTTTTCTCGGCATCGCGACCTTGTTGTTGCGCGTTCCGATCCCGCTCGCCGCTGCCCACCAGGCCAATGCCTTGGTGTTATTTACTGTTGCCTTATACCTCTGCCACTGCCTACGCGGACGACCTGTTTAAGGTCGAATGGCTGCCCGGCCCTGTTTTGACCCTCTAACGGGTAGGCGGCGGGCCACTAGCCCAGTGCATTTTTTACGATATGATGAAACTCATCTTATCGGGTAAGGACAAGGCCACGACAATGTCGACATTGGGATCCCACTTAACGGCCGATTCGGAAATGCGTGCGCGGCTGTGTTTTCTACCAGATTCCGGTCAAATTTGGTTGGACGACCAACGCATGATCATGGTCCACGCAGGCGCCATGGGCGAGCTGCGTCGAGAGTTAATCGAAACCTTGGGGCACGATCGCGCACGCGGTGTGCTCACCCGCATGGGGTTCGCCTCAGGATCGCGCGATGCAGCGTTTGTTAGGCGGATGTATCCCGGCGCAAGCGACAACGAAATGTACGTGATGGGCCCGCAACTGCATAACCTCGAAGGTATCGTCAACGTCAAGCCTGTAAAGTTCGAAATGAATGCGGCACGCGGGATCTGCGAAGGTGAATTTATCTGGGAGAATTCTTACGAGGCCGAGGTTCATCGCGCGCATTATGGTGTCGATACGGCGCCGGTTTGTTGGATGCAAATTGGCTACGCGGCCGGTTACACCTCTGAGTTGTTCGGCAGTTTCGTTTTGTATCGAGAAGTTGAATGCAGTGCGAAAGGCGATCGTCATTGTCGCATTATCGGTAAGCCGGTCGCCGCCTGGGAAAATTCTGAGCAAGACCTGAAATACTTTCAACCGGAGAGTCTGGCCGACCGATTGCTGGAGCTCCAAACGCAGGTCGAGCAACTCCGCGCGTCGCTGCAAGAATCTCACGGTGCGGGTGAACTAATTGGTGCAAGCGCTAGTTTCGAGGCAGCGCTGGCAATGATCAAGAAAGTCGCGAGCAGCCATGTGACCGTTATGCTGCTCGGCGAAACCGGCGTCGGTAAAGAACTATTCGCTCGTCGCATCCATGAGCTAAGCACTCGCAATAATGGGGCTTTCGTTGCGGTAAATTGCGCAGCAATTCCCGAAGACCTCATAGAGTCGGAGCTATTCGGCGTTGAGAAAGGCGCCTTCACGGGCGCAAGTCGCTCACGACCTGGCCGCTTTGAACGTGCTCACGGCGGGACCTTGTTTCTAGATGAGGTGAGCGAGCTATCGCCGGTCGCTCAAGCGAAATTGCTCAGGGTTCTGCAAGAAGGGGAAATCGAGCGCATCGGGGACACGGCAACGAGGAAAGTGGACGTTCGCGTTATCGTTGCGACGAATATTGATCTGGAAAAAGCAGTCGAAGAGGGCCGCTTTCGGGCTGATCTATTTTATCGACTAAACCCTTATCCCGTATCGATCCCCCCGCTGCGTGAAAGATTGCACGATATCCCGTTATTGGTTCGACACTTTCTTGAAAAGTATTCCACCGAACACGGTAAACGAATAGCAAACGTCACTGACGCTGCGATGACCAGCTTGCTTGGCTATGCTTGGCCTGGAAACATCAGAGAATTGAAAAATATAATCGAACGCGGCGTTATTCTCACTGGAAGCGACGAGCCGATCGAATCAGAAAACCTTCTACCCGGTGGTCGAACAATAGCGAGTTCTATTTCAGATGAAGCATCGCAAGTGGAAAATTTGTTCGAGTGCGCGATTCAAAACGGGATCACGTTCAATGATCTCGAGTCCCGCATACTCAATCTCAGTGTTCAACGATCGGCTGGGAACCTGAGCGCCGCGGCGCGCCTGCTTGGCATGAGTCGACCGCAGCTCGCTTACCGTTTAAAGCGCTCGAAAGATGAGTCGTCGATTAAAACCTGATGCGCGCGTCAGGTCGCAGGACTGAGCGCACGTTTTCTCGCAGTTGAGTTATTTAATCATATGATTGAATTGCGCGTTGGGAGTTAACCAAATAGTTAAATGGGTGCGGCGCAATATGCGTCGAACCAGCTAGAAACTCTAACAAGCTCAGCAATTTAGCATGATGTGGCATGCTTAGTGCCGCGTTAAACCAAAAGCAGGCGTGTGTGATATCGAAATGGGATCACTAACATCACTGAAAGCAATCTCCGAGGACGGCGTACATTACGTCCGGATCACAAACCACGACCACCGTGGGAATGTCGAATTTCAGTATTCGATTAGCGATCCAAGCCTATTTCTCGAAATGATTTTGCCAAAAACGGCCTTTGAGCTATTTTGCCGCGAACGTAATGCCAGGGTGTTGAGTGATGCTGAAGGCCAAGCAGTCGATGAAAGTGAACGACGCTGGCAAACCGGCGACGAAGAAGAGGAATAGACAAGTATGTCCATTGAATTGAAAACGACGTCGATCGATCCGGTTCGTAAAACCTTCGATCACATTGCAGAAAAAATCGGTCCAGATAAAGCCGCCACTCGCTACCAAGAAGCCGTGTGGGGACTCCAACCGATCGTCAATCAGCACTATCGACCTACCTGGCAGCCGGAAAAGCAGCTCTACGATCCGTCACGCACGGCGATCGTCATGGCGGACTTCGACGACTTGATAGACCCGCGCCAATACTATTACGGGACTTGGACGATACAGCGCGGTAAGCAGCAGGATTCCCAGGAAAAAAACTTCAGTTTCGTCGAGTCGCGCGGCTTGCTCGAACAGCTAGACCCTCGCTGGATCGAGAAAATTCACAAACTAGTCGTGCCCTTGCGGCACGTTGCTTGGGGGGCGAACACCAATAACAGCTATATCGCGGCGTACGGCTTCGGTGCGCCCATAACGTCTGCTGCGGCCATGCACATGATGGATCACTTGGGTATTGCACAATACCTAACGCGAACCGGTTTGATTCTTGGTAATAACTCCGAGCAGGTATTGGACGGCGCCAAAGCATTGTGGATGGACGACCCGGCATGGCAACCGATGCGCGAGTTGGTCGAAACGGCGATGGTGACAAAGGATTGGTTCGAGTTATTCATCTTGCAGAACCTACTGATCGACGGAACGCTCCACCCGCTGGTTTTCGGAAAATTCGATGCGCGCGTGTCACAAAACGGTGGTGCTGCGTTTTCGATGACGAACGAATTCACGATTGAATGGTTTCGTGAATCTTCTCGCTGGGTCGACGCCGTGATTAAGATCGCGCTGCAAGAGTCTGATGCGAATCAAACACAATTCGAACAGTGGGTGGCGCAGTGGTTGCCGCGAGTGCGCGCCGCGATTGACCCTCTGTGCGGGGTCGCGTTTGATGATCAAGGCGACAACGTACTAACCGAGTTGTTTGATGACTTGAACACGAGGCTGAGCAAAATTGGGATCAAGGAATAAAGGACCGCAACATGGCAGATAAGGTATTCATCGCGTTTCAGCATAATTCTGAAGCGCAACCCATCATCGATGCGATCCTTCAGGACAACCCCGAGGCGGTGGCGAATGAAACGCCAGGCATGGTCAAAATCGACTGCCCCGGGAGACTGGTTGTGCGTAGAGAAACGGTCGAAGAAAAGATGGGCAGAGAATTCGACCTGCAGGAATTGCACATCAATCTCATTTCCTTAGGAGGCAACATCGATGAGGACGACGACGAATTTGTAGTTGCATGGAATAGCTGAAGCTTGTTGCGCGTACGATTAATTAACGCTACTTCGACATCTTGTATGAGGAAATCCGATGGCCAAAGATAAACGGATGGGGCTTAAAGAGAAATACGCGCTCATGACACGCGGGCTCGACTGGGAAACCACGTATCAATCGATGGACGATGTGTTCCCTTACGACAAATACGAAGGCATTAAAATCGTTGACTGGGATAAATGGGCGGATCCGTTTCGATTGACGATGGATGCTTATTGGAAGTACCAAAGTGAAAAGGAACGCAAGCTATACGCAATTCTGGACGCGTTTCAGCAGAACAACGGCCAGATGAATATTAGCGACGCGCGCTATATGAACGCAGTGAAGCTCTGGCTACAAGGTATTACGCCGCTTGAGTACGCCGCGCATCGTGGTTTCGCTCACGCTGGCCGTTCGTTTCGGGGCGCCGCGCCTAGAATTGCCTGTCAGATGCAATCGATTGACGAAATGCGTCACGCGCAGACTCAAATGCATGCATTTAGTCACTACAATAAATTTTTTAATGGCATGCATGGTTTTGCGCACCTTCGTGATCGGGCTTGGTATTTGTCGATCCCGAAAAGCTTTTTCGAAGATGCGATGAGCGCCGGTCCGTTCGAGTTTGTGACGTCGATTTCATTCGCTTTCGAATACGTGTTGACGAATTTGTTACTTATGCCATTCGTGTCCGGCGCTGCTTACAACGGCGACATGGCAACGACAACATTCGGTTTTTCCGCGCAGTCCGACGAATCCCGGCACATGACTTTAGGTCTTGAAGTCGTCAAATTTATGCTTGAGCAACACGAAGACAACGTTCCGATTGTACAAGCATGGTTGGACAAATGGTTTTGGCGTGGCTACCGATTGCTCTCCTTGGTTGGCACGATGATGGACTACATGCTGCCGAAGAAAGTTATGTCGTGGAAAGAAGCTTGGGAAATTTACTGGGAAGAGAACGGCATCGCCTTGTTTAACGATTTAAGTCGTTACGGGATCCGATTACCGAAGTACCATGAAGTTGCGACCAAGGAAAAAGGTCGTGTCACTCACGAGTTATGGTCAACCCTGTATCAGTACGGCAATGCGCTTGGACTCCACACTTGGGTACCCGAGGACGAAGAGCTGGATTGGATGTCCGAAAAGTATGGTGAGCTGTTTGACACAATGTATCGTCCGCGCTTGCTGCACTTCCGCGCACAAGAGGAGGCGGGGAACCGCTACTTCAACAACCGGTTGCCGATGGTTTGCCAAGTTTGCCAGATCCCTGTGTTCTTCACCGAACCAGACGATCCTCAAACTCAATGTGTCCGCATCGTTGAATGGGCTGATACAAAGCACCATTGCTGTTCGGATGGTTGCGCCGATATTTTTAATCGTGAGCCCGAGAAATACGTCCAAGCTTTGATTCCGCCGCAACAAATTTATCGCGGTGAAGCAGGCGGTGCACGCGACATATTCGAGTACGCCGAGTGGTTGCACCTAGTCAAAGATGTCGACACGGGGGAATATAATGGTTCGCCGGATCACTTGAACTGGGAGGCCTGGAAGGCTGAGCTACCAACTCCCCAAGCTAACTCCGACGAAGCCGCTTAATTGCGCGGAGCAACATAATGACGGTTAAACATCTCGGCGAAAGTTACGAATTTAAGTCGGAAAACAGAGAAGATCGCTACGGCGGCGATTTTAATTTTTACATTCAATGGCACAAGCATTTGATGTTTGCTTGCCCGTCTGCCTATCGCGCACCAACGGCGATGAAAATGCGCGACTTCATGGAGCAAATGTTTATTCCCGATTACTCGCAGCATCCAGATACGGCGAAACTCGATATCGAAAAACTACATTGGCAGCTTGATCACAACGATTGGCGACCGGATTTAGACAAAAGTTTCGCAGAAAATGGCGTCGGCCATATGTCCTATTTATGCATTCGTTCGCCCGGCCTCGAAGGCATGCACGGTGCGGGTAACTAATATACGGTAGCGGTTTCCAACTTCGATCAATGTTTAAGATCGACCATCGACCATCGACCATCGACCATCGACCATCGACCATCGACCATCGACCATCGACCATCGACCATCGACCATCGACCATCGACCATCGACCATCGACCGAAATCGACAACATGATTGAGCGTTGTCTTGCAGGGGGATTGTTTGAGCTTTCAGGTAACCATTGAACCGCTTGGCGAGACCATCGAGGTGGCGGACGGGCAGACGATTTTAGATGCCGCTTTGCGCGCTGGGATTTGGTTGCCTTACGCGTGCAACCATGGTCTGTGCGGCACGTGCAAGGTCGACGTTATCGAAGGCGAGGTCGATCACCAACATGCCTCACCGTTTGCGCTGATGGACGTTGAGCGAGCCGAGAATAAAGCATTGGCATGCTGCGCAACCTTGCTATCGGACGTTGTAATTGAAGCTGACGTTGACGAAGAAACCGACGCCGATCAACTAGCGGTCAAGGATTTCACCGCGACAGTGTCGCGAATCGAAAGGCTAACGCCAACTATTAAAGGCGTGTGGCTAGCACTAGCAGGTGACGGTGTCGGGTTTCAAGCAGGTCAATATTTAAATTTGTTCCTACCCGGACTTTCCCATCCGCGCGCTTTTTCGATTGCGAACGCCCCGAGCGAACGGAATACAATTGAATTAAACATACGCCTGGTCGAAGACGGCGCCGCGACCAGCTACATCCATAACGAACTTGAAGTCGGCGATTCGCTGGATTTTACAGCACCGCTAGGTCGCTTTTTTGTGCGCAAATCGGCGCCAGAACCGATCATTTTCTGCGCCGGCGGGTCTGGTCTATCGAGTCCCAAATCGATGATTTTGGATTTGCTCGAATCGGGTGATGAACGCGATATATGCCTGATTTACGGTGCGCGTAGTCCGTCCGAACTTTATTATGCGGACTTGTTCAATCGTCTCGCCGAGGAACATCCGAATTTCACGTACTACGCGGCCCTGTCGGAACCGTCCGAGGAGTCGCATTGGAGCGGATTTCGCGGATTTGTCCATGAATTGGCCAGCGATCGCTTTGACGGTCGGTTTAGCGGCTACAAGGCGTATCTCTGCGGTCCGCCGCCAATGATAGACGCTTGTATCAGCACGCTCATGCAAGGGCGCTTGTTCGAAGAACATATCTTCATGGAATCATTCCTCACTGCGGCTGATGGTGCAGAACCGGCGCGCCGTAGTGCGCTGTTTAAGAAGTTTTAGATCGTTTCTACAATGGATGAGTCGCGCGAGTATCGGATTACAATCGCTGATGGTGATGAAGACTTTCCGTGTAAAGATGGCCAAAATGTGTTGCGCGCGATGGAACGCTTGGGTCGTAAAGGGATCCCGGTCGGTTGTCGTGGCGGCGGTTGTGGAATCTGCCGCGTTCAAGTTCTCGACAATGGACAGTACCGAACACTTAAGATGAGTCGCGCGCAAATTAGCGTCGAAGATGAGGAGGTCGGAATGTGCCTCGCCTGTAAATTGATACCGCAGGGTGATTTGCGCATCCAGCCGTTAGGATTGCTACGCAAGAAACTGAGTAATTAGGGCAGCTGCCATAGGCTTCAGCCGAATCGAATATCTTTATCGTCAATGAGCGTCTAAGCGGAGGACTAGGAAATGTCATTTACCGGAGTTATGCGACCAGGACATGTTTGCATTCGTGTATTGGAAATGGGGCCGGCACTTACTCATTATGTTGATCGCCTTGGGCTGCAGAAAGTAGGGCGCGACGATCAAGGTAGGGTGTACCTTAAAGCGTGGGACGAACACGACCGTTTCTCGATCGTGCTGCGTGAGGCGGACTCTCCGGGCATGGACTTTATGGGTTTCAAGGTTTGCAGCACGGCAGACCTCGACCGTCTCGAACTTGCGGTTCGCGATTACGGCTGCGATGTGGAGAGAATTTCTGCTGGCGAGCTCGTTGGCTGTGGCCATCGGGTGCGCTTTACGATCCCGAGTGGTCACGCGATCGAGCTGTACGCCGAGAAGGACTATGTCGGGAATGGCTTAGGGCTGATCAATCCCGATCCGTGGCCAGAAGGTTTGAAAGGCATGCAAGCCAACCGATTCGATCATGGCTTGTTGTATGGGCCGAATATCCCAGATGTCGTCGATTTTTTCGTCAATGCGCTCGGTTTTAACCTCACCGAAAAGGTCTTAAGCCCGGACAAAAAAATAATCGGTGCGTTCTTGTCATGTTCGAACAAAGCACATGACATCGCGTTTATCGATTTTCCCGAACCGGGTAAATTCCATCACGCCTCGTTCCTCCTGAACTCGTGGGAAGAACTGTTACGTGCTGCCGATATTATGGGAATGTACGAGATCCCAATTGATATTGGGCCAACTCGCCATGGCATCACGCGGGGCAGAACAATCTACTTCTTCGATCCCTCAGGCAATCGCAACGAAGTATTTTGCGGTGACTACACGTGGTATGCCGATCGCGATCCGATCACGTGGCATGCTGAGGAACTCGGCAAAGCAATCTTTTATCACGACCGTAAACTGAACGAGAATTTCCTGTCCGTTGTAACCTAGATTTAGCAACACCGGGCGCCGGGGACACGCTCGGCGCACTTCGTTGTCGGGTTAGTTTCAATGGCCGTAAGGCGAGCTAACTCCGCTTGGCAGGCGAATGTTGTCGATGAGACGCAGAACATCAGGCGGCGGCGGGGCGGTGAGTAAAGCCACGCCCCAGGCGATAGCGAAATTTAAGGCCGCGCCGACGAAGCCAATGCCTTCCGGGGATATTCCAAACAGCCAAGATGCCGCATTGTTTAGCTCTGGTGCGTAGAACTTAAAATACACAATATAGCTGAACGTGAAGATGAGCCCGGTCACCATGCCGCAAACCGCCCCAGGCAGATTCATTCGCTTGGAGAATATGCCGAGCAGTATTGGCGGAAAGAGCGACGCTGCCGCCAATCCAAAAGCGAACGCTACGACTTGCGCAACAAAACCGGGCGGATTAACGCCAAGGTAGCCCGCGATACCGATAGCCGTCGCTGCGGCAACGCGCGCGCACAAGAGTTCTTGTTGGTCAGTGATTCCACGTGCTAGCGTTTTCTTAAGTAGATCGTGAGAAATCGCAGCTGAGATCACGAGTAGCAGTCCGGCCGCTGTGGACAAGGCCGCAGCAAGGGCACCTGCCGCAACGAGCGCAATGACCCAGGGTGGGAGGTTGGCGATTTCTGGATTCGCCAAAACCATGATGTCTCGATCAACGTAGACTTCATTGCCATTATCGGTTCTCTTGTTCGCGACGATCCGCTCGCCCGCGGCACCGCGTTCATCTTCGATATAGCTTGGTTTTCCATCGAAAGCCGCACCCGGGCCATACTGGATGAGACCGTCCGAATTCTTATCGACCCAGCCGATTAACCCAACGGCCTCCCAATTCGTAAACCAATTCGCGACTTTGGTGTAGGCGGTCTCATGAACCGTATCGATGAAATTTAAGCGGGCGAATGCGCCGATTGCCGGGGCAGTTGTATAGAGTAAGGCGATGAAGAACAACGCATAACCTGCAGACTTTCTAGCATCTGACACTTTCGGCACCGTGAAGAAACGTACGATAACGTGAGGCAGGCCTGCGGTTCCAAGCATTAAGGCCATGGTGATCGCGAACATGTCGATCGTCGATTTAGTGCCTTCGGTGTAGGGCGCGAAGCCGAGTTCCATTAACGTGGTATCGAGTTTTTGCAATACTGATATGCCGGAACCGTCTGCTAAGTTTGCGCCTAAGCCGAGTTGCGGGATCGGCACCCCCGTGATCAGAATAGAGATGTAGATGGCAGGCACCATGTAGGCGAAAATTAACACGCAATATTGTGCGACTTGCGTGTAGGTAACGCCTTTCATACCGCCAAGCACCGCATACATAAACACGACGGCCATGCCGACTGCGACGCCCGCGGTAATGGGGATATCTAGAAATTGCGAAAACACGATACCGACGCCACGCATCTGACCAGCAACATAAGTGAACGACACGACGATTAAACTGATGACAGCGATGACTCGTGCGACATTTGAATAATAGCGAGTGCCAATAAAGTCGGGTACCGTAAAAGCGCCAAATTTACGCAAGTACGGTGCTAGAAGCATCGCCAATAAGACGTAACCGCCGGTCCAACCCATTAGATAGACGGAGCCGTCGTAGCCTAGAAAAGAAATAATTCCGGCCATCGATATAAAAGACGCTGCGCTCATCCAATCAGCTGCTGTCGCCATCCCATTCGCTATCGGATGTACGCCACCGCCGGCTACGTAGAACTCTTTAGTGGAACCGGCGCGAGACCATATGGCGATGCCAATGTACAACGCGAAACTCGCGCCGACGAATAAATAGGTTAGGGTTTTTGTATCCATCAAGTGTGTCCATTGTCATCATCACTGACCCCAAAGCGGCGATCCAAAGATTGCATTAAAGCTACATAGACAAAGATCAGGATCACGAATACGTAGATAGAGCCTTGTTGAGCCCACCAGAAACCGAATTTGAATCCGTACAGGGTGA
Source organism: Gammaproteobacteria bacterium (assembly GCA_047611805.1). Lineage (GTDB taxonomy): Bacteria > Pseudomonadota > Gammaproteobacteria > UBA11873. The sequence goes on from JBLFWX010000092.1 coordinate 11,669, forward strand.
ATTCGTTTAATTGCTCGACGAACAAGATCCCGCAGCCGAACGAGGCAACGAACCAGACGGCGAGCAGGCTCGCAATTATCTTTAGGTTGGCGTGCCAATAGGCGTTAGTATTTATCGCATCCGATGGCGAATCGATTCGATCGTTGTTGCCTTGCGTTTGTTCGTTGTTATTCATGCAATCCCCCTAGCAATGGGGCATTGTAAGGGTAGTTTGTGATTGAAGCAGCTCTACGAACGTGAAGCCTTAGAGTTACGTAATTCCCGGTTGTTGTGAGATAAAGAATTTATGCCTATCCGTAAACTACTGATCGCGAATCGTTCGGAAATTGCGATCCGCGTGATGCGCGCCGCCACGGAGTTAGGGATCCGGACCGTCGCGATTTACGCAAACGAAGACCGATTTGCACTACATCGGTTCAAGGCTGACGAAAGTTACCTCGTCGGCAACGGCCAGAAACCGGTTGCAGCTTATTTAGATATTCAAAGCATTATCGACATAGCGCGACGCGCGGGCGTCGATGCGATTCACCCTGGATACGGGTTCTTATCGGAGAATCCCGATTTTGCTGAGGCTTGCGCAAAAGCCCGCATCAAATTTGTCGGCCCTAGCCCAGAGGTGATGCGCCAACTTGGCAATAAAGTATCGGCGCGCCAGGTTGCCGAGGCCGCCGGGGTTGCTGTCATGCCTGCAACGGGCCCATTACCAGACGATCTGTTGTCTTCTAAATCGCTTGCCCAAGCGGTCGGTTATCCCTTAATGCTTAAAGCCAGTTGGGGCGGCGGCGGTCGCGGCATGCGAGTTATTGAATCGGAAGATGAACTCGAAAATGCGATGGACGCAGCCCGACGCGAGGCACTTGCGGCATTCGGCAATGATGAAATTTATCTCGAGAAACTTGTGCGCCGGGCACGACACATCGAAGTGCAAGTGTTGGGCGACACGCACGGCAACCTCGTCCATCTCTATGAGCGTGATTGCTCTGTCCAACGCCGCAACCAAAAAGTAGTCGAGCGTGCGCCCGCGCCTTATTTGGATGACGAGGCGCGCGAAGCCTTATGTGCCTCGGCACTGCGACTTGCCCGGGCAGTGAACTACAGCCATGCGGGGACCGTAGAGTTTCTCTTGGATGTGGATTCGAACAAGCCCTATTTCATCGAGGTGAATCCACGCATTCAAGTGGAACATACGGTTACCGAAGAAGTCACGGGGATAGACATTGTCAAAGCACAAATCCGCATATCGGACGGTGCGGAAATTGGCACAACTGAGTCCGGTGTTCCGTTCCAGGAAGGCATTTCTTTGCGCGGCCACGCGCTGCAATGTCGCGTTACGACTGAAGATCCAGAGAATAAATTCACGCCAGACTACGGTCGCCTAACCGCTTATCGAAGCGCCTCAGGATTCGGTGTGCGCTTGGATGGTGGAACCGCTTACACCGGCGCCGTAATCACGCCGTACTACGATTCGCTCCTGGTTAAGGTGACGACATGGGCTGGCAGTAGCGACGAGGCGATACGGCGTATGGACCGAGCGCTTCGCGAGTTTCGCATTCGCGGGCTTGCGAGCAATCTACAATTTCTTGAGAACGTGATCAATCATCCAGTCTTTCAATCGAGCGAATGCACAACCACGTTCATTGACACAACACCGGAGTTGTTTAACTTCAGCGCGCGACGCGATCGAGGAACGCGCTTGCTGCGATTTATCGGCGAAGTCGTGGTTAACGGCAATCCAGAAATGAAGGGGCGGAGCATGCCCGTGGGGCCGTTGCCTGCGCCCGTTATGCCGAGATTTAATCGCGATGCTGAGATACTTCCAGGTACTCGAGATCGATTGAAGATGCTTGGCCCGAGTGCGTTTAGTCAGTGGATGAAAGAGCAGCCGCAAGTGTTGTTGACGGACACCACCATGCGCGATGCACATCAATCGTTGCTCGCGACGCGTATGCGCACGCACGATATGCTGCAAGTTGCGCCATATTACGCAAGTGAATTGGGCCGTTTGTTTTCGCTTGAGTGTTGGGGTGGCGCAACTTTTGATGTCGCATTGCGATTCTTGAAAGAAGATCCATGGGAACGTCTCGCCCAGCTACGCGAAGCCATACCCAATGTGCTGTTTCAGATGTTGCTGCGCTCATCAAACGCGGTCGGCTACACGAACTATCCCGATAATGTCGTTCAGTATTTCGTCGCTCAAGCGGCCCGCAACGGCATCGATTTGTTCCGCGTATTCGATGCGTTAAACGGAGTCGACAATATGCGCGTCGCGATTGACGCGATTCTCGAGACCGATAGCTTATGCGAAGGGGCAATTTGCTATACGGGGGATTTGAACGATCCGGTGCGTACGAAATATAGCCTGAAATACTACCTAGCCTTAGCAAAAAAGCTTGCCGCCTCCGGCGTGCATATTATCGGCATCAAGGACATGGCAGGCGTGTGTCGCCCGCGCGCTGCCTATGCGCTTGTCGCGGCGTTGAAGAACGAAATCGACCTGCCGGTGCATTTTCACACGCATGATACGAGCGGTATCGGTGCGGCCAGCGTTCTTGCCGCTGTTGCTGCTGGTTGTGATGCAGTGGACGGCGCGCTTGACAGCATGTCGGGATTAACATCGCAACCAAATCTAGGTGCAATCGCGGCCGCGCTCGCCGGAAGTGAGCGAGATCCCGGCATTGCCTTCGAACAGCTCCAGGCCGCGTCTCATTATTGGGAAGGCGTACGCCGCTATTACGTGCCATTCGAATCCGATATTCGTTCGGGAACTTCCGATGTTTATCGCCACGAAATGCCCGGTGGGCAGTACACGAATTTGCGCGAGCAAGCGCGTGGCCTAGGTTTGGAACCGCGTTGGCCGGAAGTGGCTCGGGCTTATGCTGAGGTTAACCAAATGTTTGGCGATATCATTAAAGTGACACCGACCTCTAAGGTCGTCGGTGATATGGCACTCTTTATGGTGAGCAACGATCTTGACGCGCTCGCAGTGCTGGATCCGGATCGTGAAATTGCGTTCCCACAATCTGTTGTGTCGCTGTTTAAGGGTGAACTCGGATTTCCCGCGGATGGGTTTCCGAAAAATTTGCAAGATAAAGTGCTGGCTGGCGAAGCACCGTTGAGTGATCGCCCCGGAGCGACGATGCCGCCCGTTAATCTTGAAGCAACGAAGCTCGAGGTTGAAGGCGCGATCGGGCGTGCGGTTAGCGATACGGATCTTGCGTCGAGCCTGATGTATCCATCAGTTTTCAATGATTACGCTGCACATCGGCGGCGATTTAGCGACGTGGGAAAATTACCCACGCCAGTATTTTTCTACGGCTTGGCTGAAGGTCAAGAAATATCTGTGGACCTAGGCGCCGGTAAAGCGCTGCTAATCGAATTGCAAGGGCAAACAGACGTTCCGGAAGACGGCGAAGTAAAATTATTTTTTGAATTAAACGGGCAACCCCGCGTGGTTCGAATCGCCAAAGCGGGTGCGCAAACGGCCGTCGCTAAACCAACCGCCGATCCCGAAAACGAAAATCATGTCGGTGCGCCGATGCCGGGTATGATTGCCGCAGTTGCGGTGAAGGTGGGTCAGAAAGTGAAAAAGGGTGACCCGCTCGTTTCTTTAGAGGCGATGAAAATGGAAACTCAGATCCGGGTCGAGGCGAACGCCACGATCTTAGAAGTGCTCGCGCGCCGCGGCCAAACCGTTGACGCTCACGAACTGTTAATCGTACTCGAGCGTGAATAGCGCCCGGGCGAGCGAGTCCATCATGAGTTGTCGTTGTAATTGGGTGGCGTAATTTAGCTAATGAGGTGTGGGCATGAAAAAAATTAAACGTGGCAAGGTACAAAAATACGCGTTCGATAATCGCGATAAACCTTGTCTAACGGTCAAAGCTGGAGAAACATTTCAAGTCGAAACCGATGACGCGCTATCTGGGATGATTTCAGACGACAGCGATAAGCCGACCGTGCAGGGCTTTGCCGGAAAGCATTTCGCCAATTTAGCGAAATCGACACCGGGTTTATTTAACCCAGTAGTTGGCCCAATCTACGTCGAAGGCTGCAAGGCCGGTGATGTGCTCGCGATCCATATCGATTGGGTTGATCCGTGGCGCTACGGTTTTTCCGGAGTACTACCGCGTGTAGGGCCGCTAGGAGACTCGCTTCGGTATAAAGAATGCGCAGAAGGCTATGTTCACGTGCTCGAACATCTTCCAGGGCCGAGCGGTTACACGCGCGACGGTACGGCGAAGTATTCCGATACCTTGAGTTGGCCATTGGAACCGTTCATTGGCACCTTGGCGACGGCCTCGGAGCGCGAGGTACATACGTCCGTACTTGGGCAAGGCGCTTTTGGTGGCAACATCGATTGTCGCGATATTTGCGCTGGGCATACGATTTTTCTGAATTCTTATAACGACGGCGGGCTGCTGTACATCGGCGACGTTCACGGCGGCCAAGGTGATACTGAATTTACCGGCATCGCGGATGAGACCCGGGCCAATGTGCAGTTATCGTGCACGGTGATTAAAAACAAACGATTACCCTGCGTACGGATTGAGAAACCCGACAGTGTCGTTGCCGTTGGGATCAATCTGCCGATGGAACAGGCAGTCTATGACGCGACCGCGAATCTAATGCAATGGCTCGAGGAAGACTACGGCGTACCACCGCGGGATCTCTACGTCCGCATGTCGTGCGATCCGGCGTTTCGGATCCGCACCTATCAAATGGTGCGCTTGGCTACGCTGCAGCACGTCGCCGGCGCCGAATATCCAAAGAACCGGTTGTTCAACGCCGTGAAACCAAAACGCAAAGCCGCGCCGCGCCGCAAAGTTGCGAGTAAATAATCGGGCGCTCAGTGCTATCTGAACCGCGCCTGGTTCACGAGTGAACTAGGCGCCTTCTGCTTGGACAACCGTGCCCGGAAGATCGCGATGCTCGCGCAGCGCCTTGAAACTGAGGGCAAGCAACGCCGTGGTGATAAGGACCATGCCAATAAGCTCGGAAGTTGAGGGCCGCTCGCCCAGGTGAAACGCAGACGAGGCCATTGCGACGAGAGGCGCTGCGAGCGTGCTCATCGCGGCCATCCCCGCCGGCATATTGTTCAGCACATATAGCCATAGAAACCAGCCGAGTGCGCTCGTAATGAGGGAGATGCCGAGTAGCACCACGACGAAACTCCCAGACCATCGGATCGGTGCTTCCGGTATCCACCACGCGAGTATCACGAGCGGCACACAGCCGAAGGCCATCTGCCAAGCTGTCATGGATAGTAAATCCATCGGTTCGCGGTTTTGTAGTTGTTTAACCATAATTGCGCTCACTGCCCAGGCGAAACCCGCGCTGATGGCGAGAAAATTGTCCAGCATGCCGCCGCTTATGTTCCACGGTTCGATAACGAATGCGAGACCGACAGCCGCGAGTCCGCATGCTATCCATTGGCTCGCGCGTAAGCGTTCGCCAAGCAATGGCCATGCGAGAGCGAGGGTAAAAAACGGCATCGTATACGCAAGAAAGGCGACTCGACCCGGTGATCCTGTCGCGACTGCCCAGGTCGATAAGATCATCAAGCCGGTCGTTTGCACTAAGCCTAGTTTAATTAACTCCGGCACCCGCACGGGTAAAAACCGGCGACCCGTAAGCGGCAATGCCAACAACAAGCAGGCTGCGGAAATACCCATGCGCAAGGCGACCAAGGTATACGGTTCGGAACTTTCGAGCGCGATTTTAACGGCGGTCCACGAGTAACCCCATAACAACGACATTAGTAGTAACGCGGCAATCGCGCTTGCGCGGAGTTTCATGGTTCTGGTCCGAAGTCAGTTAGCGTGGGGTCTACCGCAGGCATTGCGGCAGGAACTTGAAGACGTGGGTCACGTGTGTCGGGCGAATATAGGCAAGCTCGTTCGATGACGCAAGTCGGTTTGTTCAAGCACAATACTTAGCATCATTGAGCCGTTATGAGCTTCGGCTTACACTCGAAACCTATGATCCGTCGGTGGCTTATTTGCCTTTCTCTGTTGGGAATTTCAAGCATGACCCTTGCTATATGTCCGGTAGACGACTTTGATGACAACAATGATGATGGGTGGATTCATTGCGGCAACGAGAGCGAACGGCAGCACCCATTATGGGATGCGAGTAGCGGCAGTTATTGTCTTGGTTTGAGAGAACCGCTCTCCGTACCACCGCCACTACCGTTGAGTATTGCCGCAGAGTGGACTCGCGCAGGTTCCGATCCGAACTATTCTAATGGCTGCGTCAGTGCAGGATTCAAGACGGGAACGGCCGTTGAGGGAACATGGAATACGCATTTCGTGCTGGGCTTGCGGGCCGATTGCAAGAACGGCGGCTATAAGGCCATGCTCGGGCCGTCACTCGGTCGAATCTCTATTTTCCACCGATTAGAAATGCTCGCCGATTCGCTTCAAGAAAACTTCGAAGAAGGGCAGTCGTATCGCGCAAAATTTTGCGCCATTGGTCGTGACCTGTCGTTCACTGTGTGGCCACTTGGTGAAGATGAACCGAGCGTGCCGCAGCTTACGGCGCGCAACGGCTTATTCGATAGTGGGAACATTGGGCTCGGCGTGTTTATTCCGAATGACAATCAAGGGCCCGTCGTGCGCGGTTGTTTCGACGACATTCACTTCGAGCCCGCGCCGATTTGCGCCAACGACCTGACTTGCGACGGCCAGGTCGACACGGATGATCTCAAGGCGATTGAATCGGCCTGGGGATCTTACGAGCCCTGCAGTGTGCCGCGCGCTGAAGATTTGAACGGTGATTGCGCAGTCGGCTTTAGCGACGCATTAATGATCGCAAAATCGTGGGGCCGTTGCAGATCCGCAAACGCGCCATAACGAAGTCGATGTAGGAATTAAAAGATTATGAAATGTGTATGGAGATTTCGATGCCGCAGTTGATGAGCGATAAAGACGTGATCAAAAGAGTCCTTGGCCATATCAGCGCGAAGACGACCGATATGGGCGATGAGGTGTGGCGAGAACCTGTCGAAAGCTACCAGTCGGACGAAATTTTCGCGCAGGAAATGGAGCTGTTTAAGCGCTTGCCGATGGTGTTTTGTCCGTCTGCGGCGTTGGCTGAGAACGGGGATTACGTCGCTCGAACCCTTGCCGGGGTTCCTCTGATCGCAGTCCGCGGCAACGACGGGATCGTGCGCGCGTTTCACAATAGCTGTCGGCACCGGGGCATGATGCTGGCCGAAGGCAGCGGCAAGGCTGCTGGGTTTATCTGTCCGTACCACGCGTGGGCATATGGGTTGGACGGAACATTAAAGAACGTTGCGGGCCGAGATGGATTCCCCGAGCTCGACGTGCAATCGCACGGTCTTCTAGCAGTGCACGCGGAAGAACGCAGCGGCTTACTTTTCGTCACCCAAAAAGAACCGATCTCGGCTGGCGCGATGGACGCACTGCCCGATCTCATCGAACCCGGCCAAGAAGTGTTTGAGTACAGCAGCTTTACGGACGACGCGAACTGGAAACTGTTGTTGGAGACCTCGATGGAGGGTTACCACATCAAGACCTTGCATCACACATCGTTCTACCCCTATGGATTCGACAATCTTAACGTGGTCGAAACTTATGGTGCTAATTCGAGGATCGTGTTTCCGTTTAAACGGATCGAGAAGTTGCGTCAGATACCGGAGGATAAGTGGCGTGCCGACGGCATGCTGACCTACGTAAACCAGCTGTTCCCCAACACCCGCTTAGCAACTTTGTCGAGCCACTACCTACTCGTGATATTGGAACCGATCACGCCATCCCAATCACGCTGGGTCATTTATCGGTTGAGACCGCCGAGTCAGGACAATAGTCCAGTCGACTTGGAGAAGTCGGTCCGCGATGCCGCCTTTGTCAAAGACAATGGTGTTGTTGAAGACCGAGCTGCAGCGTGTTCCATTCAGGCAGGCATGGCGGGCAGCAGCAACAGTCATTTCACATTCGGTCGCTTCGAGAAAGCTATCGTGCATTTCCACCAACGCTTGAAGCTTCATTTAGACGCGTTAGGCGCTGGCGATAACACCGCCACGCGCGACTGATCGTGAATTATCGGGCGCTTTGGACTACCGATTTTATTCGAGTCAGCGCGGTCGACGTTCCGATCCGCTATCCTTTGGTTCATAATTAATCTAGAATTCCGAAGATCAACGCAACCTATTTAAATCACGAGGGTTTCTCGATGCGTAATTCTGCTATCCCACGTTCCTACATCGCCATTATAGGGCTCGTCACATATATGTCTGGGAGTGTGGTGGTGGCGACCGAATTATATTCCGGAAATCCCGTTAGCCCGGTCGAAGGAGCTCTTCAAAACGTGAGCGAATCGTCTCCTCAGCGAGCCATCGGTCGCCTCATCGAGGATGTTTGCCCGGGTAC
>JBLFWX010000093.1:0-20052 GCA_047611805.1 Gammaproteobacteria bacterium
GCCAAGGCTTCACGTGCGGACTCAACGACTGCTGCTGCCTCACCACTTGCCGCGTAACTGGGGTGGCGAGTGCGGAGGGCCGTTGCGAGGGATTCCAAGTCGCTCTGTTCGGCACGGAACAAACCCGCTGCGCGGGCTGTTACATATTCGATGTCATCAGGTAGACGTGCGTCGGCGCGCGCGATATCTCGCAAGGCGTCAACCACGGCCAGAATCTCTGTGCGATCGAAGGTATTGACATCGACACCCTTAAAACGTTTCGTAAGCGGCGCGATAAATTCGTTGCGGAAGCCGAAAACCGTCGTATCTTCATCACGCATGAGGTCACGTTCGGCATTCCACGCCGCTTCGATGCGGAACAACATCGCAAGAAAACGGCCCAACCACGGGGCGGCATCCGTTAGGACGCTCGAGATATCCTCCGGTTGCATGTCGTCGCCTTGGCACTCGTTGTAGCGACCGAAACGGAGCGCCAATTCGCTATCAGCCTCGGCAAGATAGTCACCAAAAATGGAAGTGAGTCTCGCTAGCGCGCGGGGATCGTATAAATCCGCATAGGTGAATCCCGACAAACCGAGTTCTAGAGAGTGTTCGTCGGTGGTTGTGTCATTCATAACGATTTAAAAACCAATTTGCTAATTTAAGTAGAAAAGGGGCCAAGAATTCGTTGGTCCCGGGTCGTGTCGACCTAACAGTATAAGTTTCGCTGCAGCGCGAATAAAGTAAGAGATTGCTGGATTACGGTGACAACGCTTCTAGAAGCCTAGTCAAAGTGAGAAACTAGCGAACTCTCCGAGTCGTCCTGGACCCTTCTTGATTTGCATTGTACGCGCCTTAAGGTCCATCAGAATGGTTGCGCACGTGCCTACGTCTTGACCATCCAATAGCGGTTCCGAATGATAGCTGCCATTGATTGATACGGCCCCCTGGCTATCGTCCAGCAGGATAGTGCGCATCGTGTCGAGATCACGTTTTGCGGTGCGCTCGAGCCAACTGGCGCCTTGTGTTAGGCGCTCTATCGTTGTGGGAATAATAGCAGTTCGGCTTTCGGCCGCGGCTGCTATGCAGTGGTTGGTATGTAACAAAACGCCGTCGACTGGCTGAACCTCAAAACTTTCATGGCCGACGAATTCGGTGCTGCAAGCATTGCCTTGGTCATCGGCGATCAATAGATGACTCGATTTTCCGAATCCCGAACGTTGTAGGACCACGCGGGCTTGTTCGATAGTGCCGCAATCCAGTAGCGCTCGAATTAACACGTGAACCGGCAGCCCGTTGAGTTCGTGGCGCGCAAACAGGATGTTTAAGCACACGCCAAGACCCCGATCGTTGAAACCAACTTTCGCCAGCATTCCAGGTTCCGTGAAGCTCAGCACTTGATGACCGTTCGGCAGATCCCAGGTAACGAGAACGGCAAGATCCTCTAATGCCGCAACCCAATCCCAATTTTGGCCAAGAATCGCGTCATCGGCGAAATATAAGGCCGTACATTCGGCAACCGGGGTATTCAAAATTTCCGTGCGTGCGTTCAAAGCATAGATCTGCCATCGCGCGAGTGCCGCCCCGGTCGCTATGGTGTCGAGTTCCACGCCATAAGACGGTTCGAAGTCGATAATGATTTCGCGAACCCGATTAGCACGCGATTCGATTTCGCTCGTACTCAAAGCGCTCTGCGCGAATAATTTATCTTCATAGAGCGCGTAGGTCGTTTGGATCCGCTCGCGTAAGGTTTCGCCGTAGGCGGCGCCGCGTTGTGCTGGAGTTCCGCCAAAACGAAAATGTGGAAAGCCGGACATCGTCCGATCTACTGGAGCGCGATCAACATCGTTCAATCGCTACCAGACATCGACAATACGTCTTTGCGGCGATGTCCGTGGGCCTGCTGCGAGGCGGCCGCGAGCCAGCCACGTTCGAGTTTCCGCCGGATCGATCACGGCGTCGATTTCAAATGCGGTGGCAACCGACACGCCTTTGCCTTTTTCGTACATGCGAGCTAGCAATTGCTCATAGAGATCATTGCGCTCGACCTCATTGGTCGCCGCTTCGAGCTCTTTACTAAATCCGAGCTCGACGGCGCCTTCGAGACCCATTGGACCCATTTCTGCAGTCGGCCACGCGATCGTAAAAAATGGTTCATGGAAACTGCCGCCCGCCATCGCTTGTGCGCCGAGTCCATAGCCTTTACGCACGATGATCGTGAATAAGGGAACGGACAGGTTGGCGCTGGCCATAATGAGGCGTGAACCACGACGAACGGCTGCGGTTTTCTCGCTGTCCGGGCCGACCATGAAGCCAGGCGTGTCGCATAAGGAAATGACGGGTAATCCGTAAGCATCGCAAAGCTGCAAGAAGCGACCGCCTTTCTCGCCGCCGTCACCATCAATTGCGCCGCCAAGATGCCGTGAATCGTTTGCGATGAGTCCGAATGGATGCCCTTCAATACGCAGCAAAGACGTAATCAGTCCGCTACCGTACTTCGGTCTCAGTTCAAGCGCGGACCCTTCGTCGGCCAAAGCCGTGACGATGGCGCGCATGTCATAGACTCTCAGACGGTTCTCTGGGACGAGATGGCGCAAGTTACGTTGGTCCGCGACTGTCCAATTCTTCGTGCTGCCTTGAAAATATCCTAAAGTTTGGCGCGCGATTCGCGTCGCTTCACGTTCGTCGGCGCAGGTGATGTCAACGACGCCATTGGTGCTTTGGACGTCGATGGGACCGATATCTTCTGGTGTGTATTTACCGAGTCCACCCCCTTCGATCATGGCGGGTCCAGCGAGTCCAATGTTCGAGTTTTGCGTCGCGATGGTAATGTCGGCACAGCCGAAAATGACGGCATTGCCTGCGAAGCAACGTCCAGAATTTACTGCAATGCGCGGCGCGATACCGCTTAATTGGGGCCAGGTGGCGAACGTTTTAATGTCCAACCAGCTCATAAATAAGTCGTCAGTATCCACATCTCCTGGTCGACCGCCGCCGCCTTCAGTAAAAAACACGACCGGCGTTTTCCATTTCTGCGCCAGTTCGAACAAGCGGTCTTTCTTTTTGTGATTGTTGTGACCTTGGGTGCCGGCGAGCACGGTGTAATCGTAGGCCAGCACTGCGCAGCGGCCAGCTTCTTCGCCGAAATCGTTCGCATTAACGGTACCGAAACCTGCGATCATGCCGTCGGCCGGCGTGCGGCGCGTTAGATCGTCCATCGTGCGGCGACGACGTTGCGCGGCGATGGCGAGCTGCCCGTATTCGATAAAACTGTCGGCATCACACAAGTCATCGACGTTCTCACGCGCGGTGCGACTGTTGATTTTGCGGCGCTTTGCCACCGCATCCGGGCGTTGAGAGTCGAGCGTGAGCTCGTTGCGCTGACGGACTTCGTCCAAATCCGCGCGTGGTGCATCTACGTCTATGGACACGGTCGTGCGCTCGTAGGCACTCGATTGACTCGCCTGGGCAATAAGAAACAAGACCGCGTCTTCATCGACCACGTCATCAATGCTGATCAGGATTTCGGAAACTGTGCCGCTCATTTCTGCCTCGATAATGTGATGCATTTTCATGGCTTCCAGAACGGCGACTGCCTGGCCTTGCGTAATCGTGTCACCTGGTTCGACGTCGATGCTGACGACGCTGGCCGCCATCGGTGCGGTAATCGGGGTAAAGTTGCTCATCAGCGGGCCAATTCTCCGTCGTTGTGGTTGGTGAATTTAAAACGTTCCGTCCAGTGCCGGTCTATCTTACAACGAAGCGGCTTATTGCTCCGTCTAGAAAATACCCGCTCATCTCGTGGTGTTGATAAGCGGCGGCCAGGATCCTGAATTTATCAGATTTAATTGAGGCGCTGTATACTCCAGGCAGTCAACCGAATAGCGTATGAGCAACCTAACAATAGTGGCGGAGTGATTGATGAAAGCATCCGATTTAATGGTGAAATGTCTCGAAGAAGAAGGCGTTGAATACATCTTCGGCGTTCCTGGTGAGGAAAATGCCGATTTCATGATGTCGCTGGAACAATCGGAGAAAATTCGGTTTGTCTTGACCCGCCACGAACAGGGCGCGGCATTTATGGCGGAAATTTATGGTCGCCTGACGGGCCAGCCTGCGGGCTGCCTCGGCACCTTAGGGCCAGGTGCGACGAATTTAATCACAGGCGTGGCCGATTCAAACATGGACCGATCGCCAATGTTGGTGCTCACCGGACAAGGTTCAACTGAGCGATTGCACAAAGAATCGCACCAGATCATGAATGTTGTCGAAATGTTCCGGCCAGTGACTAAGTGGGCGACCACGGTGTTAAATGCCAACACGATCCCGGAAATCGTTCGCAAAGCCGTGCGTATTGCGCGTTCCGAAAAACCGGGTGCCGTACACATTGAGCTACCCGAAGACATTGCGAGCCATGAGACAGAGGCCAAGCCGATGAAGCCGCAACGCTTCCGTCGGCCGGTGGTTGACGAAAAAATCACGAATCGCGCATTTGAACTAATCGCGGCAGCTAAACGACCCGTCATTATCGCCGGTAACGGCTGTATCCGGCGCCGCGCAAGTAAACAATTGCGCATGTTTTGCGAGGCAACTGGCATTGGCGTGTTGTCGACGTTTATGGCGAAGGGCTGCGTCGATATGGACGCGGACTATTGCCTCTACACGATTGGGCTTGGTGCAAAGGATTTACCGACCTTGGTGATCGATGACGCGGATTTAGTCATCACCTTAGGTTTCGACATGGTCGAGTATCACCCGAGTCTGTGGAACCCGAAACGCGACAAAACAATTATTCATGCGGATTTCCTGCCTGCCGAGATTGATGAATTTTATCACCCCGAAGTCGAGTTGGTCGGCGATCTCGCGCATACCTTGTGGCTATTCAATGAACGCGTAGGAAGTTTGTCGAATACTAAATATGATTTAGCGGGCCAGGCGGACGTGCGCAAGCGCATGCAGGAAGAGTTTTCTTCGCATGCCGAAGACGATACGAAGGAACTGATCCGCCCACAAAAAGCGTTGTGGGATGCGCGTCAGGTGATGGGCCCGAATGATATCGTGTTGTCCGACGTGGGTGCCCACAAGATGTGGATCGCGAGAAACTACCATTGTCATGAACCAAACACCTGCCTAATTCCAAATGGCTTTTGCTCGATGGGATTTGCCCTTCCAGGTGCGATCGCCGCGAGTCTCGTCAATCCTGATCGAAGAATTCTCGGTATCTCTGGCGATGCAGGTTTCTTGATGAATGTTCAAGAAATGGAAACTGCAAAGCGACTTGGATGCAACATGACCATGATGGTTTGGGAAGACTTTGCCTACGGTCTCATTGCTTGGAAGCAGCAAGCTCATTTCGGCAAACACACGGACTTGGCGTTTTCGAATCCGAATTGGTCGCAACTCGCCGCAGCGTTTGGTTGGGGTATGCATAATGTCCGTAATTCCGCCGATCTCGCCGGTGAATTAGAAGCCTCGTTTAATGAAGACGGACCGAGCTTGGTCGTGATCCCAATCGACTATCGAGAGAACATGGCGTTAACTAAGCGTCTTGGCGAGATCACCGGATCCGGTGCCGGAGTGGCGTAGATCTTAGGCATATTTGCGCGAAGCTTTTCCGTTCATCGTCTCTAACACGGCGCGATGGATGGGTGAGTAGGTAGAAATCCGTTCGCGAGGATCGACTGTTAGCGGGATGTTGCCGGCAAGCAGTCGACCCTCCAACAATCAATTTTCCTAAGTGACCCGACGACCTTATTGGCGGTACAAATAGTCGCCTAAACTTTCGGCTGATCGATAGGCCCAACAACGGAGAAATTAATGATGAAACTTTATGGCGGCCCGGCGCCCAATCCACGACGTGCAAAAATATTTGTTGCAGAGAAAGGGCTCGATATTCCGATGGAGAGTATCGACGTCTTTAAGGGCGAAAATCTGACCCCCGACTATCTTGCCAAAAGCCCGTTCGGTTTAGTGCCAGCCTTGGAACTGGACGACGGCACCGTGCTTTGCGAAGTGCCGGCGCTGTGCCGCTACCTCGAAAGCCAATATCCAGAACCGAACTTGATGGGTAAGGATCCGATCGAAACAGCGCACATTGAAGCCTGGGAGAGGTTTGCCGAGATGTCTGGAATGCAGGCAGTGGGAGAATATTTCCGTAACGGATCGGAGGCGTTTAATGACCGTGGTCTGCCCGGCAGTACGGATCTGCCGCGAATTGAGGCATTGATTGAACGAGGTGAGCGACGTATCGCCGGATTTTACACAATGCTCGAAAAACGCTTTGCGGAATCGGAATATCTAGGCTGTAACCGATTCACCTTGGCCGATATCACGGCATTGTGCGTAGTCGATTTCGCAACGTTCGCGAAACACGGCATTCCAGATGGCAACGCCAACACGAAACGTTGGCATGCCGCGTGCTCCGCGCGACCAAGTACCAAAGCCTAGTACTGATAAATAATGCAAGCGGCGCATTTCCGCGCCGCTGGTCCCTTCAGACTACGCCTTAGAGGGTTTAAGCTATGAAGATCGGGGTTTCGCTTCCGGTTCGGGAGCTACAGGATGATCTCGGCGCCATCAAAGCATTTGCCGTGCTCGCTGATGAATTAGGATTTACGCATCTCCGGGTGCCGGATCAGGTCTTGAGACCGGACAGCGGTCATTTGCATGAACCAATGACCCTGTTGTCTTATCTCGCGGCGGTAACGCACAAGATTGAACTGGTTCCTTCGGTGATCGTGTTGCCGCTTCGTCAAACCGCCTTGCTCGCCAAGCAAGCAGTTGAGCTTGATCTACTTTCTAACGGGCGACTCCGGCTCGGCGTTGGCGTTGGCGCTAGCGAAGCTGAATTTCGATTCATGGGGCAAGATTTCCGTACTCGGGGTCGGCGTTGCGACGAACAATTGCAATTGCTTAATCTGTTATGGACTCAAGACGTCGTCGAATTTAATGGAACCTGGGATCAAGTGAACGGGGTAGGGTTAAACCCACTTCCGATCCAACGGCCCATCCCGATCTGGATAGGGGCGCAATCGAATCCAGTAGATTCTGTCATTCAAAGAATTGCCCGCCAAGCGAACGGTTGGTTTGTCTTGTGCTCGCCGGAAGTATTCCCGGTCGTCGATGGGAAAATCCGTTTGGCAGCGCAAACGTTCGGCAGAGATCCCGATCTGATCGGGACAGAAGCAGGGGTCGCCGTCGTTGGACCACGCGAGTCCGAATGGCAGGACCGAGTGCGCGGTTGGCAGGATGTAGGCTTAACGTACGTGTGTCTTCGAACGCTCGGCGGCAACCTCAACGCCGAACAGCATTTGAACAAGCTGCGAGCAATCGTCGATGATATTCCCGGCGGATTGTAGCGGCAGAGCTCCGATACAGAAAACTTAATCACGACGTTAGCTTGGTACTCGAGTTTGGCTAATTCGCGCACTGGTGCGCCTAGCGCCGTTTGATACGCGTGCGGCTATCGGCGGCAATGGAAAGTTTGAGAAATAGGTATACTGATCAGTCTTCACTTGGAGGAAATAAATGAGTCCACTACTATTAGGCGGCACTGCGCTGCTGGCCGTTCTCGCTTCGACATTCGGCTCCGTCGATATCCAGCCGACGTCGGACACGAATTGGTTAAGTTACAACCACAATATTAATGGTCAACGCTACGTCGCGATAGACCAAATCAATAAGGAAAACGTGTCGAAGCTCGGCCCGGTTTGCCAGCTCAAGGTCGACGATATTGGTTCGTTTCATACCTCAATATTGCACATCGATGGGCTCTTGTATTTTACCTCTGCCGCGGACACGCTCGCGGTGGATTCCGCTGACTGTAGTGTTAAGTGGCGTCACCACCACAAGGAGCAGGAACTCGAAATTACAACATTTAGAGTGAATCGCGGTGTCGCTTACGCCAACGGTGTGTTGTATCGCGGAACGGTTGACGGGTATTTGCTTGCCATCGATGCGCTAACCGGCAAAACCGTTTGGCAACAGCAATCGGGGGATCCTCAATTCGGAGAATTCTTCAGCGCTGCACCTCAGGTGTATCAAGGTTTGGTTATCGTTGGCGCAGCCGGCAGCGATTGGGGCATGCGGGGACGAGTGATGGCATTCGATGCTCAGACAGGTCGCGAAGTGTGGCGTTTCTATACGATACCGCGTGGCGATGAAGAAGGTGCAAAAACTTGGATTAACGCCGACAGCGCTCGAACCGGTGGCGGTGGTACTTGGACGACCTATACGATCGACATCTCAGCGGGAGAATTGTTCATCCCTGTCGGTAACCCAGCCCCCGATCTCCTGCCAGAGAAACGTCCAGGAGAAAATTTATTTACCGACAGTCTAGTCGTGCTCGACATCCATACGGGCAAGCTCAAGTGGTATCACCAACTGTTGTCGAACGATAGCCAGGACCTCGATTTTGCCGCGGCCCCGACGCTTTACTACAACAAGAAAGGCGAACGCATGGTCGGATTCGGTAGCAAAGATGGTTATGCCTATGCAATCAATCGAGAAACTCAACAACGCGTCTTCAAGACTGAAATCACCACAATCAAGAATTCCGGAGTCGCGCCAACGGTTGAAGGTGTCGAAATCTGCCCCGGGGTGCTCGGTGGGGTTGAATGGAATGGCGCGTCATATGACAAGCCGAACCATGCGCTCATTCTAGGTACCGTTGATTGGTGCAACACCTTAGCAGTTGATCCGGAATATGCGCATACGCCAGGTGGATTCGCGTTTGGCGGAACCTTAGAATTTCTAGGCGATGCGAAAGGCTGGATCCACGCACTCGATGCCGACACTGGCGCGGTCCGTTGGGAACGCCAAACAGAAGGGCCTATGGTGGCCGGCATTACGACGACAATCGCTGGCCTCGTTTTCACGGGTGATTTAGCCGGCAACTTCATGGCGCTTGATAGCAGCACGGGTGCGGAGTTGTATAAGGCGAAAGCGTCGGGCGGGTTAGCAGGTGGGGTCATCACTTACCTCAGAGACGATAAGCAGTACGTCGCATTTGTGTCAGGTAATGTCTCGCGACTCACGTTCGGTAACGCGGGTAGTCCAACGTTGAATATCTATGCACTAGATGGCAACAACGTTCCGCCAGCAGTGGAACCCGTTGCGGCCACCAGCGGGGCAGTTGGCGCGCCGAATGCCAGCGCGGGCCGAATTACCTACGGACAAGTTTGCGCGATGTGTCATGGCGGACAAGGCGAAGGCGCGATTGGCCCGAAATTACAAGGTATTAAAGACCGGATGGATCACGAAAAAATCGTAGAGTGGATCAAAAACCCGTCCGACAAAATGCCGAAGCTGTATCCATCGATGCTGGACGAACAGAAAGTGATCGACGTGGCAGCCTATCTCGAGAAACTTTGAGGAATGGATGGACGTTAACCGAGCGCGTTTTGTGGCGTTCGGTTGGGGCCTGTTGCGGTGTAAAGGCGTGTCGCGTCTGCCTCACCCTTACGTTCGTTTAATCAAGTCTAACGGTATTCACAAAGCCCGGCCGAGCGCCGGGCTTTGTTTACAAGCAATCTAGTGTTTGTAATCCGGACACCGGCGATCCAGCATGCGCAGCAACGCGGGCCATGCGAGCGCATCCAGTGAACCCGGAAGCATGAGGCTCTCGCCTTGCGCACGTGTCGTCGCCAAGGATTGAGGTGATGGCTGATAGAGCTTTGCACCGCCCGACAAGGCTCTAACCTGCATCGTGCAAGCGCGTTCCAAGGTGTACAACATCAAGAAGCAATCGGCGACGCCTTCACCGGTCGCCAAGGTTCCATGATTGCGCAGTATCAAAAGCCGCTTGTCGGCGATGTCGGCAACTAAGCGTTCGCGCTCACCCAGATCGAGCGCAACTCCTTCGTATTCGTGATAGGCGATTTGGTCATGGATAACCATGGCAGTTTGCGTGATCGGCATCAAACCGTCGGCCATCGCGGACACCGCGACGCCGTCGTCCGTATGCAGATGCATCACGGCTTTCGCGTCTTCGCGTGCCATGTGAATCGCACTATGAATGCAGAAACCTGCAGGATTCACGTCGTAACCACTAGACAGCACTATGTTGCCGTCGAGATCGATCTTGACTAAATCGGAGGCGGTGACTTCGTCGAACATCATGCCGTAAGGATTGATCAGGAAATGATGCTCGGGGCCTGGTACGCGCGCCGACAAGTGGGTGAAAATCATGTCGGTCCAGCCGTAATGATCGACGAGGCGATAGGCGGCGGCGAGGTCGACTCGCACTTGCCATTCGGCATCGCTAACTTGGGAACGGATATCGGACGGTTTGTGTAGCGCTTGTGCCATGACGTTGTTTCCTATTTTTGTGTCCTAGGCGCATCTGCGAAGGTGTTGGCGCCGCCAAATGTTGGCGACATCCTAACTTATTTCTTCTTTTCGCGCGGTAACCAGCCCGCATTGTTGGGCTTCTAATCGAGCCGCTATTCGTTTACGTTGTGTAACGGTTAGCCATTAGGCGCAAAATTTCGCGCTTCGATCTGCAAATATCCTAGGTGATGTGGCCATGAGTAATTTCGTATTCCAACGTCCAGTCGATGAAGCACCGGTTCAATCTCGGGAACCGGTTGTGGGTAGTTGTGCCGAATGTGGCGCCGAGCAGCTGCAACGCTATCCCGTCCTGTCTGAAGGGGGATGGTATATGACGGTTAAATGCCAGGCCTGCCTGTGTTCCGCGAGTCGTGAGCCGTGGCATCGACTGGGCCACGTCAGTTTATTAACCGACGATCTAGATTAGGAGCGTGCCGCAATGATGGCTGTGGATGTAGGCGGGACCTTTACCGATGTCGTGGCGGTTGAAAACGGTGAAATATTGACCGCAAAAGTGTCAACCGATAGCGAGCAAGTCGATCGCGGCGTGCTGGCCGGCGCCGCCGAGTTGTCGGTGCGTAACTCGAGTGTATTTAATCACGCGAGTACGCACGGTTTAAACGCGATCATTACGCGCTCGTTACCGAAGATCGGCTTTTTAACCACTTCTGGACACCGAGACATCCCAGATATTGGCCGCGGCTGGCGGCCCGCGCACGCCTTGACTGATCCGACTTGGCGTCGTTCATTTGGTGACGCGAATAAGCCGCTCGTCGAGCGCTATCTGCGCCGCGGTGTACTGGAGCGAATCACCTCAAGTGGCGAGGTGTTTACGGCGCTAGACGAAGCGCAAGCCGTCAAGGAAATCGAAGTTTTGAAGCGCTGCAACGTCGAAGGTGTGGCGATTTGCTTATTAAATTCATATACCAACGACACGCACGAACGCCGCCTGCGTGAACTCGTCGTCGAGGTATTAGGCGACATCCCTTGTTCCGTATCGAGCGAAATATCACCGCTGGCAAAAGAATACGCCCGCACGTCCACGACTTTGGTGGATGTCTTCATGAAGATAATTTATGAGGCATACGCCAATCGGCTCGACGTGGGATTGCGCGAACTCGGATTCAACGGTCAATTGAACTTTGCCGACTGCGCGGCGACTTTGGTCCCCGTGGCTGACGCCATGGCGAATCCTTTTCGCGTGGTCTTTGCCGGACCGGCTGCTGGGACCGTCGGGAGCGCGCATTTCGGCGGTCTAATCGATGAGCGCAATTTGCTCTGCGCGGACGTCGGAGGCACTTCATGTGACATAAGCCTCGTCACCGATGGGCATCCGTTTGTTAACACGACTTTCGAAATCGAGCACGATCTGATCGTCAACGCGCTATCGAACGATATCTCGAGCATAGGCGCAGGCGGCGGGAGTATCGTTGCGATATCGCCAACCGGGGACATAACAGTCGGTCCGCAAAGCGCAGGGGCGAATCCGGGGCCGGCTTGTTACGGCCGCGGCGGCGAAGTACCCACCATGACTGACGTTTGCGTGCTCGCCGGATTAATCGACCCAGACGGTTTTGCGGGTGGCAAGATGAAACTCAGCATCGACGACGCACGTCGCGCAATCGAAAAATTAGATTCGCCCTTGGCCTTCGAACAGCGTGTGCGTTACGCGTTTGATATTGGCTTAAACAATATCGCGGAGGGGATTTTCAATATTGCGACAAAAAATGGCATCGACCCGCGTGACTATACTTTGATGGCATTTGGCGCCGCCGGCCCGTTATTGTTACCGGCACTGGCCGATCTTATTCATGTGCGGCGTGTCGTGGTACCGCCACACCCAGGTTTGTTTTCCGCCTTGGGATTATTGAGCGCGGACCAAGCGTATTCGAGTAGCCAAAGTGCTTATACGATTCTGAGTGACGCGAATGCGGATTCAATTGATGAGGTGTATCGCGCGCTTGAAGAGAAGCTATTGCAGCGCGTAGCGGGGAGTAAGGATCTCATCATCAAGCGATCTTTCGATGGACAACTCGTTGGCCAAACTTGGGAGACGCCGTTCGTTGAAGCCCCGTCCGGAAAGATTACAGCGGCTGCAATCGACACGATGGTGCAGAACTTCCATCAGGCCTACGCCGAACGCAATGGGAATCGGTTTGAATCCATTCCCGTGCAAGGCGTGACCTACCGCGTGCATGCCGCGGTTCCAACCGACAAGGTAAATTATCGACGCTTGCCGAGCAGGACAGCGCAGCCGCTCAAAAGTATCGGTACGAGCGTGCTGCGGTATCTCGCGGATGCGGAGCAGCTGGCGCAAATTTATGATCGAGAATCTCTTTGCGCCGGAGACGAAGTTGCCGGACCTGCGATCGTGCGCGAAGCCTTGTCCACGACCTACATCACGCAAAATCAAGTAGGTCGGATCGGAACTTATGGTGAAATTAGCATTGAGCGAATCGGGAGTTCAGTATGAGCCAGTCGGCTAGTAGTTCATCTTTGGAAAATGCGTCTGCCCGTTTGCGCCTACGCGATTGGACCGAGGATCAGTTTCGCGCCGCGTACCAATGCGATCGCTTTACCGCAACCGTGTTGGGCAATCGTCTGCGTTACACCGTAGAGCATATGGGAACCGGGTTAATGTACAGCTCGTTCTCGCCAATCATTCGCGATTGGTACGATTTTGCGATCACTATTTCGGGTCCGCCGGACCTCGGCTATCCGATGGCGGCAGTCAGTAGCAGCCTTGTCGTGTTTCTCGGCACAATGGAAGATGCAGTGCGCAACACGGTCGAAGAGTATGGACTCGATAAATTAAAACCCGGTGACGTTTTGTTGTGCAACGATCCGTACCGGGTGGGTACTCATGTAAACGATGTGTGTTTCATTCGACCGGTTTTTTTCGAAGGCAAACCGATTGCATTTGTGAATTGCCGTGCGCACCAACTCGACATGGGCGGTGTCGTGCCGGGTGGTTTCAGCGCTACGAAAGCAAACATTTATGAGAACGGCTTAGTGCTTGGTCCGACCTTGCTATTCGAACACGACAAACCAGTCCGTTCGACGTTCTCGCTGGTGTTTGATAACACCCGCCTCGCATCATTGCTGAAACCCGACTTCATGACGATGTTTCAACAACTGAAACTCGGCGAGCGGTTATTAGTTGAGAGTATTACGCGCTACGGAGTCGACGCTTTTCGAGGCACGGTACGTTACAACTGCGACAGTTCCGCTGAGGCAATGCAAGATGCATTGGGAAAATTGCCGGACGGAGTTTATTTCGCCGAAGATCAAATCGATGCCGATGGCGCGGGCGACGACGAAGAGATCCATGTTCGAGCCAAAGTAACAAAATCGAACGGGCGAATCGAAGTCGATTTGAGCGGCTCGTCCCGCCAAGCACGCACCTGCATCAACGCCGGTCCATTGGATGCAAAAACCGCAATTGGTGCTGCGTTTAAACTCTTGTTCGATCGAGAAACGCCGTTCACTTCGGGCGCCTACCGCAACATCGATATCGTCGTCCCACCCGGAACTGTGCTGAGCGCGATGCCGCCAGACGGCGCGATCATGTTGTATTGGGAAATCACGCAAACCTTATTAACCGCTTTGCTGCGTGAACTAGGTCGCGCGATTGGCGAAGATGCTTTTGGCGGCGACTACGGTTGTGTTGCTGTGCACAACGCGCACGGACTGTCGAGTGACGGTGTGCCTTGGACGAACGTCGCGGTTAGCGGTGGCGAGCACGGTCCATGGGGTGCAGATAAAAACCACGATGGCGACAGCTATACCGTGATCTATATGGCGAATGGATTGGATCCGGCGACAGAATCGATGGAGCAAGAATCGCCAGTGCTGCTACTGCGCAAAGAGTATGCGATCGACACCGGCGGAGCAGGGCATAATCGCGGTGGTGCTGGGGTCACGAAAGATGCGTTATGGCGGACCGACGCCGAGCACTACAGCATGCTTGTACGAGTTAAAAAACCGACCGGCAACGGCGCCTATGGCGGAGCAGATGGTAGCGCTGGTGCGGCTTGGTTTTTTGAACCCGGATCCGCGGCGCTGGCTAGCCCAGGCAGCATGATCCCGATGACTCGCGACGTTTATGCAGACTCCTTGCCGATCGCCGGTGTGCTGGATCCCGATACCCAAGCGCTCGATCCAAACGGCAAATATTTCTACTTTGGTAGAGAGCCCGTGTGGCGAACGCGGGCCGGTAGCTTATCGCGTTACATTACCAATGGCGGTGGCGGATGGGGTGAGCCGCATTCCCGAAAGCCAGAAAGCGTCATGCGTGATGTACGCAATGGTTACGTTAGCCAGGCTGCCGCGCGCGATACCTATGGCGTTGTCGTGCTGGGCGATCCGGAATTTGATCCGGAAGGACTTAGCATTGACGCCGTTGCAACGGCTGCTTTGCGAGCCGTGTAGAACCGTTCGCATTCTGATTATTTCTCAGGCTCTGGTTGTTGGAATTCCGCGAATCCAAAGTTGGCGCTATCAATTGATTCTGCCAATTTATTTGTTGAATGCGCAGGCAGTGAGCGATCTCGCACCGGTCAGTCATCCAGAAGATGTTCGTAGCGCAGATCGGTCAGCGTTTTCAGGAAAGCAATGAGGGCTGTCGCCCGGCCTTCGTCGATCGGTTGCCCTTGATTAAGTAATTCGATGTCAATTGTTGTGGGGAATTCCGCGGGATCCCAAGCATGGCCGGTTTCCGGGTTTGTTCGACTCTGCGGAGTGAGCACTAAATATTTGTTGTAGAACACGATGGCTGTGCGTAGCTCATTGAACACGCCGTTGTGCATATAAGGCGCTGTGATGGCGACGTTGCGCAGTGAAGGTACCTTAAATTTTCCGCCATATTTCGGATCGCCGACCTCGGGATTTGCGAGTAGACCCTGATCGCGATAATTTTCGCCGAGCCGATTCGCAGAGCGTACTCGTTTGTTCCGCGGCAAGCCGATGTTGTGGTATTGGTAGTTAGAGAATGTTTCGCGCTCCCCGACGGAAGAGGTGCCAAACAAATGGCAGCTCGCGCAGTTAGTCAGTGGCGAAAAAAATAACCCGCGTCCTATTTCTTCGAGTTCCGACATCTCGTATTCACCGCGCAGATGTCGATCGAATTTCGAATCGAACGGAGAAAAATAAACCGTTTGTTCGAACACGCTGATGCTCGCGCCGATAATGGCTACAACCGCCGTTTCATTACTCAGAATATCCTCGCCATAAATTCGGGTGAGACGCGCGATATAACGAGGGTTTTCGAGAATTCGTGCAACCGCGGTTGCTGGATCCGGCAAATCCATTTCAAGGGGGTTAAATAGTGGTTCGGTGGCCTGAGTAGCAAGGCTGCGAGCTCGTCCGTCGAGAAAGAATCCGCCGACGTAATCGCCACCGTTACTACGATGAAATTCCGGGGTCGCTGCTGCGTAGGCCGTCGAGGGGGTGTTGCGATCGCCGAGAGCTTGTCCGTCGTCGCCCAGCGACACGGCGCGATGAACAATGTTGTCTCGTGGGTCAGTGAACGCTGTCGCAGGGTCGTGACAAGTTGCGCACGACTGGGTTCGCTTACGCGACAGATTAATATCGAAAAAAAGCATTTGCCCGAATTCGGCAAGGGCATCAGGTTCGACTGGCAGATCCGCTCTTACGGGCAACATCAACAGCGCAATTGTCCCGGCCACAACCACGCGCAAGCAATACCAGCGTATATGGCTCGCTTCCAGGAGCCGGACTAGGTGGCAGTTAGGTGAGTCTGGAAATTGGCGCACCGCGTCATTCTAGCCCGAACAGGTCTAGCGCTCGCGCGGAAATTAACCGGTCCGCGCCATTTTGATAAGGCCGCGCGGACCTGCCCGAGCGGATTGCTGAAAGGCGCTAAATCCGCGGTTTATTTATCTGCGAAAAACCGACATCATTCGGTCTCGCAGAACCAAACTCTAATCAATCCGTTAACCATAAGAATCGAGGACCGAGTTATGCCCCATGTTAATCGCGACGGTGTGAACGTCTACTATGAAAGTTTCGGCCAAGGCGTGCCAATTTGCTTCCTCCATCCGTGGACGACGAACCGCTTCATTTGGTCTAACCAACTGATGGAATTTGCCCGTACGAATCACTGTATCGTTTCCGACCACCGTGGTCATGGATTGTCTGACAAGCCAGCTCAAGGTTATGGGATCGACGAAATGGCTAAGGACCTCGTTGCGATACTCGACCATGCGGGTGTTGATAAAGCCGTACTCGTCGGTAATTCAATTGGCGGCATGATCGCCATGGAGACAAATCTTTTAGCACCTAAGCGTGTGTTAGGGAATTTAATTCTAAGTAGTGGTACCAACATTGGTGCAGAAACACCGCCGGAAGTGGCAGACGCAATAGCAGCCGATTGGCGCGCATTTTTTAGCGGGATTCTCGATGCGGCCGTATCGGCGAAATCGAAA
This sequence comes from Gammaproteobacteria bacterium, assembly GCA_047611805.1. Lineage (GTDB taxonomy): Bacteria > Pseudomonadota > Gammaproteobacteria > UBA11873. Next base: position 16,755 of record JBLFWX010000093.1, read on the forward strand.
AAAGAACGACCCGAAATAACGGCATTCATGGAAGGTTGTTTTAGAGTTGAAGAGAATTTCAACGAAGGCGTATTTTTTAGCTCTCTACAGGATCCGAAGGGCGTCTTTAACTGGAATATTTCTGACCAGCTGAAGGACATTAAGGCTAAAACGCTCATTATTGCGGGCGAAGAAGATGGCGCCACGACGGTTGCGAATAATCAGTTTCTTGCTGACAACATCCCTAATTCGTCGATTAATGTTTACAAGGATGTGGGACATTTCTGCCAGCTTGAGAAGCCGTCTGTGTTCAACAATGACTTGCGTAAGTTTATCGCTAGCCTCGCATAGATGATTGATATTTAGATAGGCTACTGCTTCGTCGCAACCTTCGATTAAATCAATCGTTGGTTGCGACTTCGCTGCAACGGCATAAGCGCAATGCTTCCCTTCAGATTACCTAGCTTGTGCTAACGCGCCTATTTAAGGTGCAAGCGGCGGACGCAGAGCGCTCCAGTCGGCGGCCTTTTCCCAGGCGCGCCCTGCGCGAAAAAGCAGGGCTTCTTCAAAATGCCGGCCCACGATTTGAAACGACAACGGTGATCCGTTTTTATCGAGTCCTGCGGGTAAGGTAATCGTCGGCGCACCCGTCATGTCATCGGGCGCGGTAAAGCGGACCAAATCATCAAGTCCGCCTGCTTTTGCACACATTGCTGCATAAGCGCTCAACGTCGGGTTGATTTTCGCGTAAACCGGTTTGATCATTAAGTCGATCGTTTGGAAAATCGATTCCATTGCACCGCGTAGTTCGCGACGAGTTATTTCCGCCTCCCCGTATTCAAGGCCGGTTACGGCGCGTCCGTTATCGAGAAAGTCTTTGAAGACAGGACCATAGCCGCGTTTCTTAGATGGATACGTGGTGGCATGGGCGAGCGCGGCGTCGGTGCTACAGATCGGTCCCCATGCGCGTAACGCCGGATCGATTGGCGGCATCTTAAATGGCACGACGATGGCGCCGGCCGCCTTCAGCGCGCGTAGCGCTCGCTCGATAGCTGCCTTAATCGCGGGGTCGACGCCGGCAAATGCATATTTTCGGTCGATCCCAATCCGTATGCCCTTCACTCCTTGGTTAAGCGCGGCGAGATAGTCGGGTACGGCGCTAGATGCGCTCGTCGGGTCGTTCGGATCGCTGCCGGCGATCGCTTCCAGCATAGCCGCTGCGTCGCCGACTGAGCGCGTTAGAGGCCCGATGTGATCCAAGGTTTGAGATAAAGGAAAGACTCCATAGCGGCTCACCCGAGACCAGCTTGGCTTCAGTCCGACAAGTCCATTACATGAAGCTGGGAATCTTATCGAACCACCCGTATCACTCCCTAACGCACCATAGGTGAGGCCGGCCGCTACAGACACGCCAGTACCACTGGAAGATGCGCCACTCCAGCGGTTCCCAGCCCAGGGGTTGATTGGCGGGATGATGTCAGGATGGTGTTGCGCGAGCGCGCCTTCGGTGAGGTGTAACTTACCGAGAATAACAGCACCTGCGTCGCGTAGTTTACGCACGACCGTGGCGTCCCGATCGGCGATCGCATTTCTAAACATCGGGATGCCGGCAGTTGTAGCCTGGCCTTTCATATCGCACAAATCTTTGACTGACACCGGCACGCCGTGCAGCGGTCCGCGCCGCTTTCCGCCGGCTATCTCTTTATCCGCGCGGCGCGCGTCTGTCTTGGCACTTGCCGCTAAGACAGTGACATAACTTTTTAATTTTGGGTCGAGCAGTTCAATTCGTTCTAGCATCGTGGTGGTTACTTCCAGCGATGATATTTTCTTCTTGGCGATCAATCTTCCAATATCGACCAAGCTCGTGTAAGGCAGTTCCGAATTCATCTTACGTCTCCCAAACCTAAATTTCAGCGGACGTCCAGCCTAGCATTTTTCTGTACGCATTGGTGTGTGGGTGACCATGATGGCGTGCTGAAAAACATTGCAGGTACGACGGCAATTGACGATGCAGCGGGTGGGTGATTCTTCGAGGTTGCGAGGTCGGGAAGCAAGCGGCAGTGATGCCTTACGCCTGCAATTGTAACGACGAATTCGACTATCATGCTCGACATTGAGCTATTTGATGAAGCATTCACTCAGGCCTATGTTCGGATTCAAGCGACCCGCGTTTAATGCGATGTCTTTTCTCGCGCTAAGCTGCTTGCTCCTTCGCTCGTTAGTCGCGCCGGGCTGGATGTTGGTTGCCGACCCTGGGGCAAGCGGCAATTTAATGCTGGTGCTGTGCCCAGCACAAAATCGCGATATCGATCTCGAACATCTTGCAGAACGTGGTGCGCCTGATAACCACTCGCATAACGCCGCGAAAGATGACGATAGCAGCAGCCGATCGACACACGATCACGACGGGCCATTACATGCGGAATCGTTAGATTCTAGCTGCGGATTGTGGTCCGGCAGTGCGACCGCAAACGTACTCACCGCTGCGGTAGGGTTCGTTAGTTTCGGCATTCTCGATTCGAGAATTTTGACGGCACGTCTTTATTTTTCTTCGCTCAAGTATTCTCCCTCCCAACCCCGTGCCCCTCCAATCGTCTAATCAAGCAAAGGATTAGATTGTTTTTCGATCGCGTGCGTCGTTCTTGGCGCGCATGATGAGTTTGTATTGGGGATTCAAGATGAGAAAGTTAATTCGATTAGTTTGCAGTGCTGTGGCATTTGGCGCCGCCAATCATGTGGTTTTCGCTGATCATCCAAGCATCGTCTCAGGGTCTGAACGAGGCGGTGGATTGAATACGATTTCTACGTCGAGTCTAAGGGCAGGCGAATGGGTTGTTGGGCTGCGCAGTGAAGTCATTAACAACGACCCTTTTTCGAACGCCGAACTAGCAGGTTTTGCGGCGGCTGGGGAAGAAGGTATCCACGCAACTGACGAAGTCGTGAGCGCGGCTGCAACGCTGGTTTACGGTGTCACCGACAACTTGGATTTAAGCGCGCGGATTCCATGGATCGCGCGCAACAATATCCGCGAGGGAGAGATCGAAGATGGGGAAGCCGACGCGCACGGCCACGGCGACTCCGAAGGGATCGGGGATCTCACTATGTTAGCTAATTATCGGATCTTTGCTCGCGAAGATGCGGAAGTTTCGGTGCAAGGCGGGTGGAAAATGCCCACCGGCAAGACTCGCGTATCGGACCGCGGCGAACGTCTTGAAACAGAATTTCAGCCTGGCTCGGGTTCGTGGGATTTCTTGATTGGGGGTGCGTTGAGTCAGACGTTTACGCACATTAGCTTGTATGCCAACTTGCTGTACAACGC
>JBLFWX010000094.1:0-19791 GCA_047611805.1 Gammaproteobacteria bacterium
CTCACGCCACGCGACTGCGATAAGATCGCTAAGAAGCTCAACACGCGCCCGGGAAAAACGCTCGGCGCTAAAACTCCTGAGGAATGTTATGCAACTATTTAATTATCGGTGTTGCACTTCACTTGTGAATCCAAGCCTGAGATCTTAGGCGCATAGCGCGCATTTATAAACTGAACACGAAGTGAAATTAATGTCCTCTCACGGAATCGCGGCGTTAACCACCGTTGCCCTTTCGAGCGGCCGAACCCCTCGCGATATCGCAACCAAGATCCGTCAGTGCAATCTCGTCGCCTGCATCAACTTCAGCACTGGTCAAAGGCGACAATGTGCGTCAGGATAAGACGGTCACTAACGACAAACTAGGGAGATGAATATGTTTTCACACGTTATGGTGGGCAGTAGCAATATTGCGGGCTCGAAGAAATTCTATGATGCGCTTTCCAGCTCGATCGGTGGCCCTGCGGCTACCGAAGACGAGAATGGCCGCCTGATCTATATGCACAATGACGGGATATTTATTGTGACGCCGCCTATCGACGGGAAACCTGCGAGCGGCGCTAACGGCGGCACGATTGGTATCGCGTGCAGTTCCGAAGATCAGGTCAAGGCCTGGCACGCCGCTGGCGTAGCAAACGGTGGTAAGGCAATCGAGGACCCACCAGGTATACGTGAAGGTGGCTTTGGTAAATTGTATCTTGCTTATTTGCGTGACCCAGATGGCAACAAGCTATGTGCGTTGCATCGCGCGGGCTGATCTGTCGCGACGACTAAGTCGAACGCTTGTCGACCATAGGCGCGGTAACTCGATACGCTCATAATACTTCTCGCTAGCGCGACTAAGCATTGCGGGAGTTGAGGAAGCCGCGCCGAATGGCGAGGCCATCCACAAATAGAACACTTCAATTGCGCGTTTCTCTCGGCAATTCAAGCTGGGGGCAATTAGAGCGCGGCATTTCCTGCGATGGTGAGCAACTTTCTCGGTTAGCAGCTATTAGGAACTCTCCATCACGCCCCTGTCTTTCCCCTTCGCCACGTTGAGATCGACAAGAGCATCTCATCGAAAGCGATCGGCGCGCTCCAAGTTACAAAATTCTAGTCCTCGCGCCTATGGTAGACGGCATGGGACCCTTCGGCCGGTGGCAGGCATTAATGCGAGACTTGCTCCGCTCGTGCAGCTATCGACATCGCTCCAAACTTAAACTAAGTTTCGTTGTGAGAGTGCGTCACGGCTTACGTCGCTTGCTGATTGAAACGCTGCGTGCCCGGGCCGACTGTCTAAGTCGGCGTCCGCTTGCACACTAATTCTGGTATCTGACAACAGGAGAGTACTTATGGGTCGATTGGATGGCTTAGTTGCAATCGTCACTGGTGCCGCGCGCGGGCAGGGCGAGTCAGAGGCGCGCTTATTCGTGGGCGAAGGTGCAAAGGTCATTATGACGGACATATCGAGCGAGAAAGGGGCCGAGGTCGCCAAGGAAATCGGTCCGAGTGCGAAGTTTCTGCGTCACGACGTTGGATCCGCTGACGGGTGGGACGAGGTTGTCGCCGAAGCACTCGGCACATTTGGTCGCATCGACATCCTAGTGAACAATGCTGCCATCGTCCGTCCACTGCGCCTCGAGGCGACGGCGCCAAGTGACTACGATGAGATTTATCGCGTTAATCAATTTGGCGTGTACCTCGGCATGCGCGCTGTTATCGAACCAATGAAGCGCCAGGGCGGTGGCTCGATTATCAATATTTCGTCCGTTGCCGGACTCACGGGTACCTCGAGTCTGTTCGCTTATTCCGCAACGAAGTGGGCCGTGCGTGGCATGACCCGTTCTGCGGCGAAAGAGCTCGCTCGATACCAGATTCGGGTGAATGGCATCTTCCCCGGGGTGATCGATACGCCGATGAACGACGGAAACTCTGACAAAATGAATCAAGGCATGATTCAGGCGACGCCGTTGCGGCGAATGGGCCAGGTGGAGGAGATCGCGCAAGCGGTTTTGTACTTCGCGTCCCCCGAGGCTGCCTTCACGACCGGCGCGGAACTAGCGATCGACGGCGGTCTTTCGGCTTGAGGACTCGATCCGATGCCAAAACTAGCGACAACACGTGATCACCTGGAGTAGTAGCGAATGGATAAGCCGTTAGTTGTTATCACCGGTGCAAGTTCAGGAATTGGCGCAGCCGCGGCACGTGCTCTCAGCGGCGAAGGCTATCCGCTATTGCTGACGGCACGTCGAGTTGAGCGCTTGCGTGAACTCGAACTGCCGAATTGTCTTTGCCGGCAAAACGATGTCGCGGATATTGAAGGCTTTCGCCAAGCGGTTGCTGACGCGGAAGTGGAATACGGGCCAGTCGATTTGTTGATCAACAATGCTGGCGCGATGACGCTTGAGCAGTTTCGAAATCAAGTGCCCGAAGATTGGAAAAAGCTCTTCGATACGAACGTCGTCGGTTTGCTGAACACGACCTCTGTTATCTTCCCGGGCATGCTCGCGCGCAAGGGCGGTACGATTCTTAATATAGGCTCCACTTCTGGTTACACACACTATCCGAATCACACGGTTTATGGCGGCACAAAGCATGCGATCCGCGGAATGACGGAAGGGCTGCGCCGCGAGGCCGCGCCGCACGGTGTTCGGGTGATGATGATTTCTCCCGGGATGGTCGATACCGAGTTGCTTGGCGGGACGCGGAACCAGGAAATCGTCGATGAGTATCAATCGTTTAAGGATTACCTCGATGGCGGCGTCGCGCCGGACGAAGTTGCGAGTGCGATTCTGTTTGCCTACCAACAACGCCAAGAAGTGGCAATTTGGGACATGGTCATTGCGCCGACCGGCCAGCGGACATAGAGAAAGTTTTGAGGACAGCCTTATTGATGCAGCAGCGCAACACTGGCACACCGTTGCACTTGTTGAGTATCCTTACGCGCAGACGAAGGGAGCACTGATCGGCGCAGAGCAGTATCAATTGTTCGCGCATGATCGCGCGACCGCGATAGAAAACTCCCAACTTACCCCGACTTAAGTGATGGGATCATAGACAAGCAACTAAGGAAAATTATTATGCGCTTCGGCTTTATGGAAGACTTTCGCAACCCCATTAAATGGCGTCGTCCGTTTCCGGATTTCTACGAGCAGATCCTAAAACAGATCAAACACGGCGAAGAGCTCGGCTACGACAACGTTTGGTTAACTGAGCACCACTTCACCGAGGACGGTTACAATCCGTCGCTCATGACGACAGCCGCCGCGGTCGCGATGCGCACGCAGACTATCCGCATCGGAACGTTCATCGTTGTCTTGCCGTACCAGCATCCGCTGTTGATGGCCGAAGAAGTAGCGAATGTGGATATTTTCTCCAACGGCCGCTTCGATCTAGGCGTCGGTCAGGGCTATTCACACTACGAATTTGACGCATTGTGCATGGACCGCAGCGAGCGCGGTATGCGTACGCGTGAGAGTATCCGGATCATTGAGCGGCTGTTCCTAGAAGACACGGTGACGGTAGACGGTAAGTTCACCAAACTGAACGCGGCGCGATTGTCACCAAAACCCGTGCAGCAACCGCACCCGCCGATATGGATCGGAGCGCGGGGCCCGAAGGCAATTACACGCGCCGCAGAAATGGGCTATCACTTGATGGCGACACTCGGACCTGATCCGGCGCCACTTTACTTGGAGACCTTGGAGAAAAGTGGGCGCGACCCTAAGGCGTTCAATATTGCCCAGTTGCGTATGGTTTACTGCGCGGACAGTGAAGACCAAGCGTGGGATGAGTGCCAGGACCACCTGTGGCATATGCTGGAGTTCTACGCGGATATTTTGTCCGAAGCGAATGATGCGGAGGGTGACGATGCGCCGATGCCGATAAAGAAACCTTCCGACATGCGCAATTCGGTGTTGGCTGAGCATTTTATGGTCGGCACGCCGGCGCAGGTGACTGTGAAGATGGAAAAATTCGTGAGCGAATTCCGCTGTACAGATTTCATTATGAATTCGCAATTTCCGGGTATCGACCCAACCAAAGCGGCGCGTTCAATGGAGTTGTTCGCCAACGAAGTGATGCCGAAGTACCGCAAGGTCTGACTGCGAACCGGTTCGGCGTTCTGAAGGGTCGCCGGGTGTTCGTGCATCCGGCGGACTTTGAACGGCGTTCGGTTGTTGCACACCGAAAAAAGGGGACGCCGTAGTCCTGCTTAGGAAGGATCAATGCGGTTAGACGCGATCGAACGCAGCGACTACCGCGACATGGTTTTCCAATCGAGTCTGACCCTGAGGGATCCCCATTGATCCCGTTCGAGGGGCAAAGAAGCGCGCACAGTTAAAGTTACTGCGACGCGGGCGGAGTTCATTATTTAAATTAGTACAATAAATTAGGGTCGGGGGCACGTTTCCCGCTCAAGACACGATTCAATTAATCGAATCTGAGACCATGGGGAAAAAGGCGCCGCACCCTTATTCGCTTTTAAAGAGTACCGACCCCTTCTAGCGGAGAGTGTGCGTGTGACAGCTGTTCTTTTAGCGCCTAATACCCGAGCACACTCGGATGCAATGTTGCTGAATATCCTTGACGCAATGCCGCAACGGAGGTTGGTGGCGTCAACACCGCCGCAAACCCGTCGGTCGGCCGTCGCCGGGGCGTGTTCCAACCCGCAAAGCTGAATTGGAATAGCAAATCGTTACAAACCAATTGTGCAGTGCCGTCGTCGCGTACGATAACGGCGCCGGTTGGTATATCAGCGACCGGGGCGCGCCATAGAATTCGATCGGGCGCGCGGATCATCCCGCGGCCTCGACGTAGACGTTCGGTTGCTAGCAGCTCATTAAGATCTTTCGCGAGTAGTGGACGGCGCGCGCCGAGTGCTTGCGTTACGGCGTCGCGGTACGAACGGTATTCAGCGAGCTGACAAACTGCGCAGGGGCGGTGTCCGGCCGCAAGCGCAACTGCTTCGTCCAAAAAGAACAACGGTGTCCACCGGCGCGGCCGTGCGAGCGGCCAGCGCCAATCGCGAAACTCCGTTTTACACGTAATCCATAAAGACGAACCATGATGGCGCACGACCTGTCCATTATCGTCAACCACACAGCCGCGGTTTCCGGTGAACAATCCTCGAGCCGGATCGGCAACTAGATCACCGAACGGGTCGACTCGATTACGCCGCGGCATGCTCTCCTCTCGAGGTGGAGCGTAACGACGACGCAAGCTTAGCTAGACCAGAAGTACATTGCTTGAACATAGTTGCGCGAGCGCTCATTGATGAAATCTCATTGGTTACCTCTATCAGTGTAATCTTTCACACGACTCGTAGTACTTGCCCAAACGCTCAGGACCGAGTCGTTAGACGACTTAAGTTTTCGACACGTATTTGTGGTTACTCGCTAAATTAGGTGCTAAATCAATCGATCCACAAGGAGTCGTGACGATCAATGGAGAACACATTGAAGCAAGTACCGTAGTCTGGACGGCCGGAGCGAGAGCACATCCGCTCGCCGCGCAGATAGAAGGTGAGCACGATCGTTTCGGCAGAGTCCATGCGGATCAGTATTTGCACGCGAAGAGCGTCAAAGAGGTTTTCGTTACTGGTGATGTCGCGATGGTCGCGACCGACGATGACGGCAACGCGTCGATGTCTTGCCAACACGCCTTGAGTCTTGGAAGAGTTTCTGGACCTGACGCTGCAGCCGAGTTGGTCGGCTTACCGATGCACGCTTACAGCCAAACAAAGTATGTCACGCGCCTCGATCTAGGACCTTGGGGCATGGTTTATACCGAGGGCTGGGACCGCCAGGTTCACTTGCAGCAACACGAAGCGAAAGAACTCAAATGCGCGATCAACACGCAATGGATCTATCCACCGGAGCCGGATCGGGAAGCAGTATTTGGCATCGCGAATCCGGATCACGTGATCGTGCCTTAACTGCTTCTCGCGAGCGTGCAAGGTAGACCTCTCGTTGGTGATGCCTAAGTTCAGAATCTCGGCTCTGTATGGTTCTTAGTGAGTTGCTTGTCACGATCGGAGCCGATGAGGTTCTCCGGGCGCACGCGATTTAAATCTTCAAATGATTAATCCGGATCAGAGGCGAGAGAATCAAAATAATTTATTACAGCATCCGCAAGCGCGAGCGTCGCAGTTCTCTGTGCGGCAACTAATTGTGCGGTTGCGACGCCTGCCACGGGTTCTTTTAAGTGCACATCTTGCTCATAAACAGTGAGCCCGCTCACGCTGTCCAGCACTTGAAAACGGGCATGCAAGGTCACTAAGTCCCCGAGGCTGCCATCCAAGCGAAGAATTTCTACAGCAACTCGAACCTTGTGGATAAACCCTTGGGTCGATGGAAACGCCGCGACGCGCGCGCCGGAAAGCCGGTCTGTCAATCTTGAAATCAATAATGCTTGGATGCCATGACTAAGCGGGGATGCCCACCGATCATTCTCACTCAAGTTTAACGTCCCGCCGTCGTTGACGGTGACGATAAGCGGCTGATCGAGATAATCTGGAACGATGATCGGGCCGACCGCTATATGGGTGTTACTGCCGAATTCCTCTTGCCTTGTCACATTCGGGAGATCCGAAGACAGCAAATAGTATCTGATTTCGGTTGGGGCAGAAGTACAACCCGCAAGAACTAGTATCAGCGCATAGAGCCTGATCCAAGTCACGCTAATGTCGCTCGACCGACGCAGGTTTTGAGTTCTTCTTTCCCCAAATTACTGAGTTAGGATTCCGCTCAATACTGTCAGCAAGCGTGCGTAGCGCACGGGCCGCATTGTCTACTTGTTGCAAGGTTAAGCTGAGTTGCGATTGAAGCGCAGAATTTTCATCCACACTAGCTAAGGTTTCGGTCAGCTGGCTCGCGAGCGGCACGAGTTGTGAACTCAATTCGTCGGTGAGTACTTCTATCGATTGGAACGAGTCGTTAGCGGAAACGAGAATTTTGTTGATCTGCGGTGAACTCAATAATTTTTCAAAACTGCTAATCGCAGCTAACGTCTGTTTGCCAATTTCTTCGACCGGCAGCTTGCGTAATTTATCGAGAACTTCGCTGGCGCTGTGTTTAATTTCCACGAACTCGGATGGAATGGTTGGAATGACGGTAAGTCCTTCGGGGTTAATAACGTGTGCAGCTGACGTGTCCGGGTAGAACCCCAGTTCTACGAACATCTGCCCGGTTAATAGGCTGCCAGTTTGCAAGCGCGCACGGAAACCCTTTGTGATCAGCGATTCGATTATCGCATTGGACTGTTGAGCAGGCGCGGATGACGCTGGGATCAGGCGTTGTGGTTGCAGCTGGATTGTCACGGGGATGCGAATATCCGATGAGTTTGGATCGACCTCCAAATCGACATTGGTGACGGACCCGAGCTTAATGCCTTTGAATTCAACCGGTGCGCCGATAGTCAGGCCACGCACAGAATCTTCGAAGTACAACAAGTAGGGTTCAAACGCTGACGGCCGCGCCTCACCGATTCTCTCTGGGCTGTCGTACAACCAATATTTCGTGCCGGGTGGGGATGGTGCGGCTTTGTTGCCTAACACCAAATCGAACGTGATGCCGCCAACGAGCAAAGTTTGCAACGACCCGGTACGCAAATCGAGGCCGTTGGCATTCACCGAGACATTTATGCCGCTCGCGTTAGAGAACTGGGTCGAGCTTCTGACCAAAAGGGTATACGGTTCGCGGACGAATATATGGATGGTGACCCGGCTGCCGTCTTCCGCCAACTCGTAACCCAAAACCTCACCTACCGGAATGTCCCGAAAAGAAATCGGCGAGCCTGCTTGTATCGATCCTAATATTTCCGATTCAAGCACATAAGAGTTGCCTGGCACGTCGGCGGCGACGATCGGTGGCGTCTCCAGACCAACGAACTTCGATTCTGGGTCGCCAGAGCCAGGATCGATTTCGATGTAGGCGCCCGACACTAAAGTCCCTAAACCGGAAACGCCGGAGGCCCCCACTCTAGGTCGCACAACCCAAAATCGGGTTCCTTCTTTAAGCTGCGCGGCGAAACTGCGCTCAATTCGAGCCGTTGCAACGACGTGACGTAAATCGTCGGCGATACGCACAGTCGTTACCCGGCCGACTTGTACCGCCTTGTATCGCAGGACAGTTTTGTTTGCTTCTATTCCATCGCCACGGAGGAATGCGATCGTGATCAGCGGGCCACGTTCGTCTAAGGTATCGTACAGCAGCCACCCGCCAGCTAACGCTGCGACCAGCGGCAATAGCCACACGATAGACAAGCGGCGGCTCTCGACGATATTGGCCTCGGGAACGTCGTAATCAATCGCCATTAAGTTTGGTGCATAGGGTAAATTAAACTGCGGTTAACCCGCATTGTCCCACAATAATCGTGGATCGAAGGACATTGCGGCGAGCATTGTGCAAAACACCATGGCTGCGAAAAATGCCGCCCCTAAGCCGGCTTCGACGGTCGCAAGCGCGCCGATCTGAACGAGCGCAACAAGAATAGAAATCATAAAAATATCGATCATCGACCAGCGCCCGAGAGAGTCGATAACGTGGTACAGCATTGCTCTTTGCCGTGGTTGCCAACGCCAATGAGCATGCACGGAGATCATCAAAAAGCCGAGTATCCCAATCTTCGCCAAAGGGACAAACACGCTAGCGACAAAAACAAGTATTGCGATGGGCCATTGGCCCTCGGCAAATAAATGCTGTGCACCACTGAGGATCGTGTCGGGTTCACCGGATCCGAATTGAATGACGGTCAAGATCGGCAACAAATTTGCGGGCACATAGCAGATTGCGGCACCAACGAGCAGTGCCCAAGTTCGTTGTAAGCTCTGCAGTTTACGATAGCGCACTACGGCAGCGCACCGAGGGCAGATAACGGAAGCAACGGCCTTTTGATCTCCCCCCATGCGCACAACGAGTCGACAATGCGAGCATGCAGCGAAGCCTTGCTGAGCTGCGCTAGGTAAGATCACGTCGTTCATAGCGGTCATCAGTTGGACCAAATCGCGGCTGCATCAAGATGGCTCGTACTCAGCGCCGAAATAACGCTTAGGGCGCCAAAGGCAAACAGAGCCGGTCCGGGTTCGACGCTTGCTAGGTCGCCAAGCTTGATAAATGCGACCAAAGCACCCAGAAGATACACTTCCGTCATACCCCACGGCGTCATGTTCGTCACGAAACGCAGAAGTTTCGCAAAGCGTGCGGGTGAGTGGTCGAGCATGAGTGGGATTGTAACGGCGACGACGGCGAGTGCCCGAAGCAGCGGAATGACGATTGTTACCGCTAAAACCAATATGGCAGTTTCAATTCGATCGCCGTTCCATAACGCGACGACGCCTTCAATGACGGTCGTCGCGCTGCGCTGTCCTTCTATTTCTAGAGACATGATCGGGAATAAATTCGCTATCACGAGCAAGATCATCACGGTGATTGCCAAGGCCAAGTTCGATTGTAGGGAGTCTCCTGAACCGTTTCGTAAAATTTGGCCGCAGCGCGGGCAGTTAGCACGCTCGCGCACGGTTAAGGCCCGCGCTTGTTGAAGTAAGTCGCAGGTGGGACAAGCGATCAAATCCATCGGTCGCGACATAGAAATTACCGGATTTCGTTTAATGATCTCGATCGCCACGTTCTCCACAATTCGCTCAGATTCAAGAAGGCTTAATGCTTGCATTCCGCCCGCCTGGCCAGGTAGTTAATTAACGACGCCAATCCCTGGCGCCGGACTGGAGAAGTATAGTTATTTCGACAATGATAGATCATAACTAATGCCGCCTAAGTTCACGTCAACTACGTCACACGCCTAGCCTCGGTCGCGGCTGTTCTGTAGCAGCGCTGATTCCGTCGCAATTTGTAGCTGACAATGTACAATTCGCCGTAGTCTGTTTAAGCAAGACTTTAGCCGTGTTCGTACTTGAAGTTGTACCGTCGCAACCTACAGCAAACGACGATTAAGTTGCCCGGTTCGGCGAGTGCTATTCGACTAACTTCTCGATACCGCATGCACGGATGCTTAACAGGATTTAGCTGACTCGATTCACCAAGGTAGCTCTAAGTTCCCGACCCGAAGCACGTGGATGACTGGACTAATGGACTTTCGGACTGAATGCTTGCGAACGAATCGCTCGTTATCGTGTCAATCGATAAGCTCGTTAAGACTGACTTACAAAAGGATTACAACATGAGAGCAATTTATAGACGTGGCGCGTGCACGTTAATCGTTATCACCACCGTATTTACCCTCGCTGCTTGCGCGCCAATCGCACCGATTACGGCGACAACTGCGGCTGTAACGAACGATCCGCGAACTACGGGGACCGTGATTGAAGATGAAGGTTTAGAAAGTCGGGTTAACGACATATTCAGGGCCGACCAAGAACTATCCCAGTCCTGCCACACAAATATCACAAGTTATAATCGACGGGTCCTGCTAACCGGCGAATGCCCCACAGCCGAACTCGTTGCCAAAGCAGAGAATTACTGTAACCAGGTAGCGAATGTCCGAGCGGTCCACAATGAGATTGTGGTCGGCGTTCCAACTATGATCGCCGCGCATTCGGCTGATGCGCTAATTACAACTAAGGTTAAAACGAAATTATTTTCGATTAGGTCGCTGCCTAGTAAGAATGTAAAAGTCGTGACGGAAGCCGGCGTCGTATTTTTGATGGGAATCATCGACCGGGAATCTGCCGCCATTGCTGCGAATCAGGCAGCAACGACCGCTGGTGTGGTGCGCGTGGTTAAGCTTTTCGAACATCCGTAATTTCGACCTGATTTTCCGGCCCGTCGGCTTAGCGGACGACGGTGCGGCGCCTTCGAGTAATTGATGAACGCTTTCGGCGCGGCCGGCGTCGCGAAGGTTGCGATCGGCTTCAATTCGCGTTCCAAACTTCTGCTTCGAACTTGATCAGCGGATTATTCTTATTCGGCGAATCGTCGTGTCGCATCGGGGTGTGATCCCAATCGGCAATACAACAGGCGAAGTGCTCAGCATCGATCTGCTTTCGGTAAAGCTACGAACGTTTGATAATTTGTTTGTTCGATTTCCGAACGAGCAGCTCATTAAATCTGAAATCACGAATCTGAGCCGCTTCCCGATCTCTAGTCCTTGGTGTTGCGCGAGGGCGATCTAACGCGTGTTCGCGAGGTGCTTATGATGGTGGTGGAGGGCAAATCAGCGTGTTTAGAAGAACCTGAGCCGCTATTCATTTTCCAAGGGGTCGACGAATCGTCGTTGCGCGTACAGTTTTCCGTTCGGACGGCTCGAGAGAACTATTTGCAACTACGCAACAGCATGGCGGAGCAGATCATCGAAGCCTTCAATGCAGCCGGGATCGAAATTCCGTTCCCGCATCGAACGTCTTATTCCGGCAGCGTGATGGAACCCTATCCCGTGCGTGTCCTCAACGAGATTCCGTGAGACAAACTGTAAATCGCCGGTTAGCCCATGCTCACGCGTATAGATCGTGAAATTTAACGACGGATCTAGGCGGGTGGTTCCACCATTACATTTTACCGGCTGATAGCTGTCTATTGAGACTACGAGGACTAGCAGCTGTCCGTTGCTGTTAATCCCCAGTAATAATCAGCCACGCAGAATCATCTTTCGTTTTAAAGCGCCGGCGTCTCGCGGCGTCGGTTGGCTCGTGACTGCCAGCTCGAATTTACCCGGATCAGCAACGGCTTGGACTAACAACCGGGTCGCAGCAAGTATTTGGAGAGAACGTTGGTGCACAACAGGGTCCTTGTTTAGCACTCGCACCTTCTTCAATCTTACGGCGCGCTCGGATGCCATTGGTGTTAGCGGCCAACCAAGGTAGTGCAGGTTTGCACACGGCACTCACTCCGCCAAGTTGAACCTCCCAGGTGTCGCCTCGTTGCTCGATCGAGTGCACCGCAAGTTTACGCGCAGCGCTATTCGCAGGTCCGAACTCGAAAAACAACTCGGCTTTTGCGGGGGCACGCAATCCGTTCAGTCCGCTACCTGCAGTCTCAGCAAACTTTCGAGCCGACATATGAACCCCGTTGTCCGGTGCCGTCGCTGGCCCATCTAGAAGCTGGACTAAGGTTTCGTCCCACTGCGCTTCGCCTTTGCCACAATCGAGCGAACGCATCTGTGTGAGTTTAATCTCGGTAACGTGATGCTCGGGTCGAATCGCAGTTCCCTCGGCGTGGAATACCAGCCTCGCTTCCGGGGCTTGTGAGATTTCGGCCAAAAATGATGGCTATGTTGTTGTCATGGTGTGTCTCCGTTAATATCTCAATATATCAAGAGAAATTAAAACATAAAGGTCTATCAAGCATGCAAGAAGATCAGGTTTTAGATGCAATGAGCGCACTGTCGCAAGAAACGCGTTTGCGTATCATTCGCCATCTCATCAAATCGGGGCCCGATGGCGCCACCGCCGGCGACATTGGAACGGCCGTTGAAGCGACGTCGTCGCGTTTGTCATTCCATCTCACGACCTTGGAGCACGCGGGGCTGGTTCAATCGCAACGCGTATCGCGAAACATCATCTACCGTGCGCGATTCGAACGGATGGGTGAGTTAATAAACTACCTATTGATGGATTGCTGCGCAAACCATCCCGATATTCGCGCGTGCTGTAATTTGCCCGATCAGGGGTGTTGCGGGTAGCGATGAACTAATGGCGAGACTGACTGGAATAGAGTCAGGAGCGACGCCCCGCGGCGATGCATTGTAGGTTCGAAAATGCCTAAGCGACAGACGGCAACGCGACTGAGATAAACCGTATCGATTGCATTGATCAGCAAGAACGACGTTCATCCCACAAATTTATCAAGTTCCCTCAAGACAAAGAGTTGCGTCTGTTTGGCATCGACAAAATTCTCATCGTCCGGAGCGATTTTTTCAATAAATCGCGGCTCATTGAACGCGGTAATCATGTCGTCAGTGGTGCCGAACCAGAGTTCCGCGATGCCATCAAAATCGGCTTTGCCCCATTGCGCTGCAAGTTTGCTCGAGTCGCCGATACCGGAATACTCAGGTACAAGATGGGCTTGTACGTAACGCCGTACATGGCGAGTAAATTCGGGCACGCTGGTAACGATGTCTGCGTGCGTCGTATCCCAGTAGCGATCGAATTGTTCGAACGACATTTCTGCTGGGCGTTTAATCACAACGGCAAGTTTGACCGCGGGCTTACCGTTTAAAGGGATCTTCTCATGCGCTTCAGTCACCATGATCGATACGCCGTCGGGATCAATGAAATTAGTATCGTCGGCACCGACGATCTCAGCGAATCGCGGTTCGTTGAACGCGGCGACCATGTCGCTTAGCTTGTCGAACCAGACCTCGGCGATGCCATCGAAATTTGCCCGCGTCCATGCCATGCCCTCACCGCCATAAGTCGGATCAATAATATGCGACTGACTGTAACGCCGGACATGGCGCGTAAATTCGGACATGCCAACAACAAGTTCGCTATGCGGCCCGTCCCAATAGCGGTCGAAGTCTTCAAACGACATGCCTTTCTTTCGTTTTAGTAATACCGCGAGCTTGATCATTTCTCATTCCCCTAAGTGTGTCAGTGCGCGAAGCTGCGAGACGCCGTACAGACACGGCCTATCTTTGTCGTTTAAATTTTCAAATCACCCATCGTATTATCGTCTGCGAGCAATCGTTTTCCCGGTTGCCGAGCAGGGATTAAGCGCGAACCCGCGTAACGGACTGTTTTATTGTCGTTCCCGGTAGTTCCGGTTATTCGTTCGTCCGATCGCATAAAAGCACTTAAAAGACCCCGACGCTAGAATCGGGTTGGGCAGGTACTAAGCAGCACACTGACGGGAGGCGAAAGGCAAAATTCGAATAGGCGGAGCGCTGGTTCTGTTTCGATTGACGTGTTGATTGGCGTGTTCGCATATAAGTTTGCGCCCGGTAGTTCAAATTGCAGTCTCTCACCGGGCAGAACGGTATGACCGGCAATTTGAATAGGCGCGGCTCTGACTCGATCGTTCATTTAATCGCTACCAACACCTGGCTGCCTATTCATAATTCCCCTAGTTCGCTAGATGACCCGGTTTCAACATTTGCCTTAGCTAGCAATTCTTGGACTTCAGGGCGTCGTCGTCGCCGGGTTTTTGGCGGGATCATGTCTCGCATAGAAGCCAGCTTGCCGAAACACAACAGCTTGTCGTCAGCCTCAAGGACCCGATTGGCGCGCGGATTCGGTATGGTCTTTGCCCCGCGGTACAATGTCAGTACGTTAATATCGCGCTCCGCCAACTTCGTCTCTTGAATCGTAAGCCCGACAAAATTCGAACCACTTGGAATATATATTTCGGTGACGCCGTAGCCTCGGCTAACGGTTAATCGTTGGCGGATGTCGATTTCGGGAAAATCTACTTGTGCTGAGATGTAATCGATCACGGCGCCGGCGACGTCTAAGCCCGTACAGGTTTCTATCCCTTCGAGACCTGGAGAGGAGTTTACTTCCATAATCTGCGGGCCATTTTTCCCTTCGAGCATATCGACGCCAGCGACCTGCAAACCCAATATTTGGGCCGCTCTCACCGCGGTTTCGCTATAGACTTCGTCGAGCTCGATCGCTTCGGCGATCCCCCCGCGGTGGACATTGCTCCGAAATTCCTGTCCTTGAGCGACTCGGCGCATGGCGGCGACTACTCGATCCCCTACGACAAACGCCCGAATGTCCCTGCCTTTACTTTCTGCGACAAATTTCTGGACTAAAACATTCTGTTTTTGGCTTTGGAGAAGCTCCATGATCGAAGCAGCAGCCGTCAACGACTCCGCCAACAGTACACCGATGCCTTGGGTCCCCTCGATTAATTTTATAACGACAGGGGCCCCTCCGACCCGTTCAATAGCCGGAAGGACATCTTTCTTATCTCGAACGAATGTGGTCCTGGGGATACCGATATGGTGCCGACTGAGGATCTGTAGACTGCGCAATTTGTCCCGCGAATTCGTAATGCCATGCGCGGTATTCGCACAGAAAACGTCCATCTCTTGAAACTGCCGCACAACCGCCGTTCCATAATAGGTAATCGATGCACCTATGCGCGGAAGCACAGCGTCATAGTGACTGAGCGCTGTTTGCCGGTAATAGAGATCGGGTATGCCTTGCTGTAAATCGATCGCGAACTTTAAGGTATTGAGCACAGTTGCGCTGTGGCTCCGTTGCAGCGCTGCCTCCTTCAATCGTCGCGTGCTGTACGCATTCGGGCTACAAGAGAGGATGGCAAGCTTCATAACAGGACCTTCGTCGCGTCTAATTTATTGTTAACAGGCGGCAGTATGGAGTCTTCAGCTTGGAATAAAAATGTGCGACCGAGGATTTCATCAAAGTATGATGACGAGCAAGGAAATTACCCTCGTTTTTCATGCGCTTTGTACGGCATAATCGCCGCTCGAATCAACATCTGTACATCCGATAATGAAGACCTCTACTGTGGGCCACGAATTGCTAACTTTCGGCTGGCGTGAATGGGTGAGTTTGCCCGATCTGGGACTCCCTTTGATCAACGCAAAACTTGACACAGGTGCCCGCACTTCAGCATTGCATGCCTTTAATGTTCGGACTTTTTCGGAGGCTAATGTCCCGCGGGTGGAATTCAAAATACAGCCGAAGCAGCGTAATCTGGAGACCGTCATCACTTGCACTGCCAATCTGATAGATAAGCGGACAGTTAAAAATTCCGGTGGTCATACTGAAGATCGCTGGGTTATCGAAACCCTGCTCTGCATTGGTGGTCATGCTTGGCCCATCGAAATAACGCTGACGTCGAGGGACGACATGCGATTTCGGATGCTGCTCGGCAGACACGCGCTACGTAAAAGGGGCGTGGTTGATTCTTCAAGGTCCTATTTGGTAGGGAAGAGACCTAAGAAGCCCAAGAAAGATACGAGCGCAGCGCAGGATCGGGACTAGGCGGCAGAACCTGCAAGGACAGTTAACAGTTTTCGCGTTCGGGTTAGCGGCTTACCCGGTGGGGTTTCGTGACTCGCACCTTTGGAACGCCTTGCGCCACCTACTCTCTCGTCCGAGCAGCTCGTCTCCCTGAGATATAGCAAGTCTTATTGGTAGGAGAGAAAATTTCGTAAGCGCTTTTGGCTAGTCTATAATTGGCTAGTACTTGTCGGACGACTTTCAACCACAACCTTGCTTAAAGCTCGTTCTGCGCAAGCTGAGCATTATTCCCAGACCAGTAACTACTTTTGCATGCTCCGGTCGGTGAATTTATCGAAGTAAATATCGCGACCACGCACACCAGCATTCGAGAGGATTGGCAATGCCGCGTCGATCATCACGGGTGGCCCGCATAAATACGCTTGGCATCCGGCCAGATCAAAGTCGTCAATAGTATTGATGAAGTCCGTGACAAATCCGCGTGCACCTTGCCAAGATGAACCAGTCGGTTCCTCGGATAACACGGGGATGAATCGGATCGGTGCGGACCAGTCGGTGGTTAATGCCTTGATGAGCGCACTATCGTATAAGTCGGCTTGCGTGCGTCCACCATATAGATAGACGACGGGGCGGCACCGACCCTCGGCGATCGCTTGTTCGAGCATCGCTTTAATCGGCGCCATGCCACTCCCTCCGGCGATGCAAAGTACGGGTACATCGGTCTCACGCATCCGGAAGATGCCGTACGGACCATCAACATTAATTGATTCGCCGACCCGGTCTGCGCTAGCCAACCATCCGGACAATTCGCCATCAGTAACTAATCGCACATGGAATGAAAGCTCTGTCTGGCCGTTTGTGCCGGGCGCCGTGGCGAAAGAGTAAGGACGATTCGACACCACATTAGGAATACTTAGATTCGCGTATTGACCGGCGTAGAAATTCAATCGTTCATCCAAACTGATGCGCACGTCAATAATGTCTCGTGTGAGCGGTGTCATCTCGCTTATCGTGCCCTTGTACTCTCGAGACGGAATACTCGGCAAGCCATCGTCCAAAGTATGCACGCGGATTTTAAGATCGCTCGCTGCCAAGCTTTGACAAGCGAGGATCGTACCGCCACGGATCTCGTCCATCTCGAGCACGTAGGCAAAATCGGTGAGCGCCTTTATCTCACCTTCAATAACTTGCGTTTTGCACGTCGAACACGCGCCAGTCTGACATTCATACGGATACGCGAGGCCGGCTTCGAGCGCTGCGTGCAGGATTGTTTCGCGCGCGCCGACCGTTACAGTCTGAGCGAACGGCTCGATGCTAACTTGATACGTTTTGGGTGTGCGATTGAATAGACGTTTCAGCATGGTTAATGTTGTTCGTTAGAACCTTCGTATGTTCGAACACGGCACCGCTCCATCTCGTTATCGAGCGTCGGTTGACTGCAGGGCAATGCGAGTACCGGCATTGTGGCATGGAAGTCCGGATAGCATGGGAACCCTTTTGTTGAGCGGGCGATTGAAATGCCATCACAGGTGTTGCGTTACAGCACCTGTAATGGGAACTCATTGGATCTAGCGGGTCAGTGTCGCGCAGCAATGTCCGCGTTTGCCAGAATGTGCCATGTCACGCCAAGGGAATGCCCCTGACGCTTCAGTCCAACGTGTTCGCGGCAGACGGAAATCGATTTAAACCAAACTCCTCGCGAAAATCCGCGCTCGGTTTTAGCACCATCGGTTCAACGAAAATCCCGATCCCATTCGCCGCGCGATCAACGAGGCTAAAGACCGATGCGGTGATTGCCGCGGCGACAACAGCGTCTTCACCCATGCGTTCGGCGAGCATATTTCGAGCGGTGTTGAGCGCGGCCACATCCGAGCCCACTACC
This sequence comes from Gammaproteobacteria bacterium, assembly GCA_047611805.1. Lineage (GTDB taxonomy): Bacteria > Pseudomonadota > Gammaproteobacteria > UBA11873. The sequence goes on from JBLFWX010000094.1 coordinate 17,748, forward strand.
GCGCTTGCGAAGGCGACCAACTCGCTTCCGTGATCGATGCCACTGTCTTTGTTGCTATCAAAAACACCTGCCAAATTAAAGTCTTGATTGCTGGCTTTGCCACTCTCACGGAGGACATGGGTGTGCCAGGTGGTTCAGTAAAAGCACTGGTTGAGTTCAGACACTTTCGCGGCGACAAGCTCCAACTGCGGCCTTGATATCGCATCGTGCGAGCTGTAGGTCAGATTCATCATCGTTTCCGTGGAGAAATATTCTTCGTCGATGACCCGGATTAAACGTCGCGCCTCATCCGGGACCAAGCTCAGCGAACGCAGAATATTCGGCGCCGGTTGGTCTCCAAACAAGGACCGTGCGAGGTTACCACCTTCCGGTGAACTCGGGATACTCGCGGTAAAAAAGCCTTCTTTCTTTGCCTCCGACGGACGTTCCATTGATGGCATCTTATCTTCTACCGGGTCGAGCAATCGCCGAGACGGCAAGCCAATGCCACGAGCGAAAACGTCGAGATGGGCGAGACGCGCGACTAAGCCGACAATTTCCACATACGCCCCTTCCGTAACGCCATCTGCTTGCGCTTGTTCGCAGAAATTTTTGTCGACGTCGATGCCGCCTAGGGCGACGGCTCGGGCAACTCTGCGTGCGGCTTCCGGAAGTTCGGCCGCATCGGCAAGCTTTTCATCGTTAATGGATTCCTGTTCTCCTACTTCGCAACGCGCACTACGCGCTTGTGCGGCGATTGCGGTGCGTTGTGCAGCCGTACCCCAGGTACCCGGACGGGCGAAGGAAAGTAATTCATCTTCGTGCAGCGCGGTGGTCGCGGCAGAGATCAGCAGCGTTGAATCAGAGTAAAGGGTCATAGGATACGGGCTCCGTGTCTTTGCTTAGTCAATTCATATTCGCTTGCAGATTTAGGCGCTGAGAAATATTTTCTTTAGTTCGACATTTAATCATCGCTAGCGAATTCACATTAGTGAATTCTGTTCTTTGTGCTGCGCAATTACGCCGCCTGCCACACCAGCGGGAAGGCTCTGTCGTCGCTAGCATAGGCCCCGGGTTCGAGGTTTACAGTCTCTTGAGTCACGATTGGATCCGTTCCGGGTCGCGGATCCCAGCAGGCATCGTCGCCCAACCAGCGCGTCGATAACGCAAGGCGGCGTTGTATCGGTGACTGATTGCCGTGGGAGGTGTGCACGATGGAAGTGTTGAAAATAAGTGCGTCGCCGGCTTTAGTTTCGAAAGAGGTAAATTCGTAGCCATCGCGTTCGGAGTTGAAATCAGGAATGTCTTCCTCGTCACTTTGCCCAATCCATTTCGCGAGCTCGCCTTCAACGCCGCCTGGTAACACGGGTTTAAACCATTTATTCCACCGGTGCGAACCGCGCACGAATTCGAGGCCACTGGAGTGAATGTCGACGTCGCTTAGAGATAACCAAATAGAGCATATTTGCGTGCCTTTAAATGGCCAATAGGGCAGGTCTTGATGCCAAAAGAACTCTTCTTCCGTAGCTGGTTCTTTGACAAAAACGTGGTCAAAGTAAATTCGGGACGTTTTCGATTTCATCACCTGTCCCGCGATCTCTGCTACGCCTGAGTTAAAGACATAGTCGTTGAATGCCGGTTTGGTCGGCCACAAATATCTGTCGTGGAGAAAGCGAGCCCTTTTCGATCCCGGGTTCGTGTCTTCGCCCCACTGACTCGGACGTGCGAGTTGGTCATCGATTGCTTTTGTCATGCGTTCGATCCAGATCGGGTCGACGCATTGTTTAACGAGAACCACGCCTTCAGCCTGGTACTCGTCTATTTCCTGGGTGGTTAGATTTCGATACGCGTTGCTTGCCATATTCTTGCTTCCCGAGCCGATCGATGCGGAGCATTGTGCGACAAAACGCAATCCTCTGTCATCCAGTCCGATCCGTGAGTTCGGTTTTGGGTGTTGGGTGTTCGTTGAGTCGGCGATGTAATTCGAATAGGCTTGAAATTCAGCCGTCGCGCCCAACGCGCAAACTAATGCCGCGTCAATTTCAAAATGCTTGGGCGATGAGCG
>JBLFWX010000095.1:0-19602 GCA_047611805.1 Gammaproteobacteria bacterium
TACCGGGATGTTTTTAACTTTTAAGATGACATGCGTTGCTGATCCGCGTCCGAGATCGTGGTCAATTCGTAGGCGCTGAGTCGAAAACAACCAATCAGGCCGATCAGAGCTGCAGGTCGTATAGTCGACCCCTTCGAGGAGCGAGACATCCTCTCGACGATCGGACTCAATCGTACGCGCATATCCTCGACCGCGGCCGTTGACCAGCCAATAGTCCCCTTCGGTTAGATTTCCAACGTCGCTGTCGAGGTCGAATAGTGCATGCTGACCCTGCCAGATGAGACCGGCGTCCCAAATCGTAGCGTGGCCGCTCACGTCAAAGCGGCCGCCAGCATCGTCATAAGTAACCACGTCCCCCGTGATCGAACGATCGTCTCGCACAATTTCGACGTTACCAGCAAATTCGGTTGCTTCATTTTTCACGATTCGTGTTGTGTCGGCTCGAATTTCGGTGCTGCCTGGCTCCACGGGCCCGGAATACTCGGGACGCACAGGCAGCTGCCGATCCACGGGACACAGCCACCACGACGCCGCGTCACCAAGTTTGGCGTGCACAGGCGCGCATGCGATGCCGCTCAGGCACAGCATGAGGATTGATTTTGTAATTCGACGCATCGACTTTCGGATGCTTATTGTTACCAGCGTGGCGCTAAAGTCGCATATATCGATGCCAGCTTCAATAAGCGATTCCTCGCGTTAATTGGAACCGCTGTGAGTAACGTGATTTGCTCAAAATTTAATTTTGGCGGACCCGCAATAGTTTGCCAATCGCAGAGAATCGGGAGGTAAATACTACGCTTCCATGTGACATTATTGCCGATATTATTGATTCGATTGACGCAGTTCTATTATCAGCGCTGAGACTTGCTCGAGTAGCGGCAACGGCTCTTCGATGCTTAGCAAATCGATTTTGGCTGACATGGAAACAGGTAATATTTGTGCTAACCCGTAGGCCAACTCGATCGTGTTAGTCGGTGAACCGTCGGCTAATTGCCCAAACGTCGTGTTCGTGTTTATTTCGACGAGAAGATTGACCAGCTCTTGATGTTCCGGGGGGATCGGTGGTGATTCTAAGGGCGGTTTTTCTGCCACCATACCGAGCATTAGCGCATCTGCCTGGATTCGGGATGATTGAACTGCGAATCGAGTCTCGCCACGGATCACGACATTAAGTAAGCCGTCACTGCCTTGATCAAAATCCACGATTCTTGCGAGCGTGCCGAGGGCGTGCGTTTGCGCCGGGCCGCCAGCTTCAACACCCTGGGAGATGCCAACGACACCGAACATAGTACTCTCTCGCATGCAACGTCCAATCAGGTCGACGTAACGCGGTTCGAAGATCCGCAAGGGCAGATGCGCGGTCGGGAAAAGCACTGTATTTAGTGGGAACAGCGCAATCTCATACTCTTGTGAATTAGTAATAATTAACTCCTCAACCCAGGGTCTCTAATAATTTCGCGTGAATACCGTCGAATCCGCCGTTGCTCATGATGACGATATGGTCATCCGGGGCCGCGTACGGCGCGACGGCGTCAATGATTTGGTCGACGGACGATAGGATCTCTCCGTCCCTGTCTGTCCCAGTAAACAGCGTCGCGGGATCCCAAGAGAGGCTTTTATCAGCATAGACAAAGACCTTGTCCGCGTTAGCGAGCGCAGCGCCGATTGCCGCGGCGTGGACACCTAAGCGCATCGTGTTTGAGCGGGGTTCGAGTATGCAGATGATCCGTTTCCCGCCGACGCTCGCACGCAGCGCCGTCAACGTCGCCTGAATCGCCGTTGGATGATGAGCGAAGTCATCGTACACGGTTACGCCATTGACGCAGCCAATCACTTCAAGTCGCCGTTTTACGCCGCCGAACGACGGCAGCGTATCGACGGCCTGCGCTAACGACACACCGACATCCACGGCTGCGCAAATAGCGGCGGTTACGTTGAAGGCATTGTGCTCACCGAGTAGTGCCGAACGAACCGCGACGGTGTCGTGTCCAGTATGCTGTAACTGAAAGCTGGTCGATCCTGCTTGTTCGATTTTGCATATTTGCCAATCACCTGCGGGTTCCAATCCAAACGTTTGACGGCGGCTCCAGCAACCCTGATTCATCACCGCCGCGATTGCTCCATCGGACTCCGGGCTGATTATTAATCCATGAGATGGAACGATCCGTAGTAGGTGGCTGAATTGACGCTGGATCGCCTCTAAGTCCGGAAATATATCGGCATGATCAAACTCAAGATTGTTGATAATTAATGTGTCGGGTTGGTAATGGACAAATTTCGAACGCTTATCGAAAAATGCAGTGTCGTATTCGTCCGCTTCAATGACGAAAAACTTACCGCCACCGAGGCTTGCTGGTAGGGGGAAGTTTTTTGCGATGCCGCCAATAAGATAACCAGGTTCGAGACCGCACTGATCGAGGATCCAGGTCAAGATACTGGTCGTGGTTGTTTTCCCGTGTGTACCGGAAACGGCGATGACATGACGAGTGCGGAGCACCTCGTGGGCGATCCATTGGGCACCAGATTGATATCGAATATGCTGATTGAGAACATATTCGACAGCTTCGTTTCCGCGGCTGAGCGCGTTGCCAATGAGTACTAAATCGGGTCGCTGATCGAACTGCTCGGTATCGTAGCCTTCGAAGATATTGATACCACGCTGCTCGAGAAATGTACTCATCGGTGGGTAGACGCTCGCATCAGATCCGCTCACGGTATGGCCTAGTTGCAAGGCGAGTTCGGCGATGCCCGCCATGAACGTTCCGCAGATGCCCAAAATATGTATGTGCACGAATCAGCCTTTTCTACGACCTGTAAACAGTATTACTCGAAACTCTGATGCACGAAGAACATGACGCGGAATTCCAGTAATGCATAGGCAATTGACACGATAAATCCACCGAACAGGCGCATGCCAAGCGCGTGCCTAAAGATATTAGCGGAAATAAATAACTGCCAAACGAACAACGCCACCCAGATATAGCCCGCCAAGTTGGACTCGCTGCCGTTGAGCTCGATCAAATGAAACCAGTAACGCAAGATGACGGCGGGTACGAACAACACAATCGAGATCCCCATCATCGCCGTTGCCGTTTGCTGCAGGCGAGCATCGTATCCGCGAATTCGCAATAGCAATCTTATCGAGATGAGTAGGAGAGCGGTCATCGCGACGCTAAGTGTGCAGGCTTCGGCGAAGCCGAAGCCGATAAGATTGATCGCCATGCCAAGAAGGACGTAACTTAGCAGCGTGCAGCCGAGGAGAAATTGTGAGGCGGGTAGGTCTTGGGGTGCTCGCTTTAAGAGACAAATTTCCCAAAACGCACGCGCTAGACTGCCGATGTCATTCGCTATAGTGCTTGCCATTCAGACGAAAGTTGCGATTCGCGAAACTTGCTCACCTACCCCTTTGGTGTGTGAACTTCGGCGCCTGGGCTATAGTTTTTTTCAACATAATCGTTGACCAAGGATTTGAAGTCTTGAGCGATCGAATCGCCGCGCAGCGTAGTGAATTTTTGTCCATCGACAAACACCGGCGCCGCTGGCGTCTCACCCGTACCAGGCAGACTAACTCCAATGTTCGCGTGCTTGCTTTCACCTGGACCGTTAACGATGCATCCCATCACGGCTAGGCTCATGTCTTCGACACCTGGGTGGGTCTCGCGCCAGATCGGCATCTGGGTTCGGACGTAAGCTTGGATGTCCTGCGCAAGCTCCTGAAAGACTGTACTTGTTGTTCGTCCACATCCCGGACATGCCGTAACAAGCGGTGTGAATGATCGTAACCCAATGGTTTGGAGTATTTCTTGCGCAACCACGACTTCGTTGCTGCGATCGCCGCCAGGTTCGGGTGTTAGGGATACCCGAATCGTGTCGCCGATACCTTGTTGAAGTAGGTAGCCCATGGCCGCCGTTGACGCGACGATCCCTTTAGAACCCATGCCCGCCTCAGTGAGGCCGAGATGTAAGGCGTAATCGCAGCGTGCAGCCAGTTCGCCATATACCGCGATCAATTCTTGGACGCCGCTAACTTTGCACGATAGGACAATTTTGTCGCGAGGGAGTCCTAATTCTTCGGCTTTTTTGGCGCTGTCGATGGCGGAAGATATTAACGCGTCGCGGGTGACCTCATAGGCCTCTTTAGGCGTCTTTAACGCCGCATTTTCGTCCATCTTCGCCGCTACGAGCGCCGGATCGAGACTGCCCCAATTCACCCCAATGCGGATTGGTTTATTCAGTTTCGCTGCGACTTCAATCATGGTCGCAAATTGTTGGTCTTTCTTGCGGCCAAAGCCGACATTCCCTGGGTTAATCCTGAACTTGGCTAGCGCCTGAGCGCAATCAGGGTACTTCGTTAGTAAGGTATGTCCGTTATAGTGAAAATCGCCAATGAGTGGTACTTGGCAGCCGAGCGCGTCGAGTCGATCGCGGATCCGCGAAATTGCGGCCGCCGCGGCTTCCGTGTCGACAGTCACTCGGACAAGCTCAGAGCCGGACGCGGCGAGTTGCTGAACTTGCTTTGTCGTGGCGCCAATGTCGGCGGTATCCGTGTTTGTCATGGATTGCACAACAATCGGATGTCCGGCGCCGATCGTCACTGATCCAACTTTTACGCCAACGGTTTCGCGGCGATGATAATTTGGTATTGATGTCATGACCGTTGATACAAATAATCGAACGTTAATAGGAATACTCAGTGGGCTGGATTCTAACGTAGTGCCGAGCCTGACGCCAAAAACGCGATAATTATTTCAAAGGATATCGCAATGCGAATTGGAATCGACCTCGGTGGAACGAAAATCGAAGGAATTGTGCTCGACAATAGCTCCGAGATTCGAGCTCGCCAACGAGTTTCCACGCCTCGCGGCGACTATGCTGCCATTCTAGCCACCATCACGGACCTCGTTGTAAACCTAGAATCTGAAGTCGGACGAGCTTGCTCGGTTGGGATCGGCATGCCGGGGACGATATCTCCCTACAACCGCAGGGTCAAAAATTCCAACACGACGGTCCTAAATGGCAAAGCGTTCGACCGCGATTTGACAATAAGAATGGGGCGCGAGCTTCGTTTTGAGAACGATGCAAACTGCTTCGTACTCTCGGAATCCGTCGATGGCGCAGGGCGCGACAGTGCGTCGGTCTTCGGCGTGATCTTGGGAACCGGGACGGGCGGCGGAATCTCGATCAATCAACAGATACTGCGTGGCGCGAACGCGATAGCGGGCGAATGGGGTCACAACCCGTTACCGTGGGCTAGGGCAGGTGAATCCGCTGCGCCCGAATGTTACTGCGGAAAGACTGGTTGCATCGAAACCTATGTGTCTGGCGCCGGTTTAACGTTTGCCTATAGCGAGCAAGAGCAAGAAGTGACGCCGGCGAGCGAGATCGCTGTCCGTGCCGAGGCGGGCGAGCCTGCGGCGCAATCCGCAATCGCGCTTTATGCGGACCGCCTGGCACGTGGCTTGGCGTCGATAGTGAATGTGATCGATCCAGACATTGTCGTGTTGGGCGGTGGCTTATCAAAGATCACCGTTTTATATCGCCTCCTACCGCCCTTGGTTGAGAAATACGCCTTCACCGATCGACTGACATTGCGTGTAGTTCCTGCCACACATGGGGACAGTAGTGGAGTACGTGGTGCGGCATGGCTTTGGCCGATCAAACCGAGTTGCTAGCGACCTGGAGACAATTATTTTCCAATTCCGTGTGACCCGCTCCACAACAAGGCGGTTTCGCACTGCCGAGTGTGACCTCGGTCACGTCGATGCTAGGGGCGGACTCCTACACTCAGGGCTGCTGTTCATGAATTCATGCAGCTATGTTGTCGCGCTCGGTGGCTGCTCACTCCTCCCTCCCCCGTATGGAGCACCGCCGAGCGCCTTTTAAATTGATGCGTTCGTGTTCGACAAATTCGACACGAGTTTGCGTGTCGTGGGAGTCAATCCTTGGAGGGTCTAAGTTGCTATTAGGTGAGTCGTTCTAGGCGGTAGCCGTGTTGGTAAATTGAAGAAAGCTTCCAGCCCATCTCCGGGGCCAAAGAGAGTTTCGTTCGGATCCGACTAACGTGCGTGTCGACGGTGCGCGTATTGATATCCGGATTGCGCCCCCATACACTTTTCAAAATGTGCGCACGCGACAGGATACGGCCGATATTGCGAAACAAGAAAACGATCAACTCATATTCTTTCTGCGTAACCTCGACCCGTGCGCCGTCGCGTTTAACCTGGTGGTTGGCCAGATCGATTGCGAACGGTTCGTACTCGATTTCATTTTGCGTGTCGTCGACGCTGGAGGCACGCCGTGCGACGGCAGCGATCCGGGCAACCAATTCACGGTGCTTTGCCGGTTTCACAATATAGTCGTCGGCACCTTGTTCCAGCGCCCGCACGATATCGTCTTCCTCGTCCTTTGCTGTAACGAAAACGATCGGTACGGGCCAGTCAAAATTCTCGCGCACCCATCTCAGCACTTCATAACCATCCATGTCAGGAACCATCCAATCGAGGATCAGGACATCGTAGCTGTCGTGTTTGATATTTCGCACAAAGATTTTGCCGGATACAAAATGTTCGACGGTATGCCCGCTCGACTTCAGCCATTCCATGAATAGCGCGGCCTGGTCGAGATCATCTTCGAGTAATGCTATTCGCAAGTCGGTTCTCCCCGATTAAACTTCGGCTACGATAGGATTCCTTATCCCACAAAGAGAGGGGACTTGTAACCAGTCTACTTAATGATAGCTTATGTAGACAATTGACAACTAGTTCATCGCTTTAAGCGAGGATCTTAGCTGGCGGTCTAGCTGTTCGGAACTAGAAACAAATCGATGACGGAGGAACCTTAGATGGTCAAACGAGTGGAAAAAGATGCGGCCAAGTGGCGCGAAATATTAACCCCCGAAGAATATAGCGTTTGTCGTGAACACGGCACGGAACGCGCCTTCGCTGGAGAATACGACGCAAACAAAGAACCCGGATTGTATGTCTGCAAATGTTGCGGCACCGAGCTATTCAACGCCGAACATAAGTTCGATTCGGGCACTGGCTGGCCAAGTTTTTGGCAGCCAAGTAATCCGGAGCACGTTGCAGATAACCAAGACGCGAGTTATGGCATGGTGCGCACCGAAGTGCTTTGTGCGGCTTGCGACGCGCATTTAGGACACGTCTTTCCCGACGGTCCGGCACCGACCAATCTGCGTTATTGCATAAATTCGATTGCAATCAAGCATGTACCGCAATCTGAAACTGACGAGTAGGCGTTACACCTAAAATTACGTCGTAATGGGCGCCTTCGATTCGTACCAGGCGAGTTGTCGGCGCAAGTTTACGACTTCGCCGATGATGACTATCGATGGAGCTACGCAGCGCGCTTGTGCCGCCTTGTCGGGCAATGTTGCTACCGTTCCCACGATCACTCGCTGCTCGGGTGTTGTCCCTCGTTCGATGATCGCGGCAGGAACGTCCGGCGCCATGCCGTGCTCGATGAGCGCAGTGCTCAATTCTTCTAAGCTCCGCATGCCCATATAGATCGCAAGCGTTTGCTGAGTCTGAACGAGCGAGTCCCACGGTAAGTCGACTTTGCCGTTTTGTTGATGAGCGGTTACGAAGACGCATTGCTGCGCGTAATCGCGGTGGGTTAGTGGGATACCCGCGTAGGCTGCGCAGCCACTTGCGGCCGTAATGCCGGGGACAATTTGAAACGCAATACCCTGCTCGGCGAGCGTCGCGATTTCTTCGCCACCGCGACCAAAAATGAAGGGATCTCCGCCTTTAAGGCGCACAACCCGTTTACCTTGTCTAGCCAGATCCACGAGCAAGGCGTTAATTTCAAGTTGATCGAGAGCGTGGTTGTCGCGCTGCTTGCCGACGAAGATCCGTTGCGCATCCTTGCGGCACAGCGCCACGATCTGCGGCGCGACTAATCGGTCGTAGACCACGACCTCGGCTTGCTGCATGAGACGCAAAGCGCGGAACGTCAATAAATCAGGATCTCCTGGTCCGCCGCCGACGAGGTAGACCTCGCCTTGCGGCGGCGTATCAGCAGTCGCCGACAAGAGGTTTTCGAGCGCAACCAGTGCCTGGTCGTACTTACCTTCGAACATACGTTCGGCAACTGAGCCCGTCACGGCTTGTTCCCAAAATCGACGTCGATTAGAACTATTCGAAATCTTTGTTCGTACCCGCTCGCGAAAATCGCGCATGAGCTCTGCAAGCCGGCCATAAGAAGTGGGAATGCTCGTTTCAAGTTTTGCGCGCAAAGCACGCGCAAGTACGGGCGCTGCACCACCGGTCGATATCGCAATGACTACCGGAGAGCGATCGATGATCGACGGCATAATAAAACTACAGAGCGCGGGAGAATCCACAACATTGACGGGAATGCGGAGCGCCTTTGCACGTTCGGCTATCTTTTCATTCAGTTTGTGGTCCGAAGTGGCGGCGACGACTATTGATGCACAATCGATGTCGCTTGGAGCAAAACCACGAAGCTCAAGCACGATGTTGCCGGCCTCGTGCATCGCTTGTACTGAAGGGCAGGCTTCTTTTGCGATCACCAAGACCTGCGCACTGGCTCGAAGTAGTGTTTCAATTTTTCTACGCGCGACTTCGCCACCGCCAACAACAATGCTGCTGCCGCGCCTCAGATCAATGAAAATGGGTAAGTAATCCACTCGGTAAGTTCTAGCTCAATGGCACAATATTCAGGACTATCCTAACAACTGTTGGTGTCGTGGTCGCGTCGATTGAGCGTTGATTTCTCATCGTCACGGATCATGGTGTGAACGCCTGTAATTCCTCTAAAGGTTCAGCTTAATTAGACCGCTATAAACCACATAATCAAGATGCCACGGAAGCATAGTTGGGTACCGGGCTGAAGGCCGGCTTCCCAATTTGCAGGACATGAGGAGGGTGCGATGTGGATTTAGCAACATTAGTAGGGCTGATTACGGCATTTGGGATCGTCCTTGCGTCAATAGTTATTGGCGGAAGCGGACACACTTTTGTCAACGTCCCATCTTTGTTGATTGTCGTTGGCGGCACGGTCGGTGCGGTCATGATGCAATTTACTTTGGCGCAATTTCTTGGTGCATTTAAGGTTGCGCTAAAAGCCTTTGTAAGTAAATTGGATAAGCCCGAAGATCTGATCGAGCAGACCATCGAGATGGCGAACGAAGCGCGCAAAGGTGGTCTCCTAGCATTGGAAGGTAAGGAAACGTCGAATCCGTTCATGGCCAAAGGGATCCAGCTGATGGTGGACGGCCATGAGCCAGAAGTCGTGCGTCAGACCTTACTCACGGACATGAATGCCGCTATCGAACGGCATGATCTCGGCAAGAAAATTTTCAGATCAATTGGTGATATGGCACCCGCCATGGGCATGATCGGAACCTTAATTGGTCTCGTCCAAATGCTGTCCAACATGAGCGACCCAAAATCTATCGGACCGGCAATGGCGGTTGCGCTTTTGACGACGCTTTACGGCGCCATGATCGCGAATATTTTTGCCTTACCGATCGCCGATAAACTCGGGCTACGGGCCAACGAAGAGCGCATGATCAAATCCATGATTTTAGACAGTCTTAGCGGAATTCAAGAGGGGCGAAACCCGCGTGTCATTGAAGAAATCCTGAAAACTTATTTGCCGAGTTCCAAGCGCGGATCGGCGGACGACAAGCCAGAGTAGATTCGATGGATGATGAGGTACCTGCAGGCAGGGGCGACGACGAAGCAGGCGGCGGCTGGATTATGACGTTTGCCGACCTGATGTCGTTACTGATGTGTTTCTTCGTTTTGCTTTTATCGTTTGCCGAAATGGATCTGAATAAATTCAAGACCATATCGGGCTCCCTAAAACTCGCATTTGGTGTCCAACGCGAAGTAAACGCGGTAGAGATCCCCATGGGCACGAGCATCATCGCCCAAGAATTCAGCCCGGCACAACCGCAACCCACGGCGATCAACGAAGTTCGCCAATCCGCGACGGATTCTAATAAGCAGACGTTAGAGTTTACGGATACGCTCGAAGGTGACACGGGAAGCGCAAATGCGGATGCCATTAGCGCAATGGAAGCGTTGAAGGTCGCCGAAACCGCAGCCGATGCTCAGGCGTTGATCGAATCGCTGCACGATGAGATCGACCGCGGCATTATTCAAGTTGAAACGATCGGCACAAAAATCATTATCAGGATCCGCGAAAAAGGCTCTTTCGCGTCCGGCGGGACCGATTTCAGCCAGAATTTTTTGCCTGTCACGAAGAAATTACGCGAAGCGCTCGGCGCTATCAAAGGCACTATTGTCGTCGCGGGTCATACGGATAACGTCCCGATTAAAACAGCTCGTTTCCGATCGAACTGGGAGCTATCGGCGTCACGAGCCGTAACCGTTGTGCACGAATTACTGAGCGACGGTACGCTCGAACCCGATCGCTTCCTCGTGGAAGGGCACGGCGACGCTCATCCGCTAGCGCCAAATGATACTGGCGTAAATCGCTCTTTGAACCGACGAGTTGAAATGATCATTGAACAAGACCGACCCAACGATGCCGCAGGCGAACAACCGCTCGCGAAAATTCGCGCCGATAGCGAGAGTGGGGACGACATTACCGCATCGGTAGCCTCTGAAGGGTCTCCGGATAACCCCAACGAACTCGCGAATGGCGGGTCTACAGTGATCCAATAAGAAGAGGTAGTTTATGAGTACTGAACGGAGAAAATACTTTCGCATCCAAGACAACGCTCTGGTCAAATACCGGGTGGTCCAGAGTGACAAACTCGAGGCCGAGCGGCACGCGGTGCATTTGAGTCAAATCAAGGCCGAAAATACTCGCGCGGCGCTCTTCGGCCTCGAAACCCATTTGCAAGAAGTGTTCGATAAAGTTCGCCACTCGAACCCCCCGATCGTCGAAGCGCTGGAGCTGATAAATCGAAAGATCAATCTTCTGGAACGCATCGTTTCAGTTGAACACACGGCCCCCGGTTCTGAGGAGTATCATGAGCACGAACCTAAAGAAATTAATCTGAGTGGTGGCGGGATGGCCATTACCGCAGTGTGCGTTCTCGCTGTCGGGACTAATTTAGCTATCGACTTAGTGTTATTACCGAGTAACGATCCGATGCGGATTTTTGGGCGGGTCGTTAGCACAAGAAAGATCGACGGCGACCAGCACGTCATTTCAATTGTGTTCGAGGAAATTCGTCCGGACGACCAAGACAGGCTTATTCAGCACATATTACGCCGCCAATCGGAGCAGTTGCGGCTTGCGCGCCAAACCGCGACGGGTTAGCGATAGGACGACAAATTCACCGCAACCTGTTGGGAGAATCTACCGCCGAGCTGCTGTTGAAGGCCTAAGCCTTTGGCAGCGTGACTCCGGTCTGGTTTTGATATTTGCCGCCGCGGTCTCGGTACGAAACGGCGCAGGGTTCGTCGGATTCTAAAAATATAACTTGTGCGACCCCTTCATTGGCGTAGATTTTCGCGGGCAGCGGCGTCGTATTAGAAAATTCCAAGGTCACATGTCCCTCCCACTCTGGCTCTAGCGGAGTGACATTTACGATGATGCCACACCGCGCATAGGTTGATTTCCCCAAACAAATGGTTAGTACATTGCGCGGAATGCGGAAGTGTTCGATCGTGCGTGCCAGCGCAAACGAGTTTGGCGGGATAATGCAAACGTCGCGATTTACATCGACGAAGCTATCCGGATCGAATTGCTTCGGATCAACGATCGCGGAATTTATATTGGTAAATACCTTGAATTCGGGAGCGCAGCGAATGTCGTAGCCGTAGCTCGAAACACCATAGGAGATGACACGTTGACCGTCTATTTCCCGGACCTGCTGAGGTTCAAACGGCTCAATGAGCTGGTGGTCGCGAACCATTTTCGCGATCCATTTATCTGATTTTACAGGCATAGGTTTAGACTACGTATTTTGCACAACAATGTTGGGGAATTTCGCGGAATAATCTTTTGCCCGCAACGCGAGCTTGCCAGCGATCCGACGCGCTATTTCTCGATACATCTGCGTTGGTCTTGAGTCCGGCATCAAGGCGACTGTCGGTTTGCCCCCGTCCATACCTTCTCTGATTTTAGTGTCCAACGGTAGCGAACCAAGCAGATCGATTCCGTATTGTTGGGCCATAGATTCACCGCCTCCTGATCCGAAGATGTGATCTTCATGCCCACAGCTGGTGCAAATATGCACACTCATATTCTCGATAACCCCGAGCACAGGAACGTCGACCTTTTCAAACATTTTTAGCGCTTTTCGCGCATCTAACAGCGCGATGTCTTGCGGCGTCGTCACGATAACTGCGCCACTGACTGGAATTTTCTGGCACAAAGTTAATTGGATGTCCCCGGTGCCGGGTGGCAAATCAATTATCAAATAATCCACGTCTTTCCAGTTCGTGTCGTTCAGCAACTGTTCAAGCGCGCCGGTGACCATGGGGCCCCGCCAAATCATCGGCGTATCTTCTTCAATGAGATTACCAATCGACATCGACTGAATGCCATAACTGATAATCGGTTCCATTGATTTCCCGTCTTTCGAGGCGGGTTTGCCTTGAGCGCCAAGCATCCGGGGTTGGCTGGGTCCATAGATATCGGCGTCGAGAATCGCCACGCTCGCACCTTCGTCACGCAACGCGAGAGCTAGGTTAGTTGTCGTGGTCGACTTTCCGACGCCGCCCTTACCGGACGCTATAGCGATAACGTTCTTCACAGCGGGTAGTCTCTTTACGCCGTGTTGGACGGTGCGCGCGACGATTTTTGCGCGAGTATCAAACGTAACAGCGAGGTTTGGGTCGAGCGCGGCGATGGTCTCTCGTAAGCTGGCTTCGAGTTCGCTCGCATAGCGGGCAACGGGGAAGCCCAATTCGATGTCGATATGCAACGAATCGCCGTCGAGCTTAACCGACTTAACGGCGTCAGCGCTCACCAGATCTGTGCCTAGGTAAGGATCGATCTTTGATCCAATCGCGGTGCGTACTGCTTCTTCCGTAACGGGCATGGCGCTTCTCTGAGTGAATGAATTGGTCGCTATTTTACACAATGCGCAAAGCGCCGGGCGCATGGTATAGCACGCGGCAAAATGTTACCTTAGCGCGCCAACCACGCGCTAAAATTTGCCCCCGTTCGACCATCGATGGGTCCCCGCACAGAAAGAGAAAAATGACCACTGAAAATCGTAATATCCTCGTCACGAGTGCCCTTCCTTATGCGAACGGTCCTATCCACATCGGGCATTTGGTCGAGTATCTGCAGACTGACATTTGGGTCCGGTTTCAGAAGATGCGCGGCCACACCTGCTACTACGTGTGCGCTGACGATGCCCACGGAACCCCTATCATGCTGCGCGCCGAGCTGGAGGGCATAACGCCGGAGGCATTAATTGAGCGGATCAGTGCGGAACATCAGCGAGATTTTGCGCGATTCGGCATCGAATTTGACAACTATCACTCGACGCACTCGCCTGAGAACAAAGCAATCGCGGAACTGATTTACGGCCGGCTCAATGAGGGCGGGCACATCGATCGAAAAACCATAACGCAAGCATACGATCCGGTAAAAAAGCTATTTTTGCCCGATCGTTTTTTACGCGGGACGTGCCCGCACTGCGGTGCCGAAGATCAATACGGTGACAGCTGCGAAAGTTGTAGCCGCACCTACTCGCCGAACGATTTACTCAATCCGGTTTCGGCGTTGAGCGGGGCGACTCCGGAGCAGCGCGAATCGGAGCATTTGTTTTTCAAGCTTGGACATTTCGAGCAAATGCTAAAACGTTGGCTCGCGGATAACGAATTGCAATCTGGGGTTGTCAACAAATTGAACGAGTGGTTTGAGGCAGGTCTCCAAGATTGGGATATCTCCAGAGAAGCCCCTTATTTTGGATTCGAGATACCAGGCGAGACTGGAAAATATTTCTACGTCTGGTTGGATGCGCCAATCGGATACTTAGCGAGCTTTAAGAATCTTTGCGATAAACAGGGAATCGATTTCGATGCTTATGTAGGCGCCGAAAGCACAGCCGAGATGTATCACTTCATCGGCAAAGACATTATGTACTTTCACACGTTGTTTTGGCCGGCCATGCTACACGGCGCCCAATTCAGGGTTCCAACGAACGTCTTTGTCCATGGGTTTTTAACCGTCGACGGCCAGAAGATGTCGAAATCTCGCGGGACTTTCGTTACTGCAAATACGTATCTTGATCACCTGAATCCGGAGTATTTACGCTACTATTTTGCAGCGAAATTGGCGCCGGCAATCGAAGACATCGATCTGAATTTGAATGACTTCCAGAACAGGGTGAATTCCGATCTGGTTGGCAAAGTTGTCAACATCGCGAGCCGCTGTGCAGGGTTTATCCAGAAGCGTTTCGACGGCACCTTGAGCGATACTTTCGACAATCCTGAGCTGGTCGGTGAGTTTAAAGCCCTCGCGCCGAGAATCGCGGAGTGTTACGAATCGCGCGATTTCGCACGCGGCATGCGAGAAATCATGGCGCTCGCAGACTCAGCTAATCAATATATCGATAAACGAAAACCTTGGGTCGTCGCCAAGCAAGCGGATTCGGATATAGAGTTGCATCGGATTTGCACGACCGGAATTGCATTATTTCGTATTTTGCTCATCTACCTGAAGCCGGTGCTGCCCGTGATGTCGGCAGAGGTCGAGAAGTTCCTAAATGACGCGCCGCTGGTCTGGGCCAATGTCGATGACGATATTTGCGCGCGGCGCATCAATAAATTTAAGCCACTGATGCAGCGGGTCGACGCTGAGAAGGTTGAAGCAATGATTGAGGCAAGCAGAAACCAAGACGCAAAACCCTTGGAGAACGAGCCTGCAGAATCGAACGATAGCAAATTCATCACGATCGAAGAATTTGCAAAAATCGATCTTCGGGTCGCCAAAGTATTGGAGGCCAGTGCTGTCGAGGGGGCAGATAAGTTACTGCAACTCAAACTCGAAGTTGGCGACGAGACCCGCACCGTATTCGCCGGGATTAAGAGCGCATATCAGCCCGATTCTCTGATTGGGCGCCACGTGATTGTGGTGGCAAACCTCCAGCCGCGCAAAATGCGGTTCGGCTTATCAGAAGGAATGGTGCTCGCCGCCGGTCCCGGCGGTGAGGATTTATTCTTGCTGAGTCCAGATCCTGGCGCGGCATCCGGTATGCAGGCAAAGTAATTATGGGCGACGCCCTCGCGTTGTTGCTTGGTGGCGCACTGGGTTGTGATCTCCTGTTGGTGTATCTGATTGGCGTGTGTCCTGCAATCGCGGTTTCGCGAAAGTTGGAGACTGCTGCAGGTCTCGCCGTATCAAATATTTTCATTGCTCCTTTGGCTTGTGTTTTAAGTTTTTTCTTGCTCAATGCGTTGCCGGACAATAGCGCGACAACAATTCTCGAACTGCCAATAATCGTCACGAGCATACTCGTTTGCCTGTATTTCACCGCCAGCGTGGGTGAGAGAATTTGGCGCGCGGGTCATGATTGGTTGGAACCCTTTGTACCCTTAATGACCGTAAATTGCACGATACTGGGTGTCGTACTCATCGTCTTAATTGAGCCAAAAAATGCTATTGAAGTTTTCTTATATTCCGCCGGCTTGGCAAGCGGCTACGGAATGTTCATCGTTGTATTCTCGCAAATCCGCGAACGCCTTGCTGCGGCACCCATACCGCATGCGTTTCGCGACGCGCCGATTGCGTTGTTAAGTATTGGGATCATCGCAATGGCGATGAGTGGTTTCGGTGGCACTGCGTAGCCACGACGCTGCGGCGCCGGGCAAATGATTGAAGCCATTGGGGTTCTCGTCGGACTACTAGTGAGCGCTGCTTGGCTGTTGCTTCATCACCTCGAGCCAGAACGGGATTCGAGACGCGGCATCGTTCGACGAATTGACGAAATTCTGCCGCAAACTCAATGCCAACAATGCGGTTATGGTGGATGTCTGCCTTATGCACAGGCGATTGTGTCCTCAGGCGCTTCCATCGACAAATGTCCGCCCGGCGGCCTGGTTGTCAAACGGTCATTAGCCGAACTACTCGGCCAGAGTAGTACTGCACGCCTTCGAGTTGCCGATTCCGAGGTCGTCCGTCAGGTTGTCGTGGTTGACGAATCGGCATGCATTGGTTGCACAAAATGTATTCAAGCTTGTCCGGTTGACGCGATTGTCGGCGCGGCTAAGCAAATGCATACCGTCATCGCCGATCAATGTACGGGTTGCGAGTTATGTATCCCGCCATGTCCGGTCGATTGCATCGATATTGTGCGACTCGAACCGGGTATCGACCGATGGCGCTGGTCGAGGCCGCCGTATCTCGGATCTGATCGTAGAAATCAAACGGGGCTATGAGTAGGACATTGCACGACTTTAAAGGCGGGCTGCATTTAGCAGCCCATAAGGATCAAACACGGCACATTGCTTCGCGCGACATAGCCCGTCCAGAAGCGCTCTATCTACCGGTTAAGCAACACGTTGGGATGGCAGCAATGCCGTGTATCGGGGTTGGCCAAGCTGTAGTTAAGGGAGAACTCGTCGCACGATCTCAAGCTTACGTCAGCGTGCACGTTCACGCTCCGGCAGATGGCATCGTTACAGGTTTACGCGATTTCCCCGTAATACATCCAAGCGGTCTGAGCGCGCTGTGCGTCGAATTATCAGTCGGTGAGCGCCAAGACGATAATGAACGGACAGACCACTGCGTAGATCCTGCCGAATTGATGCGGCTCGATCGGCACGTGATCTACGATCGTATCGAACAAGCAGGAATTGTCGGTTTAGGCGGAGCCGGTTTCCCTGCTCACGTGAAAGTGCATGAAGGGTCGATGCAGCACGTCGAGGTGCTGATAATTAACGGAGTCGAGTGCGAGCCATATATCACCTGCGACGAAAGACTCATGCAGGAGCAGGCGCATGATGTCGCCGCTGGTGCGACCTTGATTCGTTGGTTAGTTGAAGCTGATACGTGCATTGTCGCGTTAGAAGATGAAATGGACGAGGCCTTGCGTGCGCTCGGCCAATGTAAAAGCGATGCATTCGAACTGATTGCGGTACCAGCAATTTATCCTGCTGGCAGCGAGAAGCAGTTGATCACGGTTCTTACTGGTTTAGAAGTTCCAAGCGGAAGTTTGCCTATTGATATTGGAATAGTTGTTCTCAACGTCGCCACGGTAGTGGCAATCTACCGCGCCGCTGCGTATGGATTACCCCTTACCGAACGCATCGTGACTGTCGCAGGTGATATTCCTATGCCTGGCAATATCAACGCATTGATCGGCACGCCAGTTCAGCACGTCCTCGATCAATGTGGTGGGTTTGATCCAGCTACACATCGAGTGCTCAGTGGTGGTCCGATGATGGGTGTCGAAATCCAAGACACTAGGGCCCCCATTACGAAAGTGACTAACTGTTTGTTAGTTCTCGAACGCAAAGAGCAGCCGAGTACACGAAAGGCTTGCATTCGGTGTGGTGATTGTGTCCCAGTCTGCCCGATCGGATTACAGCCTCAGCAACTATTTGAAGCTAGCCGCTCGGCAGACGTCGACGAAGCACAAGACCTGAATCTTTTCGACTGCATCGAGTGCGGATGTTGTTCGTATGTGTGCCCGAGTGAAATTCCTCTCGTGCATTATTTTCGCTATGCGAAGTCGTCGATCGAATCCTTAGACATTGACCGCGCGACCGCGGACGATGCACGTCTTAGATTCGAGCAGCAGAAAGCCCGCTTAACGGCCGGCGAAAATTCTAGTGATGACGATCATGTCAGCCTCGCAGACGTCAGTGGCTTGCGTGTCGGCGAGTTGCAGAGCCATGTGCACGATGCTATTGCCCGGGCCCGACAAAGGCGAAAAAAATAGGATGATGTTTATCGCTGCCGATAGTTTCTATCGCGATTTACTCAGCCGCGCCGCCGCGACCGAATGGTGTTCCTTTCTAAATCCGATGCGCCGTCTTAAGCAATCCGGATTCGCGCTTTCGTGAACGAACCGTTGACCCAAAGTTCGCCTCACATCAGCGGCGCACGCGACATTCGATGGAGCATGAACCAGGTGCTGATCGCGCTAGTACCAGGCATATGCGTCTACGTCGTTTTGTTTGGACCTGGGATCTTGATCCATCTAGCGATTGCTGCGGCTACGGCCTTAGTTCTCGAAAACCTTGCGCTCAGATGGCAACGAATCGATCCACAGCCGTTTCTGCACGACGGTAGTGTCTTGGTTCTAGCCTGTCTCGTCACGCTTGCGATTCCACCGTACGCCCCGTGGTGGGTAACAGTTCTGGGTGTCGCATTTGCAGTGTTGATCGGTAAGCACGCGTTTGGAGGATTGGGGCACAATATATTTAACCCCGCGATGGTTGGTTATATATTTTTGCTGTTGTGTTTCCCGCGGATAATGGGACAGTGGCCGGCGGCGGGTTTGGACGCGGGTTCGCGCGGTCTTATTGATAGCGCGAGTCTCATTTTTACCAGCGCGCTGGATAGTATTGATGGACGCTCAGGTGCGACAGCGCTTGATCATGTGAAGACGCAGGCAACGTTGATGCGTATGCAATCTGAAATGCACGCCGATAATATCTTAGGGCTGCTCGGAGGGCGCGGTTGGGAATGGATCAATGTCGCCTTCTTAGCGGGCGGCGGATGGTTGTTGTTTCGTCGTGTCGTGCGTTGGCGATTACCGCTAAGTTTTCTGGGTGGACTCGGCCTTGCCGCGTCGATTGGATTCATCTCGGATCCGGAATTACACCGTGGGCTGTGGTTTCATTTTCTCACTGGTGCGGGATTGCTCGCCGCATTTTTTATCGTCACAGATCCCGTGTCGTCCGCGACGACACCAAAGGGTATGCTCGTATTCGGATTCGGCGCCGGCGTTTGTACTTATCTAATTCGAGAATTCGGGTCGTACCCAGACGGGGTAGCATTCGCGATTGTTTTGATGAATGCTTGCGCGCCACTGATCGACCGCCTAACGCAGCCACGATTGTATGGAACGCAAACTAAAGAAACCAAATAAGCGAAGTGTGTTGCTGGGTAGCTATGGATCGTTATTGTTTGTATTTGCCGTCGCAATCAGCTGCGTGTTTATGATCACCGACAAACTCGAGAGCGCAAGGATGCATGCGGAGAACGTTCGAGCGCTCAGTTGGGTGCACGCAGTGCTCCCGGATATCGACGCTGGCATCGGCACCGCGGATATAATCGACGTGGTTGATCCGATTCGTCTTGGTACCCGAAGACCTGCGAGTGTCTACGAGGCCATGCGGGACAAACAATTAGTAGCGAGCGCGATGAAGTGGACGGTGGAGAACGCTTATAACGGTGCGATTGAACTTGCGCTTGCCGCAAAACGAGACGGAACAATCGTAGGTCTAGCGGTCTTGGCGCAAAATGAAACACGTGGGTTCGGTGATGTCATTGCGAGTTCCGAATCGAATTGGATCCAATCATTCCAAGGCCGCTCGTTGCAAAATCCATTGCGAGAATTATGGCAATTGCGCACAAACGGTGGAGAAATTGATGGGCTAAGCGGTGCTACTATCACTGCTAACGCAGTCGTGAACGGTGTAGCGAAGGCGCTCCAATATCTTGAATCGCGAG
>JBLFWX010000096.1:0-18871 GCA_047611805.1 Gammaproteobacteria bacterium
TCACCGATCCTATTCGCCAACTGATACTCGAGCGCGTCGATAGCGGTGTCCTGCAATCTGCGGCAATTAAAGCAGGTATGATTCCGATGCGCGACGACGGTTTTGTCAAAGCAGCGCAAGGTAGAACGGCTATTGAGGAAGTCATGCGAGTCACCCAACTGAGCGCGGCGTGAAACGATACGCATATAAAGCGGTTTCGCCGGACGGTGCAGCGGTTGAAGGCGAATTAGATGCTGCTGATGAAAACGCGGTTGTCGACAACCTACAGCAGTCAGGCCTTTTGCCTATCTCGATGCACGAATTATCTGCGCCAGCCATTCGAGGACAATTCGCCGGGCTTTTCGAGCAGCGTGTTGGAACGAACGATGTAAATGACTTGACCCGGGAATTGGCGACGATGCTAAACGCCGGATTGCCGCTAGTCGACGCGTTAACTACGCTGGCTTCGCTCGCAACAAAACCCGCGACCGGCGATCTTATCGATCGTATTCGAGCTAGCGTTGTCGGAGGAGGTACATTTTCGGATTCACTACGCGAATCAAATGGTCCATTCTCGATCCTGTTTATCAGCCTCATCCGCGCTGGCGAAGCCACTGGAACACTCGACGTGGTGCTCCAACGACTCACTGAATACCAACAGCAATCGAAGCAGCTCCGCGAGGCCGTTTTATCATCGTTCATTTATCCTGCTATTTTAGTGTTGGTCGCCGGCAGCTCCCTTGCGATCCTACTTATTTACGTTGTGCCTCAGTTCGAACCCATGTTCGAAGAGCTTGGCGCTGCACTCCCCTGGTCCACGCAAATAGTGATTGGCCTATCGGGTTTGTTTGGGCGGTATTGGTGGCTATTGCTGCTGTCGGCCATGGGCATCTACAGTATTGCCCATCTGCTAGCGGAACAACTCGAATTGCGCAGACGCTGGGATTCTTCCATCTTGCGCCTACCACTGATTGGGCCGCTGTTCACGAAAATTGAAATCACCACCCTATGCCGTACTCTAGGAACCGTAACCAGCAATGGCGTAGCCTTGCTCGATGGTGTCAGGCTGGTGCGCGACGGTACGAGGAATAGCGTGATCGCTGCTACCTTGGATACCGTGGCGAAAAAATTGGAAAGCGGCCGCGGGTTTTCGAAACCCTTGTCAGAGTCGGAGCAATTCCCCGATCTCGCGATCCAGTTAATCCGCGTTGGAGAAGAAACTGGCGGTCTAGCCGCAATGCTGTTGAAAATCGCCGACATTTACGATGAAGAAGTAAAGACTGCCTTGAAGCGATTACTAACGATATTAGAGCCTGCGTTAATCCTCACCATCGGTTTGCTGATCGCCTTCATTGTTATTTCAATCCTACTGGCGCTGCTCGCACTCAACGACCTTGTCGTATGACGGGTAGACGGAATCTTGCGAGTTCGAAGAGTCGCCACAACACCGGCTCAGAGACCCTCGCGATCCACGGATTCACTTTAGTAGAGATACTGGTTGTCCTGGCTCTGCTCGCGATGAGTTTATCGATTGCTGCGCCTCGCATAGGGAACGCGCTCGAAACCTCACGATTGAAAGCAACATCGCGGGCGCTTATGGCGACCGGGCGAACAGCGCGTCATTTAGCTCGCAATGAACAACGCGAGGTTGTGTTGACAGTAAATGTTCAACAGCGCTCTTATCGCCTAGACAAATTGCAGGCTCAGAAAATTCAGCCTGCCACGGCGACGGTGACAATTGTCGGCGCACAAAGCGAGCAAATGTCCCTCGATGAAACCTCAATCCGATTTTTTCCAGATGGGAGCAGTACTGGCGGCCGAGTATCCCTTAGCAACGACAAAATGAAATTCAACGTCGACTTCGATTGGCTGACTGGCGCGATCGCGATAACACAATGACTAATCTCCGCACTCGCGATCGAGGATTCTCCTTAATCGAGGTGACCGTGGCCTTCGCCATCGCGGCAATTTCTCTCGGCGTACTCGGCAATATATTTGGCAACGGATCGCGCAATTTAACGACGACCCGCCAGTACAACGGCGCTGTGGAGCTAGCTGAAACCCTCATCGCTGAACACGGGCGTCAACGAGGCGTGCTCACCCCTTTAATTACCGAATCGAACACGGATTATCAATGGACGGTGACAACGCAACCGCACGACGGCGAAGCAGACATCGGAGAACCTCGAGCACCGGACGAAATCGGTCAGTCGATGCCACTCTATTTGATAGAGATGACGGTGGACGTAACGTGGGGCAATCCGAACTCTCCGCGCGGCATCTCTATCAGCACACTACGTCCACGTAACAGACTGCAAGATGATCCGGACCGTTAAAAAGCATCACTGCGATGGGTTCACTTTGGTCGAAGTGCTCATCGCATTAACGCTCACTGCAGTCTTGGTAGGACTCCTGTTCGAAGCGCTCCACACCTACGCAATCGCAAATTCTGTCGGATACGCGCATGTGCAAGCGCACGAAACAGCCTCTAGCCTGCGCGCTTTCATGCGTAAGCAGTTGCGCGAAATCGTGCCTCTGAGCATCAATACGTCTGCCGGCCAAGAACTTTTTTTTCGTGGCGAAGCACATACGGTGAGCTATTCGGGAAGAATCCCTAGTCACCGCGCCCCTGGGGGCCTGTACAGACTTTCCTTCGTGATCGAAGGCTCCTCCCCGGACCAATCCTTAACGTTTCGCTACGCCCGCATTCCGGATCCTGAAGCCTTAGCGCAAGAAGACATATTTGATTTCTCCGACGCGGCGGAAAAAGTGATGGTTGAATCGGCAACGTCCATGTCGTTTGAATACTTTGGGGTCGAGGAGGACGACGCCGACGCTCAGTGGCTCGATAACTGGCAACGCCATGACCAAATACCGGAGATGGTACGCATTCGGATCCAAGCTCGCGATTCAGAGCTAGAGTCGATTTTAACGGCGCCCGTCTATGCAAACCTAGACACCAAGCGAAAGGCGCTTCGCATTATCAACGCCAACCGCACACTCCCCCTACGCCGCGCTGCAAGGTCTGGCAATGGCGAGGATCCTGGCAGTCAGGGGTTCGTAAGATGAGGCGAATGCGCGGCTTCGCGCTTATCACCACCGTCGGATTAATCGCTTTAGCGACCATTATCGCCCTCAATTACTCGCACACAATCCGTCAAGAGATTCGGATATCGACTTTCGAACTAGACCGATTGCAAGCGCGTGAAGCGGCAGAATCTGGCATCTGGACGGCCGTGCACAAACTCCTGAACACGCAGGCTGTGGAGCCGTGGCTAACTGATAGCAGCCTCCATTATGTGAGTTTTAACGGCATCGAAATTGAAGTCGCAGTGCAAGATTTGACCGGGCTTTTAGACTTAAACAGCGCCTCCGGCGCGAATCTCGATATTCTCCTGGCGTACGTTCTCGGTGATGCAGCCCGTGCTACCCGCATTCGCGATCTCATTCTGGATTGGCGCGACACAGACCACAATACACGACCGTTCGGTGCTGAAGATCGGGACTACGGCGCCCAGGGCCGCGATTACGGAGCCAAAGATGGCGCGTTTCATGTACGTGAAGAATTACAACTTCTGTTAAGCCTAAGCTTAGATGAATATAGCAAAATCGCGCCCTACGTAACTGTCCATGGACGGTCGAACTCCGCTAATATGCGCGTTGCGCCAGACCGTATACTGAAGGCCATGCAAATTTCACCCACAAGCAAAGCTGCTAGGGACGCTACAACCTTGCGTCCGTCGGCCCCCGAAAGATCAAATTCTTTGGGCAGAAGATTCACACGACAACGTAGCGTCTATGAAATTTTCGCTAAAGCGAAGAAAGGCCAAGTAACGAGCAAAGTTTCTGCCACGGTGGAATTCAGGAGTACGGGCCGAAAAAATTCCCTGTATACCGTCATTGAATGGAGAGAATCATGGCCATTCGAACTAACTGGCGCAGCTGAGCTGACCACCAATGGGTTCTGAAGTTAGCCAACGCCTCGATCGATTTCTGAGTTGGTGGTCGTCTGGACTGTCTCTCGCGTTGCCGAAAAAATGGCGTGACCGGCAAAAATCCATTAGCCACTTTTTAGTGGCCCACGCCGTGAAAAACAGTATCCGATTTGAGTATCACGTAGATGATACAAAGCGTGCCGAGATCCTTTACGCCCTATCGCCTTGCGCAACCGATGATGAAGTTGGGCTGAGAGAATGGCTTAGCCACATTCCGGACGTCGACACTTTACCGTTCATCGTACGCTTGCCACTTGAGCGGTTACTAAGGAAGCGCGTTCGTTACCCGCGGTCAACCGAAAATAATTTGCGCGAAGTGATCGGTTTCGACATTGAGCGGCAAATTCCATTCAGCCGGGAAGATGTCTATTTTGATTTCCTTGTGCAAAACAACAGAGGCTCCGACGAATTTATCGACGTCGACCTGCTTGTTTTCCGCAAACAAGACCTCAAATCTGAATATTCCGTTTTCGAACAATTCGATTTAATTCCGACCATTATTGACACCGAAGAGATCACCTTCTTCGATCACCACATTAATTTTCTAGAGAGTTCGAATTTAACGCAATCCGAACACTCGCCGTACCGTGCCTCATTCGCTTTCTTTCTATTGTGGCTCCTAATGATCGGATTGATTCCAGGGAAACTCCTGTTCGAAGGCAATTCAATCGCGGATCAACTTGAGTCCCAGGCCGAAAGCGCACGCGCTGAACTGCGCTCACTGGAAGCGTTAAAACTTGAATATTCCGAACTCGTATCGAAAGTAAATTACTTTCATGAATTGGAAGCCGACTACGTCTCGCCCATCGACCTCTTGCTAGAAGTGACGCAATTACTCGACGACGACACGTCGCTCCGCGCATTCGGATTGAAAGGCGATCGACTCACAATCCAAGGTGAATCAACTAACGCCTCAGAGATCCCCGTGAAGTTCGAGAACTCACCGCTGCTTTCAACGCCCCAGTTCAATTCGCCGGTGACTCGCGATAACCTCTCAGGAAAAGAGCGCTTCAATCTAACCGTTGTTGTTAAGTCTCGCGATCCCTCTTGACAGACTCTCGCCACCTGGTACAAGCATGGGCAGTACTATTCGGTATTGTTGGCGTCTTTGCCGTTGGACTGTGGATTCCGTGGAACGATGCGCGGGTTGCAACTCAAGAAAGAATTTCCGCACTAGATGATCGGCTCGCAAAATATCAAGCGTTGAAACAAATCCAAGCGAAGATCGAGCGGGCTCTCACAGACCTCAACGGCGACGCCGAATTAAGTCAATGGGATCGCTTTGTGGTCGCTAATTCGGTTGCTCTAGGAGCCGCTGAATTACAACGTACGATCAAAGATATTATTGAGACGAATGGTGGTCGGCAAACGAGTAGTCAGTCGCTGCTCGGCGAAGAAAGTGACGACTTCCACAACCTACTTTTAAACGTCAGCTTTTCTGGGGACCTGCCAGCTATTCAACGTATATTGATTGCCCTAGAGCACAATGAAACTCGGCTGTTCGTCGATCATGCTTCAATCAACGCAAATAACGCCCAGCGAGGTAGGCGGTCCTTTAATTCTCGCAGCCGCCAAGGTCCTGAAAATTTGATTGTGCGTATCGGCGTTTCTGCGTACATGCACAAAGGCGACGCGAACGATGTCTAAGCCCGTGTCGTTGCTGCTCAATAGAGTGCTTATCGGCTTATGTATCGCAACGGCAATCGTCGTTTGGCGAGTTGACGTACCGCACGATAGTTTCGGCGGCTCACCAAGTAATATTTCCGAAGACAGATCAGATGTCGAACATTCGTCGATATCCGTCAATACGACAATTAAACAACGAGCCGCAGAGGACTATCTAGAAATCGTACAACGGACCCTGTTCAACCCAACTCGCAGGCCCCCAGAAACTGACGGCGAGCCGGCGCAAACTTTTGCCTCTGATATCGCGGCGAGCAAGGCATCAGAAATATCGACTTCGAAACTCAAATTACTTGGTTTGATAATAGATAAGGAACGACGAGCCGCGTTAATCGTCGATATGGACACCGTGAGTACACGATTAGTCGATGTAGGTGACAACATTGCCGGTTGGCAGCTTGAAGAAATTGACGTTGCTTCGGCGACGTTGACCAAGAACTCGCGATCTGAGCAGTTGACTCTTGTGCGCAAAAGCGACCCACTAACAGCACGACGAGTTCAAAGCGCGCTACGGCGAAGACAGCAAAGTAGCAACGCCACCGTTGCGACCAACAATAAAATACAAGCAGCTCCCAATCACGGCAACAAAGAAGATCATGATGAATACGACGAGGAGAATGAGGACGAGGATGCTGACGACGAGCTATTGGACGATGAAGACCAATAAATTTATTGGCCGTTTAGATAATTCACCTCGCAATTGCGCGCCACGGAATTCAAAGGTCCAAGGTGAATCGCGGTGGGCCGTCCTCGGCGCGCGTACTGCGTCACTGTGCCTCATTATCTTTATCGGCGCGTGTGCGCATTCACAATCAAACACTCGTGTCCTACAAGAAGCCCTAGAAAGGACCCAATCTCGGGGTTCCACCGTCTCTGAAGCGGCCGCCCAATACCCCTTCGAACAGGAAGGTGCGCCCGCTCTGGAGCCCGTGCCGTTGATGCGCCCAGATCCCGTTGATGGCAGCGAAATATCACTTGGTACGGGTACCTTCATCGGCGGCAACGTGGGATCACCAACGATCGTCGGTTCCGGCAAAGGTGATGATCTCAAAATCAATTTTCAAGCCGCCGACATCCATGAGGTGGTGAAAGCGATTCTCGGCGAATTACTCGGCGCGAATTACATCATTGAACAAGGCGTGACTGGCACAGTTACGACCGAAACGAGCGGCGGGCTGCGCAAGTCGGATCTTATCACCGTGCTAGAAATGCTTCTCCAACAATCCAATGCGGCGCTGATTGATGAAGGTGGTTTGTATCGTATTGTCCCAATTTCGAAGTCGATGCGAAGCGGTCTTGGTTTCAGGGACGGCAATGGTCGCGCAGACCCCACTTATGGGATGCAGATAATCTCGCTGCGCCACATAGCGGTTAGCGAAATGCAACAAATCATTGACCCGATATTGCGCGAGGATGCGTTGATTTACGCCGACGAGAAGCGCAATTTACTCATCTTAGCTGGCACGCCAATCGAGCAACGCCGGTATCTTGAAACCGTTGCGATATTCGACGTCGATTGGATGAAGGGGATGTCCGTAGGGCTCGTAAAATTGGATTTCGTTACGCCGGAAATGCTTGTCGGCGAACTTGAAAAAGCGCTGGGAGGCAAATCGGGTAAAGTAATGGACGGACTCGTCCGTCTCATAGCGCTCGATAGACTGCGATCGATATTGGTCGTCACCCCCTCGCGTAGTGCGTTAGCAGAAATTGAGAATTGGATCGATCGCCTCGATACACCTAGCGACACGGTGGATCCGAGGGTCTACGTATTTCGCTTGCAAAACGCCAAAGCGATTGACGTTGCCACAATCTTAAACGACGTTTTCGCGTCCGCACAATCTTCGCAAGGACAAGGTCGAGCGCCAGAGTTAGCACCAGGTCTAGATCCCATTACCCTCGAATCGCGAGGTGACGCGTCTGAAATTCCTGGTGGTTTTAGTGCCTCTTCGGGACCCGCGTTTAGTCTCGGCGAGAAAGTCCGGATCATCGCCGATGAAACGAACAATGGATTAGTTATTCTTGCGACTCCAAGAGAGTACGCACTGATCGTCGATGCGGTTAAAAAACTCGATCTAATCCCACTACAAGTCCTTATTGAAGCAACGATCATCGAAGTATCCTTGAACGATACGCTTGAGTACGGCGTCGAATGGTTCTTCAAAAATGGGGTGTCTCGGAATACGGGAGGAGAAGGACTATTGGATTTGGGCGGTGCGGGCATCGGCAGTCTGATCCCAGGGTTTTCATACGCCGTGGTCGATAATGCAGGACAAGTGCGCGCTGCGATTAACGCCTTGGCGACTGAGTCTCGCATCAGCGTACTATCGTCACCGTCCCTGATGGTGCTCGATAATCAAACTGCGACCATCAACGTCGGCGACGAAATTCCGATCCCTACCCGCTCGTCGACAAGTAACCTTGATTCAAATGCGCCCACGGTCAATGAAATACAATATCGCAACACCGGTGTTACCTTACAAGTCACCCCCCGGGTGAATGCTGGCGGCCTCGTGACGATGGAAGTTGATCAGGAAGTGAGCACGGCTGTCGGAACAACCACTTCCGGTCTCGATGCGCCAACCATCCAGCAACGCAAAATAACCAGTACGATTGCCATTCAAAGTGGTGACACAATTGTCATGGGCGGCCTGATCAGAGATTCGGCGACTGACGATTCTAGCGGCTTGCCGTATATTAGAAATCTGCCCGTTATTGGGAAATTATTCGGCCAAGAAAGCGACGTAAAAAGTCGCACGGAACTTATCGTTTTAATTACCCCATATGCGATCGATAACACCGACGACGCGCGCGAAATCACGCGCGAATACGGTGAGAAGCTGAAGGGATTCGCGACCCCAACAACGAAATTCGAATTTAATTACTAGAAGTCCAAATACGCGCATTGCTGCTCATTTTCTGCACCGAGCAGCAATAAATTCGACCGGCGACCTAGGACCGGGGCCGACTGGGCAATTGATCGACCAGAGCGAGACACCCAGAGCAACTTTCGAGACGCTAAGTCGTGAGATGCTGTAGTATTGGAAAAATAGGAATAAACATATAACTAAACCGAATATATGAAGCGTGCGATTAGCATGGGATGGACTTGAAACGTCATCCGCCATTGGATTTTTCGCGCCCTAATTCGAGTTGCCGATGGTGATAGCTCAGGCTATCGAACAACCGAATCCTGGCTGACATTGAAGGAGTTGCCGATGAGCACAACGTCCCTGTTCATACTGATGTGTTCGGGTGAACATGAGAAAATTCAAATGGCCGCAATGGCAGCATCTCTCGCCGCGGTGTCCGAACGTCCGGTCGAAGTGTTTATTAGCATGAATGCCGTGAAATCCTTCCAGAAAAACCCGCACGGTAATCGCTACTCGGGCGGTGAGTTCTCAAAACTCCTTTTGGACAAGAACGCACCGGACCCGATCGACCTGTTTCAGCAAGGAAAGGATCTCGGCGAATTGAAGCTCTACGCCTGCTCCATGGCAATGGATGTTGCGGGACTGGAGCTCGATGATTTCGTTGATGACCTAATTGACTCTGCTGCAGGACTAACGAAATTTCTGTCCGACGCTGAAACAGGACAACTCATCGTCTTCTAGCAGCCCATTTGATAAGGTGAATGACATGACAGCAAGAACTACAATCAATATGTGCGGTGCTTTCTGCCCGGGCCCATTGATGGAATTGATCGCGAATCTGAAATTAGTCGAGATCGGTGATGAGATTGAAGTACTTTCCACTGATAAGGGCTCGGCCATGGACATTCCTGAATGGGTAATCAAGGTTAAGCACGAAACGGTCAGTATCGAGCAAATCGAAGATATTTGGCATATTGTGGTCAAGAAATTGAAATAGAGGCCACCACGTACAGTCGTTCGAGATTTGGAAGATCAAGGGAATAAGCATGACAAAGAAAATCGTCATCGTTGGTGGAGGCCTCGCTGGAACAATCATAGCGAACGGATTGTGTCGGCAACTCGGCAGCGAACTACGCGCCAATGAGGTCAGTATTGCAATTATCGGCAACGCTGAGCAGCACATGTACCAGGCTGGATTGCTCTATATCCCGTTTGGAAAAATGCGCGAGAAAGATCTCTTTCGTGATCAACGCAGCGTGCTTGATCGCCGCATTGCATTCCATCTTGATCCGGCCACCAAGATAGACGTTAGTAATAATGCCGTTGTCACTGAATCAGGCAAAACCTTCGACTACGATTATCTTGTCATCGCCACAGGCTCTAGGTTGCGTCCTGACACTGTACCTGGCATGAGCGAAGGTGCGCACTGGTTCTACGATCTAGAAGGCGCGCGCAAACTTCGCGACGCGCTCGAAAGTTTCGACGGCGGCAAGATTATTATCAACGTTAACGCACCGCATAAGTGTCCGGTTGCGCCGCTCGAAGTCACCTTCCTGCTGCGTGATTACATTCAAGAGCGCGGCCTCGCGGATAAAACGGAGATCACCTACACCTATCCGATAGGTCGCTTGCACTCACTCGAACCGGTCGCCCAGTGGTCCGACGCAGAGTTCACGAAATCGGGGATCAAAAGTGAAGTTTTCTTCAATACGAAATCTATCGATGCCGAGAAGAAGATCATCTCCTCCGAAGAAGAATCGGATCTGGAATACGATCTGTTGATTACGATCCCGCCGCACCAAGGCGCGCAAGTCATAACCGATTCCGATCTCGGTGCGGGTGGCTGGGTGCCAACGGATCGTGAATCCTTGCTCCGTGAAGGAACGAATAATGTATTCGTGTGCGGAGACACAACGAACATTCCGATTTCTAAGGCGGGATCGACTGCCCATTTCGAAGCCGACACCATCATCGACAACCTAACGTCACTGCTAACCGAAGGCCGGATGGCGCGGAAATTCGACGGTAAAGTGTTTTGCTTCATAGAAACAGGCTCAAACAATGGCACGTATATCGCGTTTAACTACACGACACCGCCTAATCCTGGTCCGCCATCGCAGATGGTCCATTGGTTCAAGTTAGCCTACAACCGACTGTATTGGTTGTCGGTTCGTGGACTGCTATAGGAGTCGCATAGATGGCTAGCGAAATGAGTGGATCCGGTCCCGAGGGGAATTCCGCAGACGAGCTCCGACGTGTGTTACTCGTACTCAGCGAGGCCCTCACTGACACCATGGTCGAGCGGCTAGCCACAACGGCTGGCGTCGCGCTGGAAGTGGTCGACCGATTGAATGAGGAAGATACTCGCTCGGCGATTCACACGATCATCGATCGAATAACCGAGTTTCATCGAATTGGCGCACTCGACACACTGTTCGAGACCGTATTGCTCGTGCACGCAATGCGCTCGGCTGCAACGGACAGTATCGTCGATAGATTGTTTAGCATTGTCGAACAAGCGGCCAATACATTGGGTAGTGAGACAATGCTGGAATGTGCCGACGATCTGTTGTCTTCGCTCGACAAAGCCGCAACACAAAGTGCGGCCGAACCGGCTAAAGGCGGGATCATGCCCATGATTTCGATGCTATCGAAGCCTGAGGCACAACAAACGCTGCAGTTCTTATTGAAATTCGGTGCGGAACTGAATAAGGCACGCCGGCCCTAGTTGTAACGCCAACGTCGCGCAAGCTGGCCAGGTTACTACGGCGCAGCAGCTCGCTGTCTCGCGGCGGGTTGGTAATTGATCAGTGCGACCCCGAGCGCCGCGACAGCGATGCCCACGATCTGTAGTGCGTCCAATTTTTCCCCGAAAAACCAGTAACCTTGCACTGCCGTCACGGGCGGCACTAAATAGAACAGACTGGAAACGCGAGATGCGGCACCGGCCCGAATTAAGAACAGCAGAATACTGATCGCACCGATCGACAGAACTAAACATAACCAAGCCAAAGTAAGCGTGACCGTTAAGTTCCATTGAATTTCACGAGATTCGAATAGGAACGCCAACAACGTGCACGGTATCAATGCGCACGCGAACTGAATTGCGGAGCCGGTAAAAAGGTCAAGGCCGACGACAAAGCGCTTTTGGTACAAGGTTCCGCCCGTAATTCCGCACAGGCCGACGAGGCAGCCAAGCAAACCGACGAGCGGTAACGCGTCCAACGCGATCGTCTTCAGCACGACCATCGCTAAGCCCATAAATCCGATGACGAATCCGCACCACTGACGCGCAGACAAAGTCTCGCCCAAAAACAGCACCGCAATCACGGCCGTTAGTAACGGCTGCGTTCCGGCAATTAATGCCGCGATACTAATATTCACCCCGACGTCGATGGCGGTAAACACGCCGCCGATAAAACACGCGTGTATGAGTAACCCCGAGACGGCGAGATGGCCCCACATTTGGGCCGTGCGCGGCAATTTTCCGCGACGCGCCACGATCACCAATGTCAAAATCGCGGTGACGATCGCGAATCGAATCGACGTCAGTGTAAATGGATCAGCGAACGGCAATCCGAATCGGGCTCCGACGTACCCGGTTGACCACAAGAAGACAAAGAGTGCGGGTGCCACGTGTACAAACACTGTTCTGGATCGAACGCTCGTCATAAATTCTTGTCTACGTGGAACGTAGATAATGGGAATATTGCCGCCTTGCAACCGGATCTCGCAGTGGTCACCATTTCGTTCCAAATACGGTGACAAACGTGCTGTTCTGGACGCGGAGCTTTGTCAGATTGTCCTGCCTGATCATTAGATATAAGCTTGCGCTAGAGATGGCCAAGCTTGACTGGTAAGCGAAAAGCGTTGAGGGCAATTATTACACGGCGGGACCGCTCGTGCGCGTAATTTACGCGACCCGGAATAGTACCATTGGGCAGCAATCATGCTGCCCGCGACGATTCAATCAGAAGGTGAACTGACTATGAAAAAATCGAATCGACAGCCCACGAGCCTGCTGCAAATGGGTCAGCAACTGGCGGCCGTTGCGACATTATTGCTGCCGCTTAGTGTGATTCCTGTACAAGCGGATGAAACGTGTATGTCGCCGTACATGGCGAAAATCGTCGGCCAAGAAGACTACATCTATGTTTGGACCTTAGGGATTGATGGACTCGGCGATGGTTCAGACAAACTTGTCACCGTAGACGTCAATCCGAAATCATCAGAATACGGAAAAATGATCAATAGCTTGTCGGTCGGTGGGCGCAACGAAGCCCATCACTCTGGATTGACAGACGATCGGCATTACTTATGGGCCGGCGGCCTCGATACCAATAAAATATTCATCTTCGACATTCACAGCAATCCGTCGAAACCGGTATTGCATAAAACGATCGACGATTTTCCTGCCGCGACCGGCGGTATCGTGGGCCCGCACACAACTTATGCGTTACCGGGTCGCATGCTAGTTACCGGTTTATCGAATGACAAAGACCACGGTGGTCGCACGGGCATGGCGGAATATACGAATGCCGGGGAATACATCTCGACCTACTGGATGCCGACCGACGAGGACTTGGGCGGCGCGGTAAAGGGTGGCAAGTTCGCAGACGGATACGGCTATGACGTGCGCGCAATACCGCGTCGTAACATCATGGTGACCTCGTCATTTACGGGTTGGAATAATTACATGATGGATCTCGGCAAAATGATGGGCGACCCGGAGGCGATGAAACACTTCGGCAACACGGTAGTCATCTGGAATTTGCATACCCGTAAACCCAAGAAGATTCTCGATGTCCCGGGTGCGCCGCTCGAAATCCGGTGCGCATGGGGTGCACAGCGCGACTATTGCTTCACTACGACCGCACTGACCTCAAAAATATGGCTCATCTATGAGGATGCTGACGGCGAGTGGCAATCCAAAGCGGTCGCAGACATCGGCGACGCTAGTAAGATCCCACTGCCTGTTGATATTTCGATCACGGCTGACGATCAACAATTGTGGGTGAACACCTGGAACGATGGCATGACCCGCTTATTTGATATTTCCGACCCTCACGCGCCCAAGGAGATTTTTACCGAGAACATCGGAGCGCAGGTGAACATGGTGTCGCAAAGCTGGGATGGTTCACGAGTGTATTACACCTCATCCCTGCTCGGCAGTTGGGATAAAAAAACGGCCGTCGCCGGCGCGGACCTCGATTACTTCAAGGCCTATGCCTGGAATGGGACGAAACTCGTGCACAAATTCACGATTGACTTCGCGGCCCTGAAACTCGGACGACCACATCAAATGCGATTCGGCTCCAACGCGTTGTACGGAGCACGTCCCGCCGATCCAATCGACACGTTATTTGCAAATCAATAATGCGTTTAAGCAGATCACGATGGATCTGCAAAGTTGCGCTGTTAGTTAGTTCTCAACTTCTCGCCGTGGTGGCACATGGCCACGGCGAGCAGCACAGCGAGGATGGACCTGCGCAAATTCTCGCCCCCGGCTATGCCGAACTGTCTTTCAGCGCCCCAGAGGTTGGGACCTACGCGCTTCCAGTACTTGGCGCTGCCGGTGACGGCGAAGTCTTAGCGAGTGACGGCGAACCCGCCAACCTGAAAAACCTCCTAGGGCAAAAACCAACGCTACTGAGCTTTATCTACACGTCTTGCGATGACGTTAATGGTTGCCCATTAGCGACGTTTGTCTTGAGCCAAGTGAATAAACGCATTGAAATGGAGCCGACGCTGCGCGGGAACGTCCGCTTTATCAGCTTGAGCTTCGACCCGGAACGCGACTCACCGAGTGTCATGAATTCGTATGGGAAAAGCTTCCGTGATGGCGATTCGGATTGGCATTTCATAACAACCGTTGGAGAGAAACGATTAACCCCAATTCTCGAACAATATAACCAAACCGTAACAAAAGAGATCGACACCGACGGCAAAACGACGTCCCGCTACTCGCACATCTTGCGTGTCTATTTAATCGATACAGAACGCCATATTCGGAATATTTACAGTGTCTCGTTCCTGCACGCAGATACGATCATCAATGATCTAAAAACGCTGATGACCACCAACACCGCAGTCGAAGGCCGAACGCTCGGATCGGCGTCTTCGAAATTGCACGGCGCCGGCGACAACAAAACCGGATACGAAGAACTCGGCTATGAGACCCGCTCCGGACACTTGCCGAATCGCGTAGGGCACGCGCGCGACTTGCTCGATTTTGCAACACCCTCGCCTCTTGGCCTCCCGGCGCTCGAATTACCGAAAGACAATCCGTTGAGCACAGAGAAAGTATCATTGGGACGCAAAATATTTTTCGATCGACGTTTGTCGCTAAACCAAACCTTGTCTTGCGCCATGTGTCATGTGCCGGAACAAGGGTTCACACACAATGAACTAGCCACTGCAGTCGGCTTGGAGGGACGCACAGTGCGGCGCAACAGTCCGACCATTTATAACGTCGGGTATATGCAGAAATTATTTCACGATGCACGCGATGATCGACTCGAGCATCAAGTTTGGCAACCCTTGTTAGCAAAGAACGAAATGGCCAATCCCTCGGTCAGCGCTGTCGTTAATCGGCTCCGCGACTTGCCGGATTACGCCGGACTGTTCGAAAAAGCGTTCGAGGGCGCGGCTGCTGATTTGGTGAATATTGGGATGGCAATCGCCAGCTATGAACGAACGTTAATTTCAGCGAATAGTTCTTTCGATCGCTGGCATTTCGGTGGTGAAGCCGACGCGGTTGATGAATCGGTGAAACGAGGATTCGAATTGTTCACTGGGAAAGGACGGTGCTCTTCGTGCCATCTCCTCAACACCGACCACGCCCTTTTTACGGATCATCAATTGCACAACACCGGCGTTGGCTATGCGCGATCCATGGCATCACCACCGACAACCGCGCAACCCGTTTTGCTGGCTCCGGGAATAATCATCGAGGTCGAGCCGAATGCGGTGCGCGATTCA
This sequence comes from Gammaproteobacteria bacterium, assembly GCA_047611805.1. GTDB lineage: Bacteria > Pseudomonadota > Gammaproteobacteria > UBA11873. The sequence goes on from JBLFWX010000096.1 coordinate 15,509, forward strand.
TCGGAAAGACCTCCCGCTGATTTAGGCTACTACGAAATTACGCAAAACCCGATCGACCGTTGGAAATATCGTACCCCTAGCTTGCGCAATGTAGATTTGACAGCCCCCTATATGCACGACGGTTCGCTACGCAGTCTCGAAGCAGTAGTCGATTTTTATAACCGCGGGGGTGTGGATAACGAACTTCTGGACTCGACGATTGGACCGCTAGATCTCACCGAACAAGAAGCGACCGATTTAGTTTCCTTATTAAAATCTTTAACCGGTGACAACGTCGATCAAATACTTGGCGATGCCTTCAACGCACCTGTGGGGAATTCGAACTAGATAGACGATGCCCCACCGGTTGCGGTTAATACCGACCACCAGAGCAGCTTATAACGTTTGCTCCGATTCACTAAGTTCCGGGACGCAGCGATCATTGTTGCAAACGTCCCGGGAGATCGATACGTCCCTCGAACCCGCATTGATCAAATCCCAAAGCGATCTTTCACAGGTCGCATGCTGTATAACGTGGTCTGCATAAAGTTCCATCGCATCAATCAAAGTGTGAACCATTACCGCGTATTCGTATGAGACGCTGTTATGGTCAAATGCAGATGCAGTAGTTGGTCCCGTTAAGTATTTCATCGGGATAACAGCACTCGGACGATGTGACGGTCCGCTATTGGGAGAGCAAGGTGATGGATCGCCTGCAAGGACAAGTAGGTCCCCCGACGCCGCACCCGAGAGCATATGGCGCGAGCTACCCCACGAACTCATCTTCCGTGTCAATACTATGAACGCCCTGAATCCCATTTGGAATGTGCATGTTACGCCGCAATTATTCCGTCTCTGTCGAGTGCTTTTCGAGTCCATGGCATCGCTGTCGGAGATCGCAAACCCTAATCCCAAACGCAATGTCCCACGGCAAATCAGTCTATGGGCAGTTCCCTAACGTGTGCGTAGAAATGTTATAGGAACGCGCTCCCAACGAAAAATTCTCAGCCACTTGAAGAGGTTTCATGATGTCCAGTAGGCGAGATACTTTAAAATTTGGTCTTGCAGCCGCAAGCGCCGGGCTAGTTGCAAAAGCACCTGACGTTGAAGCAACGCCATGGGAGACTTTCCCTCAGTCTGGTTTAGTATTTCCAGACAGCTTAGAACCCAGCATCATTGCCAACCCCAGTCCACCGGTCTCGCCTTTTACCGCACCATTGCATGTAATGCGTATTGCGGAACCTATTGATTCAGCATCCTACGACCCGGAACCCGATCCGGAACGTCATCAACGTTGGGACGATTTTCCACCCGCCGTATTCTATCGAGAAGTCATCAGCGAGTTCCGTTGGAAATACCACCACGAGCCGCCGTATGGTGACGGTACGGTAGGCAACGTCGGTCGCCTCGGCGAAGAAAATATCGGTTCGTGGTCGTGGGGGTTCAACGGACAAGTGCCGGGGGAGACGTATCATGCAAATTATGGCGAACCCGTTTTTTTGCGGCGCGAAAATTGGTTGCCGGATGTCGGCGTCGGCAACGTACGCTTCGCGTTGCCTTCGACCACGGTCCATCTGCACAACGCACACACGGCGTCTGAAAGCGATGGGATCCCGATGGATTTTTTCAATCCGGGTGAATTCTGGGATCATCATTACGCGAACTTCCCCGCGGGCTTCAACCGTCGAGAGATCATGGGAACCTTGTGGTATCACGATCATCGTCTCGATTTTACCGCGCCGAACGTATACGCGGGTCTTACCGGGTTTTACTTATTGTTCGATGAGCGCGACAGCAACAACGAACGAGATCGTAGTCGCAAAGCGTTCCGCCTGCCGAGCGGCGAGTTCGATGTGCCGCTTATCCTGCACGATGTGCAATTCGATGAGCACGGCCAAGTTGTTTGGGATTTTTTCAATCCAGGGCCTGTTATGCCACCTGAATTTCCGGATGCGGGCAACGCACAAGGGACACAAAATGAATATGGTCCCCAGCGCCAAGCCTATACGACCAATGGAATGGTCGGCGACCGATTTACGGTCAACCGAATCATCCAACCTTACTTTGATGTGAAACGACGCAAGTATCGATTCCGCATCCTAAACGGCGGGCCGTCGCGTCTATACACGCTATTTCTACACGTCGTTCCTGTCGACGGCGATCCCTACGACGACGAGTTTATCGTGCTATCAACTGACGGAAACTTGCTTGAACGACCGCTTAGGAAATCGAGTATCTCAGTGTGGGTTGCCCAGCGTCACGATGTGGTCGTCGATTTCTCCAGATATTCGCCGGACGACAAAATTTATCTGATCAACAGACTAGAGATGCGCGTAGACGGCGCCGGCCCTTCCGGAAGACAGCTGGAAGAAGGCGACGGATTGATGGAATTCCGCGTCCTACCCGGAAAGGTTCGTGATCCGTCGCGGATCCCCAGAAAAATGCGCAAATTGCCGAAAATCGACCTGCGCGAAGTGCGCCGCGAACGCCTGTTCGTTTTTGATTACGACAATGGCCTGTGGACGATTAACGGTCGCTTGATGGATCCAAATCGAGTGGACGCCGCAATCGAGCAAGGCTCTGCCGAAATTTGGACTTTTCGCAATGCCGGCAACGCGTGGGCACATCCCGTGCATACCCATTTCGAGGAATTCCAAATTCTCGAAGTGAACGGTCGACCAGTCGAAGACGGCGACGTACTGAAGGCCCGCAAAGATGTCGTAACGCTAGGGCCGGGTGACGAAATAAAATTTTTCGGTCGGTGGCGCGATTTTCTAGGCAAGCACGTCATGCATTGCCATAACGTTGTCCACGAAGACCACGCCATGATGATCCGTTGGGACATCGTGCCTCCTGGTGAAGGGGATTAATAATCTCATGACACTTAAAAATCGAACGACCGACACAACTGAGGTGCAGGCATGACTAATCGACGTCAAATTCTAACTGGACTGCCCGCCGCAGTCGTAGCCACAATAGCGCTCGGCGACTCACCAGCCGCGCGCGCCGCATCGGAAGCACAAGCGGCGGCTCGACGGCCCAAACAAAATATTATCGACACGCGGGTCCGCGACGCATTCCCGGATCTCGAAATGGTCGACCAGCACGGTAGTACGCATCGTCTATACGACGACCTTATTGCCAACAACATCATCTTGCTCAACTTCATGAGCATTCGCGATGAAGGTTCACTGGCAGTCACCGCGAAGCTTTCGAAGCTGGCTGCAGAACTGGGTGACCAATTAACCAGTGGTGCGCTACGTATGATTTCGGTAACTCGAGATCCCAACAATGATTCTCCGGCGCTGCTGCGGGCGTTTGCAGAAGAACATCACGCGCCCAAGAATTGGTTTTTTCTGACCGGCGCGCAACAAAATGCCAATG
>JBLFWX010000097.1:0-17994 GCA_047611805.1 Gammaproteobacteria bacterium
GTTCTACCTTGCGCTGCTTTGACAAAACCGTCGTCGCGCATCGGAATCATACCTGCTTTAATTGCCGCAGATTGCAGGACACCGCTATCGACGCGCTCGAGTATCAGTTGGCGAATAGGATCGGTGATTTCTAAATACTCATGAACGACAGTGCGGCCCATATATCCTGTCGATGCACATTCGGAGCAGCCGGTCGGTCTGAATAAGGTCGGATTTAAGTAATCGCGTAATTGCTTGGAATCGGTATGTGAGATAATTGTTGCGCTTGCTGGGTGGGCATCTCTACAGTTAACGCACAATGTGCGAACCAGACGCTGCGCTAAAATCCCATTCACTGTTGACGTGATGAGGTACTCTTCGATGCCCATGTCTAATAGGCGAGTAACGCTGCTTCCCGCGTCGTTCGTGTGCAAAGTTGAGAGGACCAAGTGACCGGTTAAGGCTGCTTGTACGGCGATTGAAGCCGTCTCCACGTCACGCATTTCGCCGATCATGATGACATCAGGATCTTGTCGCACAATTGAACGCAACGCATTCGCGAACGTTAGATCGATCTGCGGTTTTACTTGGATCTGGTTCACGCCTTCAAGTCGATATTCGACGGGATCTTCGACCGTGAGGATTTTTCGTTCGGGAACGTTTAGTCTGTTGAGGGCAGCGTACAAGGTCGTTGATTTACCGCTACCGGTCGGACCTGTTACTAATAGTATTCCGTGCGGCCGCTGTAGAGCCTCAGTAAATTGTGTTGCTATATCCGGGCTAAATCCGATTTTTTCGAAGTCTAGCGGTAACGACTCCTGGTCTAATATTCGTAGCACGATGCTTTCGCCATGCATAGTCGGAATCGTTGATACGCGCAGGTCGATCTCTTTGCCTTGAGCGCGGATTTGAATACGCCCGTCTTGAGGAAGTCGGCGCTCCGCGATATCCAGGCGGGCCATTATCTTAATCCGTGAAATAACTGCGGACGTTGAGCGCGACGAAGGCGCGCCGACATCTTTTAGGACGCCGTCGATTCGGTAGCGAACGGTGAGTTTGTGCTCGAACGGTTCGATATGAATGTCCGACGCCCGCATGTCGACTGCTCGAGAGATGATTACGTTGACGAGACGAACGACCGGTGTTTCGCTGGCTAGATCGATTAACTGTTCAACGGTAGTCGCACCGAGTTCTTGATCATCGACTGCATCAACGATGTCTGACATTGCGCTCGAGGAACTCTCGTAATAGCGCTCGATCATTTTTTCGATTTGCGAGGGTGTGCCAATCCGTGCGACGACAGGTTTCTCGAATGCCTGGGCTAAGGCGCGCTGAGCGAACAGTTCGCCCGGCTCCGCAAACGCGATGTGAACCTCGGTTTCGTATTCTGCGACGGGGCAGAGCTTGGATGCTTTCAGGAATTTCAAAGAAATCCCTCTGCTGTCGATATCGACAAACTCGAATTCGTCGTCGCTTACTTGCGACATAGCGTACAAATCTACGAATGCTGATGAGAGTTCATCTTCGGCAATGAAACCGGAGCGCCGTAGCGCGGCTGCTTGACTAAGTGCCGTGTCGCGTTGGAGATTAGTGAGTTGACTGCGTTGGTTTTCGCTGAGCGATCCGCGCGTGACAAAATGATCAAAAAGATCGGGGATCGCGGTCAATGTTCCGCTTTTACTTAACGCGTCGGACATGCTCAGCGGTATCTCATGCGCTGTCGGCTGCCACGGGTTGTCGCGTTCAGTCCCAACTGGCTACATCTTGGTTGTCTTTTTCTCCGCCCGCCGTCTTATCTGCGCCAAACGTGTAGATATCGAAAACTCCATGTTCCCCAGGAAACTTGTAGTTGAATGGCCTACCCCAGGGATCTAACGGGACATTGGGTTTGCGCAAATACGGACCATTCCAGCTAGCCGCGTCACTTGGTGCATGAATCAAGGCATCGAGGCCGGCTTCTGTGCTTGGGTAGCTGCCGTTTTCGAGATTATAGATGTCCAGTGCCGCGCTTAGGTTGTCGATTTGGAGACGCGCCGTATCAGTTTTAGCTTTGCCTAAGTGTTTCATAACCCGGGGGCCGACAATGCCGCCCAGCAGCGAAAGGATGACCAGCACGATCAGCAGCTCGATTAGGGTGAAACCCTGGCTTGTTTGGGTCGGTCTTTGATGGGTGACGTGCATCCGTTTCATCTCTCAAGCTTGATTGTATATACCGCGTTAGTTTACCGAATAAATCCCACTACGGTTATCAATTGCGTTGCCGTGCGTGTTCCGAATCAGAATTAAGCCGTCTCGACCTACACGGAACGCGGTGCGCTTGTGCGCTCGACTAGTGGGCGTTTTTTCTCAACCCAGGCAACGACATAGGAAAACCGAGGGTTCTAATTGTCGCTCGCGCCAGGGGCGTCCTTGTGGCGATAGCCGAACAATTACCGTAGCGATGTGCTGTGAGTTCCGATGGGGTCGGGTAATTGCTCAAGTAAGCCACGTTCCAAGCCGCTAGGGCAATGACGCATGTCGCGCATGTCGAAGATAACTTTATGCACAAGGGAGGCTTGAATGCCAGTTAAAGCACATATCGGGGGTTTTACTCTAGTCGAGATGATCGGCGTATTAGCGGTTATCGCGATACTCGGTTCGGTTGCCGCACCAAAAATTTTCGCCGCGATTGAAGATGCGAAAGTTTCGGCCTATGTCCAACAAATCAACACGTTAACGAGCGCCGTCGCGAAATTCCAGGTCGATACTGGAGCATGGCCTCGGCACATTCCGAGCCACGCTCAACAGCGTTATCACCAGCTCATGGTGAACAGTCTCGACGGTACTAACCCCATTCCTGGCTGGCAGGGGCCTTATCTGGAAAAAGAAGTAACGCACTACATCAGCAAGACGGCCTACCAAGACGTATTTCTTGCGAATAACAATGACGCCAATTGGGCTTGCGATCTTGACGGAGACGGGACGGCGGACGGTCAGTTCATTATTTACCGTAGCGACACCGTATCGGACAAAATCGCCGAAAAAATAAGCAACATTATTGATGGTGATGGCGGTGTTACAGCCGGTACTAAGGATTGGAAAAAGGCCGGCAAGGTGCGGCGGTATCAGGGTAATAGTGCGTCGATCCTCCAGGTCTGCCTCGCCGGCGTTTAGGCTCGCCGAAGGTAATTACAGTCGATGTCTGTCCCGGCCCCGAATATCGCCGAATCAGCGATACCTGCGCGCCCAACTGCGAAGACAAAGCCGCTTGGCGTTCGCTTGATCGATGCCGGTTATATCAATGAAGCGCAACTCAATTTGGCCCTGCGCGAAAAAGACCGCGGCGGCGGCTATCTCGGCGAGGTCCTGGTAAGCCTCGGATTTATTAGTGAGGACGTTCTAACCGAAAGTCTCGCCGTAGAAACGCACACTCAAGTAGTCGACGTGTTGAGCGCGGTAATCCACGAAGATGTGTTGCAACGGGTGCCGTATGCCGTGGCGAAACGCCACCGCTTGCTACCATTAGCGGAAGAGAGCGGCGTGCTCACTGTCGCCATGGCCGATCCGTTCGACATCGTCGCGATTGATAGCATTGAGCAACTTACCGGGGCTCAACTAGAAATCACCAGTGCACCGGATAGTGATATCGCGGACGCGCTCGAGCGACATTACGCTGAAAGCAGTTCCATCGAAGATACCGTTGAAGCGCTCATGCGCGACGGCGCGATCCCGCTGGACGGCGAAGAAGGATCCGAGTCGCCGATGGTGCGCTTGGCCGACCAAGTTATCGCTCACGCCGTCAAATTACGCGCGACCGACATTCACATTGAGCCTGAAGAGCGAATTGTGCGGATCCGCATGCGCGTCGATGGCGTGTTGCGTCAAGAAATTCTCATCCCATCGCGCCTCCGTTCGGGACTCGCGGCGCGGATAAAGTTGATGGCGGAACTGAATGTTACCGAGAAAAGGATTCCGCAAGACGGCCGAATTCGGTTTCTCTATGGACGGCGAGACATCGATCTACGGATTTCCACCTTACCGACCAATCACGGCGAAAGCATCGTTATGCGGGTGCTTGAATCGTCGGACTCGCGTCCGAATTTTTCCGAGCTTGGTTTTTCCGACGCTGTTGAAAGCGAATTGCGCGACGTGATCGAAAGACCGTTTGGCATGGTGTTAGTCACGGGCCCGACCGGGAGCGGCAAGACGACCACCCTGTATACGGCACTTGCCGAGGTCGACGCGCTGCGCCGCAGTATTTTTACCTTAGAAGATCCGATTGAATATGCGATACCGCTGGTGCGGCAAACACAAGTTCGATCCGATATCGGCATGACATTTGCTGCTGGACTGCGCGCCTTGCTGCGCCAAGACCCAGACGTCATTCTCGTTGGCGAAATGCGTGATGTCGAGACGGCGCAACTGGCGGTCCGAGCTGCACTCACTGGGCACCTGGTGTTCTCAACCTTGCATACCAACAATGCGGTCGGCGTCATTCCTAGAGTCATTGATATGGGTGTGGAACGTTATCTTCTACCTTCGGCGTTAACCGCGATTATCGGGCAACGATTAGTCCGCAAACTGTGCGATGCGTGTCGGGTTCTCGATCCGGCGGCCGATCAATGGCGTGAAAAATTCCCGGAAATTTTAGGGTCCGTGTCCGAGTTGTGGGGGGCGCAAGGCTGCGAGCGTTGTTTAGGATCCGGTTATAGCGGGCGACGAGCGATCTTCGAGGCGCTAGTCATCGACGAGGATTTCCACGATCCGATCGTCGAAGCAGCAAGTCCTGCGCATCTGGAACAGCTGGCGTTAAACAAAGGTATGCACTCAATGTTCATGGATGGTTTGCGCAAGGCAGGTCTTGGATTGACTAGCGTTGAAGAGGTGCTGCGGGTTGTCCGCTAGCGAACGAACTAGGCGCTGCGTCAGATGCCTCATTTAGCGAGTTTCCGCGCCTAGGGCGCAATCGTGGCAGCGTTCAAGTATCGAGCGGTCGACCAGTTGGGTGCAAAGGCGACTGGGATTATGGAAGCCGAGGATCCCAACCACCTGGACCGGTTGCTGCTGGAACTCGGCTATTGGCTGATCGAAGCCAGTCCGCACGAGCGCGAGAAGAGGCGATCCAGTGCCGCGAAAGTGTCGCGTCGCGACATGATTGAGCTGTGCAGCGCTATGAGTGCCATGCTCGATGCCGGCATTACGATTGTGGACGCCATGAAAACCATGGCGCGAGAAACTCCGAACGATGCATTTCGTTGGGTCCTTGGCGATCTGTCAATGAATATCGAAGCAGGTAGCACCTTAACAGAGGCAATGGAGCGCCATCCTAAAGTGTTTCCCAGCCAGATCACGAATATCGTCAAAGCCGGTGAGTACAGCGGAAACCTAGGGACCTCGTTTCGCGAGGTGATGCTGCATTTGGAGTGGGTGGAACGGCTGGTCTCGGATCTCAAGCAAGTGAGCATCTACCCATTGGTCGTGTTATTTACGGTTAGCCTATTCGTGCTGCTTCTGTTCGGCTTCGTCGTCCCGACTTTCGCAGAACTGCTAGCGGAATTGGGTATGACATTGCCGCTCATCACGCGCCTGGTGATCAGTGCCGGAGATTTTGTCAAAACATACTGGTGGGCGTTAATCGGATTACCTGCCGCGCTCACGGCGGGATATCGATTCGGCCGGGCCCGATCACAAAGATTCGCGTTTGCGATGGACAGCTCCAAACTTCAGCTGCCTGTCTTCGGCGACATCCTGCGCATGATTAGTTTGTCTCGCCTATCGCACAACATGGGCATGTTGATGCGCTCTGGGGTGCCGATGTTGCAGGCGTTGGAGTTGTGTCGCGAGCTGGTGGGAAATCTTGTCGTTGAAAAAGCGGTTCGCCAGGCGGAGCTCGCAGTGAATGACGGCGAAACGATCAGCTCCGTCTTTCGCCAATTCGACGTTTTTACGCCGATGATCATGCGCATGATCGTCGTCGGTGAAGAGACTGGCACCATGGAACGATCCATGGACCATATATCCGCGCGTTTTGACGACGAAATCCCGCGGCAAATTAAGCGGCTAATGAGCCTTCTCGAGCCGATGATCATTTTGTCGCTCATTGGTCTGGTTGGGACGGTCGCATTAGCGATTTTCTTACCTTTTATGGAACTGCTAGGCGGCATCATGTAGCACCATGGTCGCGGGCTAAAGTTTCGCTGCGAATTGTCCGAGAGTTAGTAATGAGCTACGTACCGAATAAAATCCGTGGGTTTACGCTCGTCGAATTGATCGGCGTTCTATCAATTATCGCGATAATGGCGTCGGTGATTGCGCCAAGCGTATTCAAAGACATTAAGCGCGCCCGGCAAGACAAGGAGTCGCTGAATTTGGCTGCGTTGAATTTCGAACTAGAGCAATCAATCTACGACAACAAGCGCATTCCATCGCGCACGCTTGCCGATTGGAGTGGCGCGATTGCAGCCCAAAGCTCGCTTGCCCAGGAAAAAATTGCGCGCAACGAGAAAGGGTTTCTGCGTGGTTACTACGTCGATCCGCGTTTTTTCACCGCAAGCGATGTAGCGTTCCCAGGCTACACGCAGACGACCGGAGTCGGAACCGCACCGGTCTCACCGCGGATTATTTTGGTGTCTCTCATGACCAACAATGCGCCGGCGGCGCCGAGCACCTCAGCAGCTTTCAATGCAATCTGGGACCAGAGTACTAGCGCCACCTTAACCGAGGGGCCGGACGTAAAGATATCGCGTTTGAATTTGCGCGCGGCATTTCAACGTCTTGTATTGACGAACGAGAATACGAATCAACCCGCTTACCAATTGGAATCTGGTGCGCGAAGTTCGATTCCGGCCGCCAGTGCAGGCGGCGATGGATTGCTCACGCGCTATGTGTTGCGCAACACCAAAGTGAGTTTGTATACCGATCCGTTTCCTGCCGGGAATCTCGACCAAGTATTGCTCGCCGATGATGAAAAAGCTTATGCCTTCGAACTTGTCGGTAGTGTATGGACTTGGCAGCGGCCATGAAGACGAGCCATTTCGCCATTAGTTGGATTTACGAAGAGCTGCACGTTTGCCGAGTCGCTCGCGATAAAGTCGTAGAACACTGGGTCTCGCCAGACCCCGTGGAGGATCTTGCGGATTTCAATGTGGCGCTTGTTCAAGCGAGCGCTAGTCTTGGTATGCAAACCGGCGGCGATATCGCTATTACCTACGAATCTGACGAACACGCCCACGTGTTTCTAGATTTGCCCCCGATGCCGCAACGCGACTTAGAACAGTATCTCCAAAGAAGAGTCGATCAAGAAAAATCTTTCGACGATCCTGCAGTATGGAGTTATCGGCATGTTGAGCATGACGATGGCAGCATTGGCGTTTTATTACATTTGATGCCGAAAAGCATCCTCGATGCGGTGCTGCGGATTTGTCACGAAAGTCATATTGTGCCGACACGCATGGTGCCGCTGACGGACGTGATGGTGCAGCATTTGCCTGTCCATCTCGGAGAACCTAACGACGTCTTGCTCGTTGTTGCGTTGTTCGAGTCGCGGATCGAATTCGTTGTGACGACCCCACAAGGAGAGGCGATTTTCGTCCGTGAACTCAAATATCACTGGCGCGAAGATCATTTGGATCGACTGCGCCTTGATATCGATCGCACGGTGCTTTACGTCAAACAGCGAAATCGAAATATCGCTAGTGTGTTGTTGATGGGCGTGGAAGCCAGTTCGGCCGCAGAGGTTATCGGCGCGCATGTATCGTTTCCTGTCGTGGCCTACGAACCAGGTACGCAATCGGTGTTCTGGGCCCATGAGGTGAGTCGACTCCCCAATGACAGTAGCAGCAATTTTATCCCGCGCTCAGTCCGGCGAACGATCAACTGCAAGCTTGCAGTGCGATCGACGTCGTGGCTAGCAGTCGCGGCTGTGCTCTGCGCGATCGTGACGACCGTTTGGGTTGAGATACTCGTGTGGAATCAGTCGGCGACCGATCCAGCACTCGTCAGAAGGGTCGACAGTTTGCTCGAGCAACGGAGCGCGTTCGAAAAGCGTTCCGCTGAATTGAATGCGCTGCAGCGAAAAGTTGAGTTGCTTAACCCACGGCACCCCCCGTTACCGGCTTGGTTCTTGTCGCGGCTCGATGAAATCGTGCCGCCGGAAGCCGTGCTCTCAAAGGCGAAGTTGCAGCTCGACGAACGGCGGTGGAACTTCGAGATTGAGGGTGCGACGACCCCGACCCTAGCCCGCTCGGCTGCGACCTTGGTCAACATTGAGCGGTCCCTTGAGTCCGCGCCATGGCTCGCCTCAGTAGGAGATAATTGGCGCGCCGAGTGGATTGGCATGCTCCACCAAGGGCGTGCCGCGGAAACGGGTCGCATCGGGTTTCGCCTTAGCGGAGTTGTCGGGCAGTGAGTGAAGTCGGTGCGGAGCGCCGTCGCAATTTTCGACCCTTGCCGATCTCACCTGCGCTGCGATTAAAGGTCGACGTGCTGGTTAAGCCGATTGTCAGCGGCCTAGTGCAACCGTATCGAGGTTTGGTTTTGTTGGGCTTACTGATCGTGTGCTGCACGGGGTGGGTTTACTGGTGCGTCGAATCGCGAATGGCGCCTGTGCATCTGCATTTCAACGCGGTCGCGCAGGAAGCGCGTCTCATGCGGGAACTCGATCGTCTTGAAAAAGCATTCGATGCTGGCGAGGAGGCAGCGCTTGAGAAAGGTATTGAAATATCTCTCGGCCGTGTGATCGCCGGTTACCCGGCTCTCGCTAATTGGCTGCACGAACAAGCGGAGCTCGCGCGCTTAGCCGGGTTAACGTTCAGCTACCAGATGTCCGATCAGCCGGTCGCATCGGAAATAGACGGGATCGTTCGAATTCCACTCGCCGTTGAAGTAAAGATTAACGTCCAATCGGCCGCTAATGATGGATACGCGCGTTTGCTACAGCACTTATTCGATATCGATCGGGATCCTCATCTCAAAGAACTCACGATGGCAGAGATGGAAGCGGAAAATGGTCAAGTGCGAATTCTAAGAATGGATTACGACGTGTGGATGTTTGAAGCGACGGCAACGATGCCGTCCTTGGCGCCAATAGAGCGCGAAGACGCCGCGACAATTGAAGGGTTGGAAGTTGTTAGTTCATGAGTCGATTTTTCAGCAATAAGTGGGTTGTGTTAGCGCTCGGAAGCAGTGCGCTAGCGATTTGTGGATTTAATATCGTCGGCCCTCTAATGGACGGCAATGATCTCGGTTCAGCAATGGTGGTACCTGCGGCCGGACTCGAAGGTGATATGACATTAGCGCCCCGCACAGTTGGAACGAATAACGAGACCCTGGATAGACAACGTGCCGAGCGCGTAGCCGTTGGCGGGATGGTAACGCCCGAAAACCTAAATACACTTGGATGGAATCCCTCGGTCAGTCGGAATCCATTCTCGCTAGAACAAACAACGAGGCTTGAGTTAACTGAACCAGGTGAGGCGCTCCGAGCGCTGCAGTCGGACGAAGTTTCGCTCCCTGATTCGACAGTAACCGCCGTCGTGATCGCAAAGAACATGCGAATCGCGGTGATTGATGGCGCTATCGTTCGTTTAGGATCGACGACTAACGACGGTCGGGTTGCAGAGATTAACGGACGAACGGTTGCGATCAAGGAACTGGGCGAACGAATCCGCAATATTCCGTGGGCGGGAGCGTCGCAATGAGGGTGGCGGTTACCTTCACGTTACTCGTCGCCTTGACCGGCTGTGCGTTGCATGCACCCGTCGATCCGACGGTCCCAATAGGCACGCAAACCCGCGCAGTCACGGAAAAATACACGCCGGCTAGAGGAGCCGGTACACCGCCGAATATCGGACTCCTGAATCGGCTCTCCCTGCCCGAGTTTAGTGACACGACGCCGGATGAGTCTACGGGGAGGCTATATAGCTTCGTCGCACAAAACTTGCCAATTCAACAAGCGCTACAAGTATTCCGCGAGGCTTACAAACTCAATATTGTCGTGGACAACGATATTACCGGGTCTATAACGGCGGAGTTTCACGACCTTCCATTCGATCAAGCGATGGAGGCGATGCTCGATAGTGTCGGATTATATTGGGAACGCGAGCAATCTTTAATCCGAGTTAAATCGTGGCAAACAAAGGACTACGTCATCGATTATATTCGGCTAGTTCGCAGTGGTTCTGGCAGTAGTCTTGCGCAAATTAGTTCCGGCGATGGCGGTGGCTCCGGAGGTGGCGATGGTGGCGACAGCGGCGGTTCAGAGAGTGGCGCCATTACGATAGAACAAAACGACACGGTAGAATTTTGGGGCGAGCTTGAGGGGCAACTTAGCGAATTGGTTTCTCCCGAAGGTCGCCTCGTAGTCAATCGTATGTCCGGAACCGTTCAGGTGTCGGATCGATTTCCGCGAGTGCGGCAAATAGGGCAATACATTGCCGAGATAAATCGCGCGATCCATCGTCAAGTCGACATTGATGTACGTATTGTTGAAGTGACTTTGAACGATGATTTTAGCCTAGGCGTTGATTGGTCGCGGCTTAGCGGGCCGACCGCAGATGGGCTCGGTTTCAATCTCAATTCAAACAGCATCATCGGACAACCAGCCGGCGGTTTCGTCGGGAAATTACCGTCCTTATCCTTAGACGTCTTCAACATCGCGGGAAACACGCTTGAGTTCTCGGCGTTAGTGGACGCGCTGCGCGAACAAGGCGCCGTGAAAATCGTCTCTCAACCGCAAATTCGCGCACTCAATAACCAATCCGCAATGATCAAGGTCGGCACGGATCGGACTTTTTTCCGGCGCGAACTGAGCATCGACACGACATCAGCAGGTTCGACTACCCAGTCCGAAGATATACCGCAAGTTGTCACTGAAGGGATCGTCTTGGCGCTAACGCCGCAGATTTCTGCCAGTGGTTGGATCATGCTCGACGTGTCGCCCGTCATCACGCGAGTATCGAGCATCTCGCAAGTGCTCGAAGCGAATGGCCAGGTACGTTCGAGTGCGCCAAACTTGGATATTCGCCAAGCCTCATCCCTGGTACGCGTGCGCAGTGGGGAAACGATCGTGATCGGTGGTCTCATTCAAGATCAGGAAAGCGATACGGAACGTTCGGTGCCAGGTGTGTCTTCGATACCGTTGGTCGGGAATCTATTCAAGGGCAACTATCAAGTTCGCGGCAAAAAGGAACTTGTCATGTTCCTAACGGCGCGCTTGGTTAATACGCCGGATCTGACCGCGTCACGTTAAGCGAGAATAGCGATGTCATGCAAAATTTTCCTCGGATGGGCTTTGTTATTGTCTGCAAACCCAGCCATTGCCGAACAAACGCTAGAATCGCTAGACTCTGTTGCACCCGCAATAGCTGCGGAAATTGGCCCGGCGATAAGCGAGCCAGCTGCAGAGATCGCAGCACCCGGATCCGAGGCCGAAGAAAAGCCGCGCAATAATCTACCTGCCGTTGGATTTGTGCCAGGATATGATCCCAATGCATCCCATTTTGATCTTGTGGCAGATGTTGCGCCGGAATCGGACCGACTATTTTTGTCCGCATCGCGGGCAGAGCGAGAAGGGAGCCCTGAACAGGCGCTCAAATTAATTCGCGATACTTTGGACGCAGATGCGGCGCATCCGCGTGCTGCTTTAGCGCACGGCCGCCTCTTGTTTAAGACCGGACAGCACGAGTTAGCGATTACGATCCTAAAAGACCTCGTGAAAGACCGAACAGACGATTGGCGACCTTGGTTTTGGCTTGGCAGCAGTTATCTAATCACCGGAGATTTACCCGCCGCAGAACGTGCGTTGGAAGAAGCGTTATCGAGAAATAGTCAGGTTGTGGAAATCTGGATCCATCGAGCATTGATCGCCGCGCAACGCAACGAGTGGCGCACGGCGATGCAGCTCTTGACGATCGCGCAAGAAATTGCGCCAAATCATCCGATGGTGCTATTGAACATCGGAATCACCAGTGATGCATTAGGTCTGAAGAATAACGCTAAAACCGCCTACCGGAAATTTCTAACTCATTCAGATCGGGCACACGTGTCGAACGTTGTCCGCTATGAAGTAATCAATCATCTTGGCGGCGGCGATATCGGTGCTGCGGCAGTGGCTGATGCGACGGACACCCGTGGGACGGAATTCAGCGTACAAAGCCATCCTTGAGAACGATATTCATCGAAAAAAACCGGCTCGCGCCGGTTTTTTTTGCTTTCTTAGCCAGCGACGATCGCGCTCAGTCCGTGGGGGCTTAGTATCTCTATCCAGTAACCATCCGGATCCTTGATGAAAGCCAGCCCTTTCATTTTTCCATCGTCGGGGCGTTTCACGAACTCGACGTTGTGCTCGGCGAATCGTTCGCAAGCGGCATAAACGTCCGGTACGGAAATACCAATATGGCCAAAGCCCTGTGGCTGTGCGTTGCCATCGTGGTAACCGGCAAAATCTTTGTCGCTTTCCGTGCCCCAATTATGGGTGATTTCGACAAGTGCCGCGCGGCCAAATAGCCACTTTGCGCGTTCGGCCTTATCCGACGGAATCGTCTCGCCGGCTTCCAAATAGCCCATGAAATAGAGCGAGAACTTCATTTCTTCGAAATCGAATCGATCGAGTAACGTCATGCCTAGGATGTCACGATAAAATGTGACAGACGCATCCGGGTCACGCACCCGCAGCATCGTTTGGTTCATTACATAGCCCGCGGTGGCGGCTTGATTCGTCATAGGCGCTTATTCCTTCTGGTTTCGGTTGACTGGAGCAGTGTGGCTGACCATCTTATGATGCCGGCCCGTGATGCCCAAGCGGCATCCGTCAATGCTAGTATCTCGAGCGGTTAAACAACAAGCGGTCGATCAACAATGCCGACGAAGAGCGAGAATATAGCATTTATAAACGGCCAGATTATTTCTGTGGACCGCTCATTCTCGCTTGCCGAAGCCCTGTGGATTGACGGAGGGGTCGTTCGGGCCGTCGGTTCGAACGTGGAAGTGAGGGCCGCTTGTGGTGAGGCAAAAGTCGTCGATCTCGAGGGGAAATCAATAACCCCAGGTTTCGTTGATACGCATGGCCACATAGCGCTATTTGGCCTCGATGAATTGAAGGTCCAGTTAGGCGGCGCGCTAAGCAAGGCAACAATTATTGCCAAGCTCGAAGCCGCCGTGTTATCCGCCCCGCCCGGGCAGTGGTTGATCACCACCCCCATTGGGACTGCACCGTACTTTCTGGACTTCGAAGCAATTCGTGCGGCGGCCGAGCTTCCTACGCGAACGGAACTCGATCAGGTGGCACCTCACAATCCGATCTACATCATGGCGCCGACAAACCGCGTGCCGAATTCTGCGATCTTAAATAGCGCGGCGTTAAACTTAGCCGGGATAACCGCCGCTACGCAAACCGACGCGCCGATCGAAATCGTTCTCGACGTCAATGGCGAGATGACCGGTGAACTGCGCGGGGCGATGCAACCTTTGTACAACCCGTATCCGTTCTACGAGCGAATAGCCGACGTGATACCGCAACCGAGCTATGCCGATCGTCTTGCTGGCATTCGCGCACTGGGCCCGCAATTCGCTGCGGGGGGTACAACGACCTTACTCGAAGCACATTTAACGCATCCGGAGGAGTTGCGCGCTTACGCAGAACTGATCGAAGAGGGCGCATTGCCGCTGCGCGTTTTTTTCACGTTCGAAATTGATGGCAGCGCTAGCGTGCCTGAAATCGAGGCATTTCTCAGCACCTTGCGCTTCGCGGCCGGTGGTGGGTTGGGCACCTCTCAGCTAAAAGTTGTCGGGATCAGCGCCGGTCTCGATGGTCCTTACTGGCATGGCGCGGCCGCCAACGATGCGCCATATCCGGGACCTTTTGGAGATATCGTCAATCCATCAACGCTGATGCCGCCAGACAAGTATGCCGAGCTTGTGCGACTCGCTATCGCCCACGACTTTCGGCTTCATACGGAATGCGCGGGTCGCGCATCAATCGGGCTGGCGCTGGAGACATTGAAGGTAGCGAACGTGAGCGACTCGATTAAAGATAAACGATTTATCATCGAGCACTGTGAATTCCCAACTCCGGAGCACATCCAGCTCTGCGCCGAACTTGGCGTGATTCCGACGACGAGCACCAATTTCATCTGGGGCAAAGGCGCGGAAGTCTACGAACAACGGCTCGGCCCAGCCTATGCTGAGCGAGCGATTCCGCTGCGTGAATGGCTCGATGCCGGCGTGCCCGTGTGCCAGAGCACGGACTGGGGGCCACGCGATGCCATGTTCACTTTGTGGCAATCTCTTGTTCGCCACGCGGGACTGACGGGTCGTTGCATTGGTGAGTCGCAGCATATTTCGCGCGAAGAAGCGTTACGAATTTTCACCATCAATGGGGCCTACGCACTGGGCATGGAACACGAGATCGGTTCGCTGGAAGTCGGCAAACGGGCGGATCTCGTCGTGCTCTCCGGCGATTTAATGAACTGCGCGGTGGATGAAATCCGAAATATCGATGTGCTACTCACCTTACGTGACGGTGAAATTATTCATCAAGCGCCAAGCTACGGTGATTAATTGATTTCGATCGCATAAATTCCGTAACGGATCGGCTAGACGCTGTTGCGACAATGCGCTGGTGGTGCGATCTAATACCAGTGATCGCGAGGCATTCGCTCGTCATCCTACTCTTTGAGAATTTTCTATTTCTATGACCCAAAAAATCTGTCATTCGCATCATCCGCAAACCGACCCAGGCGCGAGTCAATATCGCAAGGCCAAACCAGGGCAATATATTTGTCCCATGTGTCCCAAGGTGTTGGCCGACGAAGCAGGCGACTGTCCGGGTTGTGGCATGGCCTTGGAACCCGTATCAATCGACCGGCGCGAGCTGGAAGACGATAGCGAATACCTAGAGATGTGGCGCTTGTTTTGGATCAGCGTGCCGTTCAGTGCCGCTGTATTCGTTCTCACCATGAGTGAGTCGATGCTGGGCGCCGATCCGCGCGCGTGGTTGGGCAACAAATTATTTGACTGGTCGCAGGCGCTACTCACCATGCCCGTGCTGTTTTGGTGTGGCCGCTCGTTTCTTGCGCGCGGTTGGCGTTCGATCATTACGCGCGCGCCGAACATGTGGACGTTAATTTCCATCGGCACTTTGGTCGCGTTTGGTTTTTCTATGTTGTGCCTAGTGTTTCCTGGCGCGCTTCCAGAAAGCCTGCGTGACGCATCAGGTCGTGCACCGTTATATTTCGAAGCCGCAGCAATCATCATTACTTTGGTCTTGCTAGGGCAGGTGCTAGAGCTTCGTGCCCGCGGCCAAACATCGCGGGCCTTATTAGACCTGCTCGATCTAACGCCAATGGACGCGACAATCATTGATGTCGATGGTAGCGAGCGCCAGGTATCTCTGGCTGAGATTAAGGTCGCAGACAGCCTAAGGATAAAGCCAGGAGAGAAAATCCCGGTCGATGGAGAAGTGCTAGAAGGTTCGAGTGTTGTCGATGAGTCGATGCTCACCGGAGAGCCGCTACCGGCGGAACGAAGTATCGGCGATAAGTTGCGTAGCGGCACGTTGAACCAGACCGGCAGTATGGTGATGCGCGCTGAGCTCGTTGGGGAGGACACATTGCTTGCGCGGATCATCGAATTGGTTGGCGCCGCGCAACGTTCGCGAGCACCGATTCAACGAACGGCCGATGTGGTCGCAGGATGGTTTGTCCCGATCGTCGTCGGCGTTGCGATTATCGCGTTCGGTCTGTGGATGGTTGTTGGTCCTGAACCAAAAATGGCCTACGCGTTGGTGGCAGCCGTATCAGTCCTAATTATCGCCTGTCCCTGTGCGCTGGGGTTGGCAACGCCCATGTCGGTGATGGTCGGTATCGGGCGGGGCGCGCGGGAAGGCGTGTTAATTCGCGACGCCGAGGCCTTAGAAACCATGAGCGCTGTCGATGTATTAATCTGCGATAAAACTGGGACTTTGACGGAAGGGCGACCCAGCTTGTCAGCTATTGAGACCTTCTCCACTCAGTCTGCTGACGAACTACTCGGCATCGTCGCGGGTATCGAAAAGTTAAGTGAGCATCCGTTGGCCCAGGCCGTGCTGGATGGGGCAAGTGCGCGGGCAATCGTGCCGCGACCCGTGTCAGAATTCGAATCTATCACGGGTAGAGGCGCCCGCGGGCGTGTCGACGGGTTAGAAGTGCTCGTCGGTAACGCCGGCCTGATGGCGGCAAATGGCGTTGACCTTGCTTCGGTGCGCGCACTGGCCGACTCGCATAGCGCCAACGGCGCAACGGTTATTTGGGTGGCGCTGGATCGCATGCTTTGTGGAATGCTAGTCGTCGTTGATCCGATAAAACCATCGAGCGAGTCGGCGATAGATTCATTACGCCGAGCCGGTCTGAAAATTGTTATCGCAACTGGGGACAACCAGATCACAGCAAACGCGATAGCCACCCGTCTAGGCGTTGACGAAGTGCACGCGGAACTCTTGCCAGCACAAAAGCACGCGCTGGTGAAATCACTTCAAGATGCAGGACACATTGTCGCGATGGCCGGAGACGGGATAAATGATGCGCCGGCCCTCGCCCAAGCGGACGTTGGCATCGCCATGGGAACAGGCACCGACATCGCAATGGAAAGCGCACACATCACCTTAGTCAACGGCGATTTGCGTGGCGTTGTAAAGGCGCGTTCCGTATCGAAAGCCACCCTGCGAAATATTCGACAAAACTTATTTTTCGCATTCATCTACAACGGCATCGGCGTGCCGATCGCGGCGGGTGCTTTGTATCCAGTGTTTGGGATCTTGTTATCCCCCATGTTTGCCGCCGGCGCGATGAGTTTGAGCTCTGTGTCCGTAATAGCAAACGCGTTGCGCTTGCGTAACGTGAAACTATGAAGGTCCATTGCCCAATTAACTCAAGTTAGTAACGGACCCTGAAAATTGGACATGTCGATAGGTGCTTCCTCGGGGTTAGGTTGCTGGTTTGACAGCATCATAGTGCCGACCGTCTGGCATTTGCCGGTTGCGTGATTGGTGGCACCGCTCAGCGTTCTAAAGTTTCGATAGAGATGCAACGATTGGCGAGGGTGGGTGATGTTTTCGTACGCTTTAAGGTGGACGTCCGCGTATTTGACGTAGCGCCATAGCCTCTCAACGGACACGGTATCCCCCAGCGGTCTTTCCCTTCCATGCTGATCTCGACGCGCTTCTTGTTGAGGACGTCGCTGAAGGCCTCAGAGGTGGTTTTATTCTGGGTTAAGCGTCCGCGTGGTCCCTGAGCGGTTGTAGAGTCTCGTCTAAGGCCTAGATACGTAACACCCGCCACACAGCACGTCCCGTGCGTTCATCCAAGCGAATTCTGTAGGTAAAAAAAACACAAAACAGCAGGTTATAAGATAATTTACCCCGAAAATTAAAATTAGGTGCAAATATTACAGACATAGTAGCAAAACATAAGCTTAATCTTATATTTACCCCTGAATTACGGCGTAGGGGTAAATAGTTGCAGTGAGAGACAAAACTAGAGAATTATCGCCAAGCTTATGTTTACTTTATGCACAACTTTTAGAGCAGATAAGTAGTCCTTCACCCGCTATTGCTGATGTTAGCTTCAAGAGAAATGAAACTGCATGGAAATTTTATTGGATTCGAAGGGTGAAAATCGGCCGCACGATGACGGAGCTTTCATTAGGCCGGGAAACGGATGAATTACTTGAAGTAATAGAGCAAGAAAAAAAACTTATCAAAGATGCGAAAAGAGAAAGCAAGCCTCGTGAAAATCTGGTTAGCATGTGGGTCGCAGGTGGTGCGAATACAATTGAACCACTATCGGGTCGTGTCTTGGCTTTACTTGAAGGTGCTGGTGTATTCGCTGCCGGAGGCGTGTTGGTTGGTTCGCATGCATTCAGTGCATACGGAAATAAGAAGTGGACCCCAAAAATTGGACAGCGCTATAAGTGGAATCTTCGTGAGTTTTCAGGCCGCCATTTGGCAGGTAGCCAGTTTAAAGTACACCGCATCCGGGGTGCGTCTGTCCAGTGCGCTGTGAC
>JBLFWX010000098.1:0-17965 GCA_047611805.1 Gammaproteobacteria bacterium
ACCAACGCACCACGCGAGGCGCAGTTTGCAACAGTAGTGGCGGCGTTTGGTCAATTGCTGCGCGGCGGACGGTACACGGGCGCTTACACTTACGACGACGTCGTAGATTTAGCGCAAAGTTCGAAGGGGCAAGATCAATTCGGTTATCGCGCCGAGTTCACTAGTCTTGTTCGACTCGCAAAATCCGCCGCTGGTCTGCCGCCGTTACAGCGATAAATTGGCTTGGGCGTCGATCTCCGGATCGGCGCCCCTTAGTTTGCCATTGCAATGATCCGGTCTGCCGAATTCACCGAGCCGTAATAATTAGCGAATATTTCGAGCACGGCACGATGATGGGCGCCGACATAAGACGCGCAGGCGCCTTCAATGATGGTTACATCAAAATCCATGTCTGCAAGTTCCCGCGCGGTTTGCGATACACAACAATCAGTCACGATCCCGGCGACACACACGGACGAATAACCCAATGAAAGCAAATTCTGCCCAGAGGTTGATGACCCCAGGGTACCCGTTGTGGTCTTACGAAAAACGACTTCTCCAGGCTCTGGGGCAATCCGCTCGTCCGTACGCGCAGTGTCGTTGTCGAGAGATGGAATCGCCGGTTTGCCGCTCGACGCGATACGGCTTTCATTGATGCGGCGTAATGCAAGCGGTAGAGTCAGCGCCGTCCGCCCGCAGCGCCCCCCTTTCGGTAAAGTAAATCGGCCACTGCTGCACACGAAAATGGGCTAACAGGCGTTGCAGACTGGGTATCACCACGTCGTCCACTCGGTGATAAAAATCCGCGACCTTGCCGCTCGCTAGTGCGGCATCAAAGCTACCCGTCGGCTACGTAAAGCAGCTTTGCACGTCGACGACGACGAGCGCCGATCGCGTCGCTGGTTACTTAACATTGTCGACCATCCTCGTAATCCTAGGTAGATTTTGATGCTCGTCTTTGCCAGTTTACGGCAATGTAATTTTCCCGATTCGAGTGCCCGCGAACGACCCTAAATACAAGGAACCATTCGCTTCAACCGCAACCGTTGAACCGCCGAAGGGTGCACCCTTGTGCCTTACCAATTCGGTCACGGCACCGCTCGTCGTATCGATTGAGGAAATCACAAACTCGAGACCACAGTACGGAACATCCTTGCCAAGGCATTCATCGCGCAGTGTGCGAAGCGTCACCAAATGAGACGCGACGAGCAACTTGCCGTCGGCCGTGATGCTGCTGTTGTCCGGCCCTCCGTTTATCGGAGCGGTCCATAATTTTTTGCCGCTCGCGCGATCGATTGCTACGACTTGGTTCGCAAGGTAGTGATTACTGTAAATCGTCGCGCCATCGGCCGAAATCTGAATCCCGTTAGGTAATGCACCATCGGTTCCTGCGATTTTTTTCCAACCCGTCTGCGCCTGCCATTCGACGACGTAACCACTTTCGACGCCGTCATTTGTCGGACGATCAAACAAGCTCTTGCGGATATTGAACGGCATCATGTGGCTCGCGACGAAGCCACCGTCCGGCAGCATTGCGATGTCGTTGATCCATAGCTCCGGTTCGATGATGACGCAGCCTTTCCACTGCGCCGAGAAGCTACCACCATGATCGATGAGTTCAAGCCACTCGATCGCTTCGCGCGAGGTGTGATTTACAACTAACAACGTGTAGTTGCCGCCGGCATTCTTAGAGAGATGGATACCGTGCGCGGCAAACCCCGTCGGTGGCCCAGGACAAGCCGAGTCGCCCCATGGCGCTGCATCCGTCGCAGCAGGAGCCGATCCCATCATGTCGGGCGAGTAGATTGTCTCGATCGAGTTGTCATCCAGGTGCAGGATCCGGATGTCCCCGTTTTCGTCATCAAGATTAAAACCACCAACCACTATTGCTTTACCACCGGGTACAACGTCCAGATCTTCCGGCGGAAGAAAACCGCAAATGGGTGTGATCCCATTAGCTGCCTGGCAATCCGAATGCGTGTCGATAACGTCGTCTGCGTATACAGAATATCCAAATAGCGTCGTGCACAAGATTAGAAAAAGCTTCATGTGTCTACCTCGTTTGCTATGGTTCGTTGGTGTATCAAGGACTATTGATTCGCTTGTGCATTGAGGTTCTTCCATCGCGTTCGTTTGCATGGAGAACGAATTCACCTTCACCCTGAGGGAACTATGCTCCCGGCATTCTAGCCTTAAAGATGGGAATTTGTTGTGCCCAGTTCAAACGACTCTAGCCGTGGCAAAATTCCGCTCGTGGCTTCTCACACTCAAGCCGGTGTTCACCTGTCTTCGCCGACCGGTCTTCGTGCCTAAGGTGCCGAATGGAATCGGCGAGCGATTTGTCGTGGCCATATCGAACGCGCCTAGCCGCGGCACAATGCCGCTGGCGAATACCGATCCGCTCTAGCGAGCGCTCACCAGTTTTCACAGTACGGTCTTAAATCTAGCTCGAATGTCCAAGCCGAACGGTCTTGGTGGACGACGTGCCAAATGGAATTGGCGATTGCCGATGGTTTGATGAAGAACTCATCCGGCTTGTCTGGTAGCAGTTCCCGAGCGAATGGCATGTCGATGCCGCCATCGATCATGATAAAAGACACATGTATGCCTTGTGGCCCAAGCGATCGGGCAATTGATTCCGCGAGGATCCGCTGTGCTGCTTTCGTCGGCGCAAATGCCGCGAAATTTGCTCGGCCACGGCGCGCCGACGTATTGCCAGTCACCATGATCGCACCGGTTCCTGCGTCCAACATGTAGGGCGTGACAGCGCGAGCGCAATGCAGCAGACCCATCGTATTCACTTCGAAATTCTGCTGCACAGTGGCGGGTTCTATGTCGAGAAAAGTCCCAAACAATGAATCGAAACTCACGGCGTTGTTAATCAGCACGGTTGGGGCGCCTAACTGCTCTGCAATTGCCACGACTGTTGAGGTGACGTCGGCAGCGTCCCGTACATCGCAGGCATACGCAGTGGTACCCGGCATTTCTGCGGCGAAACGCGCCAATCGGTCGGCATCACGAGCCACCATCGCAACTTTGTAACCGCCGGCTGCAAACCGCTCAACTACCCCGCGACCGGTACCGTCGCCAACACCTGTGACAATTCAAACTTTGTCCGCCATCATCCTACCCTCGCTGTCAGTAGATTAGAGTCAGTGCCTTATTTTCTGGTGGTATACCGCGCACCATGAGTATCGCGATCTTGCTCGTCACTATAGGGGCAAGTACGTGTCGTCCTTCTCGTTCGTCGATATCCCGAGCACGACTATTTCTGACTCTGTTGCGATTCTATTGTGGCGAGGTTTTCGCGTTCGGGTAAAACAATTGTTGCCCGTCGACTTTGAAATCCGCTATCGCCTTTTGTCCCGCCTCACTCAACACCCAATCGATAAATGCCTGAGCAAACTCCGCCTTCACATGCGGGTGACGCTCTGGGTTCACTAGGATGATGCCGTATTGATTGAAAAGCTGCGGATCGCCTTCAACCAGAACTTCATGTCCTCGCTTATTCTTAAAACTGATCCAGGTCGCCCGATCTGCTAAAACGTATCCGCCGATACCGGTAGCGATATTTAAGGTCGCTCCCATGCCGCTTCCCGTTTCTCGATACCAACGGCCACTCGCGGCGTCAACGTCAATACCGGCGACGGCCCACAGCGCACGTTCTTTTTTATGTGTGCCACTATCGTCGCCGCGCGATGCAAATATAGCTTCAGTTCGCGCAATTTTCTTGATCGCCTCCACGATATCTTTTGATCCGCGTATCTTGGCTTGGTCCGCCGGCGGACCAAGAATGATGAAATCGTTGTACATGAGATCGAATCGTTCAACGCCAAAACCATCGGCAACAAATTTCTCCTCATCACCCTTAGCGTGTACGAGCAACACGTCGGCGTCACCGTTAGCCGCGTTTTTCAGCGCCTGTCCCGTTCCGACCGCCACAGAGCGCACTTCAACACCAGTCAGCTCACGATACATTGGCAACAAGTGATCGAACAATCCGGAATTTTGCGTCGACGTGGTCGATTGCAACACGATATACGGTAGGTCCGTGGCCGTCGTTGTCACGCTAAAACTAAGCACGCATGCGCATAGCACCCAAGCGAAAACTCTCGCAAACATTAGAACCCCTCTCATTTATATAACTTCCCTTCAATAAACGCCTGCGCGACTGCCGACTTTGGCGTAGCTAGAAATTCCTCGATCGAGCTGTGTTCCATGACCTGTCCGTGGTGCATAAAGACGATGTCATTGGCCAATCGCTCGGCCTGTCCCACGCTCTGCGTGACCATAATTAATTTTCGGCCTTCGTTGCGGGCACGAACTAATATGTCTTCGATGCCAATCGTTGCCGCCGGATCAAGACTGGCCGTCGGCTCGTCGAGAAACAAGATTTCTGGTTCGACGGCTAGAGCGCGCGCGATCGCCACACGCTGCCGTTCGCCGCCAGATAAAACCATCGCTTGGCGCTGCCGAATGCGCGACAAATTCGTCTGATCGAGCACTGTTTCAATCCGTTGCGTGCGTATCTCACCTTTGAAGCCGCGTTTCGTCAAAGCATAGCGAATGTTTGCTTCGATAGATCGGCGTAGCAAGACGGGCGACTGGAAGACCATCGATTGGCGCTGCCTCACAAATTCAAGAGCAAAGTTCCCCGACCATCGTATGGTTCCGGAAGTCGGTGTTAATAAACCGTGTAACAATCGCAGTAACACGCTTTTCCCGGCGCCGTTGTAGCCGAGAATCGCAGTGCATCCGCCGGCAGACAATTCGAGATTCAAAGAATTAATGATTCGAGCTTTATCTATTTCGTAAACGAGATTCTCCACCCGTACAGGGAGAATCAAAGAGTCGTGAATAACGCGTGTGTCCAATGTCGTGGCCACGCTTTGTTCATCTGCCATAGGATTTCGGCCCGATCCGTTTAATCAACGTCGCCATCGCGTTAACCGTAAAGGCAATCGCCATGAGTATCACGCCAAGGGCGAGAGCCAGTCCGAGTTCTCCTTTAGATGTTTCTAGCGCGATGGCCGTTGTCATTACGCGGGTGATGTGATTGATGTTCCCGCCAACAACAATTACCGCGCCCACCTCAGCAATCGCTCGACCAAAGGCTGCCAACACAACCGTGAGCAAGCTGTGCCGAACTTCTACAATTAGCGTAATGAGTTTCGCGGCGCCGCGAACGCCGATCGAACGCAATTCCTCGTCGTAGTCGGCGTTCGCGTCCTCAACAAATTGTCGCGTTAACGCAACAATGATCGGTGTAACCAAAAGCATCTGAGCAATAATCATCGCCGTGGGTGTATATAACAGCTGAAGCCATCCGAATGGACCGGCATTCGATAGATTCAAATACACCAACAATCCAACCACCACCGGCGGCAACCCCATCAAGGCATTGACACAAATGATGAGGAAGTTTCGTCCGCGAAATCGCGCCACCGCTATCGCCGCACCAAGGGGCAGTCCGATCACGGCACCGATTAGTACTGCTGTGAGACTCACGCGCAATGACAAGCCAACGATCTCGAGTAGCGCACCGTCAAGCCGTGCAATAAGCGATGCGGCTGTTGCGAACCCTTCAGTGATTTCCGCCATAAGATCTAAAACGTAATCCCGATCTGAGAGTAGCAATAAGTCGCGTCGCCTTGCCTGTTGGAATTCGGCGCCTCATCCATAAATTCCCCCGCGAACAAATGGGCGATGCCTGATTCCAGCAAAACGTTGCCTGGTAGAATGTTCCATTGCACTCGAGCTTCGATTTGCTGGCCAAGAAAACTACCGGTTTTACCCGTTACATCGCGCACGGCACTGGTCGTCCATTCATCTCTATCCGACGCCAACCAATAAGCACGATAAGCGATGAAACTTGTGACCTTGGAATGCGGTTTCAACTGTAGGTGGAGTCCCGGCGTGTTGATATTTGCCCGTGCAAAGGGCCCGTAGATACTGGTCGGGCCGAAATCGAAACGTCGCGCACCAAACAACGTATCAAATCGGTCGTTGTCGTCATCACTAGCGCTCTCGTCGCCGCTCGCATAGTCGTACTGAGCAGTCAAGCGCGGACGCATCGGCTGATTAAACGTATACCCAATCTCGGCGTGTTGGAAATGTGCAAAGTGATCAAGATCGGCGAAATTTGTCGCTGCCGTTGACGTTCGCGATTCACCGAATTGGAAGGTCGACTCAATTTGATAATCGAATTGAGAAACTCCGGCTTCGCGAAATAAACGAAACCCGATTGTGCTCAAATCCCGATTGCGTGTCTGAAGATCGTTTGCATCGTCTTCATCCAAGCCTAAGTAATATAACTCAGCCACATCGCCCCAGCTCATGCGCTCAGATACGAATAGACCCCAAAATCTTACATCGCTTTTTTCTTCATCAAACTTCACCGTATTATTTCGCAGTTCACTCGCAACAGTGGGCTTACGGTTCACGGGTAGCGTGTAGAACGCACGGACGTTGCGCTCAGCTGCACTTGTCCACTGCCAGTCAAAACCAGTAAATGCATTGCTGGTGTTACGAAAACGATTGCGGGCTACAAACCGCCGACTGCCAATGTCCATTGTGATACGTCCAGCACGCAAATTGCTTTTCGCGCCCGAGGCGAAGACGTCTGCCGCTTCCCACTGGAAATAGGCCTGCAGAAGCTCAGCTGGATTCACGATCCCGGAGCTGATCGGCGTCCCCCGGTCGTCCAGCGCGGCGCGCGCATCCAACAATTCTCCTGCGACCGTAAACGGTCCGTGATGCAACGCGCCCATGACGGTCGTGCGCATGACTAAAATTTGGTCGCCCCCATTGCGCCCTGCTCGGAACTGAGAATCTAGGGTCTCGTAGCGGGTTCGATGCGTCCCGCTAAGGCTCAACCACGCAGGGGAATTTAACGCTTCATGAAGCCGCCATGGTGTCGGTTCGGCTGAGTGACACGGTGCGATAAGTAATAAGCCGGACACTAGGCAAAAATATTTTGAATATGTTTTTATGTACATAAACTATCTCGTAGATACTCACAGATGTGGCACAGCAGCTAATCTTACTGATATTCAACGAGTTCTTAAATATGTCTTCATATGCCTATATGGGAGTTTTCTCGCCTACACAGAGATAAGTCGGTTTTCGACACTCAAGTCCAGGGAGCACGAGCTGCGGGACGCCGAACAGGCCGAGAACAACCCTCAAGTCAAAGACCGTCCTGAATTCAGCTTACGGCGCCTGCAATCCCGCCCCGTTTTACAACCCCTGCGAACCACGCCTCGTTGACCACAATGGCGCGATCGCGAACAATCGCTGCTCATGCATCGTACGAACTTTCACCCGCCAACCCGACCACACCGGTAATATTTGACCCACGGCTCACTGAAGCGGATCGGCGGACAGAATAGAAACTACCCACAAGAAGGAAGCAGAATGAAAATAGGTTTTTTTGGAATTGGTGCCGGCATTGCTGCGCAGCCTGAAATTATTAAACTCATTGCGACGACCTGCGAAGCATCTGGCTATCATTCTCTCTGGGTACCAGAGCATATTGTGCTGCTGGACAAGTACTCATCGACCTATCCGTACTCTCAAGACGGTCGTATGCCATTTGAGACTTTGGAAATCGACATTCTCGATCCGTTTCTTGCTTTAACATTCGCCGCCGCGGTGACGGACAAAATTCGCCTCGGCACGGGTATTTGCCTACTCCCGGAACGCCAACCGCTCACCGCCGCAAAAGAAGTCGCGAGTTTGGACAAATTGTCTGGCGGGCGCTTCGATTTTGGTGTCGGTATTGGTTGGATGAGGGAAGAATTCGAAGCCCTCCAAGTACCTTGGCCGAACCGTGCAGGACGAACACGCGATTATCTCGCTGCCATGAAAAAATTGTGGACTGAATCTGAGACTGAACATAACGGCGAATTTTGTAAGTTTCCGCCCGTGCGATCGTATCCGAAACCGGTCCAAACGCCCCATCCGCCGATAATATTTGGCGGTGAGAGCGAACCGGCATTGCGGCGAGTCGGTGAGGTTGGAGATGGCTGGTGGGGAGTCAATGTCACACCAACAACAGCGGCCGCCCACATGGCGAGCATCAAAGGTTTCGCTAAAGCGGCGGGGCGCGATCCGAGCAAGATCTCGTTCTCCGTGTCGACCGGAATTGGCGTCCCGATAAGCGCGGATGAGGTCAAACAATTCGCCGACATTGGTGTCGACCAAGTCATTATTGGCGGGTTCGGGGCGAGCCCAGAAGAGTACACGCAAATTATTGAGTCGAACGCTGAAGCATTAATTCGATAGCTCAATAGCTAGCACTGGTTTGGATTATCTCACGATACAGCGAGGCGCACCGATTCTGCGCCGCATGGTCGCCTCGCGCAACCGAACCGGATTCCGACACGAGCCGTCGCCATTATCAACGCGGCTAGGGCCCGCGCCTGTGAGTTGGAGCCGGGTCCTTTGAACTTCTGAATTTGATTCGCGCCGCATCCTCGCCATCGAAGGCGCGCACGCCTAGTCGTTGCCTTGCCGCGAAGTCTGCGTCTGGTTTACGCTGGAACGCCAGACCAGACACTAAAAAACCACTAACTACCGGAGAGTTAACCGTGATCGACGTGCACTATTGGCCTACCCCAAACGGCTGGAAAGTTACTATCATGCTTGAAGAATGCGGGATGGATTACAAAATCATTCCCGTCGACATCGGTAGCGGGGAGCAGTTCAAGCCCGAATTTTTACGCGTTAGTCCGAACAATCGCATGCCCGCAATCGTCGACCATGATCCTATTGGCGGTGGCGAGCCCCTTGCCATATTCGAATCAGGCGCGATCCTGGAGTACTTGGCCGAAAAATCCGGCAAATTCCTACCCGATAATCCAGTCGGTAAATACAAAGTTCTACAATGGCTGCATTGGCAAATGGGAAATCTTGGCCCGATGATGGGTAATGCCAATCATTTCAAAAACTACGCTAAAAATATCACCGATGATCCGGGTCAATTAGTTTACGGAACCAAACGATTCGTCGGTGAGGTCGATCGGCTATGCGGCGTAATGGACGTTCACTTGTCCGTCAACCGATACTTTGGCGGTGACGAATATAGTATCGCGGATATGATCATTTGGTCGTGGGCGTTTCTACTGGGCCGATTAATCGACGAAGAAATTTGGCAGAGCTTCCCAAACGTGAAACGTTGGGTCGATGAGGTTGGTGAGCGTCCTGCGGTGCAACGAGGGAAGGACGTTGCTAAAGAATTAGCCGATAAAGAGCGTAGCGAAGAAGAAGAAAAGCTGAGGCGCGAGATTCTATTCAATCAAACGAATGAGAAAGTTCGCGCAGCAAGAGAAGCCGCCACGAAATTCGCCAGCTAGAAATAATAATTAGCGAACCCGTACGCGGCTCGTAATTTGCGGGTCGCGTCCCGAGGAATTCTGCGAGCGCGACCGCGAGTCGCCCTCAGATTCATTATTCATACGACTCCCACTACACTCGTAATTTCAAGACCCCAACGGTTACGAGCGGAATGAAGTAAATCGCGAAAAGGGCCCAAGCCATAGAGCCGTAGCCTTTGGCGATCAAATCAACGATGCCGAACGATGAGATCACATACGCTAAACTGAGGAACACTAGCGCAACAAGCGTGTGACCGACCTTTCCGAGCGGCGCACGAGAGTAGTCGATCAGTTGGCTATCAATTCGATCGTTGATGCCTTGCATCAGTCCCGCGCCAGTTTCGATGAGTGTGCCGAGTAACATCACCGAGAATGCGATCGTTAAGAGCTGCATCGAGTACGACTTCATAATTAAAAACACCGGGATCTCAGCGTCTGATAAGTCGAGACCGGCGCCGCTAAACGCGACATGTAATATCGCCGCCGGAACGATCGCAATGGCGGCCGCAGCGCAGCCGCTGATCAGCGCCTGGGAGCGAGTTTCGAACGCGCGCGCCGCATAGAGAATGAACGGCACAACCGTAATGTTATACAAGCCGTATTGGAAGCCGGAAATCGCCCAACCCGGCTCAACGCCGCCGCTCGCGAACACGGACACAATGCCGTCTTGCGCAACCACAAGCATCTTTCCTATGAAACAAAAAAACACCGCATAGAGAACAAGCGACCAGAATGTTAGAACCCGCAACACAAGATCGCGGCCGTAGAACTCCAGAACGGCAATCGCAGCGAAAATGAAACTCGTCGCGAGCCATGGCGGCACACCAAAGCTCTCGGACAACACCCCGACTCCTGCCGCGATAAGTACTGCGAATGTCAGTAGCAGCATAAAGACGCTAACGAGTTCATAGCTGAACCAGTACCGTCCAAGGAGGACTTTAAAAAACGCGCGATAATCGTAGGCATTGAAACGGCGGCATAACTCGAAGGTTAACGCGAGAACGATTGCGAAAATCGCGAATGCGACGAGTATCGCGAACGCTCCGCCTGCGGGCCCGAAGCGCGTGAAGTACTGAACAACTTCACGACCCGTACCGTAACCGTCGCCAACGACGATGGACTGAAATACCGCGCCAGGTACGAGGAAGATGCGCACGAATTTGTACAAGGGATTCACTATTTACGATGTTTTCGGTTGGATTTAGCGGGCAGTCATTCCAATTCGGGTATCGGAGCTTTGAAACCGAGTCGAAATTTCGAATAACGATCATTTCACTACTGCGATCGACCTCCGACCTCGTCGTTGGTGTATACGCACGCCCCCATACTTGGACCGTCAGTCAGATAACTGGTCCAGTCGTGGGGAGTAACTAAGAAAGTGCCAGCGAATTGGCACAGCGT
The DNA here is from genome assembly GCA_047611805.1 of Gammaproteobacteria bacterium. Taxonomy (GTDB): domain Bacteria; phylum Pseudomonadota; class Gammaproteobacteria; genus UBA11873. The sequence continues at coordinate 10,758 of JBLFWX010000098.1, forward strand.
TAGTCACTCGTCGACCTTGCTCTAAGGTGAAGCGAACCAGGCGCTTGGCACCCGGAATCTTCTCGACGTCTGGGCCTTCCCATATGATTTCCGTACGGCCGGAAAAAAATACGATATCACCTCGTTCAAAATCGACAAACGTTAACCCGGCCTGCGGATTTAGTAGCAAGTTCCCGAACGTGTTGAAGTGATTGTTGCCCGCATAGTCAGGAAATTGGAGCGTCACATCGTCCAGCACTTTCACGAAACCGGGTTTACCTCCGCGATGCGAAACATCGGCACCGCCGCTCACCGATTCCGCCTCCTCCCGGTGATGGGATGCGATGTAGAAATTATCAGCCGATGTGACCAATTGAGACGCTTTGTCGTCGAAGCTAGAAATTACGTGGATGTCGCGCGCCTGTCCTAGACAGTCGATAGCATCAAGCACGCTTGCTGAGCGCGCCTGAATATACTGAGGACAATTGCCAAATGATTGCACCACTCGCAATGACAATCGATTGGGCTCTGCAACAATGACCTGCGCGCTTAGACGGTTGCGGCGGCGTGTTTCATACTCCATTCCGAGGAGACCTAGCGACGAGTCTGGCGCGAGCTCCCCGGCCAACGGATCTCCGTCGATCATTGATGTGCGAACCTCCAAGGTTCGTGAATCAGGTGACTCGATGAACCCCGGGCGCCCAAACAACATCGAAGCCCACGGCCGTCCTGGTCGATCAAGCGCACCAATGAAAACAAAAGCCAATTGCGCATAAAACTCGCGGTGCTGGTCCGGCAGGTGGTCTCGGATCGCAATATTGCCGATTTTCTCGACTCGTTCGCGAACACCCACACGGTTTTGAATCGCTTGCTCGCCACGATGAAACGGCGATTGATCGTTGTTCGATGACACGTTCAGTTCGTAAAATGCACGACAGCAGATCCCGGCGTAATCACCTGCCCTGCTTCATTGCGAATGAATACCTCAAGCGTTGCAGTGTTCCCTTCAATCGAACTCACTGTGCCTCCGGCAGTCAATGATTCACCAAGATACGCCGCGAGACGATTCGAATATTGGAATTCGACCATCCGGCCGTCGTCGCCAAGCCACGCCAAAACTGTTTGCGTCAACCAGTCCCCTTGCAGCGGCCCATCGATGACAACGCCTTGATGTTTTTCGACTTCGGTTGTGTATGTCTCATCATAGTGAATGCGATGCGCATTCCAAACCGCGGCGTTATACAAGAACAACGATACATTACTCGCTCGATGGATCCTCTCTGGCAACGATTCGCCCACCTGAAGGTCCGTGCGTTTAGCCATCACTATCGGTTGATCCGACTTTGAGTTTCTTGCATAACGAGCTCTCCGTCCGTCGCGCGAACATTCAGTTCATAATCTACAAATATCAGTGGGCCACTCGAACCTTGCTTCTCATAGATATTGCTAATACGACGCGAAATAGACAATACATCGCCCGGCATCACGGCACGAAAATAACGTTGCTTTATACCGCCTGCCATCACGCGCTTTAGCGGCAACTCGGGCAGTAAGGGGTCGCGCATTAATCCATCCGGACCTAAATCAGCAATTTGGGTTAACGGCCGATCGGCGCCGAACAGAAACATCGGTGGTGCTTCGTCTCCACGCAGGTATTTTTCTAGACGCTGTTCCGTGGCGAGCGAGTATTTGACGATGTCTCTGCGCGACACTTCAACTTGCACGGGCTCGGTCGCGCGCCCAATCCAGTTACGGATCTCATCGGTAATTAGTTGCGTCAACGGGGCCGTCTCCTTCGCGTGCTTCATGCGCGAATGCGCATCGACACGATAGTTAGTTCTGCATCGACGTCGATAAACTCGAGCTCCAGTGGCATACCTATCGCTAAATTTGCATCACCGCCTACGAGGGGTGCTTGCAAGCGGATACCGTCTTGCAAATCTGCCGTAACCGTTACGTAGGGCAAATCCTGCTTGAAACCAGGGTGAAATGCGTGATGTGTCACCGTCCAGCTATGAACTGTCGCCGGTCCTGATAGCTCGAACCAATCGTATTCGAATGAATAGCACGCATCGCACATCGGACGCGGGTAATGTCGCAGCTTCGCGCATTTCACGCAGCGCTGGACCAACAACTGGTGGCGACGTAACCCATCCCAATAGGGTTGGTTATCGAGCGCTATTTGCGGGCGAGGCTTTGCTGGTAATTCGGTGTAGGAATCGTTCATCGGTGCATTATCGCGATCGACCCGTCACCCAAATCGCCAAACCCGGTAACTAAACCCACTTCTGCGTCCGTGACTTGGCGCTCCCCGCAGGCACCGCGCAATTGTCGAACGAGTTCAACGATGTGATTCATGCCGCCCATGTGTGCCTCGGAGAGCAATCCCCCGTGCGTATTAATCGGCAAATCGCCGCCGAGTCTGATCCGCCCATTTGCGACGAAGTGACCACCCTCGCCCTTCGCGCAAAAACCCATGTCTTCGATTTGGCAGAGCACCATGTAGGTAAAGCAGTCATAAATCTCCGCGACATCAATATCCGCGTGTGTCACCCCGGCCATTTCAAACGCAATGGGTGCGGCATTCGCTATACCGAGACGCGTGAGATCGTATCGTTGGGTGATCGCACTCGGCGAATCGGGATGGCCTTCTGCACACCCACCGATATAAATGGGTGCATGGCGGAGATCCTGTGCCCGCTCCGCGCTGCTGATCACCACGGCAGCAGCTCCGGCGCCTTCAAGACTGCAGTCGAATAGTCGAAACGGATCGGCAATCATTCTGGAGTTTTGGTGATCGGCCAAACTCATGGGTTTACGCATCATCGCGCGATCGTTCAACTGAGCGTGGGCACGGCAAGTTAGCGCGACTTCCGCAAACTGTTCGCTCGTGCTGCCGTAGAGTTCCATGTGCCGACGCGCCATATGCGCATAAAACTGCGCCGGCGCATTCGTACCAATCGGCATTTCAAATTCTGACACCAAGCGCATTTGCGGCATGCGAGTGAGTTGATCACTGATCCGTCCGCCTGAAATACTGCCGCGACCCAGCGTAATGAGCACATGCTTAGCGACTCCAGTGGCAACGGCCATCATGGCGCTCTGCAATGCGGCTACCGCACTCGCGCCGCCCATCGGCGTTTGCGCCGAATAGCGTAAGTTAGCGATGCCGAAATTCGTGATGAAGTCTTCCGCGACAACACCGCCGGAGGCATAAGGGATAACCCCGTCGATGTCCTTAGGATCGAGACCCGCATCGAGGGTTGCGTTAAGTGCGGCTTCGAGCGTTAGACTGAGTTGGCTTCTGTCGGTCTCGCGCGTGTAGGCAGTTTCACCGACGCCGCTGACTGCGGCTTTATCGCATAAATTGATCATCCCACCAGCTTACTTTAAAGCGCTCGAACGGTGAACAAGCGCGTCGCAAAGACAAGACCAAGAATAATTTTATGGCGGCATTTGCGTGTCAAGATCAATGAAAGCGCGCTAAGAAGCGTAAACAAACGATGTAGCCATGGCTTAGCATTCAGCGATTAGAACGAAACGGGACCGCTGCATCGTGCAGTTGATCATAATTTGAGTCCAAGCGTAACGCTGCAAACGTCAAGTAACACCGCAGCACTCAGACAAATGCGTTGTCTGGTCATTCGACGTGGTTCATAAATCCGTCGCGCACAGTTAATGACGGCTTTCCGTAGTTTTAAGAACCGGGCCGTTGTGAGCATTCGTAGACAGGCGTTCCATCGGTCAATCTCATTCAGTCTGACTCGCATGCTAGCCGGCTTCGAGCAGATGTCCCACAATGGGTGCGAGAAATGTCGCTCACTGGGGGCGCAATCAAAGGGGACTCTGACTATGGCGGTACAAAAAAATGGCGTATCAGTTGCAGGTTCGATAGACGCGGACGGACACATACTTGAGCCCGCAAACTTGTGGGAGACCTACCTGGAAGAAAAATATCGCGACCGGGCGTTACGCATCCGAACTAACGATGACGGCCTCGAATATATCGAAATTGACGGTAAGCCGTCCTGGACCGGCTACCCGGGATTTCCGGGCTTACTCGGCGCGATGGGTAACGACGATCTCTCACCGAGTCCAGAGGTGACTTACGAAGGTACGGCCCCTCCTGCCGCGATGAATGCGGCAGCGAGAGTAGAGCGCATGGACGGCGAAGGAATTAGCAAAACGATCCTGTATCCGACGCTAGGATTGTTTCTTGGTGAGATGCGAGACGCTGAACTATTTACTGCGCATTGCCGCGCGTACAACCGCTGGATCGTTGATTTCTGCGCGGATTCAGCCGGGCGATTAGTACCCATTGCACATATCTCTTTGGAAACAGATCCGATCGAGGCGGCACAAGAGCTTGAGCGTTCAGTGAAGGCCGGTGCGAAAGGCGGTTTCTTTTTGCCTTTTACCTGGCAACGGAAGTCTCCGGGACATCCAGACTACGATCCGATTTGGGCGAAAGCTCAGGAACTCGATGTCCCACTAGCGATCCACCCGACGGCTGATCCTGGCCCTCTCGACGTGCACAAACGTTTCGAAGAACTGGCGCAGAACGAAGAGAACTTTACGTTCACTTGGTACATGGATGTGTTGGTCGCTCAAGGCATGATGCAATCCTTCGTTTCCTTATTTCACTACGGCATGTTCGACCGCTTCCCGAAGGTCAAGATGGTGGTCCTTGAATCACAAGCGGGCTGGATCGGATATTTACTCGATCGCATGGACGCCGTGTTCAAGGGCGGCCTTCGCGCAACGACGAGAATGAATGAGTTACCGAGTAGCTACTTTGCGCGTCAGTGTTTTATCTCGGCAGACCCGGACGAGAAGGCGCTTAGCAAAGTGATTGAGCACGTTGGTGCGGATCACTTTTTCTGGGCATCAGATTTTCCGCATCCGGATCACGGCGGCGATTATATGAATGAGTTGGCAGAACTCATTGAGCCGCTGTCGGAATCAAGTCGACGCAAAATTTTATGGGAAAATGTCAGCAAGGTTTATAACTTGTAGGCGGGATTGCTGATTCGAAGCCCAGCAGTCGCCGGGCTTCGATACACGAGTTTCTATCGAATAGGATGGGCGCGCATCGCGAGGAAGGATATGATGTTGCGGTGCGCGTCCAGCCTTATCGGCCCAGTCGATGCGTCAACAGGGAAGCGTTCAACCTCCCGACCGACCCGGACTTACTCCGGCGTTGTCATCATTCCTTTGGCGTTATCTTTAGCTGCGTCCGCCGCGGATTGACCGTGTTCATCAACCGTATCTTTGGCAACTTCTTTAGCTTTATCCATTAAGCCCGACATCATGTCGCCACCGGCTTCAGTGCCTTCGGTCATTGCTTCACCGGCGCCGTCCATCGCATCACCAGCCATCTCGGCGGCGTCACCCGCTGCGTCTTTCATGCCGTCCATCGCGCTGTGGGCCATGTCTTCAGCCTCATCTGCCGCACTCGAAGCTGCGTCCATAGCCGAACCGGCAGCTTCCTTCGTCACGTCGACAGCAGCCGCGGCAGAATCTTTTGCTGCGTCCATGGTGGAATTAGTTGCGTCTTTTATGGCGTCTCCGGCAGCTCCCATCTTCGCACTGGCCTCGTTAGCTTCTTCTTTACTACAGCCCGTAACGACGAAAGATCCTGCTACTATTAATAGTGCTAACGTTTTAATGTTCATCGTGATCACTCCCTTTTGTTGGTCATTTCCAAACTCGGACCTTATGTCGCTCCGTAGTGGAATTTGGTAGGCATTCACCGTCCAACGTCGCGTTCGACACGCGTGGCGGTTCACTGCCAGATTGAGTATGGTCAGCTAGCTATTGCAGGTCAACTCTGCCGGCACTCCTCCACATTAGAGATCTCGCCGCAGCGCCCTGGTTTCGGACTTTGGCTTATCACCCCAGTGGCGCGGACCAGACGGTTGCTGGGGCACAAAATACGCCTTCGAAGTGACAGCACACAAACATCGTTGATCGCTACTTTCGCATGTTGCGGCATGACCTTTGCGAACTAATAATGGGCGAGCAAGATAATTCCAACTAGGTCCACATAGCCCGTGCGCGGTTCTTCAAATCGACTCGAACGTTAGGATCCCAACGCGTGTCGTTGTGCGGTCTACTTGACCAATGAGCCTGATCAATCGTTGCGAGCACTGGATCGGTCAAAAACCGGCTCTTCGACCCGTAAACATGTCTGTCTCCGTATTTCGCTTGCTCTGGAATGAAATATTTAAACGGATTCACTAGCACGAGCCGGTTTTTCGCTCGCGTCATTGCGACATAGGCAAGGCGGCGTTCTTCTTCCAGTTTCTTATTGTCGCCAGCCGCAAACTCGTTAGGGAAAGTGCCATCGCTGAAGTGTTGCACATACACGGTGTCCCATTCCTGTCCTTTCGCTGAGTGCACGGTCGAGAGCACTAAATAGTCCTCATCGATATGCGGCGGCCCGGCGAGATCACCACTACCGCTTGGCGGGTCGAGTGTCAATTCGGTAAGAAATGATCGTCGTGACGAATAATCGTTACTAAGCTGCAACAATTGCTCCAAATCGCCTTCACGAGGAAAAGCATGATCGTAGATGCGTTCCAAGTGCGGTTGATACCACGTGACAATTTGTTCTAGTTGGCCAGGCCAAGAACTCACAGACAGTGACTGCATTAAGTTCGCGATCATTGCCCATTGCGCTTGAGTGCCAGCGGGAACACCGCTTAGCGACGACATTGACGCGAAATCCAAATTATTCGCCGCTAAATGATCACAAGCTTTGCGCGCAGTTGCCGGTCCAATTCCGTCAACGATCTGCAGTACCCGAAAACCCGCAACATCGTTCCTCGGATTGTCGGCCCAACTCAGAACCGACATGACATCTTTTACGTGCGCCGACTCCATGTATTTCAATCCGCCATACTTCACGTACGGAATATTTCGTTTTCCAAGCTCAACCTCGAGTCGCATCGTGTGTCGCGAATTTCGGAATAACACCGCCTGGTGCCATAAACGCACACCTTGCTCTCGACGTTCGAGGATCTGATCGCACAAATACAAGGCTTCTTCTTGTTCGTCTTCAACGGTAACCAGGATCGGACGGTGCCCGGTACCACGCGCCGCAATCAATCCTTTATCGAACGCACGCCGCGCTTCAGACATCAATGTATTCGCGCAATCGAGAATTTCTTGTGTTGAGCGATAATTGTCATCCAAGGTGATCACTTCTGCCCCAGGGAATTGATCGG
>JBLFWX010000099.1:0-17845 GCA_047611805.1 Gammaproteobacteria bacterium
GTCTTGCACACTGTGGACAACACACGGCGACTTTCTTATCGCGGCCAACGTGTACCGTCACCGTACCTTGCGATACCTCGAGCTCAACTTCCGTGACCCGCCAAGGACTCTTGATACCCAGTATCTGCGCGTATAAATCTTTGTCTCTCATAAGGCCTTAACCTAACCAACCCACTCGATCAGGGGAAGAGCCGATTTTATTTCTTGCGCGGCATTACCTGCACAGTTAGTGCTAATTCGGCTCTGCGAGGCTAACCCAATTGGCCTGCGTTGGACGGCGTGCTGCTGATAAGCGCGGTTTCCAATAACTGTTCGCGACATCCGAAATAATCACCCGACCAGTGCGCAGACTCGGTGCATGCACAAAGCGTCCGTCGCCAAGATAGATCCCGACGTGGGAATTTGGCGTGCGTTGCGTATCGAAGAAAAGCAAGTCGGCGGCTTCGATATCTGCTAATGAGATGGACGGTAGCGCCTCCGCCATCGAAGCGGCGGTGCGTGGTAGTTCGACCGAAAATTGGCGATACACATGGTAAACCAGACCGCTGCAATCAAAGCCGTCGCGAGGCGAGTCGCCGGCAATGCGATAAGGTTTACCCTGCATGCTGGTCGCGTACGCTATAAGGCCAAGAACATCAAAAGTTGGGGCAAAGATTCGCACCCCAGATGGCTCAGAGATTGCCGTGACAGCTGAGGCTGGTACCGACTCAACCGATATCTCATGGACCGCACACCCGGATTGCAAACCCAAGATTGTCGCTACCAGCACAACAACGAATGCTGCTGGAGATAACGCACGTAATTGACAAAAACAATGACTCAATCTCGATAGCATCGGGTTTCACTCGGCGGTATTGGCATGTCGCATCAGAATAACTCACTAAATTACTAATTAAATAGATATTTTCTATTCGTATCTACACCAAAGTTCTTAACTCCAATGATTCAGGGCGAGCAAAGCCAGCACGTTGGCGCCGGGACGCTGCGAGGTCGTATCTCGGCCGCGGCCCGTTAGCGACGATTCCACGGGATTGGCGACCAATTGTCACCTGACTGACGGCCCAATTTCTCGCCCATGAGTTGAGAGCGTAAGAGTTTTCTTGAAGTGATGGGAAGAGCCGTCAGAGTCAACATCAAAATATAGAAACGGATGCCGAAAAAAACCTTAGCGGCGCCGCGCAGTGTGCGGTCGGAGGCGCAGCGGAAATGCTCTTGCCGAGTTACCCTACAGCCATGCACTCCTGGTTTCAGATCCTATGGAATAGATTAGTAACGTAAACGGGATCAGCTTTTTTTGCATTGCTTGTTGCTCATAGAGAAAAGCTCGTCAACAAGCTTTGATTTATTGACGTGATTTTCGCGCGATTCAGATTAGTGCGACCCTCCTCGTCAATCAACAGGCGGCCAACCACGGTGTCGACTTGATTCACGGCGGCATCGGCGACCCGCTGGTAAAGACTTTCGAATCAACTCAGCAATTCGAATAAGCTTTTCTGACTCTGGCAGCCTGTCGGACTTCGGGAATAATTGCGAGGGGAGTGGGAGAACGAGGCCAAATCAACGTCATTTGAGTCGAATAGTTGTTCTATCTAACGATGACGAACGCGGGTTTGAACCGCTATCCCACCGCCGCGGTCGATTCCGCCTAAGTCCGACAGGCTGCTAGGTTAGCTTTAGGTCCGATCTGAGGTCATAAGCAATGGCGCTTTGTGTGCTTTCGCTCTGATCCAGTTCATCGAACGCAACACAGACGGTAGGCTGATCGTCCAGCGCTCAAGCCGATATTTTCCAGGGAAATTGGCCAGCGTTAATCCGACCATGATGGTCAAAATCCCTTGACCAGGAAGTACCAGCATCGCGATCCCTGCCACTACGAATACTAGCCCGAGAGCGTTCTTCCCTATTTTGACTAGAATGACGACGCCGGGATGTCGTTTCAGCGCAGTTGCTCTTCGTCGCCTATGCAGAAAGTAATCACTCGGCAGCCGCACGACAATAAACGGCACGAGCAACAGAGTTACAACGAAAGACACTCCCGAGAAGACGGCAAGTTGCCAAACGAATACCTCATTGCTGTGAATCCAACTAAACATCAGGTACTTATAAATCGAGATCGAAATCCGCTATCAGAGGTAAGTGATCCGATGCGTGTCGCGCGATAACGCTACGCGCGGCGAAACTATTATCAAATCGAATATCCCCGCGGTAGTAAATGCGATCTAGAGCGCGCACCGGCATAATCGCCGGAAAAGTCGGCGCTGCGGTACCCGCCGGAAAATAACCTGCTGGCTCCATTACCCGCTTGCCGAGCGTACCCCATACGTCGTTGTAGTCTCCCCCAACGATTGCGGGGGTGCTGCGATGAATTCGGCTTAAGGTCGATGACTCAAGAATTCTACCCAGTTGTATCACTCGCTCAAACCCAGCAAGCCCAAGATGACAATTGACCAACTGAAGGCTACGTTGGTGTTCTTTACGTACTAAGCAACGGGCAACGAGGGCACGCCGTGGTTTCTTGAGCGGCACGCTCAAATCGATGTCGTGCACATCGTGGAGCAGATGGCGGCTTAGGATCGCGTTGCCATAGTGGCCTTGCTTCAGTGAGACGTTTCTCTGAAAGGCACGGTACGGCATCTCCAATGCGTCACCAAGTAAATCGACTTGACGATGACGTTGCGAGCGCGGTACGCCGTCGTCAACTTCCTGTAAGAAAATCAGATCTGCATCGTATCGTGCTAACAATTCAATGGTCCGTTCTGGTCGGTAGCGCCGATCAACCCCGCCTATACCTTTATGAATGTTGTAAGTCACCAACCTCAGGCGCATGCACCAGACTCCCGTATTCGTAACTCGTTCCTAAAGCTAGAAGCATCAAGTATTCCGCGATCGATCGGTCTTCCAACCGATAAAGATGAAAAGTCTAAAAGCAAATTTTGGCTACTCTGTTGTGGTGATACGGCAACTACTAATTTAGCGGATCAGAACGCATGCAGGAACCGGCGAACACTTGTCAGCGTAATTATTAACCATAGAACTTGGGCAGCCGGCGTTGTTCTTGACTTCCCGCAAAATTCGATGAGGTCCACCTATCACTCTGCTGCCAGTTCGCGGCGCATTTGCGCGTGCATCGCGTGATAGTGTTCACCGTCACCATAGTCAGCGTATCTTGCGTATCGCCGGTTCGGGTCCAATATTTTGTGAGCGTGCTTAATTGGACACCAATATTGTTCCGTGCGCGCAGATATTTCTCGTGCGTAAGCGAGCACACCGGCGACATAGCCGCAATAGACGCAATTGAGTTTCTCAATCGAATTCAAATATGAAAGTTGGTGGCGGTCGACGATGACATAGGCTGTACGATTCACCTTGCGTATCCGGTAGAGAGGAAAGCAAAGTGCTTGATAAGCAGTAAGTGTTATGTCGAGCAGGACGATCGGCACGATGATGGAATATATGACCGGCGCAGTAACGATGTTGCGAATTTCGCTTTGGGCAACCCATTTGAGCAAACCCGTTTTTAGCTTTAGATGAGCGTCCCGAAAGTTTCTTTCGAATTTAACTTTCGTGCCCTCGAATCGATAGAGTAATGAGGTTTGCTGTTCATGCATCGCGACGTAAAGCTCGTCTTCTAGTTCGTTTATGCGTGCGAGCAAAGTGCTTATTTTTTCGTTTACCATTCCCGTGCTACCGTTTTAGAACAACCGAAGAATTCGTCAACATTCGAAAGTGAGCTTTCCTATACTTAGATCGATCTCATTGTTAGTTTCGCGATTCAATAGAAGCGATGGCCTTAAATGACTCTTCAAGTTCGCAGACCTGCCGGATACACGGATAAATCGATCCGAATATCGGACCGTTTCAATCGCCGATTAACCTTGCTCCTGAAAGTCATACTAATCACAGGTGCGCTCCTTGAGCTACTGAAAGGTGATTGGTTGGCCGCGATCGCGACACTCGGCGTTGTCATTATTACTTTCTTACCAGTGGCGCTCGGCCAACGTTTTAACGTACGCATTCCTCCAGAATTCGAACTGCTGACGGTCATATTCGTTTATGCCTCGTTGTTTCTCGGAGAAGTACACGGCTATTACCTAAAGTATTGGTGGTGGGATTCGCTGCTACACACCAGTTCTGGTTTACTACTGGGGATCTTCGGTTTTCTTCTCGTCTACGTTATGAATGAAAAGGAAGATCTGCAATTCTCACTCAAACCGTCCTTCGTCGCGCTTTTTGCCTTTGCGTTCGCACTCGCTATGGGTGTTCTTTGGGAGATCATGGAATTTGCAGTAGACCAGACATTTGGCACGAACATGCAGAAAAGCGGCCTCATAGACACGATGTGGGATTTAATCGTCGATGGTCTGGGCGCGTTTACTATTGCAATTCTCGGCTACGGCTACTTGAGTACCGCAGGCAGCGGGTCATTTCTTGAACGTTGGATCCATCACTTCATTATCATCAACCAGCACTTTTTCCGCGACAAAAATCGCGATTAGTTCCTGACGAACGAAACTCGTAAAGTGCGTCAACGGTCGCGCCGAGATGGCAGGTGAGTCACTCCATCCTCGGTTCCTGCGGCAACGTTTCTCGAGATTCTTGCGTTGCAATGACCCGCTAGCTTGGCCCTCAAGCCGCCTCCTCACGACTCCCAGTAAATACGAACTTACCATCGCTATTCACATCGATGTGAATGCACGAACCTGCAACAAATCGTCCCTCGAGTAACAATTGGGCGAGTGGCGTCTCAATCAAAGCTTGCACTGCCCGCTTCAAGGGGCGTGCTCCATAGACCGGATCGAAGCCCGCTTCGCCGAGACGGTCCAACGCCGGCACAGTTAGCTTTAAATCAAGATCTTGTTCGACAAGACGCGCGCGTAGTAGTTGTATCTGTAACTCAGCGATAAATCGTATTTGCTCTTTCTTTAGAGAGTGGAATACCACGGCTTCGTCGATTCGATTAATAAACTCCGGTCGAAAATGGGTTCTAACCACGTCCATCACCGCTTCCCGCATGGCCTCGTAATCACTATCGTCGGACATGCCATGAATCGAATCGGACCCCAGATTCGACGTCATAACAATCACTGTGTTTCGAAAATCGACTGTTCGACCGTGTCCATCCGTGAGACGGCCGTCATCGAGTACTTGCAATAATATGTTGAAGACATCTGGGTGCGCTTTTTCAATTTCGTCAAGCAGCAGTACCGAGTACGGCCGACGACGAACGGTTTCCGTGAGATAGCCACCTTCCTCGTAACCGACGTAACCAGGCGGTGCGCCGATTAATCGTGCGACAGCGTGTTTTTCCATGTACTCCGACATGTCGATCCTAACTAAGGCGTCTTCTGTGTCGAACAAGAATTCAGCCAACGCTTTACACAATTCTGTTTTGCCGACCCCGGTAGGGCCGAGAAATAGAAACGATCCATTCGGCCGCGAGGGATCTGAAAGACCCGCGCGCGAACGTCGGATCGCATTGGCTACTGCAGCGAGCGCATCGTGCTGGCCGACCACTCGCGAATGTAAGGACTCTTCCATGTTAAGTAATTTTTCGCGTTCTCCTTCCAGCATTTTAGACACCGGGATACCCGTCCATTTTGAGACCACCTCGGCGATTTCTTCATCTGTTACCCGGTTGCGTAGCAGCTTGAATTCGTGATTTTCGGTCTTTGCAGCGGCGGCCAGGCGTTTCTCCAGATCAGGAATTGTGCTGTATTGCAATTCAGACATACGCGTCAGATCACCGGCACGCCTAGCGTTGTCGAATTCGAGACGCGCTCGCTCGAGATCCGTTTGGATATGACTTGCACCTTGCAGTGCCGCTTTTTCAGCTTTCCATACCTCATCAAGATCGGCAAATTCGCGCTCGGTGCTTTCCAGTAGCGTTTCCAAATCCACTAGACGTTTCTTGGAAGCGTCGTCAGATTCCTTAAGCAATGCTTCGCGCTCCATTTTGAGCTGAATAACCCGCCGTTCGAGCCGATCCATTTCTTCAGGTTTCGAATCAATTTCGATGCTGATCTTACTCGCCGCTTCATCAATTAAGTCGATCGCCTTATCTGGAAGCTGGCGATCCGTGATGTAGCGATGCGAAAGATTCGCTGCTGCCACGATCGCAGGGTCCGTGATCTCGACGCCGTGATGCGCGGCGTAGCGCTCTTTCAAGCCACGTAGAATCGCGATCGTGTCTTCAATTGAGGGTTCGCCAACTAAGACTTTCTGAAAGCGTCGTTCCAACGCAGCATCTTTCTCGACATTCTCACGGTACTCGTTAAGTGTTGTCGCGCCGACGCAATGCAGTTCGCCGCGCGCCAATGCCGGTTTCAACATATTGCCGGCGTCCATAGCACCTTCTGCTTTCCCTGCTCCGACCATCGTATGGATTTCGTCGATAAATAAAATGATCTGGCCTTCTTGCTTAGACAGATCATTGAGCACTGCTTTGAGGCGTTCTTCAAATTCTCCGCGAAATTTAGCACCCGCGATAAGTGCACCCATATCGAGAGACAATACGCGCTTGCTTTTTAAACCGTCCGGCACCTCGCCGTTGATTATTCGTTGCGCGAGACCTTCGACGATTGCGGTCTTACCAACGCCGGGTTCTCCAATTAAGACGGGGTTGTTTTTTGTACGCCGCTGTAGCACTTGTATCGTGCGCCGGATCTCTTCGTCGCGGCCGATAACGGGATCAAGCTTACCTTGCTCAGCTCGCTCAGTGAGGTCGATGGTGTATTTATCTAATGCCTGTCGGTTATCTTCGGCGTTAGGATCATCGACTTTCTCGCCGCCGCGAACCGCCTCAATCGACTTTTCAAGCGTCGCACGCGTCACCCCAGCCGCCTGCAAAATTCGCGCGAGTTCGCCACCATCTTCCATTGCCGCCAAGATGAACAACTCGCTGGAGACATAGGCGTCATCACGTTTCTGCGCGATTTTATCGGTGAGATTCAATACTCTTACTAATTCATTCGACGGGTGCACGTCGCCACCGGCGCCCTCGACCTTCGCGATGCGGTCGATCGTCTGTCCTAATTTCGAACGCAGTAGATTAACGTCGCATCCGGCGTTCAGTAGCAAGTGCCTAACGGAACTCCCTTCTGTATCTAGCATGGCGACCATGAGGTGCACTGGTTCAATAAACTGATGATCGAGTCCCAAAGCTTTGCTTTGCGCATCGGCCAATGCCATTTGGAATTTGTTCGTCATTTTGTCACCGCGCATGATTAGTTCCTCTCGATAATCGAATTTTCGCCACTTCTATCGGGTACGAATGTTGTTTGTGGGTGACGCCATCGCTATCGCCACCGTATCCAGATTACCCTGTGTTGACTCCGAACGGAGTGTTTATCCACGAGTACTGTCGTATATGGGTCTGCTTTATCAAAATGCAAACACTCCGCTCGCACGGGTTTCTTCTAGTCGTAGTTGTACTACACAGTAAGGCGGCGATATTGATTTAGATCAGTTCCGGGACTTCGGCGGCTGATGAAGGCGTGAGATTGTTGGACTAGCGGCCTTTTTACGTTCGCTAGTTCAGGCGCGATTTCCGAACGAGAACGGTCCAGTTCTGTAAAGCAACATCCCCGGATCCACGACCCGCTCGAAATTTTCGGATTAGGCGGTTTCCTGATCTTGTCGACATAATTTGATCTGGGTCAATCAGACCCCGCCGGCAACTAGTAGTTTACAAGTTGGCGAGGAAGATTCGCTTTGTAGTGGGCACTCGTGACGATTGTCCAAGACATAAGATTGCCGGAGGTTCGAGCCACAGTGAGAAAAACCCCAAAAATAATAGCCCTCATGACGCCATTTCCATTTGAGATCGGCATCGGAGAATCAATCGGAAATGCGCGGCGAATTATGCTGCAGCGTAAAATCCATCACCTTCCGGTAATGGAAAATAACGAACTCAGAGGACTCGTGAGCGACCGCGACATCAAACTTATCCTAGGTCCCGAGTTTGACTATCCTGATCCCAAAGAATTGACAGTTGAAGACGCGATGGTCGATGACCCTTACGTGGTCGATTCAGAAACCTCTGTGATCGCCGTCCTAGACGAGCTCGCGAGGCGGCACATCGGTGCGGCACTCGTCACTAAGAAAGGTCGTTTAGTCGGCATATTCAGTACCAGCGATGCATGTCGCGAGTTCTCGATCTGGTTGAAACGAGAATTCCACGGCTCGTCCGGTGGTTCAGATATCGCTTGAAAGTGACGCATGACCGATATCGCATTCCTCAAGGAATTACAAACCCCGAATGTCTACCCGCACAAATGCGGCGATATACGCATGGTCGAGACGCACATCTCTTGGGTATTGCTGACAGGTGTGTTCGCCTACAAACTAAAAAAACCTGTCAATTTCGGTTTTCTTGATTTCAGCACACTCGAAAAGCGCCATTACTATTGCAATGAAGAGTGTCGCTGCAATGCAGTTTTTGCTCCCGAAATCTATTGTGGAGTCGTCGCGGTCACAATTGACGCAAACGGCCGGATTGAAGTTGGCGGAAACGGCGAAATCGTAGAATACGCAGTAAAGATGCACCAATTTGATGATGCTAATCAATTGGACCATTTACTTGAACGCGACCAATTGCAGGGTCAATCGTTACGAAATTTCGCCACCGACCTAGCCTCAATTTATCGTCGCTTACCGAATCCGATAATTGATTCCGTCGCCGAAACTGCCGATCGCATCCTCGCGCGGACTCGTGAGAATTTCGACACACTGGAAAGCCTGTCATGTACCGAATCGTATTCTGCGACGCTGCGCAGGCTAGAACACTGGAGTGTCCAATTGCATCAACGATTGAGTGGACAATTTGAAGAAAGAATTCGCGACGGCTGGATCAGAGAACGACACGGCGATCTCCATCTCAGCAACCTCGTTAAGACCGAGCAAGGGGTGCGTGCGTTCGACTGCATCGAGTTTAGCGCAGATTTGCGTTGCATCGATGCAATTGACGATATTGCATTCTTAGTCATGGATTTAGCAGTACGCGAGCGTGCGGATTTAGCCTACGATTTTATCGACAGCTACTTAGAGGCGACTGGAGATTATTCAGGCGCCTGCCTGCTCCGCTACTACGCAGTTTATCGTTCGCTAGTTAGAGCGAAAGTAGCCGCCTTGCAACTATCCCAAACGTTCACTCTCGAAGGGTCAGCGCGACTCGCGGCGCATATTGAATGGGCCAACAGGGTCGCGACCTCAGTCACCGGACGTATCACATTGATGTGTGGACCTTCGGGATCGGGAAAGTCCTGGTTGGCCGAGCGACTAGTTCCACACATGAGCGCGATACGCTTGCGTTCCGACATCGTGCGTAAGCAGCTCGCGGGACTCGAGATCAGCCAAGCTTCAGGCTCGACGCTGGATGGGGGCATCTACACAACTGAACGCAGCGACGCGGTTTACACAAGACTACTCGAACTAACAGAGGCGCTAACTACGCGCGGCGAAAACGTCATCGTTGATGCAACGTTTTTGTCCAGTCAATGGCGTTCGCGCTTTCGAGCCCTAGCAGCAAGCAATCACAGCGATTGCGTGGTCACCGTGTGTGAAGCGGCGCCCGATATCTTGGAGCGGCGAGTCGTCGCGCGCTATAACGCCGGGGGTGACCCGTCAGAAGCTACGCCCGACGTTTTGCGTCGCCAGCTCGAAACACTTGAACCGCTTGGTCTAGATGAGCGAATGATTCGTGTATGTACCAGCGAAGATGTCGATATACGGGCGGTCGTCGCGCAGCTTAATTCTGCCTAACGGTTCACGGACAAGCGCACGCAAACCTTGGTGCCCGCCGACAATCTAGCCTTAGGGGGTCGGCATGAGTCCGAATGCAATTTAGACGTGTCCGAAACTTCGAGCGTCTGCGACAAACCGAATCGACGCGCAGCTGATTGAGTTTAGTGATCGGCTGGCGACGCCAATCCTACTTCACGCCAATCCTACTTCGATGCTTCGCGGATCCGTTGATAGCCCGCCTTGAGCTCATCTGCGAGTAGTCGAATCGCAGCGCCGACTTCCTTAGATGAATCTGCGGCGACATCGCCGACGGTCGCAGCGTGTTTCTGAAAGTGATGCCACTTTCCCTCTGATCGTTCCCATTCTTCTCTCGCCTCGGCTTTCGCGAGATGCATTTGTAGATTTATTTCATCCCTTTCGGATGCCAATTTCTGAACGAGTTCGGCGTATTCTTTTTTCAACGTGGCAATCGTGTCATTCGACATATCGGCTTCTCCGGCACAGTGGCTAAACATATTTCAAGTTAGATCCTAGATCGATCCGAGAGGCGGCGATTGATGTACATCAATCGCCGGGACGATCTTTTGATGGTTTTTGTTGACCTAAATCAAAACCTAAGGAGCGGGTTCTACTACAGTGATAGCGAGCTATTCATCCGGCAACTGTGAGGGGTATTAAGCATGATGAAATTCCAGATCAGTACACAACTACGCGTTCACTTCACGATAGTCATTTTCGCAGTCGTCTTAAGTGCGTGCAGCAACGACGTCGAACCGGTCAAGGGTTTTGTTTTACCCGAAGGTAATGTCGAACGCGGCAAACAAGTATTTGCCACAATTGGCTGTCGTTCTTGCCACATCGTGACGAACGAAGAATTTCCTCCGCTAGAGTCGGAGCCGGTTTTGGCTATAGAACTCGGCGGTAAGACCTATCGGGTAAAAGGCTACGGCGAATTGCTCACATCGATCGTAAATCCGCAGCACGTCGTTTCACCGACGTATCGACGCACGCTCGACCCCGCAGAGCGAAAAGACGCTAAGTCGCCAATGCCGGAATTCAACGATGTAATGAACGTTACACAACTAATCGACCTAACGACCTTCCTACATTCACGCTATGAATTATTGTCGCCGCAGTATCGCGGCTATTACTACGGGCCCTAATTAGGCGGAGCCTTTGATTATCAGTGAGGTTTGGTTTTTGACGCCACTGGCTAACTAGCGAGGACGATCACCATGACTGACAATGTTTCAAAAATACTACTTGCCACGGATGGTTCCGAAGGATCGTTACGTGCCGCACGCTTCGCCGGGTCGATAGCGCGACCGCTAGGCGCGCAGGTCACGATATTGACAGCACACGACAACGATCTTCTCGTATTAAACTCAATGGGCCCGTCAGTTTGGCCGGGAGCCGTCCCAGACACATTATTGAACTTCGAAGAAGTCAAAGCGGCGACAGAAAAACAAACCGAAAGCACAACGATTGCACAGGCCAGGAAGGCACTCGGCGATCTAACGCGAATCGACACTGTTCAGATGTGGGGCCATACCGCCGAAGCCATCTGTAACTACGCCACTGAAAATGGATTCGATCTTATCGTCATCGGCTCGCGCGGGCGTTCGGCGTTTTCACGGCTACTACTTGGCAGCATCAGCTCACAAGTCTCCCAGCATTCTTCTTGTCCAGTCACCATTGTCCATTGAGATATAGGATGTCTATGAATCTAATGAAAGTGATCATGCGGACCATTAAATTTGTGTGCCCAGCATCAACTCGTTCACTAATCATCGCGCTCACTTTATCCAGTATGCCTCTGGATTCATTCGCTGATGAAAGCACCGTCTCAATCATGCGCCGAGTTTACGACTCGATTGCTTACTTGTTACCGCTTAGTCTGCGCGACCCGGCGCAAGGTACCGAGTGGGACCAAGCATTAATTACAGACAAGCTAGAAGTTCTCAAAAATGCATCTAGTGCGCTTAAGCAGCATAGCGCAGGGCAGGAAGAAGAATTTCACCACCTGGCCGGCTCGTTTGATGATTTGAGCAAGAATTTAACGACGGCGTTTTCGAAACAATGGCCGGAATTTGCCTATTTTTCGTTAATGGATTTAGTGGAGCATTGCGTTGCTTGCCATTCGCGGCTGCCAACACAATCGCAGGCTTTGTTTGGCGAGCGCCTGATCGCGCGTATGGACACACGCGAATTACCACCCGCGGAGGTCGTCAAACTATTCGTCGCGGTGCGTCACTTTGATGCCGCGCTACGGTTAATAGAAAAAACGCTGATGGACCCCAAGCTCACTCCGTTAGAAGCCGATACTTCAGGTCTACTCGTTCAGTACTTGCAAATCACGATCGGCGCCAGGCGATCTCCGGGCACGGCGCAGAAGTTCTTGCAGCGGTATTTGGCTCGTGGTGATCTGCCTTTTTACCTCGAGCATCGCATCGACTTTTGGTTGAGCTCGATAGAAGAACTCACCGGACGGCTCGCCGAGCCACCTAAGCTTGAGATTGCTCGCAAAATTTTCTATCACGCCGACCCGCTATCACGAGGCCCAGGTAATCGCTTGCGGGCAGTGCATGACATAACGGCGGCAAGCATCATCCGCGCATATCTGGCGCAACCCGGTCCACATAACGCCACGGAACTCGGTGAGGCCTACTACATCCTCGGAGTCGTCGCGTTGCGGACACTAGATGCCAAATTTGCGGTACCGGAAATGGAACTATTGCTAGCTTCTTCGATCAGAGCGGAACCGACGGGAAAACATGCACGTGAAAGCTACGCATTGATCGAAGAATACGGGTTCATACGCGGAGAACCTCTTGGCGACGCATCGTCGACGCAGACCGTCGTCGATATGTCTGCCTTGCGCGACCTTATCGGTCTGTAACTCGCGTCTCGTGAAATGGGGTCAACATCGTGGATCAAATACGACATATTCTTCTCAGCACCGACGGATCCGAGGGTTCGTTAGCAGCAGCCGAACTTGCTGGCCATCTAGGACGTGATTGTAACGCTCGAATTAGTGTCCTTGTCGTGCATAGCGAAGCAGCATTGCTACTGCCTGGTGTCACGGATGCTAATCTACCCGGGAGCGTCCCATTTGGAGTGTTTCCCCGTGACGAAGCTCGGCAGCACATCGAAACTGCAACGGTGGAACAAATATTCCCAGATACCAAAAACGCTATTGGCGTGGTGCCAGGCGGCATAGAAACCCACCAACTATGGGGCCATACGACCGAAACAATATGCGACTACGCGAGCAACAATGACGTCGACCTGATTGTCGTTGGCAAACGCGGTCGCGCATCATTCAAAAGCTTGTTGATCGGCAGCACAGCGGCGCAAATTGTCGCTCACGCGCCGTGTGCGGTCGCCGTCGCACCATGAACAACTAAGGCCCCGTCCGTGATGGTAGCGATGCAAGCCCATCTATTTAGAAAAGGATCGATCGATCAGTTCGTACCGCTAGAAACCTGTCGCCGCTCGGAGTTTTAACGCCGCGTGGAAGCGATCTGGCTGCTACCTGCTGGTCTGACCATATTTATGTATGGCATGGCGCAGATGGAGGGCGGAATTGGTCACATCGGCCGCGCTCGACTAAAACACTGGATCGTGCAAGGTACCGATGGCCGGCTACGCAGCATCGGCTTAGGGGTAGGCGTGACTGCACTCCTACAAAGTTCCTCACTGGTCAGCTTGCTTGTGCTCGCTTTTGCGAGCGCCGGCGCGATTCCCTTATTCAACGCTATTGGGGTTATTCTCGGCGCAAATTTAGGCACTACGTTCACTGGTTGGGTGGTTGCCACAATAGGTTTCAACTTGAACCTCGATAGCATCGCGATACCCCTGCTCGGATTGGGTTGCTTCTTGCAAATCATGTTTAAGGCGCACACGCGCTGGCGGGCGAGCGGCACATTGTTGCTCGGCTTGGGTCTCTTATTGTTCGGCCTAGACCTAATGAAAGGTGCAGTAGAAGACCTGCCCGGGCTGCTGAATATCGCCGAGTTACAAGGTCTACCGACTTGGGCCTACCTACTAATTGGCACTGCTATTACCGCTGTCTTGCAATCCAGCTCCGCGACGATGGTCATCATCATGACCGCCCTGCACTCCGGCGTGTTAGGTTTGCCAGACGCAGTAGCGATAGCAATTGGCGCGGATTTGGGCACCACTAGTACGACAATCCTTGGCTCCGTGAGCGGTCACTCAATCAAGCGGCAGTTGGCGCTCGCACATGTGGTTTTCAATGTCACCGTGGATCTCGGCGCATTTTTGTTCTTGCTGCCCGTGCTGCCATTAATACTCGACGCAATGCATATTTCGAATCCACTCTACGGTCTGGTCGCGTTCCATTCATTATTCAATTTTCTGGGTCTGCTAATCTTCATCCCCATTCTAAAACCCTATGCGAATTGGATTGGGAGGCGCTTTCAGCACGCACGCCATCGTTCAGCGCTACGGGATATGCCAACTGACGTGCCGGAAGCCGCGCTCACGGCGCTGAATCTCGCCCTGCGGTCGCTGTTAATCGATGCGACAGCGCTAAACTTGCACAACATTCGATCGTCTCCAGAGCAGCTACGTATGAGCGGCGAACTGACGGATCAACTAACGGCTAGTTACCGGGAAGCCATGACATTCGAACAGCGCTACGAACAAATTAAGCAACAAGAAAACGCGATCACTGAATTCGCGCTGTCCATGCAACAACACGAATTAGACGCTAGCCAGGCCCGCGCTCTAGCTTACGTGCTAAGTGCTAGCCGATTGATCGTCTATGCCTGCAAAGGACTAAAAGACAGTCGCGAACACCTAGCCACCTTACGACACGACAAAAGCGAGCTTGGAACGCGGCTCTCTAAAGAGCACTGCGAAAACCAATTACAACTCTACCGCAGCTGGTTGCCGCTATTTTTCGGAGAACATGAATCGACCTACATTGATGAACAGCATACGTCGCTTAAGCAGCTTAATGACGAGTATCAACGACGCTGCGAAGACGAAGTTTATCGCGCGGAATCACTCCGAGAATCCGGGGATCTCGATCGTTCCACACTACTGAATATCAATCGCGAAATTCATCACGCTGGAGAAAATCTGCTCTTAGCACTCAAGCAATGGAATGAATTCAACCAACAACCGAACTGACGCTTTGGCCGTGCGACCGTCCTAATGCGACTCAGCAAAAAACCCTGCAGATGCCTCATCTGGCGACGGGCATCCACAGGCAACGAGGGGCACTTCTTGATTTTAGATCAGGAGTTCACCTTGATCTTCTTCAACTGCGTTTTCTCGGTCTTGCCGACTTCGATTTCCAGTACGCCGTTTTTCGCATGCGCGCTAATTTTCTCAGGATCCGCTGAATCAGGCAGCATGAACCGTCGGTAAAATGTGCCGCTAACTCGTTCAACTCGCCGGTAGCCGTCCTTTTCTTCTTTATTTTCTTCACTGCGTGCACCTTGGATCGAGAGCATGCCGTTGTGCATGGTTACCTCAACGTCCTCGGGGTCGACTCCTGGCACATCGGCTGTGATCAGAAAACGAGTCGCTTCCTCTTTGACATCGACAGCGGGTGTCCAGTTGCTAACGACGTTGCTGCCCTCTTCATCGCTATGCGCAGGCCATTGGGTGAGCATCTTATTAAATTCGTCGCTCAAATGACGGACCGACAGTGGTGTATTAAAGTGTGTGATTGGCATTGTTACTCTCCTTCAATTTCCGAATTTTGAATGCTTAACTTTTTGCTCCGCGTTTAGCCCGGGCGACCAAGTTCTAATGATCTGCTTCGGAGTAAATTCGACGCCCTAGCTTCAGCTTGATTCCTAATATGGAGTCAGTTCGTACAGATTCAAGTCCGCCGATGCACGTGACTGAATATTATTTCGAATCGTTACTGTGTTTCCTGTTGAACACACAAAGTTCTTCTCGGAGCGCTAAAGCGTAGGCCGACCTCAACTGTTTCGAGTTGATTTAGATCAGAAAACCCCCATCTAAAATCAAGTCGGGAGCTCTTCGTCGTCTACCTTCAAAAATCCGTTAGATCTCAACTAGCGACTTGTTCTAAACGACGGAGAAATGCGCGTCACATTTGATCACGGACAATTTTCGAAAACGTGCAAGGTGTAGGATTAACTTATGAAACCGGTAAATTACTACGACGTGATGGGCGTCGACGAGAGCTGTTCTGCAGATGAAATAAAGAAAGCCTACCGGCGCCTCGCGAGAAAATACCATCCCGACGTTAGTTCGGAACCGGATGCCGAAAATAAATTCAAGGCGGTTGGAGAAGCCTATGAAGTCCTCAAAGATCCGGATAAACGCGCCGAGTACGACAGCCTGAGAAAATATGGCGCGTTTGACGATGAGCAGTTCAGACCGCCGCCGGATTGGCGGCCACGAGGCGGATTCGCCGACGGCGATTTTAGTGAGGTCGATCCAAGTCAATTCAGCGATCTCTTCGAAGCTATCTACGGTCGGTCCGGCGGTTCTGGACCGCGATCCGGAAGACCACAGTCGCGCGGCTTCTCAATCCGTGGTGAAGATATTCATTCGCGTCTTTCGATTACTTTGCGCGAAGCCCATACAGGAGCGTCGCGCACGTTTTCCCTACAAACTTACCGTTACGATGAGTCGGGCGCCGCGATCCCTGAGGTCAAGACGCTTAAGGCGACCGTACCGGCTGGCGTCATTAACGGACAAAAGATACGACTGCGCGGTCAAGGCCAGGTGGGTTTTGGGGGCGGCGGCGACGGCGATCTTTTCCTGGAGATCGAGCTTGAGCACGATCGTCAATTTACCGTGGACGGCCGCGACGTAACCTTAGTGCTGCCCATTGCGCCGTGGGAAGCAATCTTGGGGGCGAGCGTTGAAATACCCACCTTGGGTGGAAAAGTCATGCTCACCATTCCTGCCAACGCAACGGGCGGGCAGAAACTCCGCGTAAAAGGTAAAGGCTTACCAGGAACACCAGCCGGTGATCAGTTCGTCATCTTAAAGATTGTCGTGCCCACTGTAACGTCTGATCAAGATAGAGAACTGGTGCAAAAGATGAGTGAGCAACTGTCGTTTAATCCCCGTGCGGAACTAGAGGCTTGACGATGGTTGGTGATCGTGACCCAGTTGAATTAGTCGACGATTCAACACGCTATGCCCTCACTGAGGTCTGCGAACGATGTGGCGTGCACACGGCGATAGTAATCGAAATGGTGGAAGCGGGTGTGATTACCCCAGTCGGTTCTGCGCCGGCCCAATGGCGATTTGGAATACAGGCGACAACTCGACTCCGAAAAGCATTACGTCTACAGCGCGACCTCGACATTAATCTCGCAGGTATCGCACTCGCTTTAGATATTCGGGAGGAACTCGATCGAGCCCGCCTACGACTCCGGATCCTTGAGCGTCGCTTGGCGCAACTGGATAGTAGTTCTTGATTAATCTTGATTATCACGCGGGGCCGATTTACGCGCCATCAGATTGCGCCACTCGCGAGCGGGCACGTAGATAGCATGGCCACGGAAAATCTTGTTGAGATCGAAGATTTGACGTTCGGCTATAACGCTACGCGCAATATTATCGAAAATATCAGTCTTGAAGTCCCGCGTGGCAAAGTAGTGGCGTTAATGGGCGGCAGTGGTTGCGGCAAGACGACTTTACTGCGTCTGATCGGCGGCCAAATTAGACCGACTGCTGGTTGCGTCCGCGTAGACGGAGAAATTATTCACCGTCTTGATCAGGCTGGTCTCTATCGCATGCGTCGTCGCATGGGCATGTTATTCCAGCTCGGCGCTTTATTTACGGATTTAACGGTATTTGAAAACATCGCGTTTCAGATCCGCGAGCAAACGGATTTACCGGATGAAAGCATCCGCGATCTCGTGATGATGAAACTGCATGCAGTGGGCTTGCGCGGTACCGCCGAACTCACTCCAGCGGAACTCTCTGGAGGAATGGCGCGGCGCATTGCGTTGGCGCGAGCTATCGCTCTCGATCCCATGCTGGTGATGTATGACGAACCTTTCGCCGGACTCGATCCGATTTCGCTTGGCGTGATTGGCCAATTAATTCGTCGCTCGAATGATGCCCTAGGGGCCAC
>JBLFWX010000100.1:0-17724 GCA_047611805.1 Gammaproteobacteria bacterium
TTGGCAACATGAAACTTATCGAAGGCAATTTTGTATTCTGCCTCCGGCACGCACGCCAATGTGGCGTTGATGAACGCTGGCCACATGTCCATCGAAATGCTGTCGATCGAGGCGAGTTGCTCGTGTGTCAGGCTCTCATACCACGCACTGAGCGTCGATTTCTTGCGGTCACTGCCCACGTGCAGAACATGCCCAGTAGCTTGGTCTGACACAATACTCACGTAGTCATGGCGCTTCCTGAACGCCGTTTCATCAACGCCCAGATGCGCCACGCAGTGTTGCTCTCGACGCGACAGCCCACGTGCTACCGCGCGCTGCATGATGCCATCGACGGCATTCCAACTCAGCCCCATCAAGCGCGAAACCGCTGAGATAGAGGCTTCTTTCAACCAGTCAATCACCAGCGCTTCAAATAAGGCTGTGAAACCACTGCCGGGCTCGGCCCACGGCACGGCATTCGTCACCACCCCGTGCGCTTCGCACCTCACTCGTGGCACCTCTGCGACCAGCATCGTCTTGTATTGACACGTGTCCAGGTGACGCCAACGACGCGTGCGTGAATCGTCGCCCGGCGATGGTCTTGCACACTGTGGACAACACACGGCGACTTTCTTATCGCGGCCAACGTGTACCGTCACCGTACCTTGCGATACCTCGAGCTCAACTTCCGTGACCCGCCAAGGACTCTTGATACCCAGTATCTGGGCGTATAAATCTTTGTCTCTCATAAGGCCTTAACCTAACCAACCCACTCGATCAGGGGAAGAGCCACAAAATCTAGCGGTCACCTGTTGATTTGTCATGCAGATCATCCTCGGCGACTTCCTTACTGCGCAAGCACCAAACCATGGGAATTAATCGATTATCGAATCAACGACAGGGTCGATATGTCTCTCAACCTACTTTGGGCATTGTCCACCCGGCGGATTACCGTAGATTGCCGTGCGATTGTTTCGGAGTGAATACGCGGTGACACATACGGACGGTATTGACAACCCAAGTGACGTTGCACCGTAATCGTTAGATGAGTAAATCGCAGAACACCGATAACAGCGATTCTCCTGAGAACAGGGCCTTACCCGCTGCCACTAAGCCGTCGCTGTCGATACCGGATTCGACGTCCCAGTACGCACCACGGCCAATCGTGTGTCAGCTGCAGTAGCGCTTATTTTTTCCACGCCGGTTTGCCAAGGTCGACGTCATCTTCGTCGGTGATCACACTTGCTGCTGCGCCTACGGCAGCGCCGATAACTGCGCCTGTCGCGATCCCACTGCCAGCTATCGCCGCGCCCGCGGCACCTGCTGCCGCACCGAGTCCGGCGCCGGATAGGCCACGGTCCGCGGAGGTGGTGCCACAGCCTGTTAAGGCTAAAGCGAAGAGCAGGGCGCTTAATGATTTTGCTGTCGTATTCATGATGATCTCCTTCGGCTTTTCAATCGAGTAGCTCGGTCTAATTCGCGCGATGCGGTTTGCCAAGCGCGTTGGTTTGCGCGTCGGCGTTACTTGAAGGGCGTGAATCCAACGATTGTGACCGACCGTAGGTAACGGCCGTTCGTGCGGTTGATGAGTCGCGGACCCACGTCGTAATCGAACGCCTTGGATTCGCCTGGTGCTAATTCCGATTCGATCGTGAAATAGTCTGCCCAAGATGGATTATTACTTCGCTGCGCGTGGGGATCCGCCCATACCCAGCCGTAGTGCACTAGTACTTCGATGTTTTTCACTGGCTTGTCCGATTTATTCTGCACGAAGCCGTGGATATTGCCGTCGCTTTCTAGTGCATGGACGAGGTCGACTCTTTGGTCGATGGCCGACTGTTCGACGACGTTTTCCGCGATAACCAGTGTGCAGAGAGCAAGTCCGATCATTGCCGCGCCAATCTTACTTATCTTGGTCACGCTCATTTTGTTCTCCTTGAGTGTTCCGCGTTTAGTGGCTCTTAATTAACGGGCTGCACATGCCGTGCCAACGAACCGGAATGGGATCAAACCACCAAATATCAGAGGTATAGGTGGAACTGCGTCGTACCGGCGTGTAAATATTGCTCGGGGAACGAAAAATATGCAAAGGAGTTGCGTTGTGATTCGGCGTTAGAGCGCCACAATAAATCGCCTTGGAAGGAAGAACGGTGGCCTGGCGGCGCGCCACGCGGGCACGGCACACTAAAGTCAGCCGTGCAAATGCGTGTCGGCGTGCGTTTAATTCGACGGTTGCGCGAGTTCAGGCGCAAAGTCGAGCACGCGGTCAGCTTAGACCAACACTGGCAGCGCTAGGATTTCGGGCCCAATAGCGCCCAAAGCACAACGCCTAGGACCGGCAGAAACAAAATCAGTACGATCCACAGGGCCTTGGCGCCATTGCCAGCGCCGCTTGAGGCAATACTTAGAATCGCCCAAATATCGATAACCAGAACGATCAGGCCAAGCAAACCAACTTCAATACCCATCGGTATTCCCCTGTATTTCGTCGTTCGTCTTAATGCCGAGCGACGGATAATTCGCGGTAATCAACCAGATAGCGCAGCTTTTGTGCCAGTTCTGTCGAGCGAATTGCGCCGCGTAGATGAAGTTGTCGCGCTGTTCCAGCCTCAATGTGGCATCGTCTTAACAACGAGTTTGTAAAAGCTTCACCGAGTCTAAAGCGGTGTGATTGTGGCACTATCGACCGAATTGGATTTTGACGCTTACGCTTCGCTTTCGCCGTGCTGCGCTAAACGGACCGTAAATGTCGTGCCTTTGCCAACTCCGTCGCTCGACACAGCAATGTGTCCACCATGGCCGATGACTAGAGACTTCACAATGGGTAGTCCGAGACCGAGGCCCTTGACTGTTCTGTCGCCGCGCCAGTAGGGCTCGAAGATTTGATCAATCGCTGTGGGGTCGATACCGTTGCCGTCGTCGGTCACACGTACTTCAATGTCGTTATGGGCGCGCCGTGTGGTTAGCCTGATCGACCCGCCCTTAGGCGTGTACTTCATCGCATTGCTCAGCAGGTTGCCGAAGATCTGCCGCAGCCGCGCCGTGTCGCCGAGAACGATCGTGGGCTCGCGCGCGATATCAAGCTCGAATTGTTGGGACTTTTCGCGAAATCGTGGCCGCCACTCGCTAGCGATGTCGTGCAGTAGTTCGCCGAGATCCAAGGCCTCCAATTCGAGCTTCAGTTTCGGCGAGGCGGCGCGCGTGGCATCAACGAGATCCTCAATGAGTCGCGTCTGATCCTCGATGCTTTGGCGGATTGCGCTCGTGCCTTGTTTGACATGCGCCGGGGACGCATCCATTTCGATGAGGGAAATCCAGGTCGCAGCGACGTTTAACGGACCGCGTAACTCGTGACTCAAGATACGCACGAACGACTCCATCGATTCCGTGGTGCGGTTGAGATCGAACAGCGTTTTCTCGAGTTGGAGTTCACGGTCCTTATCCAAAGTAATATCATCAATGATGCCGACAAAGTGTGACACCCGGCCGCTTGAATCACGCACTGGTGCGAGCGCAAAGTGATTGATAAAAATGTCGGAATTTTTGCGTCGGTTGTTCAGTTCAAGCTCGCACGGACGCTCGTGTTGGATGGCCTCGCGCAACTTCGCGATCGTCTCCGGCGCGTTCTCAGTATCGGCGTTTAAGAATCGGCAGTTCTTACCCAGCACCTCACCAGGCGGGTACCCCGTGATCGAGTAGAACGCCGGGTTGGCGTAAATGATCGGCTCTTCGGAATCGTTGTGGTCGGTAATCACAATCCCGAGGCCAACTGCGGCCATCGCGCGATCGCCGACCTGTTGGCGTTCCTGGGAGCGATTCAACAGTAAATGCGTCGCCGTGACGAACAACGCCATGGCAATCGTGCAGCCCGTAGCGGTCAAGCCCACCGCCGTCTCGGCGCTGTAGTATTCGCCATGTCCCATGAGCGCCAGTGCGCCAATCGCAACCGGCAGGACGACGCTCGCGAGCACAAGCGCGCGAAAATGCGCACTGGTCACCGAGGTTTGGAATAGTAAGGCGATTACGGATTGCCGCGGATGATTGACGAGACTTCCGATGGCTGCGATGACAAATCCTGCGGCCGTATGCACATCCATTGCTTCGACTGTCGTGCTACCCAACAACAATCGCGGCGCGCCGTACAGATAACCGATGACGTTGACAAACCCGATCACCATCACTGTCGCCGCAAACACCTTCGCGCTATAGCGCCAAAGCGGGTTTTGGCCGTGGTCTGCGATCAGCGCCAGCGCTAGCAAAACGAAACACACTGCGGTGGTAGGCGCCATCCGAGCCGGGATCAGGCCGCTGCGGTTTGCGGCGGCATCGACGAGCAGGGAATCGATGTTAATTCCGAGCCCAAAGTACGTGGATAGGGTAATGACGCCGCAAAGCAGGAGCGTGGCTGCGAATAGTTTTGACAGCGGCGCAGCGAGTCGTCGCTCACTAACGAGGAACAGTAAAGAGAGCCCCGCCAGCACGAATCCGCCGGCAGTATTCGCTTTCATGGCGACCTGTCCTGCTAGCGGCTGGGTCAACCAATCGATGTCACCCCACCAACCCAATAACACCAACAGACCAAGCACGACGACGAGTCCGCCACAGATATGCGGGATCATCCTTAATGCGCGCTGAGACTGACTAAATAGCTGTTCCGAATTATCGATCACTTCGTGCTAACCGCATGACCGATAAACAAACGGTACTTCCCAGACGTCCCCGCGGTATCAGCCTGGATAGGTACCTTACTGTTAAGAAATGGATTGGCACCGCCGGTTGGCGCCCATAAAGATGTGATATTTCCGTTTGTCTCATGATTTGGATCAGCTATTTAGCGTCGGTGCACAGCTGAATTCGGTCTCTTGGAAGATCGGACATCAACGTGGTTATGCGCTGCTCGCTGGTTTATCCGTGGCGATTGATCGGTTTTGATTCATACGCCCAGGTAAGATGGCCGTGCTATTCATCGTACTATACGCAGAAGCCACGCCAAGTTGATATGGCGCGTGGTTCGTGTTGATTTGATCGGGAGACGAGCGTTCGATGGCCACCATCTTAATAGTCGATGACGATGACTTATTCACGAGCGGCATCGCCGAATTCTTACGTCTGCACGGCCACGAGGTGACGACGGTGAGAACACTCGCGCAGGGCCGGCGATCGCTCTCCATTCACGAACCGACGGTTGTCGTGCTCGACTTGATGCTGCCGGACGGCAACGGTCTCGAGCTCCTGCAAGAACTCGCCGAGTACCCGAATCTGCGTGTCGTGATTTCGACCGGCAATTCAGGGGTCAAGTCGTTCATCGGACAGCTAGAAGGCGATAACGTCTCGTTTCTCGTCAAGCCCATCGATCCACGCGAATTGATCGCGATCGTTAATGCGGTCGGCTCGACCGATACCGTAGACGATGAGGAGCCGACTAAAACCGGCGCGCATTTCGGACTCATCGTCGGCGAATCGCCGCAGATGCACGCGATCTACCAACAGATTCGCCAAGTGGGGCCGCTGCAATGTACGGTGTTTGTGCGCGGTGAAAGCGGTACCGGCAAGGAACTCATTGCGGAATCCGTCCATCGGATCAGCGGCCGTGGCGGCCCGTACATCCCAGTGAATTGCGGGGGGCTGTCGAAAGACCTCGTCGCAAGTGAGTTGTTCGGTCACGAAAAAGGCAGTTTCACTGGCGCGGCGAAACGTCACGTCGGTTTTTTTGAACGGGCCAACGACGGCACCTTATTCCTCGATGAAATTACGGAGATGCCGATCGAATTGCAGACGCAGCTGCTGCGCGTGCTCGAGACCGAATCCATCACGCGTGTTGGTGGCGAACAGGAACTGCCAATCACTGCGCGGCTGATCGCGGCGACCAATCGCGATCCCATGGAGGCAATTGCCGCGGGGAAACTGCGCGAGGATCTCTTTTTCCGGCTGCAGGTCTTTCCGATTTCCTTACCCCCGCTGCGCGAACGGATTGGCGATGTGGCGCTGCTTGCCAAGCATTTGACCAAAGAATTCAGTAAGAAATACAAAACCAAGAAGGCCTTAGGCGAAGGCGCGCTCGAAACGATTGGAAACGCCACGTGGCCGGGTAATGTGCGCGAGCTGAAACACGCGATACACCGCGCGTTTGTGATGGCTCCGGGGGAGACGATCGAAGACCTGCAGGTCGATGATTTCAGCGCGGCGATGGAAGCGCGCAATCACCAGCCGCGCATTGGACAATCCATTGCAGATATGGAGCGCGATTTGATCAACGCGACGCTCGAGCACTTTGCTGGGGATAAAAAAGCGGCGGCCGCTACGCTAGGTGTGAGCCTGAAGACGCTGTACAACCGGATTAACGAATACAAGATTGGCAGCGACGAATAATCGTTACAGAGTCTGCTGAGTGCGAAGCGCGTAGAAATTGCACAGGACAAAGCATGCAGCGTGGCCCGGGTGCAAATATTGCGTCACTTATCGCTTAGTGAGCTCCATTGGCACAGCAAATGCATTCGTAAGGTCAATCAACTGCTCGAAAAAGTTCGCGAGTTAGGAAAATGAAGATATTGCTGCTTGAAGACGATCTTTCTGCGCGCTGCGCGATGCGGCGCTATCTTGAAATTTCCGGCCACGACGTCGTGGCAGTAGGCAATCCCAACGACGCGTTAGCGCTTGCGCGAACCTTTAAACCAGAAATGTTAATTTTAGACTGGGAGCTTGAAGCTGAAAAAGACGGTGTTGACGTCGCACGCGATCTCCAGTCGGATGGCGCTCCTCAAGTGATCTTTATCACCGGCCAAAGTTTATCGGATTTGAAAGAAGCGGCTGGTGAATTGAAGGTCGCAGCATTCTTTCGAAAGCCTGTTTCTCTCAAGCAAATCGGCGTGCACTTGAACTAGCGGCGCGAACGTGAAGGGCAGAAAAATTTCGGCATGCTCGATACGGGGGTGTTAGATTTGACGGCGTGTACGACGACGAGGTTGCGCCCGGCCGATTTCGCACCAGATAGCGCCTCGTCGGCGCATTGTAATAACGCCGAGACACTAAGCCGCGCATGGGAGAGGCACGGTACAGCGCTGATGCTCATCCTTACCAATCTCGTGGTCTACGGCGCGGGGCCCAATGCGAGCTTAGGACACGGCGACGCGGTGGTTTTCTGCGCAGTTGCGGGCTGCCTAGCTGTCTTTCTGAGGAGCACGGCGAATGCGTCTCCACCGTATTTCGCACCCACATCTGTATCCCGTTGCGCCTCGTTCGCCAAAACGCTACTGCGACCTGGTTTGCGGTGCGTTCCAATTCTTGCGCACCGTCGAGGCGACGAAAGCGCGCAATGGAATCTTTTGCGTAAGCTTGCAAAATTTACAAAGAAAGCGACCACGATCGCTGACAGCGCGGCGAGCGCGCCTGCCGAGCAATGCACACCGCGAACACCACGAGTTAGTATGAAAAATGAACCGACTTCTACGTAGTCAACTCTACGAGCGGAAAAACGACATACCATGAGCACGATATTCGAACGCTTAGGCTACGATCATGACACGCATCGCGCTAATGCGTACTCGCGCCGAGACGCATGGCAACAGTGAGGCCTGTGATGAGTTGTTTGCGCAAGGGCGCGCTAGCTGATCTGCCACGCGAACGCCGAAGAAAGGGTCTTCTACGCCATCCTTCTGGCGTCAGATCTCACCCAGGATAACGCGCGGCAAAGTATTTTCGAACACAAGGCGATGGACAATCTCATTGAAGAACGTGAATCCATCGAACGAGCCTGCGCGAACTTGATCCGAGAACATGGAACGCGCC
The DNA here is from genome assembly GCA_047611805.1 of Gammaproteobacteria bacterium. Lineage (GTDB taxonomy): Bacteria > Pseudomonadota > Gammaproteobacteria > UBA11873. The sequence continues at coordinate 7,765 of JBLFWX010000100.1, forward strand.
ATCGGCGAAGCAATGCAGTTTGTTTCGGATGTACCGGATCAGCGCCTTTTGTGGGTGCACCTAAGAAGCAAGCGCTGCACTCCGATCGAATGACTTTAAGGCAGACCCGGGTGATGCATGCAATATTTCTGCGACCTAAGCGCGAGCTATTGGTTTATCTCCTCGATGATGTCGACCGCGCCGAAGTCGCTGAACGCAAAGACCTAGTCGAACCGATGCTGACCGAGGCGAGGCTCCAACAAGCTGCACGACCCCAAAACACGGCCCGAATGGACGGGCCGATCGCTCGCCCCGCGGCACCTTCGGACCGCCACACGGACCATATGTTGTCGGAAATTTCGTTGCCGCCACATCGCGGACCCGCAAATTTGGATTTGTGGCATCGATCCTGCACGCTAACGGGACACGATCCCGATTCCGATCGACCTTCATTCGCGAGCAGGAGCTGTCATGACTATCCGCACCACAACCGACGACAGGGGTGTCGATAGTCTGTTGCGAGTATATCCACCCACGCCCCAGATGACGCCAGCGACGCGATTCGACGACGCTTCATCGAGTACTGGCGTAATATCTATCAGTACGTGGGTCGGCGTGTCGTCGATAAGTTAAACCACTCGGCGCACACTCGGGGCGTCCGCACAGCGCGAGATAACGGACGCAACCCGACCTCAGCGCCCCAGGAGACGCGAGACCATGAGCAAAAACACCCGCACGGAATACGATTCATTAGGACCGGTGGAGGTCGATGCCGACAAACTGTGGGGCGCACAAACCGAACGGAGCCGGCGTAATTTTCAGATCGGCGCGCCCGCCAGTATGCCCATCGAAATCATTCGCGCTTACGCGCAGATAAAGCAAGCGGCCGCGCTAACGAATGCGTCTTTCGGTCGTCTCGCGCCGCACAAAGCCGAACTGATCGTGCGCGTGTGCGAGGAAATTCTTGCCGGCGATCACGACGCGCAGTTTCCGCTCGTGATCTGGCAGACCGGCAGTGGCACGCATACGAACATGAACGTTAACGAGGTCATCGCGAATCGTGCGCAGCTATTGAGCGGGCGCAAACTGTCCGATCGCGACCAGGTACTGCATCCCAATGACGATGTGAATATGAGCCAGAGCAGCAATGACACGTTTCCGAGCGCTATGCACATTGCGGCTTACCGCTTGACGCAAACCTGCACACTTCCAGGAATCCAGCAGCTACGTGATACGTTCGAGCGCAAGCAACATGAGTTTAGCGAGGTCGTTAAAGTCGGGCGCACACACTTCATGGACGCGACGCCGCTCACGCTCGGCCAAGAGTTTGGCGCCTATGTGCAGCAACTCGATAACGGCATGCGCGCGATCCGGCACGCACTCGAAATGGTGGCCGAACTCGCACTCGGCGGCAGTGCGGTGGGTACCGGCCTGAACACGCCGCCGGGGTTCGCCGCAGCGGTTGCCGAGGCACTCGCGCACGACACAGGCTATCCGTTTGTCACCGCGCCGAACAAGTTCGAGGCGATCGCCGCGCACGACGCGCTGGTCGAGCTGAGCGGCGCGTTTCGGCGTTTGGCAGTGAGTTTGATGAAAATCGCGAATGACATCCGCATGCTGTGCAGCGGTCCGCGCTGTGGCATCGGCGAGATCCTCATTCCAAACAACGAGCCGGGTTCGAGCATCATGCCGGGCAAGGTCAATCCAACGCAGGCCGAGGCAGTCACGATGGTTGCTGCCGAAGTTATGGGCAATGACGTTGCGGTAGGGATTGCTGGTAGCAATGGGCAATTTCAACTGAATACATTTAAACCCTTAATCGCTGCCAATGTGATCAACAGCGCGCGCTTACTTGGCGATGCGTGCGCCAGTTTTAACATTCACTGTGCTAGCGGTATCGAACCGAATCTTAAGGTCATCGATACGCGCTTGAACAACTCGCTGATGCTTATTACGAGTTTAAACTCGCATATCGGCTACGCGAAAGGCGCCAAAATAGCCAAGCTGGCGCACGTCGAGGGCCTGACCTTGCGCGAGGCGACGTTGCGCTTAGGCTACCTCAGTGCTGAGGATTTTGATCGCCTTGTCGATCCCACGACCATGCTGCATCCGAGTTGAATGCAGCTGCGCTATCAGTAGTGCGTTTCGAGTTCCTCGAGCGCCGCGGTAATCTGATCGAAAACTCCTTTATTCAGTGGCACCAGCGGTCCGCCTTCGTCGGCAGCCACCATCTTCGCGTGTTCATCCAGTGCCCAGGCCTGCAGGATACGCTGACGCAATGCCACACTTAGCGAGTCAGTGAGCGCGACAGCCGCGGGTGAAGAAAAACTCGCAGCCGGATCGATAATCGCCTTTTCCACGTCGAGCTCGGCATGACCGAGCGACGGCGCTTGTTCTGCATGACGTATCGATACGCCGGCGTGACTTTTTACGAACACCACGTCACACGGTGTATCGGCCAGTACCGGTTCGGCAGAGACGGATTCGCGGACACGTTGCCAGCGGTTCAAGTGTCGAGCGCCCATCACGATCATGCCGACGCCTCGTTCGTGCGCCAGTGTCGGTAGCACCGTCTCGGGCGAACCTGCGATCAGGGCGATTTTCGCCCGGTCGATACCACATTCTTGCGCAAAGCGCTGTATTGCGTCGCCGTGGGCTCGCGCAATTCGACGTTGCGATGCTTCGAGATCGGCCGCGAGCTGCGCGGCGCCGAGTGGGGCGACCCCGCCGATGTCGGGCACGTACGCGTCGTAGCCTGGTACTCCCGCCGGTACTGCGTAGGTATGCACGCATTCATGAGTGCCGCCCAGAGCTGCGGCGAGTCTATTAGCCAGTTGAAACACGTGGTAGTCGCTAGCCGAGATGATGTCATCGTCGAAGGCCACAGTACCGATTGCGCTCAGGACGTCGTTCGACTCGATGCCTTCGTCTTTAACGAACCAAAGATCGGCGGGCGAGCGCCGCACCAGTTCCCAGTCGGTGTTGGCGAGGATGCCGAAAAAGTAACTGTGCGCGTGCGACCTTAGCAGAACCAGATCAGGCTGCGCGTGATCGATCTTGCGCAAAATCGCATCGGCCTCGGGCGTGTCCCAGCGTGCATCCACCGTCACAGTGATCCCGTGTGATTGGAGATGTAAGGCGATTTCGCTAAGGCAGGTAGCGTTCTCGTCGGCCAGACGAGTACGCCTTTCCTCCACTTGCGCATCATCGGCAAACAATCGTTGATCAATACTCGCGCTATGCGAGACGTAAAACAGCTCGACACGGCAACCGCTCGCTTGCGCGAGTTTGATCGTTTGCTGAATCAAGCGCGATGCGGCGGCGGCCTCGGGATCCAATAACTCGACGTCAAGGTTAACTAAGACCGAATTGACATGCAGGGTACTATCCATGGTTGAAACTCCAACTAGATTCACTCTTCATATAGCGATGCAACGTTTATGCCAGTAATCGCCTGATAGGACGCATCCGATTCGAATGTTTGTCACAGTCGCTCTAACGCGCTCGACTTCAATGCTGCCGAAAATTTAGTCCCGCGATCGCGGTCCGTCGCAAGGTCGCGTCGTCGAACCGCACACTGATCGCCCCCGCGTCCTTACGGCACACTTATTGCACCGGTTGTAATGACAAGTACTCATTCATCAGGAGAGAGAGCATGACGACAGAACACGTCTACAAAAATATTGAACTATCGGGAAGCTCTGCCAAGAGCATGGAAGACGCAGTGGCGAACGCGATCAAGCGGGCTTCGAAAACGGTTAAGCACATGCGCTGGTTCGAGGTGATAGAAACGCGTGGCCACCTCGAAGACGGCGCGATCGCCCACTGGCAGGTCACCATCAAAGTCGGCTTCACCCTCGAATCCTGAATTCGGCACAGTCACTTGTAAGACGTGCACGCGCTTTGTAATAGTTGCCGAACCGCGTGCACCACACAACATTTATTGAATGAATAAAACGCGTTAGGGAAACCTTAAAAGACGCTTTGAACGTCTCGATATCTACGCTGACGGCGCGATTGGAAAAATCTAAACCAACGAAGCGATGAAGACCGCCGACGAACGTTTTGAAACGGGCTAGTGCAGAATCGGCCCGTCGCCGTATGCCGCGCACTGACTAACCCGGCTCGGCAAGTCAGACCAACGACGAGTAGCGTACACGAAGGAAGGTCGAGATCCGTCATCATTTCTACCCATCAACGATGCGGCAGGTAGCAAGCTAGTTAAGACGCGCCGACGAAACATGCACGCGATGTAGTCGGTTCGCCTGCACGCCCTGGCCCACTAGCTAGGCTCGCCAAAAACAGCAGTTATTAAAACAAGCGTATGCTTCAGAGGCCAACGCGGGGGCAGGCCATTACGCGTGAGGACCCGTACGCCGCGTATTGACGACCTGACGGAAACGATCCGAAATGGTCGGCCGTTGAAATCCTACCACGGTCATTATGAAACTATCACAATTCGTAATCGCCAGAAGACTACCATGGTTGACGTGGGCGGGGATCGCTGGCGTCCAGGTCAACAGCCGATAGTCGCTCGCTTCAAAGATACTAAACATGCTGTCGTTATTGCCATCCACCACCTTGTTTATTGCCCACTTCGCCGCACAGAGAAAATCTCCATAACCGTCATGGAGAAAATATTCGTGCTTGCCTAAAGCCATTTTTTTCTCTTGAAATAGATGAGCAGTACAATAGAAATTGTAATAAATGCAAACCAAAGCGTTGGATAGGCCCATTTCCATTTCAGCTCAGGCATCTAATCAGACACCAATTCTGATCTCGGTATCAAGGTGAGTCTCTGCGTTCAGCGAGTTCGTTATAAGGCACGCAAGTTCCGATTTCTGAAGCAAGCGCGTCGCCTTTTGTTCATCAGTACCAGGCTGTGCGTCGAGCACCACGCGTAGATGAAAATCCGTGAATCGGCTAACGTTATCTACGCGATCGAGGACGCCTTCAACAATGCAGCTTATCGATATCCAATCCATTTTCGACCCCTGGGCAATCGCCTTGAATGTAAGTATGAAACAGTCCGCTACTGCGGCGACCAATAGAGTCTCTGGCGACCAACGGTCGCCCGGCCCTCCGAATTCGGCTGGCGCGGCGGATTCAATCTTGGCTAAGTGCGCACTCGTTAGGTCGACGTTTCCGTCGCAGCCGCTTGTCGCAGATACGGAATACTTATGTGGGAGGTTTTGCATATTCTGTCCTTTCAATCTGGGCTGAGTCGTGTCCGTCGCGCAGGCCTAATTCACGGGACGAATGGGATATAAATTAATCCATTGCGCTATCGCCGCCGTGAATAATCGCTCAGGCACTGGCAACTCAACCTACGTGAGGGGCCGGGTGGTAACCGCCCGACTTATCGGTCGTTCGCACCCTGGTGGATTAATTGCAGTCCCACAGGGCCCATTGCCGTTACACGATACCAATGCGTTCGACTTGTTATATGCGATCGAGATTCATCATCTTCGTCCATGCTGCAACAAAATCTTTCACAAACTTCTCGTGTGCGTCGTTTGCTGCGTAGACTTCTGCGACGGCGCGCAATTCTGAGTTCGACCCGAACACAAGGTCAACAGGGGTTGCCGTCCATTTGAGCTTACCTGTCTCGCGATCAACGCCTTCGTAGATGCCCTCAGTTTGAGGCGACTTCGCCCATTTCGTGGACATGTCCAACAGGTTCACGAAGAAGTCGGTGCTCAACGTCGCGGGCCGGTCGGTGAATACACCATGGGCGGATTGCCCCGCGTTGGCATTGAGGGCCCGCATGCCACCGACCAGCACGGTCATTTCGGGAACCGTCAGAGTTAGGAGATTGGCTCGTTTAACCAGCATTTCCGCTGGTGAGAAGGTGTTTTTTTTGCTGAAATAGTTGCGAAACCCGTCTGCCGTCGGTTCGAGCACAGCGAACGAATGTACCTCCGTCTGCGCTTGCGTGGCATCTGTACGTCCCGGTATAAACTGAACCTTTACATCTTGCTGCGCTTGCTTAGCGGCTTGTTCGATCGCGGCCGCACCGCCCAGTACGATCAAATCGGCGAGCGAAACTTTCTTATCGCTCGATTGCGCTTCATTGAAAGTTTTCTGAATGCTCTCCAGTTGCGTCAATACGTTCGAAAGTTCCGCTGGATTGTTCGCTTCCCAATCCTTCTGGGGAGCAAGGCGCAGACGTGCGCCGTTGGTTCCGCCGCGCATATCAGTGCCGCGGAAAGTGACTGCCGAGGCCCAAGCGGTTCTGACCAGTTCAGGAACGGTTAGACCAGAGCCGATAATTTTCGACTTTAACTGAGCGATGTTCGCCGCATCGATCAGGTCATGATTGTGGGGCGGGATAGGATCTTGCCAAATCAGTTCTTCCGCTGGGACATCTGCACCGAGATAGCGCGAGCGCGGGCCCATATCGCGATGTATCAGCTTGAACCATGCGCGAGAAAAGGCATCGGCGAATTGTTCGGGGTCTTTATGGAAGCGTTCGGAAATCTTGCGATAGATCGGGTCGAATTTAAGCGAGAGATCCGTCGTGAACATGATAGGGGCATGCCGCTTCGACGGATCGTGCGCATCCATCACAAGGTTGGCAGCTTTGTTATCTTTAGGTATCCACTGGATTGCGCCTGCGGGACTCTTCGTCTGGACCCATTCATAGGCAAATAGATTGTCAAAATATTGTGTGGTAAATGCGATCGGATTGGTTGACCAAGCGCCTTCCAATCCGCTGCTCGTGGTGTCGGCGCCGCTGCCTGTGCCGCATTTGTTTTCCCAACCAAGGCCTTGTTGTTCAAGGCCGGCAGCGGCAGGCTCGGGCCCGACACATTTGGATGGCGCATGTGCGCCGTGGGCTTTCCCGAAAGTATGGCCGCCAGCGATCAGAGCCACGGTCTCTTCATCATTCATTGCCATTCGGCCGAAGGTCTCGCGAATGTCTCGGGCGGCGGCGAGTGGATCTGGATTGCCGTTTGGTCCTTCGGGATTTACGTAGATGAGTCCCATTTGTACGGCGGCAAGTGGGTTTTCTAACTTTCTATCACCGCTGTAACGCTCATCGGCGAGAAATGTTTTCTCGGGGCCCCAATTCACGATGTCGGCCTCCCAGTCGTCCTCGCGCCCGCCCGCAAAGCCAAAGGTTTTGAATCCCATCGATTCAAGTGCCACATTGCCGGTGAGCTCCATGAGATCCGCCCAGGAGATCTTGCGACCATATTTTTGTTTGATGGGCCAAAGCAATCGGCGCGCCTTGTCGAGACTCACATTGTCGGGCCAGCTGTTGAGCGGCTCGAACCGCTGTTGGCCGCCGCCAGCACCGCCGCGCCCGTCAGACACACGATAGGTACCCGCGCTGTGCCAGGCCATGCGAATAAAAAACGGTCCATAATGACCGTAATCTGCTGGCCACCACGGCTGCGAGGCGGTCATCAAGGTTCCAAGGTCGTTTTTTACAGCACTAAGGTCGAGTGTCTTAAACTCCTTCGCGTAATTGAACATGTCGCCCATTGGGTTGGACTCAGCGGCGTGCTGGCGAAGCGGTCTGAGGTCAAGTTTGTCAGGCCACCAAAATTCGTTCGTTGTGGACTTACTCTGCGCGAAAGCTGGAATGGAAATCACCAGCGGCAATAGGGTGGCCACTAACAGCGCGATGAAAGATAGTGTGTTTTTATGCATTGAAACCCCTTCCTATGGGTCATGTTAAACGCGCGCTCGCCAAAATCGACAGCGTTTCGGAGCGGTGATTCAAAGCGGCGAACAATACGTTTTAGTTATATAACTGAGCGAAAGGTCGCGCGGCGGCGGCATTAATCACGAGTTACCGCGACAATATTAAGCAGCACTATTAGTCCGTTCATAATCCGACGCTCAAATAGTAACTACGATGGCCCAGGGTCGAGTTGATCAAAGTCAACTACGGGATGGTTAAATGAACAGAAAACGAATTGTTACACTGGGCTACGGGCGATCGTGATTTTTAGGAAAGTCAGCGACGGAGATCGAAACCACGCCGCACAATACGTGTGTTACGAATTTCGAAATCAAGACGAAGCCCGGATCTGAGATGTTCCGTTCCAATATTGCAATCTAGAATGGTCACTAAATTTCCCCGTCGATAGTGGGGATCCCTGCCGACGAATGCCTGCGACTTTCCGCGCAGTGAATGATGAACCCGTCATCAGTTTCAATAACTAGCGAGGCTAGTAAATTTCCTTGCATTAAGTAGAGGGTGTCAAGTTAACGATGTAACTGCCCTTCACATGGGGACTCTGTCCCGAATGGCACTAAGTTAAGGAGCTTCACCGTATGTTTTCAATCACTTAGCCCTTGTCTCACGTGAGCCGTGACGGTGTGAGAAAGCTTAACTTAGTGCCATTAGACTCTGTCCCCGAACATGATAACGAACTGATTTAGCGCAGCTTTCCAATTGCGGATCGGTAACGTCCATTTTCTAGCGAATCGGTTCAGTCGAAGATAAAGCACTTTAACGATCGATTCGTCGGTTGGAAACGCCCCGCGGATCTCGGGCGGATAATCGAACAACACCGTCAGTCGGTGCCAGTCTGCTCGCCAGGCCGGACTGACCGCCGGATATTCATCGTCCCACCGCTCGCTAAAACCCTCCAGCGCTTGTTCTGCCGCCTCGAGTGTCAGCGCCGCATAGATGGCGCGCAGATCGGCAGCAACCGCCTTGCGATCTTTCCACGGCACGTACTTCAGCGTGTTGCGTACCTTGTGAACGATGCACAACTGGATCTCGGTGTGCGGGTAGATGGCTTCGATCGCTTCCGGCAATCCTTTCAAGCCATCGATGCAGGCGATAAAACAATCTTCCATGCCTCGGTTCTTAAGATCTTGAATACCGATAGCCACGACTGCACGGATGCAGGAGATAGAGCAATGGACGGAGCAATTGCCGAGAATCTCGTACCCTTATTCTCCGACATCCACAGGCCTAGCAGGACCTTTTCCCCTTCCATGTTGATGCCCAGTGCCAGGTATATCGCGCGATTCTTTACTGATCCGCCCTGACGTCATTTCACTACCAAGACGTCGAAATAGACGATCGGATAAACCGCACCCAGGAGGTGTGTACGCCACCTCTTGACCTCATCGAGGACGGCGTCGGTGACGCTAGACACCAGCGTTGGCGAAACGGCAACACCATACAACGCTTCTAGCTGGCTCTGAATCTCGCGTGTACTCAAGCCGCCACCGAAGAGCGACAACAATTTCTCGTCGCAGCCCTCAAGACGACGCTGTCGCTTCTTCACTATCTGCGGCTCAAAGTTGCCATCTCGTTCTCGCGGCACTTCTATCTCGCATTGGCCGGACTCGCTCTGTACGGTCTTGCGGCCACGACCATTACGACGGTTCGTGCCACTTGCCTCTTCGTACGCTTCGCAGCCCAGGTGCTCGCTTAGCTCTGCGTGCAACGCGTGCTCTATCAACTTCTTCTGCAGTTGCTTCAGCAGACTCGACTCTCCCAGGATCTGCTTAGGATCTGAATAATCCTTCAGTAATTCTTCAATCAATAAATCTTCTTTCGTTTTTACTCTGGCCATCTTGTGCTCCTTCTTACACAATCTAACAATAACCAGTTACACATTTCTTTTTACACCCTCGTCAGGATAATCATCTTGTTCCCGGCGACAGCCGTCATGGCGGGATTCATCATGCTCTCTCGCTATCGCCTCAGACGATCGCCTGGTCGTCGACGATTATTGCAAGCGGGGACTTGAGATAAATCAGCTGACCCGGCGCGAACAAACGGCGACGAACGCTCAATTGGAGATGGTGGTCGAGCTAGGTACTGATCGAGAAACGATCCTGGTGACCTTTACTGCACAAGAACCGTTCGATTTTCCTGAACACCGTAACGCAGTTCTCGCCGATGCAACCCGTTGCGGGCTTGCACTTATTCGTCCTGCGTCGCGTGGGCGATTCTAGTTATCGTGCCGACGGGATCGTCGTCTCGAAGGGTAATTGGTACTTAGA
>JBLFWX010000101.1:0-17297 GCA_047611805.1 Gammaproteobacteria bacterium
AATCCTTGCCTGCGCGCGCGCATTTCTTGCTCCATTCACCGAGCGGATTATTTTGCACCTTACCCAGACCATCCATATTCATCCGACCCAAGGTGCGCAGACATTACACCGCGATAGGCTAGCTTGGGGTACGCACTTACCGGCCGAAATAGAACCACAGTTCAATACAATGTGGGCGTTAACAGATTTTACGGCCAACAACGGCGCAACTCGAGTGGTCCCTGGTAGCCATAAATGGGATTGGGATCGACGCGCCGATCGCGACCAGTTTTGCCAGGCCGAAATGTCGGCTGGCTCTGTATTACTTTATTCGGGTAGCGTGCTGCATAGTGGCGGCGAGAATAAGTCGGACGCATCGCGCTTAGGCATTAACATTACGTATTGCCTCGGTTGGCTGCGCCAAGAGGAGAATCAGTATTTATCCTGCCCGCCGCATATCGCGAAAGACCTCGATCCGGAATTACAAGAATTACTAGGTTATACGCAAGGCAACTACGCCTTAGGGTATTACTCAGATCCGGAATCGCCTGCAGAGCGTTCCGATATATTAGCGCCGGAAGCAGCGCTCGGTCGCAGACCCCGACCGAGTTCGAAGTTCTCATCACTCGACTCGCCAGTTGAGGTCATTGCGACCGAGTCACGCTAAGAATGTTTTTCACCACCATCAATCAGTAAACCAAGGAGTCGGAACATGCAGGTCCCGCAACTAGAAGAATATTCGAAGAAATATGAGCACATTAATTTCTTTCGCGAAGATGGCATCCTGCAAATTTCGATGCATACGAATAATTCCGACTTGATTTGGGGATTTGCCCCGCATCAGGAGCTCGGTTATTGCTTCGCCGATATCGCCGCTGATCTCGAAAACAAAGTGATTATTTTTACCGGCTCCGGCGACACGTTTATTCATAAAGAAGATTTAGGCGGCGGCGGTGTTGATGCCAAGGTATGGAGTGAACATGTCATACCCGACGCCAAACGATTACTCACAAATTTGCTAGAAATACAGGCGCCGATGATCGCGGCAATCAATGGCCCGGCCACCGTGCACGCCGAACTTGGCGTTCTCTGCGACATTGTGCTTGCGGCGGATCACTCGACGTTTCAAGACGCGCCGCATTATCCTAGCGGCCTCGTCCCCGGCGACGGCGTACACATTGTTTGGCCGATGTTACTGGGCCTGAATCGCGGTCGCTATTTCTTGATGACAGGCCAAGAATTATCAGCGCAAGAAGCGCTCGATCTTGGCGTCGTGAATGAAGTGATGCCTCAAGCAGATTTACTAAAACGGGCGTGGGATATCGCACGCGGTATTCGCAAGCGGCCCGAAGTCACTACGCGTCTCACGCGTGAAGCGATGCTGCAGCCGATTAAGCGTGCGATGCTCGAAGCCCTCCCTTATGGGCTCGCGCTTGAAGGCTTGGCTGCCTGTGATTACTGGCCAACGGAATTTAAGATCGAGAAATTGTAGCCGCAGTTACGCTTTACGCCTTAATCGGTGCGAAGCGGGTTATTTACCAAGGTTCGGTATACGGACGGACGTCCATTTCGAATGTCCAAGCGGTTCGATTTTGACAATGGATGTTCCAATACACCTCGGCGATGTCGTCCGGTTGGAGGATCCCATCGGCCGGTCTTTGCGCATAAATTTCCGGAAATAATTGCCTTGAGTTTTCGTTATCAATCGGGCCGTCGATTACCACGTGCCCGATGTGGATCCCTTGCGGACCCAGTTCGCGCGCCATGCTTTCGGCGAGCGCGCGCAGCGCATGTTTGCCGCCAGCGAAGGCCGCAAATCCGTCCTTGCCACGCAGACTCGCCGTCGCACCCGTAAATAGTATCGTGCCACGACCGCGCTCGAGCATCACTCTTGCGGACTCGCGACCAACTAAAAAACCACCGAGCGCGCACATCTCCCAAACTTTACGATAAACGCGAGTCGTTGTTTCTAATATTGGGAAACTTACATTACCCCCGACGTTAAAGACCGCGACTTCGATTGGACCTATCGTCGACTCTATTCTTTCGATCAAGGCTTTCACCTCATCTTCATCGCGCGCATCTGAGTGCACGCCAGTGGCTGTGCCGCCCAAAGACTCGATGGATTCGACTAGTGGGGCGACGTCGCCGCGCCTGCGGGTTGCCACAATATGAAAGCCTTCGCGTGCAAAACGTCGTGCGATGGCTGAGCCGAGATGATCGCCGGCGCCAATAATGAGCGCGACTTTTTCTTTGTTAGTTGTTGTCACTTTATTCGAACCTTCAATTTATTGTCCGGAACGGGAAACTCTATTTTACTGCCGGGCCGGCTTTGTTTCGCCAGCGGTTCATGCCTTCTAACCACCGATCGACGTTCGTGGCCTTGCGGATCATGTAATCGTGGACAACCGGATGCGGAATGATAAGAAACTCCTCGCGCGCCATGGTCTCGATCACGCAATCGGCCAGTTGCTCTGGTTCGATCATACCGTCGACGCTCGCAACCGAGGCGCCGTCTGGACGATCCGTCATGGGAGTGCGCACGGCTTGGGGTGCCAGCACTGAGACCACCACACCTTTATCTCGATATTTGATCGAGACCCATTCCGCAAACGCCACAGCGGCATGTTTCGACACGGAGTATGTGGCCGACTGAATATGGCTCAACAAACCAGCCGCGGACGCTGTATGAATTAGATAACCTTGGCCTCGATCGGCCATCTTCGGCGCCACGGCGCGCACGGCATAGACGTGTGCCATGACGTGTATGTCCCAATTCAATTGCCACTCATCGTTCGAGACGTCCTCATCGCCTAAGCGCGCAATGCCGGCATTCGAACAGAAAATGTCGATCGGACCCAGCTCGCGTTCGACTCTCTCCACCAAGTTTTGAATGTCACTTTCTTTCGCGACGTTGCACGGCACGGCCAAGCCATTGACCTCGGCTGCGACTTTTTCCAGTAAGTCGACTTGCAAATCCGCGACGGCCACCGCTTTGGCGCCTTCGGCGTGAAAGCGCCGCGCCAAGGCAGCTCCAATACCGCTGGCGCCGCCAGTGATCACTGCGATCTTATTTTTGACGTCCATAAGAACTCCTCAATACATAGAATCAGAGAAACATTGCTCCCTTAGCGGTAAATTTCTTCTCAGTTTCTACCGTGAATATGCTGGGACCGATACTCACAATAGCTAAGCACAAACATTAATCATCGGATGTCTAGGATCTGAGAATCGCGTGCTTGACCATCGAGAATACGAACGATGCGAACAACTAGAACCGGACAGGGTTTCTTTGGCGAAAAATCCCGAGTGCTCCGTGATGCCGTGGATCATGTCATTCGATAGATGCTGATGAGCGGTGAATTTTAGAGCAACAATATAGGAGATACTAATTGTGCAGAAGCCCTCATTCGACTAATTGCCGAATACCCTTTTTAGGTGCGCTTCGCTGGGTTTCGTGGTTATCAATGACACGCCAATAACACACAGCACAGAGGTAATTGCGCCGAGCGCGCCGCATGCGAATGGATTTGGCGCCTGGCCGATGAGCCAATTTCCCGCGATTTCAAATCCGCCACCAGCGAACCATTCGGGGTTCAGCAAATTTGCTTTCAGAACGATGAAGGTGAGCCCGCCACCGAAAAAACCGGACAAGGCGCCGGCTTTAGTCGTGCCTTGCCATAAGATGCCGGCGAAGATAGGACCACAAGTTGCTGAGATCATGCCACCGATGCCTGCAGCAATCAGGATCGCAACGTTCATAGTTTGCGATTCCCAGGCGAGCCAGATCGATCCTGCGACGACGACGACGGATGCGATGCGGCTAATGATTAACGAGACGCGGTCGATGGTTGCCTCACTTGGGTTTTTCTTGAGGCGCGGTGCGATCGAGCGGCGATAGATGTCGTTGGCGAAAACTTGCGACGTGGAAACGACCAAACCGTCTGCTGTCGACATGATTGCGGCAAGTACGCCGGCGCCGATCATGGCGGCCAACCAATTTGGTAAGGTGGCGATAAATAGCGCGGGAATCGCATCGTTGGCATTGGCCCCAGGTAATAGTTCATCACCGAGCACCGCGCGCGCTAAGATCCCGCCGAAGGCGATCGTCGGCAGGATCATGCCGAACACGAATGCGAAGGCGATGAAGCGCACTTGATCGCTATCGTTCTTCAACGCCCACAGCTTGTTTCCGATATGGGGTAGTAGGCCGAGCGGCAAATGCATGATGAAAATCGCCAACACATCCCACCAGGAGTTCAGGATGCCGCTATCTGGATGGAGTGGTTTCAGCAAGGCGGGATCTTGGGCTTCTAGCGATTGGATCATGCCGTCGAAGCCGCCTTCAACCCCAAAGCCGGTAAAAAACATCGCGGACACCGCGAGGGCGAGCAACAGCATGAGCGCGCCTTGCACGCCGTCCGTCAAAATATCGGCGTGGGCGCCACCGATCACAATGTAGAACATGACAATGACGGCGGTGATGACGAGTGCCGGGAAGAGTTCGACGCCCATCATTCTATTGAACATGATGCCACCCGACAGTAACTGGCCGGCCAGATAAAACATGAGCAGCATGGAAAAAATGGCAACGCATAAACGCAGCACTTCCGAGTCGAATCGATCGCCGAGATATTCTGGCATCGAACGCGTTCCGAAGTTCGCACCGGCACGCCGGATACCGCGCAGGCAAATCGTCAAGCCGACGTAAGCCCCGAGCGGATAAGCAAGTGAGTACCACAAGGTTGAAAAGCCGAATTTATAGGCGAGTGCCGGAATACCGATGAACGTGCCGCCGCTGGCTGCGGTTGCAGTGAGCGCAAACGCTAAGAATAAGGGCCCGTAGCCACCGCGAGCAGTGGCGAAATCGTCGCTGTTGTGTACTCGACGCATGCCGAGATAACCGAACACCATCATGACGGCGATGTAGACGATCAGAAAAAACCAGCTCCACCAGCGTAAATTCGGGTCGATTTCGAACATCGAGCTATCCTTTGTTGCGATTTTTTGAGCGCGAACTATAGCCGTCGACTGCAGCGACGGCTAGGTTTGCGATTGACGGTTTGTTGAAGGTTCTACCAGGCAGCTTCGAGCAACGGCAACACGTCTTCGGGTCCGTTGATCGGGCGGGGGTTTGTGGGGATCCAAAAATCAAGCATCGATTCTTCGGCAATAGTCGGCAGGATATCGCGACTGACATTGGCATCTCTTAGGCGACCTGGTAGATCAAGGCTCGCCACAAGCGCTTGAATTTGGTCAGCTGCAGATGTCTTCGCATCACCCATCGCCTCAGCAAGAATCGTTTGCCGATCGCCATTGACGGAAAAGTTGTAGCGCAACACGTGCGGCAACATGACACACGAGGTTTCACCGTGGGGCATTCCCGCCGTGCCACCGAGCACATGGCCGATGCCGTGACTTGCGCCCAAATCGACGCCGGTTGACACACCTTGCACGGACAACCACGCGCCGATCAGACAATCGAGTCGATTGTCGAGATCCTCAGGATGGCTTTTCGCTCGTGCGAGCGCGCGCGGCAAAATGCGTAGCGCATGTAAGGAGCTCGCTTCGGTGATCGGTGTAACGTTAATCGAGCACCATGTTTCGACGGCGTGATCGACGGCTCGGATGCCGGTGCCGAAAAATAAACGGGGTGGTGTTGCGATGGTCATCGCTGCATCAAGGATCACGACATCCGGTGCGGCGCTCGCATGAAATAGTGCTTCTTTGCGCGGGATCCGTTCGTCTGTGACCCCAGCGTAGGCGGTAAATTCTCCTGCCGATAAGGTTGTCGGGATCGCGATGTACGGCAAGGTAGCCGGCAAGACCTTTTCCGTAATGCGGATCTTGTCGATGTCGTTGGCCGTTGTGATGCTGTTCGCGAGCGCCAAACACGCTGCTTTCGTTGCGTCGCACACGGAACCACCGCCCAAAGCAACAACCAGATCGCAATCGTTGTCGCGCAAAGTGTTCGTCATGCGGATCACATCTTCGCGCGGCGAATGGGCGCGAATACCGCTTACTTGCGCCACACAGGCTTTGCCAAGCGCGGCTTTAACGGTTTCGCCTAAACCGCCAGGCCCCGTAAGACTAGTATTCGTGACGAATACCACTCGTTTCGCGTTACGACGTTCGAGTTCTTCTGCCAGTGCGCTAGCGACGTCTTTGCCGTAGACAACTTCTTGCTGTGGGGGCGGGGTGAAACGTCCTGATTGGGCCATCGTGCAGTGCTCCTGTTCGTGTTCGAATTTTTCTGCGAGCGCGAACCCTCTTCGTTTCGGCTCGTGCATCACAGCTTAATCTTGGATCAAATTAAGGCCTCCATTTATACCCGATCGCGTGCGCCCCAGGCGAGAACGCAGAAATATTGTCTGTGAGAGTAACGCCGTCGCGACGCGCGTGAGTTCTGCGCATTGCGCTTGACGATCATTGTGTGCGAAATGTTGCCACGCACAATGACTGGTCCCTTGGCTAAGGGATAAACGAATACGTTATGCGGCGAAACCGCGATCGAGATCGGTGTACCATTCGTATCCGACGATAAAATTATAAACGAGGGGAGAACGCCCAGATGCTGCTACTCGAAGGGATCAAAGTCCTCGATCTAACCCAATATCTTGCTGGCCCCACGGTCGGACGCCTGATGGCTGAAATGGGTGCAGAAATTATTAAGGTCGAAATCGCCCCGGGCGGCGATCCCTCGCGCGGATTACCCTTTGCGGAGGATGGACGTAGCGGCTATTTCATCCAACAAAATCGCGGCAAGAAGAGTCTCGCGCTCGATTTAAAGAAACCCGAGGCGGACACAATTCTGCGCGAGTTGATCAAAGAAGTGGACGTGGTAGTTGAGAATTTCGGGCCCGGCGTGATGGAGAAAAAAGGTCTCGCTTGGGATGCAGTCAAAGCGATCAATCCGAACGTGATCATGGCATCAATCTCTGCTTACGGTCGCGAAAGTCCGCTCTCGCACAAGACGGGTTACGACTGGGTGGCACAAGCGTTCTCCGGGATCATGCACATGACCGGCGATCGCGACGGCCCGCCTTTGCCGGTTGGTATCGGCATCGCCGATGTGAGCAGCGGCGTGCATGCGTTCTCGGCGATTGGATATGCGCTGTTCCACCGTTCGCGAACCGGGGTTGGCCAGTGGCTCGATATCAGCATGGTGGATTCCATGTTTCACATGCACGATATTTCCTTGCAAGGGTTCACCTTGACGAAAGGTAAGTTCAAACCTCACCGACAAGGTAATCATCACGAATTAATAGCGCCGTTCGGTGTGTTTAAAGGACCGAGCGGCTACATTTGTATTCTTTCATTGCAACCACAATGGAAGAATGTCTGCGCAGCTATTGGCCGCCCAGAACTGGAAAACGATCCGCGCTACATCGATGGTCCTGCCCGTGGTAAGCAGCAAAAGGACCTCATTGAGATCATCGAACAGTGGATGACGGCCTTTCCAGATAACGACGCAGTACTCGAACATTTGGAAAAATTCAGAGTGCCTGCCGCACCCGTCATGGATCCGGCCGAGGCTATCAATCATCCGTATTTCCGCGAACGCGGCATGATTAACGAAATTACTGATCCAGTGATGGGCGAATTGACGATCCCGGGGTTCCCGTTGCGATTCTCCGAACAACCGGAGCGCTTGGATTTGATCGCACCAACCTTAGGGCAACACAACGCCGAGGTGCTTGAAGGCATGCTGGGCTATTCGAGCGATCGAGTTAAAGAACTTGAAAGCGCCGGCGTGTTGGTATCAAGGAATCGCTAGCGCAGATTCAAAGACGTTTTGATGTTCAATGCGGCCTGCGAGCCATCTCATTAATAAAGGACAAGCCGAGAAGTAGAGCGATCTCGGCATTTAAATGTGACGGCTTTCCAGGCTGTTTGCGATCACCTTACTTACTTTGAAACGCTTAAACGTCGACGTTGTTGACAAACCTACGAGGTTCATTCCATGCACGAGTTAATGCGTAAAACGATGGCCGAACAAGCCGCGCTGGTAAAAAGCGGCGCGGTCTCGGCATCCGAATTAGTTGAAGCTGCGATCACGTCGATTGAGGCGTTAAACCCGAAAGTAAACGCTGTCGTGATCCCAATGTTCGACATTGCGCGGGACGCTGTTAAAAACTTAACAGGCGACGAAGCATTTAGCGGCGTGCCCATGCTGCTTAAAGATGTGGTTGCCGAATATGCGGGTTCACCCATGACGGAAGGCTCGCGTTTCTTGGAAGGCTATGTGTCGCCGCGTGATTCCGAACTTGTTGCACGGTATCGCAGGGCCGGGTTTATCGTTTGCGGAAAAACGAATTCGCCTGAGTTTGCATCCAAACCAACGACCGAGCCGGAACTTTATGGCGCGACGAAAAACCCATGGGATCTAACGCGCTCACCCGGCGGTTCATCAGGCGGCGCAGGTGCGGCTGTGGCCTCCGGTATGGTCTCTGTTGCGCACGCGAACGATGGTGGCGGTTCCACGCGCGTACCGGCTGCGGCCTGCGGCTTGGTCGGGCTCAAAGGGACCCGCGGTCGCAACCCCCTAGGGCCGGACTACGGCGACATTGGCGCCGCAGGCTTGTTATCAGAACATGTGGTGACACGCACCGTGCTTGATAATGCCTTAATGCTGGACGTGACAGCTGGAGCAGATGTTGGTGCGCCGTTTTATCCGCCGCCGCCGCTCCGACCGTTCGCACAAGAAGTCGGCGCGGACCTAGGTCGCCTGCGAATCGCCTTTAGCGATCAACCAGTGATTGCTACTGACGTCGATCCCGAATGCCGAGCGGCAGTGCGTGAGATCGCGAAACTGTGCGAAGAACTTGGCCACGATGTCGTTGAAGCGAAGCCAGTTGCCGCGAGCGATAACTTTCATAAAAATTTCACCACTGTGTGGCTCGGCATGGTTGGGTGGATGATCCGCGATTGGGAGCGTCGCACCGGGCGCAAAGCCGAACAAGACCTGTTCGAGCGCCACACCTGGAAGATGTACTCGTTGGACGCTAAAACTCATCCGTCGGATTTCCTCATGGCCGTGCAAGATTTGCAGGTGTATGCGCGGGAAATTGCCCCGTTTTTCGATCAATATGATGTATGGCTTACCCCGACCTTAACGCGCACTGCGCCCCCGTTAGGCTGGTTTAATTTTGATCCAAAGAATCCGCATCAAGCAACCGAACGGATGGAGCAGTATCCGCGTTTTACCTCGCTCGCGAATGTGACTGGCCAACCAGCCATCTCCTTGCCGTTGTGTTGGAGTAAATCCGGCCTGCCGATCGGGATCCAGTTCATGGGCCGCTATGCGGACGAGGCGACCTTATTTCGTATTGCGAGCCAGATGGAAACCGCGCGTCCGTGGGCCCATCGCTGGCCGGAACTTGGATAAGTGGAACGGGCGGGCAGTGATTTGTTGAATACTTTGATCGTGTAGTTTCGGCTGCATCTTATGTCGCGTTCTCGACTTATCAGTATTGATGTGGGCGGCACGTTCACGGATATATTGTGTGTGGACGAGCAGGGCCTTCGCCAAAGTTATAAAGTGCCATCCGGCGCGCCGCAGGAAATCGCGGGTCTTTTAGACAAGGCGGTCGGTGGGATCGCCTCGAACGACGAATTGCTCTACAGCACGACGGTTGCGTTGAATAGTTTGATCGTCGGTGAGTTGCCGCGCATCGGCTTGATCGTGACGACCGGATTTCGCGATATTCTGGAAACCGCGCGCTTGCCCGATTCAGTCGGGGAAGTCCCTCCGAGTCAACTTCCGCGACGCCTAGTGGCGCTCGAGTGGGTAGGTGAAGTGAGTGCGCGTATGGAAGCGAGCGGCGTTGAACGATCGCCCATCGTTCGCGAGGAAGTCGCGGCACTCGCACGAGAGTATAGCGAGAACGCAATCGATGTCGTTGCCGTCGCCTTACTACATAGTTATTTAGATCCCGATCAGGAAAATACGATCGCGCGGATCTTTGGCGAAGTCGCCCCACACATTACGGTCATTCGATCAAGCAAGGTATTACCAGAACTCCGCGAATATGAGCGGACCTTAGCCACCGCATTGAACGCGTGTCTTGTTCCTGTACTCGGCGCGCATCTCGAGGGTCTGCGGAGAAATTCCAAAACTGGCAGGCAAGCGATCTGGCTCATGCAATCCAGTGGTGGACTGATGAGTGCTGCCGGCATTGCACATCAACCTCTATCGACTGCTCTGTCCGGACCTGGTGCCGCTGTGATCGGGATGCGCTGGTTAGCTCAGCAAAGCGGTTACGATAATGTAATTACGCTCGACGTAGGTGGCACATCCACTGATGTGGCCGTGATTAAGAACGGCGAAACCAGGCTCACGATGAGCGGCAAAATTGCCGGCTTCGATTTAAAGACGCCCATGCTGGATGTGTTGTCGATTGGTGCGGGCGGGGGGTCGATTGCGCACGACGCGGCAGACCATCGCTGGCATGTCGGGCCGGCAAGCGCTGGCGCAGATCCCGGTCCGGCTTGCTATCCAGGCGGCGGCGACGAGCCCACCTTGACCGACGCACAGCTCGTACTCGGTCGGATCCCGGCAGGCTTGCTCGGTGGGTCCATCGTCTTGGACGTTGGGCGAGCGAAGACTGCGCTAAACAAACTCGGCGCAACGCGGAATTTCGATGCAATCCGCACGGCGCGCGGCATTGTCGAAATCGCGAGTCACAACATGTGTGGCGCGATACGCCGAGTTTCTGTTTTGCGAGGTCACGATCCGCGCGACTACACCTTGCTTGCGATGGGCGGCGCGGGCCCACTTCATGCAGCGGAAATTGCCGCGTTGCTCGGCATGCGAACCGTTTTGGTACCGCCGCAACCAGGTCTCGCCGCGGCCTGGGGATTGCTCGTCGCCGATGTAACGAATGATTTCGTTAAACCGATCGGTATCGAACACGCGCAATTAGATATCACCTCGTTCGAGTCAGCGTTCGCAGAGCAACACGCCCGTGCCGAACGATGGGCACAATCAGAGGGGCTTGGCACAGGCGCTGGTCAATTAATTTTGAAACTCGATTTACGTTACGCCGGTATGACGCACGAGACGAGTGTTGAATGCACGCATGATGGCGACCTGATAGCGAGGATCGCAAGCGGCGTTGAAGCGTTTCATGCTTATTTCGAAGCACTCACTGGGCGCTCATGGCGGGATCAGGAAGCGGTTGAAGTCGTTAACTTGCGCATCTCGGCTGTTGTTGAACGGACGAAGCCGTCGCTAGCTCGGTCGCTAGAGGATCACTCGCAAGCGACACCGTATGTGAAACGCGCTGTCGGATTTCTCGGCCACACCGATCTTATTGATACACCAATTTATCGAAGGGACGAATTATCGAGCGCAAGCGTGCTAATAGGTCCGGCAGTGATCGAGCAATATGAGTCAACGACGATCTTGCCGCCAGGGTGGTGTTGTCAGTTGGACGAATTCGGCAACTTGATTCTTACTAACAGCGCAGACTCCCCATTGCCGGCATGATGATTCGCATACGAATTCGCCTCAAAGGGAACGGCATTCGATCCACATTCCGTTGGTTTAAACCGCGTGTGCGTTCGCGATTCCCCGTTCCGAAATAGATCAAGGGAATGACGGCAACAGTGGGCGATTGGGTTACTGATATAAGATCAGCGGAGTGGTCTCGATGTACGTTTGGAACTGCGCCCGCTCACCAAGCTCTGGCTAGTGTCCGGGGGCGTCTTACTTTAGGCTGAGCAATCCGTCGGGTCGGTGAACAGAACATTGAAAAACGACTTACCGCGTTTCCACAGGTTCGTAACGACAAACGAAAAACACATGTCGATGTACAAGGAGAGGACTTATGGCCTGGCGCCTGGCAGTTGATATTGGCGGTACGTTCACCGACATCGTCGCGCTCGAAGAAGAGTCTGGCGAATTGCACTTGGCCAAAGTCCCAAGCACACCGGACGATCCCGCGAACGGCTTCATCAACGGCATCGAACACATTCGAGCGATGAGTGGCGTTGAAGCAGCAGACGTCGCGGCCGTGTTTCACGGCACGACGGTTGCAACGAACGCCATCTTGCAACGCAAATATTCACCGCTTGGTTTGATTATCACTCGCGGTTATCGCGAGGCGCTGGAAGTCGCGCGACAAACTGTACCAGGAGAGTTCGGCGACATCACTTGGTGGATTAAGCCGGAAAGGGTGGTGCCCTTAGAGCTCGTGCGTGAAGGCGGTGGTCGATTGAATGTTACGGGTGACGAAACCGTTGCTGTCGATGCGGACGAAATTCGTGCACATGCGTTGGAATTTAAAGCCATGGGGATCACCGCGATCGCCGTGTCGTTGTTGCATTCGTATCGAAATCCAGACCACGAACGGCGAGTTCGAGAAATTATAAACGAGGCTTACCCAGAGTGTTTTATTTCAATTTCGTCGGACATTCTGCGCGAGTATCGCGAATACGAACGCACTAACACGACTTGTCTAAATACGGCGTTGATGCCGTTGCTATCGAATTATCACGCAAAGCTTGCTCAGCATTTACGTGACCAAAAAATCACTGCACCGTTCTATATCATGCGATCGAGTGGTGGGCTTGCCCAAGCAGAAGAAATATCGCGACTACCGATCGCTGCGGCTTTGTCTGGTCCAGCGGCCGGCGTGATTGCAGCTTGCCACTTCGGAAAGTTGAGTGGCTATCCGAATATAATTTGCTTTGATGTGGGTGGTACGTCGGCGGACATTTGCCTGGTAGAAGGTGGTGCGCCGCGCATGTTGACTGAAGGCAGGGTGGATATTTACGATGTCAAAACGCCGATGATCGATATCCATACGGTCGGTGCAGGTGGCGGATCTATCGCGTGGCTAGCGGGCGGTGTGAGTCTTAAAGTCGGTCCTGACAGCGCGGGCGCCGATCCGGGCCCGGCTTGCTATGGGCGTGGCGGTGAATTACCAACGGTTACGGATGCGAACTTAGTACTCGGCCGACTCACCGCAGGCTTGGCTGGTGGTGGGGTCGAACTCAATTATGATCGCGCGGCCGAAGTGATCAACGGCATTGCCAGTGCGCTTGGCCTTGAACTCACTGATGCGGCGGACGGCATATTGCGCATTGCAATAGAGAATATGGCGGCGGGCATTCGCACCGTGTCGGTGAAACGCGGCCGGGATCCGCGCGACTACGCGCTCGTCCCGTTTGGTGGTGCCGGACCACTACATGCTTGTTATCTTGCCGATTGGCTCGGCATGAAACAAATCGTGATCCCGCCGAGCCCGGGTGTCACCTCCGCTTATGGCTTGCTGTTAACGGACGTGCGGATCGATCTCGTCCATACCGACGTACAGCGCGAAGACCAACTTGATGCCACAAGAGTGCTAACGCAATTCCAAGAACTCGAAGAGCGAGTGGTAGAACGCTTAAGCGGTGAAGGTTTCTCTAAGAAGACAATCGAATTAACGCACTTCCTCGACATGCGTTACGGCGGCCAAGCGTATGAAATTAGAGTGCCGCTCAGTGGGGCTCTCGAACAATTGGCCGCAGGCCTAGCGAGCGCGATCACGGCGTTTCATGTATCTCATCAAGATTTGTATGGCTACTCATACGAAGGACACGAACCCGTTGAACTTGTGAACGTGGGCGTCACGGGATTGGGTTTGTTAAAGCGTCCACAAATTCCCATTGCCGTTGCCGGCGACGAATCTGCGAGTGCGGCGATACGCACAACAACCGATGTGTACTTCCCGCAAACCCAAGGCAAGGTATCGTGTCCAGTCTATGAGCGCGCGAAGCTTCTCGCCGGCAACCGGTTCGAAGGTCCGGCGATCGTCGAGCAATACGATTCGACCACGGTAGTGAATCCGGGATGGCATGCGCGCTTGGACGAGTGGGGCAGTTTGGTTCTGATTAAAGACTAGTAGCGCTTGCGAATAGTTTTGAAGTCGGCTTCGGTCGAACAACATGATGCGCGGCGAGCTAGAAACTAGTACGGCGAAAACAACGAACAATCTACCGAGATTGGATAACAGGGTAATTCTATGACAGGCGCAGCCGAATTTTCGCAGACCTACTACGACAAGGCCGATGAAGACACCGCGTTCGCGGATTACGCAGAGTTTCGTTACGGCAAAGTGGCGCCCGATCCGGACTACGATAAACGCATCCTCGAAGCGCGGATCGGCCTCGACCCGATTTTAGTCGACATCGTCGATGGTGGTATCGAAGCCGCGGTGATGGAAGCCGAAGCGGCGGTCGAGCGAACGGCCCGCTCGTCGATTATCCGCGAGCAACACGACTATCGTGCGTCGCTCAATACCTTGGATTGCCTGTCCGTATCGCGTGTTTCTTGGGCGGCGACGGCCGATCCGATCCGCATGAAATATTCGCTCGATAAGATCCGTCCCGGTGATGTGTTTATCTACAACGATGTCTATGAGTCCGCTGGCACGATCGGGCACTTGCCCGATTATTGCGTCGTGACCCCAATCTTCTTTGACGAACAAGTGATCGGATTCGCGCAAATATTCGGGCACGTAAGCGACGTCGGTGGGCGGATGGCAGGTTCTTGGCCGAACACGTCGAAAAGTATTTTCGAAGAAGGCACGATGTGCCCGCCGGTTAAGATGTATAGCCAAGGTGTTTTGAACGAGGACCTCTACGACATCATATTGCGCAATTCGCGCTTTCCAGAAGATCTGCGCGGTGATGTAGACGCGTTCGTTGGTGCAAACGAAATTATTCGACGGCGAGTGGTAGAGCTTTGTGAACGCTTTGGGCGTGGCAAAGTAGAAGCCGCGTTCTTCGAGATCATCGATCGCTGCGCGCAGGTTGTGAAGGATATCGGTCTGCCGTTTTTTCCCGAAGGCGAATTCGTTGGCGAAGATTTCATCGAAAACGATGGTCTCACTTTAGACCAACCAGTGAAGATGAAAATCACCTTGAGAAAATACCCGGAGAAGATGATCCTCGACTTCGAGGGAACGGCTGGTCAGGCAAAAGGGCCGATCAATTGGCCGCTCGACGGGCGTCACTATTCGAAATGGTTGGGTGCGTTTTTTAAAGCGCAAATTCCAGGGATCATTATTAATGAAGGCGTGACAGAAGCGTTTCGTTGCCGGATACCCAAACGCACAATATTGAGTTCTGAATTTCCCGCACCGGTTGTCTCGCGCATGACGTGCATGCTGCGCATGATCAGCGCCTACACCGTCGCCTTGGCAAAAGCATTCAATGGCGAAGTCGTTGCCGACATGCAAAACATTCAGTTGTATGGATTATACGGCGAAGACTTCGAAGGGAAACTTTTTCTAATGCGCGAAATATTCGGCGCCGGCTCTGGCGCGAGACCTTACGCGGACGGCACGGACGCAGTCGATCTTGTTCCTTACTCGAAGAACCTGCCGGCAGAATTTATCGAGCAGCGATTCCCGGTATCCGTCGAGCGAGTGGGCCTCGCGATAGATTCAGGTGGCCCGGGGAAATATCGCGGCGGGCTTGGTTATGTGAAAGAACTGCGAACCTTAGTCGACGCTCACTATACGACAGTTACTGAGCGTACCGCGTTCGCGTGCATTGGAATTAAAGGCGGACGTTGGGGTGCGCCAGGCGGTTCGGTAAAGAACCCTGGAATGCCGAACGAAGAACATGTGTTTTATAGCCGCGATGCAGTGCCAGTGGTCGCGAACGATCTCATCCGACTCGTCACACCAGGCGGTGGTGGCTGGGGCGACCCACTAGAGCGCGATAGTGAAGCCGTGCGTATGGATGTGGTTCGGAGACTTGTCTCGCACGGTGCGGCAGAGAGTGAATATGGGGTTGTGATGGATCCGGATTCGTTCAAAGTGGACGAGACGGCGACAGGGAATAGGCGACGTGAGATTGCCGAGCGTCGCGGTCCGACCAAACTAATTGATCGCGGACCGTACGCGGAAACACTTATCAAACAAGGTCTGCTAGAAGTCAGCGATCCGGAATTGGAATGTACGAATTGCGCAGACGACAAGGTACTCGAGCATTATTGGAAGGATATGTACAAGTACAGCGGGACTTAGTATTTCACATCTACCGGGCTTCGCATGCCGCGTTCATGCAGCCCGACTACGTGGGTGTAGATTTGAGTCGTTGAAATATCGTTATGCCCGAGTATTTCTTGAATGTTGCGTAAATCCGTTCCTTGCTCCAATAACCTGGTTGCAAAGCTGTGACGAAACGTATGGCAACCGGACTTCTTAATCACGGCAGAATTCGTGATCGCCTGTTTTACGGCGCGTTGAATCTGCTGCTCGCTGATGTGGTGGCGACGCTTAATGCCAGTGCGTGGATCGACCGAAAGTCGTTGCGCAGGAAACAGATATTGCCAACCTAACTCGAATGGCGCTCGCGGATATTTTCTTTCGAGCGCATCTGGAAGATAAACCGAGCCAAAACCATCAGCTTGATCTTGCGTGTGTTGCATAGCGACCGAATCGATTTGACGAGCGAGACGTGTTTTAAGTGATTCCGGCAACAAGGTACGACGAGATTTCGCACCTTTCGCTTCTCTCACCACAATATAGCCACCCATCAGCTCGATATCTTGCAGTCTCAATCGAGTTGCCTCGGACACTCGCAAACCGCTGCCATACATCAGTGAAGCAGCTAACCAATGCGCGCCTTTTAACTGACTCAAGATTGACGTCGCTTCCTCATGAGTAAAAACCGTCGGTATTTGTCGCGGCCGTTGCGCGTAACTAAATCGAAGATTTCCGACCTCAACACCCAGGAATCTCTGATACAAAAACACTAATGCATTCAACGCTGTTTTCTGCGTATTCGCAGCAACATTCAGTTGTCCGCTCAAGTGTTCAAGAAAAGCTTCAATCTCGCGCGCACCCAAGCCCTCGGGATTCTTCAAATCATGAAAGCGAATATAAAACCTAACCCAATAGCAATACGTTTTCTCCGTCTTGTAAGCGAGATGACACGCGCGCATAAACAGACGAAATCGGTCCATAAACCGCACCGAATTCGGATTGATGGGATTTCGGACATCTTCCATGACGAACACCAAAATATACTGGTTACATAGCCAGTATATTCGGAATACTCATCGTTTGCCGTGGAAAAAGCGTCGCCGCGACGGACTATTTTTTCCAGATCCGTGATTTTCTTGACAAATCAGATATTTAAGTACGATTCGTGAAACCGATATATACGTCACCGCGACGTAATTCCCGATTTCGACATTTCTCCGAAAAGCACGTAACCGCTTGATTGAAGAGAAATAACGACATATCGTGGGCATACCAAAAATAAAATCAACCGTCGTGGATATTACGTCGCGGCGACGTTGATACAACTGTTAG
>JBLFWX010000102.1:0-17098 GCA_047611805.1 Gammaproteobacteria bacterium
AAAGCTGCAACCCGTCGTGGACGACCTTCGCTCGATATTGGGACTCGAAGTCTGCTATGTCGACGAAGAAGTTGGCGTATTCGGCCTCGAAAATTCGCTGCTGCCGGTTGGGTCTAATTTTATTGAGGTCGTGGCGCCCATTAGATCTGGAACTGCCGGTGAGCGATATTTGGACAGGCGCAAAGGTGATGGCGGGTACATGGTGATCACCCAGGCTGAGGGATCTGATGATCAACTAGCACACCGCACACGGGCCGAAGAGTTGGGCATCCGTATTGCGTGGGATCATGAGCACGAAAGCGGCCGCTTCATGCAATTGCATCCGGCTGATACGGGCGGCGCGTTTTTCGAAATCGATTATGCCTTTGCCAATGATCCGGTTGGCGATTGGCCTCCGGCGGGCGGTAGCGGTTGGGAGAAGTTCGTTCGCAAGGACATCGTGCACGCAATGACGGCTGTTGAGTTGCAGTCTAGTGCTCCGGCTACGCTTGCCAAACGCTGGTCTGCGATCGCCGCGACAGAACTCAGCTACGATAGCGACGGTAGAACAGTTCTGCCGCTAGAGAATGCAGAACTGAGGTTTGTTGAAGCGCTAGACGGTCGCGGTGAAGGCCTCAGTGCGGTCGATTTAAAGGTTGCAAATGTTAAATCGGTGTTAAGTAATGCGGCAAAGCGCTCCGCAGTCAGTGGCGAATCACAAATTACTATCGGGGGCGTTCGTTTGAATTTGTACGCGAAATAGTATTTCGCATTCGCGCCGACAAACAACGAGTTGTTTTAGGCGCGAGGACGGTTCCCCGATCAACCGTTAAGTGCTGCGCAACAGCGGACTAATAGAAGACAACGACTCTTACCTCGATACTCTTACGCGGCGGCGCGCTCGCAGGCACTGACGGATCAGTGAAACCGGTGTGAGGTACCGTCAGCTGACGTTCGGAATCGAAATTTGTGATCATCAATACGTCGTCACCGACCATATGACGATAGTAATACCAGCGGTGATTTTGATTGAACGTGACGTTGTAGATTTCGCCCATGCGATCGTCGTAGATTAAATCTGTCGCAACAAGATCGTTCGGCCCGATTGATGAGGCATCGCACACGCACAACGCGTCATTTTGTACCGGTCCATCGATTGCACGCCACAGATTAATAAATGAGTAGCGACGCGCTAGACGCTGATCGGCTTCTTCTTTTGGCAACAGATCCAGAATGCGTTGGCGCGCCGAATTCGTTGTGTAATCCGCGTGGGCGAAAGTCGCTGGCGGAAATGCGCCAGTTGCTTTGCGATCTTCTTTCGAGGCACTGCGCAAGTTGTAATCAAAGGCCAAAACTTTCTGCGCGCCGGTCGCAGCTTGAACAAACTGCTCTATTTCTCGGTAGTAAACTTCTAGTACGTCCTTGGCAACATGGAAATCTGCGACTTCGGTCGGTATTTGGCGGAGGCAGAAACCGTGCTCGTCGAGCGTTATTGACGATGCAAGCGCCCGGGCGTCGTGTACGGTGAGCGGGCGCGCTTCGAATTGCCAGTTAAATTCGGGCATATCGTCGGGAGGTTTGCACAGGTAGCGCGCGGGTCTCGGCGCCATGGCCATCATATAGTTAATGTCTGAACGTCGATCGCCGGAATTATCTGCCGGGGCGGTTTGTGCATTGTTTCCCATAGCGTCTATGTCCTGTTGTTTTCTGTTGCGCAAGTGAACGCCGCTGAGGCATTTTACGGGTTAGTTCTCGGCCCGGTCTACTGCGATGCGCATTCATAGCGATCCCCGAGGGTGCACTAGCTTGATACTTAGCGCGCCGAAGGACACCACCTGAATAAGAAAGTGATCGGAACGTCTTGAGGAGCGTTGCAATGGCGATCAAGGTCGAGCCGGCTAATGTCGAATTCGAAACATCAGCACCCCGACCGCCATTACGGCCATGCCGATTAACTCAGTTCGAGAGATCTTCTCGTTAAAATATAACCACGATATAGCTAACGTGAATACTGCTTCGATCTGGCCAACCGCGCGCACATACGACGCGTTTTGAACGGCAAACGCCGTAAACCAGCCGACTGAACCCAGTGCGCTACTCAATCCAATGAAGCTAATAATACGTCGATTCGGCCATAGCTGCCCGAAAATGCCAGGTTGTTTCACGGCCAGCCAGAGCCCAAGGAACAGCGTCTGCATGGCGGACGTTAGTGCCACGGTCCAAACACCACGCCACAGGAAACCGCCGGGCTTTAAAATCAGCGTCGCCTCACGAAAGAACAGATAGGACAGCGTAAACATGAACGCGCACAGGAGGGCGATTTGCGTAGCGGGTCCGAGCACTGAGGCTCTTAGGGAGCCTGTGTTGCCGCGTAAATCGTTGAGTCGGAGTTTACCCAAGAGCATGAGCAACACACCAAGAAAAACCACCAACAGTGCGATCCAGCCAGTAACGGACAGTGTTTCGGAAAAAAATGCTGTGCCGATGAATGCCGTCATCAGGATATCGGTTTTGATCAACATCGTGCCGACCGCGAAACTTTTCAAGGTAAACATCCGGATAAGAAGTGCCGTGGCGATAACTTGGGTCAATGCGCCTGCGAAAGTAAAACCGACGAAAGCGTGTGAGAAGTTTGGTACACCGCCGCCATCGAAGTGCAGCACAGCGCAGAGAATGATCACGATGAACGGTAGGCCCGCGAGCGAGCGCACGTAGGTCGTGCCCATTGTCGACATCGATTGATTGAGTGTTTTTTGCGCAGCTGTGCGAACCGATTGCATCAGGGCAGCAAAAATACTCAAAGGGATCCAAGCTAATTCCATTTATGTCCTTGTTGTGAGTAGCGGCTCACTTGCGTAGTTGCTCGTGGCATCAGCCACATGGGATTGATCGCAGATAAAGTCGAAATCGTGTCGCGCTAGGGACGCCCCTGCGGTCGAATGACGATTTCCGTTGGACAACAGCTCGGCGATGCGGCCAAAACGAATTCGACTGTATCTGCAATATCGTCTGCTCGAATCATGTTCGACGTGCGCTTGCCAATATCCGCGGTCATGTCGGTATCGACGAAGCCCGGCATGATCGAGGAAACCTTAATGCCGAAATCGCGAACGTCTTCGTACAGACAGCCGCTAAAGCCGTTGATGGCATGTTTCGTTGCTGAGTATATCGCGTCACCGGCGTTCGTATGCCGGCCACTGAGGGAAGAAATATTAATGATCGCTCCGCGTTTCCGTTCGATCATTGTCGGTAGCACATGGCGACAAAGCACCATCATGGCATTGAAATTAATATTCATTACTGATTGCCAAACGGTGAGATCGGCGTCGACTACGGCGCCATAAGAAGACGTGCCAGCGTTGTTGATCAGTACGTCAACTTGTCCAAGTTCCAGCCCTGCTGTCGTAATGGCTTCGCTCAGATATCCAGGATCTTCTAGATCACCAGCGTGACATCTAACTTCGCTACCGTTCTTGCGACAATCGTTCGCCACCGACTCGAGCCCAAGCTTATCGCGACCTAATAGAAAAAGGCTGTAGTTCAAGGTCGCCAAGCGGATGGCTATTGACCTCCCGATGCCGCGACTCGCGCCGCTGATCACCGCAACTTTTGTTTCATTCGCGGCGCCTGAGATTTCGTGGTTCGTGGTCATTAATTCACTCCGTAACTTTTGTCGATTCTACCTAGTGATGGACTGTTTTGTACGCGCTCAGGCGAGCTTAACGGTTGGCTCCCGACCCTCGAGACTAAGTTTTAGTCGACGAAGTCCGTATACTCGCCTCATGGAAAATATCATTCACGACTTAAGCGTAACAAAGCCCGATTATCACGGCGGTTCAATCGTGAACCTAATGCGCGCGATCGGGGACGCCCGTGGTGCATCACCGGATCGCTCGCCGTATGTCCCGTTACCAGGAATTGAAGAACGCTTGCGTGATGCCAAACGGATAGTCGTACTCGTCATCGACGGTCTAGGACTTGAACTATTACGCCATATCGGTCGCGATACGATTTTCGAGCAATCTCTTGTTAGAGGTCTGACGTCGGTATATCCACCAACAACAGCCAGCGCTGTGACGACCTACATGACCGGCCTGGCACCTCAGCAACACGGCTTAACTGGCTGGTTTATGCATTTTAGGCGCCTTGGAGCGGTCGCCGCGGTGCTACCGTTCGTGCCGAGATTCGGTTCCGACTCCTTATGTGGGTCCGGCGTTGAAGTTGGTGCATTGGTTGATTGCCCGAATTTTTTCGACGCTATTGCGTGTCCGTCACTCGCTGTCCTTCCAGGACCTATTTGCGATTCCGATTTCAGTCGGCACCTAGGCGGGCGCTCGCGCCGGGTTGGATACGGGTCACTTGAAGATTTCGCGACGACGCTCACATCGTTGTGCACTGGACACACGGATGCAGGGTTTGTCTACGCCTATTGGTCGGAATTAGATCGTCTCTGCCATATGCATGGGCCATCCAGTGAGATCATTGCGACCCATTTGCGCGATTTGGACAAAGCGCTAGCGCCAGTTTTCGCCGCGTGTGCAGATAGCGGAACGGTTTTGCTCGCCACGGCCGACCATGGTTTTATTGATAGCGGATCGGCCGAGCGGATCGACATGGATGATCATCCCCAATTACAGGACATGCTGAGCTTGCCGTTGTGTGGCGAACCACGCACGGCATACTGCTATGTTCGTGCTAGTTGTGGGGCAGCTTTTACGGACTATGTGGAAAATGTGCTATCTGAGAAGGCTCGGATCGTGCCGAGCGCCCAGTTAATTGAAGAGGGATGGTTTGGTCTTGGCACGCCTCATGATGAACTGCTAGCGAGGATCGGCGATTTCACCTTGCAGTTGAAGGGGAGATATACGGTTAGCGACCGCGTGGCAGGCGAGCGTCGCCATCGAATGGAAGGCGTGCATGGTGGAACGTCTGCGGCCGAGATGATCGTGCCATTGATGATCGCTGGTCCTTAAGCCCGCATGCCGAGCCCCCGCATTAACAAACTTACGTTCGGTCTATGAAATCGGCTGGGACTCGCATTATCAGTACGCCCGTGTGCACGGATATGGTGCAAAGTTATCGTTAACTTCTGCTGGCATCTGGATTTGACAGCTTTCGCGCTGCACTGCGGCCGTACCCATTGTTGCCGCAGACTCTTACAGGAATCGATTGCTGCGATGTATCAACGCATCGAGAGCAAATCTATTCCATGAACGCTATGCCAAATTATTTTTACGGATGGACGATCGTCGGCGCGACCTTTTTGATCTTATTCGCCTGTTTCGGTGTTATCTATTCCTTCGGGGCATTTTTTTTGGTGCTGGGCGAGGAATTCGGCGTCGGCCGTGCCGCGGTATCGAGCGTCTTTTCATACGCCGTATTTGCTTTGTTTACGAGTGGCGCTTTGGGTGGGGTGATTGCCGATCGTACCGGCCCGAAGAAAATTATGGCCGCGGGTGTCTGCGCAATTGTCGCGGGATTGCTAGGAGCCGCCAACGCGACGACTTTATGGCAGCTAAATCTGTGTTTCACGTTCGGCGTCGGCGTCGGTATTGGTTTCGTCTACATACCCGCAATTAGCACCGTCCAACGGTGGTTCATCCGGCGCCGCGGACTCGCTTCGGGTTTTGCCGTAACAGGTATCGGCGTGGGAACACTGGTTATGCCGATTGTGGCTGGGGTATTACTCGAATTCATACACTGGCGAATGGTTTTTGAGTTCATGGCGGTAACCGTCGCCATGGCGGGGTTAATCGCAGTCGTGCTTATCGAAGCCGATCCGCAAGTACGCGGTCTGCAACCTGATGGCGCGGCGTTAGCGCCAGATGAAACACAATTGCCAACACGAAACTTAAACCTGAAACCGATCCTCCGTTCACGAACTTTTGGTCAATTTTATTTGGCGCAGGCGATATTGTCGGTGCCGGTATTTGTGCCATTCGTGCATCTCGTGCCGTTCGCTGAGGACATCGGTATTTCACGTACTCAGGCAGTCAGTGTTCTTGGCCTGATCGGTCTTGGCAGCACCATAGGTCGGTTTGCTGTGGGTGCACTCGCCGATCGGATAGGTCGGCGTCACGCTTTGGTGATTGCCCTGCTAGGGATCGCACTGGCGTATGGAATCTGGCTTGCCGCCGAGTACTACGCGCATTTGGTGATCTTCGCGATTTGGTTCGGCATCTGTTACGGCGCTTATGTTGCGCTCATGCCGGCGTTGCTTGCCGATTATTACGTCGGACCAAAATTGAGTTCCGTGATTGGGATCCAATACACCGCTAGCGCACTGGGAAGCATTATCGGGCCGGTCGCGACTGGCTTCGTGTTTGATCAATACGGCAGCTATACGACTGCGCTGATTGCCAGTGGGATCTGTGCGCTGTTGTCTTTCTATTTGGTGCTCACTTTGCCAACCCCGGTAGGCGGCGCCGGGACGCCTTAGGGTTGCGAGTCGACCTCTTTATAAATGCCGCGTTTCGGCGCCGCAAACACCCGTCGGACCATGGGCGCGAATAGCTCGAGATCGAGTTTGGCTTTACTGGAATCGAAAGCGGGATTGTCGTATTTCGCGATAAACGCCTCGGTTAAGTCGTAATGATCGGATTCTTTATAACCATCACGCATGTTGCGATCGAGTCCGATGTGATGGAAAAAATTGTAGCCTTGGAAGATACCGTGATGTTTCACCATCCAGTGATTGGCTGGGGACACGAAGGGTTCAATTATTGCTGCCGCAACGTCTGGATGATTCGTGCTGCCAAGCGTGTCGCCCATGTCGTGGAGCAGCGCGCAGACCACGTACTCTTCATCCTCGCCACCGGCCGCAGCTAACTCCGCCGTTTGTAGGCTGTGCTGCAAGCGATCGACCGGGAAGCCGCCGTAGTCGCCGCCGAGTAAGTTTAGATGAGCCAAGATTCTTTCTGGTAACTCGGCAACGAATTTGCGTTGCTCGGCGACAATCATGTCCCAATCTTCTTTCGTGCCTTCGGACAGTGCGGTGAAGCGGGGTTGGGCAGCCATGGATAGATTTCCTATTAAAATCGTAGTGAATAAGGATAAACAAGCGCGCCGGGGAAATCGAATCGAGCTTCGCAGTTGAATCGATCGGAGCTTACGACGAGCCTTTACCTATTCTTCGGTTGCACTAAATTAACGGTTTGGTGTGTTGCGTGCCGACGGAAATTCGTTGATACCGAGTTTCTGACGATAATCACCACTGTCAGTTAGAAAGAAGCTTTCCATCGGTATCCCCATCGCATTAGCGGCGCGATCGTTCATGCTGAAATTCCCGGCAATCGCCGCAGCTTGAACGAGCGCTCCAGGTCCCATGCAATCGCGCAACGCAGCTCGCGCTGCAATAATTGCGGCATGGTCGGGTCCCGTAACAGCATCAGCAAAGGCAAGCAATTCGGCGCCGTAGGTGATGCCGCTATTCAGTTTTGGATTGGTGACGGCTTCGAGATTAACTGAAATATTGTTGGCGGCGGCGCTCGCACGGAGCATCCAAGCATGCGAGGTAGTTCAGTAGAAGCACTCGTTTATCGCCGAAACTCGGGCGGCCAACAACTCAACCTGCTGGCGGCTAATAGTCGGTTCGTAGGTGAAATTGAGATCCATAAAATTCGCGATTTCGACATATTGAGACGCGCCCAAGGCAATCAAATCTTGAGCTTCCTCTGGAACTAGGCTCAAAGCGCGGTAGATGAACGGCGCGCCTTCGACCGCATTTGTACCGTAAGTATCAATAGCTTCTTGCTTACCGCGTCGCCCGCCAGGGATTGTTTTAGTCCACGCTCCTTCATCTAAGAGGATCTCGGGACGCACTCGTGACGGTTGTTCTTCCCCGGCTTGCGCTAGTTTACGCGGCGGTACGCCGATGCCTCTGGCAAACACGTCTACGTTTGAGGCACGCGCGACGACTCCGACTATTTCGCAATACTCGGCATCGCTAAGACCCTCAGTAATTGCTTGATCGTAGAAGCTACGATCAAGGTCGTTCGTTGAAACCGCAACGCGCCTTGCGACCGCCTCAGCTGCCGGAGGTATTACGCCCGCGTTCGGATCCTGGACCGACTGATCTTGTAGCCCCGCTTCGCATCTAGCATCGCGCGCGGCGGCGACAATGGCGACCCGCTGCTTAGCGCTCCACCAGCGACCCGGCGCGGAAAAAGACATAATAGTTTTCTGATGGGCTGCATCGAGCGATGCACGTATTGTTAGTTCCGAATCCGGGTACAGAGCCATTGAGAATTCATCCTCGCTTTGCTGTTTCGCACTAGCGTAGCACAGACGCTCTAAGCGATGAGGGATGGCAGTCACTGACTCGAGGCGGTTAATCTCCTCGCGCGAGATAAACTTTCATAAACGTTGCGCCGGCCGCCATCGTGCTCACGACGAGAACGCTAAACAGACATAAACTTCCTCCACCGATCCCCAATCCCATAACGCATTGCTGAACCAGAAGACTTTCGGGGAAACGCTGCGCGAAGCCTGAAGCCAGCGCGCCGCCGAAATTGCCGCCGACGACCACCGCAAAGAATAGCCCAGGCAGGACAGCGACCATTCCCGCCATTTGGCCGGCTCTTTGAACGCGCCACATGTGCGGACTATTCGCACTAATTCGCGCAACGACGGACTTGCCGAAGCGTAATGCGAAGATCGCTCCGCCACCGATGCTTGCGACAACTAACAGCCAAAACAGGATAGGAATGTTCATGGGCTGGATCCGAACTCACCTTGATTATTATGAAATATTGACGCCAAATGGCCGTTGCGGAACGGCACTACAATGATAAAAATATCGACGTCCAACATTGTAGCTCGTGTTGCACGTTCGACATTGGTTTGCATGCTCGAATTCGCCACAAATTATTTACGTAAGTTTTGCGAATGCCTCGGCGTCGCGATAGAGGAGTATCAAATTGAACTACGAAACAATCAGTGTGGTTAAGGCGAGCCATATTACTCGGGTCGTGTTGAACCGCCCAGAGGTGTTGAATTCAATTAATCAACCTATGCATGATGAGCTACAGTCAGCATTTGACGATTTCTCCTCTGATGATGACCAATACCTCTGTGTGATTTCCGGCGCGGGTGAGCGCGCTTTCTGTGCAGGAAGCGATCTGAAGTCGATTGCGAAACGTGGCACGCCGCACGTTTATCCAAAAAGCGGTTACGCGGGGTTGATCGAGCGATTCGACCTCTCGAAGCCACTGATAGCGGCAGTGGATGGGGTCGCGGTAGGCGGTGGTTTTGAGGTGGCGTTGGCATGCGACATTCTAATCTCTACGCGGCGTTCTAGATTCGGCCTGCCCGAACCGCACGTTGGCGCAATTGCGCTCGGCGGCGGGGTACACCGATTGGCGCGTCAAGTTGGACTAAAACAAGCCATGGGCTTGATTCTTACCGGCGATATTATCGGAGCCGAAGCGGCCAACTCAATGGGGATCATCACTGAACTCGTCGATCATGGCGATTTGGACGAAACGGTGAATAAGTGGTGCGAAAAAATAATCCGCTGCGCGCCTTTAGCGACACGCGCATCCAAGCAATCCGTGATGCTAGGCTTGGACGAGCCAAGTCTTGCAGCGGCCATGGCAAATCAGAAAAACTACCCCGCGTTTAACGCTTGTTACACGTCTGCCGACCGTCTCGAGGGGGCGAGTGCTTTCGCTGAAAAGCGTCCACCGCAGTGGACTGGCAAGTAAGCATCCCGTTCAGTCGTGGCTTAATCCGCCTAGCGGGTGTCAATAGCACCCGCAGCGGGATCATTAAACGTCGCGAGGTCTAGCGCGCCTTCGCTTTTCGCGATGACGCAAGTGACGGCGCAATCACCTGTGACGTTGCAAGCCGTGCGCATCATGTCGAGGATCCGATCGACGCCAATAATTAATGCGATGCCCTCTACCGGGAGTCCAACTTGGTCGAGCACCATCGTCAGCATGATTAATCCTACGCCAGGGACGGCCGCCGTGCCGATCGAGGCTAAGGTTGCCGTAACGACAACCATCAAATAGTCCATTAAACCAAGATCATAGTTGAAAACATTGGCGATGAAGACGGTCGCGACGCCTTGCATGATCGCCGTGCCATCCATATTAATTGTGGCACCTAGCGGTATCGTGAACGATGCAACGGCATTATCCACGCCCATCTTTGCTTCGGCGGTACGTAGACTGATGGGAATGGTTGCCGCACTACTGGCGGTCGAAAAGGCGAATGTCGCCGGATCGCGCATTTTGCGCAGGAAAACGAATGGATTTAGATTCGCCAACGATTTCAACAGCAACGGATAGACAACTAAAGCGTGGAGAGCTAGCGCCGCACTCAGGGTCAGAAAATAGCTGAGCAGAGGTACGATTAAATCCAGCCCCTGGGTGGCGAACGTGCGCGCGATTAAGGCGAACACCCCATAGGGCGCCAAGCGCATGATGATTTCGACCATTTTCATGATCACAACGTCGAGATCGCGAAACAAGTTGAGCACATGCGTACCGCGCTCACCGGCCATGGTGATGGCAATGCCGAAAAGGAGCGCGAACAAGATTATCTGCAGCATGTTCCCAGACGCCATGGCCTGAATCGGGTTGGACGGCACCATGTTGATTAATACTTCTGCTAACGGCGGTGCTTCTTTACCTACATAGGCTGTGGTTTGAGTTCCAGCATCGAAATCAGCACCCGGTCCAATCGAGACGGCCAAGGTGAGCGCGATCGAGACCGCGATCATGGTCGTAGTCAAATACAGGGCAATGGCCTTGATGCTCATTCGCCCTAGCGCACTTAGATCGCCGAGCGAAGTGACCCCACCGACAAGCGATACGAACACGAGCGGAACGACCAGCATTTTGAGTGAGGCGACAAATATCGCACCGACGACGTAAAACAATCCATCGATGAGAAACCGATTGACCACCTCGACGTCCTTGAACCAACCATTAATCGCGACCCCGACTAATGCGCCGAGAAGCATCGCAATCATGATTCTTTTGGTGAGATTTTGCATAACTAGTTGAGCCGGATAGGCACGGGCGAGCTACGCCAGTGCGTTGGAACGCGTTGTATTCAAACGACCCTAACTTCACATCGCAACAACTGCAATACGCACTGCACTTAAGGTATTGGTCGTTTCGTCCAAATCATGTGATTGAACTTACGCGTCACTACCAGCGGCGTATCCCGAGGCCCATGCCCATTGAAAATTGAATCCACCGAGCTGGCCCGTGACATCAACTGCTTCGCCTACGAAGTACAACCCGTCGTGACGTTTGCTTTGCATCGTTTTAGAAGACAACTCCTGCGTGTCGACGCCCCCGACAGTGACTTCTGCCGTGCGATAACCTTCGGTTCCGGCCGGCAGAACTTGCCACCGCCTTAGCCTAGTGGAGATCGATTTTAGCGCGTCGTTAGACCAGTTACTCAAACTGGTCTCGGCATTGTCCGGCCAGTAAAAAGTCTCTAATTCCACACTCAGCGTTTTTGGCAATCTCTCGCTAATTAATGTTCTTAACAGGTTGTTGGGTCGCTGCCGCTTCGCATCGATCAGCCAACTATCCACATCGAAATCCGGGAATAAATCAAGCTCGATGGTCGTCGATTCCGTCCAGTAATTTGACAATTGCAGCGCAACTGGCCCGCTCAAACCGCGATGAGTGAATAGTAGTTGTTCGCGAAATGATTTCCGGGATTGCGAGTGGGCAGGCTTGATATGGAGTTCGGATTCAATAGAAACGCCGGCGAGACGCTCACACATCGCACCGAACGGCCCGTCAAATACGAATGGCGCTAAGCCTGCTCGAGTTGGCAATACGTTGATCCCGAATTGCTCAGCGAGCTTAAACGCGAATCCCGTGGCACCCATTTTCGGAATCGACAGCGCACCGGTTGCAATAACAATTGATCGACTTTCGTAAACCTCCGCGGCGCATCGGATCTTGAATCGCGACTTCCCGTCGCCCACTTGAGTGATGCTGTCGATTTGACACTGGGTCTTGATATCAACCGCGGCCGAACGGCATTCGTCCAATAGCATGTTGAGAATAAGTTTGGACGATTCGTCACAG
Organism: Gammaproteobacteria bacterium; assembly: GCA_047611805.1. Taxonomy (GTDB): domain Bacteria; phylum Pseudomonadota; class Gammaproteobacteria; genus UBA11873. The sequence goes on from JBLFWX010000102.1 coordinate 12,039, forward strand.
AACAATTGTCCATGTTTTCTTTCGTGGTAGGGGATGCGGTGTTTTTCAACCAGTGAAATAAAATCCCATTGTGAATAACGGCTTAGAGCCGACTTGCAGAAATGCGGGTTGGTCGACAGGTAATTGTCGGGCTCAACCAATAGGTTCGTGAAATTACATCTTCCCCCGCCAGACATTAAGATCTTCTTGCCGATTTTGTTGCTGCTTTCGATCACCAACACACGGCGGCCGCGTTGTCCGGCCGTTAACGCACACATGAGCCCCGCAGCACCCCCACCGATGATTACGACGTCGTAGTTTTGGTTGGTTTGTTCGGACACTTAGTGAGTCAGTTCAGCTTTAGGTTTGACCGATAGCGCAGTCGCCGCCGGCGGGGATTAGTTCAAGTTATGTTTCTTGGTGCCGAGTATAAGGATTAAGAAGTAGTTACTACATTATCTGCGACGGCTGAACAGCAATCACGCGCCAAACTAGGTGATGGGTGCTGCAGCCAGATTCTGTCCGGTAAGGAACAGCGCGACTTTGCTCGGTCGAGGTTACGGTTATACAGCACTCGCGCGCAGCGTTTCCGCTGCGAGGGAACGTGGGAGTAGGTTACCCCTGGGGTGTAGCGACCTCGCTCAGGGATCCGGTCAATTTTGGGAACAACGGCGTGCGGAAATAGTTTGAATCGGCCTGTCGCATCGAAGAACTTACGTGGCGTAAGTGCCGCGCGAACGTCCGTCGTTAGGGGTGCTGGGGATGAATACAGAACTCTTTAAGTGGCGTCCGGTGCCATCAAAGCAAAGCCCTAGCTGGGAAAGTCTGAATTCGCGCGAAATTATTAGCGCGCAAACCATCCGCGTAGCGCTTGTTGTCGCTTCATTGACGTCGCTGGGTTTCGTGATGTTCTACGCGCTTTTCTCGCAAACTCTGGCATTCGTCCACGCAGGTGCGGGATTCGCCTACACGCTTGCGTTTTTCTATTTCAAAGAAACCCAAAATTTCATAAGCACAACGCGAGCCTGTTGTGGGATCACGGTGGCGGTGGTCGCTATCGTGAACTGGTTCTCTGGCGGAATAGCGTCTCCTGCAATCGCATTTTTCATTCTCCCCGCGGTCGCATCTGCATTAATCGTCGGCTGGAAAGATGGGTGGATGTGGATTTCCGTTGGCTCTGCGTGCGCTTGTTTTTATTTCGGCTATGACCTGTACGCAACCATTCCTGAGTCAATCATTCCTCAACGATTCGGTGACCTTGCTGCATTGTTGTACTGCCTGACTCTTGCAATTGTTATCGGCCTACTGTGTGGCTTTTGGGTTACGCGCCAAACGATCTTAGAGAAACAGCTTAGTGCAAGTTTGGCGCAATCCGAAGCTGACGCTTTTATGGCGACGTTTTTGGCTCAATCGGCGATTGCCGCCAACGGTAGTCTGGGATTTGATCAAGCGGCTTCTGTCTGTTTGGCATTACTTTGTAGAGCACAGCAATGGCATGCGGGTCACATTTGGCGGGTCGACGATGACGATCAGCTTATCAGCTCAGGGCAATTTTTTATGGAACCAGACAGTGGTGCAGCGCGATTGCTGAATACTGTTGCAGGTCAAACGCCGAGCGTTGCAGAGATAAGTGCGAGCGTGGCGCTCGCAACGGCGGCGGCGATTGTAGATCTTGGTAACGATCCGCGTTTCGCTGATGAGCAGCAAGGCGCGGCGTGCAGCATCCTCGCGTGGCCGATTGAGATAGAAGGATCGGTACGCTTGGTGTTGGAATTCTTCAGCGACACCCCCATCGAACTAGACGATAACGTCTCTACCTTGCTTGCCCACGTGGGGGTCCAGTTAACCCACGTCAATATCCGCGAGGTCGATCGCGAAAAAACTGAGAAGCTGGCGTTTACGGATTTGATAACCGGCTTACCTAATCGGGCAGGTTTCGAACATTTGTTCCACCAAAAGCTTAAAGACGCGAAACGAACGAGATCGATACTCGCGTTGATGTTCATTGATCTCGATGGATTTAAGCGAGTGAATGATTCTTTAGGTCACGACATCGGCGACAGACTCTTGCAGGTTGTCGGACGGCGATTGACGCAGAATCTGCGCTCTTCTGATGTGACGGCAAAGATAGATCGAACAGGCGATGTGGTCGCGGCGCGACTCGGTGGTGATGAGTTCGTGCTTCTACTAAGTGATTTAGACGATTGCAAAGATTCGGCGATTGTCGCTGAGCGTTTCTTGAATATACTCTCGGAGCCGATCGATGTTGGCGTACAGGAAGTCAATATAGGTGCGAGTATTGGTATCGCGTCGTACCCGAACGAGGCCAACAATCAATCCGATTTGATGCGTCTTGCAGATGCCGCTATGTACGAGGCAAAAGGTGCGCCTGGAAATCAGTACCGGTTCGCGACGGCGGCACTCAACGAGGCAATACAACGCCGGCAATGGGTCGAAAGTGAGCTGCATCGAGCCATTCGCAGGAATGAGCTAGAAATTCTGTACCTTCCGATAGCAAGCTCAAACTCGGGAAGAGTGACCGCGAATGAAATCGCCGTACGCTGGCCTCATCGTGAAGGAGATATTGCGTTCGACGAATTTTTCTCAATAGCAGAAGGTAGTAATTTAATTTGCGAGCTCGGTTATTGGGTACTCGACAATGCGTGCGCCACGATCGGCGAACGACGCAAGAATTCGGCCAATCAGGTAATTTCTGTGGACGTTGCCGCATCGCAGCTTCAACAACCGAATTTTGTTGAACAAGTGGCGGAATTATTTCGGCGTTACGGTTGCCAGAAAGGACTGCTCGAGCTTGAATTTTCGGACACCACTGCGGTACTGAAGAACGCACAGTGTCGGGATAACTTGTATCGGCTCCATGAACTCGGCGTGCATATCGTCCTGGATCGTTTCGGCACAGGTTATTCTTCTTTAACCGATCTTTGCGAGCTACCTGTGTGGCGGATTAAGCTCGACCGAAAATTCGTTCAGACTGTGCACGCTGCCGACGGCAATCGATCGATGGGGCGGGCGATAATCGCGATGGCCCATAGCATGGGAATTGAGACGACGATATTTAACGTCAGCACGGCGGCCGAAGCACAGTGGTTTCGGGAGTTGGGTTGCGACGCAATTCAGGGTTCCTATGTGGGGGGGCCGTCACCAACACCGCAATCCGACATGACGACTCGGCGCCCATCGGCGCCGAGTTTGTCGATCGCGATAGATAATACTCAATAGCGCGCCAAGGTGGTGGGGTGAGCCTCCACCGGACAGCGCCTTTCCCCCGCAGCGCCGCCCGGCGTCTGCTTACACGTATTGGTATTCGGCCGTCAGCAACCGTTTCTGGGAGCGGATATTTCGTGAGCTAATATGCTGATGTTACCTACCTTTGCCGAACAAAGAACCCATAATTCCGCGCACGAGCTGCCGACCAATATTACTTCCAATGGCTCGCGCCACGCTTTTCGCCATCGCCTCTCCGATCGATTGGCGCTTGCTGCGAGCCTTCAATACAGCTTTCGGTTTGGACTTTGCGCCTTTTTCGACTCGAGTTTCTTTAGTCTCGGCGCGGGCCTTCAGTTTTTCGTAAGCTGACTCTCGGTCGTTGGCAACGCTGTAGCGCCCCAGTGCATCCGATGACGCAACGATCTGATTTCGCAGCGCCTCGTTTATCGGACCAATTTGCGATGTCGGCGGGCAGACTAAGGTCCTCTCAACCGGGCTTGGGTTTCCTTTCTCCTCCAGTACTGAGACCAACGCCTCACCTGTACCGAGGTCCGTGATGACCTGTTCCGTATCGAAGTTTGGGTTAGGTCGGAAGGACTCCGCGATCAACTTTAGTGCGCGACGGTCTTTGGGCGTAAATGCACGCAATGCGTGTTGGATCTTCAAGCCGAGTTGTCCGAGCACAGATTCCGGGATATCGAGCGGGCTCTGCGTGACAAAATAGACGCCAACGCCTTTCGAACGAATCAACCGAACGACTTGCTCGACCTTATCCAATAAGGACTTTGGAGCCTGACTGAAAAGCAAATGTGCCTCGTCGAAAAACAGCACAAATTTTGGTATGTCGGTATCACCTTGTTCGGGAAGTTCCTCGAACAGTTCGGACAACAGCCAGAATAGGAAACAAGCGTAGAGATCTGGCGCCTCGGCGACAAGTTTCGTCGCATCGAGAATATTGATGATGCCATTGCCGTCACTATCGAGTGTCATCAAGTCCTTAATGTCCAGCGCCGGCTCGCCAAAGACCTTGTCTGCGCCTTGCTCCTCCAAGGTCAGAAGGCGGCGCTGAATTGCGCCGATGCTTGCTCCGCTGATATTGCCGTATTCAAGCTTCAGGGTTTTCGCATTCTCTGCGACCCAAACGAGCATCGTGCGAAGGTCTTTTAAATCTAAGAGCAGCAAGCCATTGTCGTCGGCAATCCGGAAGACGGCATACATCACCCCGGTTTGGGTTTCATTCAACGCCATTAGACTAGAAAGGAGCAGGGGACCCATTTCGGAAATAGTCATGCGGATCGGCACACCCGTTTTACCGAATAGATCCCAGAATACAACTGTGCTCGCGGCGAATTCGAAATTATCGATGCCGATGCTATCTATCCTTTCTTGAACTTTCCGATGCGGCTTTCCGGCTCGCGCAATTCCGGATAAATCGCCTTTGATGTCGGCAGCAAAAACGGGCACACCCATTCGAGAGAAGCCTTCTGCGAGTATTTGCAAGGTAATGGTCTTACCGGTACCCGTAGCGCCGGTGATCAATCCGTGGCGATTGGACATACGTCCAAGTTGAGAAACGTGCTGGCCGCTGGCACCGCCAATGAGAAGCGATGTGCTTAGAGAAGATTCCATGACTAATTCCTAGACTCACGCGATGAGCGCGATGGTTTTTGTTTTTCGAGTCTTCGAACTTTAACGTACGTTAAGTTGGGACCCAACACAGGGTTTGTTGTCGATATACATTGGAATCATCAGATCGCGCTTAGGTTGTGGATCCTTGGCTGCGATGAAAGGATAATTCACGAAACAAAACGAGAACTCTGATAGTCGGCGAAGGCGGACGTCTAACTGGCTCC
>JBLFWX010000103.1:0-16687 GCA_047611805.1 Gammaproteobacteria bacterium
TGATCCACACTTCGGCCGGCAGTATCGGGATGGTGGGTTCAGTGTATTTGAAACGCTCGGGATGGGCGGCGAACGCTTGGTTTAGGACCTGCTGACGCCCGGCCAGGATGCTGTCGGCAAGACCGTACTGAACGGCGTGCGGCGTCAACATCGCGATACCAGAGTGCTTGTGCTCGAGGTTGTACCCATTGAAGAATGACTGACTGTGTCTTTCGGCAGCACCCATGTCGGGGAACCGTCCTGGAAACCCCGGTCGATATTTGAGCGTTTTAAATTGCGCCTCGGAGAATGGATTGTCATCACTGGTATGCGGCCGAGAGTGAGATTTGATCACGCCGAGATCCACCAGCAGTTGAGCGACCAACTTCGACTTCATAGATGAACCGCGATCGGCGTGCAAGGTCAGTTGACCATCGGCGATCCCCTGTTTCGCGCAGGTCTCGGTGATCAACCGTTTAGCCAGCACCGCCGATTCACGGTCAGCCACCATCCAGCCGACCACGTAGCGAGTGTACAGGTCCAAAATGACGTACAAGTAAAAGTACTGCCACGTCACCGGCCCCTTGAGCTTCGTGATGTCCCACGACCAGCACTCGTTCGGTGCCCTGGCGACCAGCTCCGGCTTCGCGTAGTGCACCCGGCGGTGTCCACGCCGCCGCTCTTGCACCTGTTGATGCTCATGCAAAATCCGATACATCGTTCGCGCTGAGCACAGATAGGTGCCGTCATCGAGTAGATTAGCCACCACGGTGGCCGGCGTTTGATCGACGAACGCGGTGAGACCAACACCTCATGGATGTGCTGACGTTCCCCCTCACTGAGTTTCAACGGCGGTGGCGCTCTGCGCGAGGGAAGCTTGGGATGTTGAGAGCGGTAGTACCGCGAACGATGCACATTGAGTGCCACGCAGGCACCTTGTGTGCCCACAGACCCGCCCAGAGCTGTGATCGCGTTCATGACCACTCCTTGTCGTTGGGCATCGTGGCCAGGATGGACGAGAGTTTTTTTTGGACGTCAATGATAGTGCGAGCCTTCTCAAGTTCGTGCTCTAACTTCGCATTACGGCGACGTAGTTGTTCGAGTTCGCGCCGGTCTGCCGGATCAAGCGTTGGTTTGGGGCCGCGCTTGTTGTTCTTTAGCGCCTGCAGTGTTCCTTCGCGCCGTAACTGACGCCAGGTGCTCAAATGGGACGAATACAGACCTTCTCGGCGCAGTAGCGCTCCGACCTCGCCATGCCCTTGACACTGATCGGCCTGCTCTATGATCGAAAGCCTGTAGGCGGTCGTAAAGGTACGTCGTTTCGTCTTCGATTTGACCTGTGGATCAGGCGTTTCATCGATTGACCCCGGCTTCTCTTCGATGATTGAATGATTGTTCGGCAACATTTGGTGGACTCACTTTCTACAATAAACTATTTTTAGAAAATGTCCTGCTCACACTGGCAGGTTCGGCAGCCGCTGCTCGAGGACATCGTTAGCCGAGGCACTGATTCCGAAAATTTTTTTAAGATCCCGAACGGCGTCGATGCGTCGCGCTTTCTGCCTCAAGGAAAGGACGACGATTTACTCGACAAGTACGGGCTACGAAATTGCACCGTACTCGGTTTCATTGGGACTTTCTTTGACATAGAAGGACTAGATTGCTTAGTTCGAGCGATGCAGAAAATCGCCGAACGACTACGTTCCGTGCGCCTACTGCTCGTCGGCGGAGGGGAGGAAGAACACGCGATTCAACGGCTCAGCACAGAACTAGGGTTGTCCGATAAGGTGATCTTTCCCGGACGGGTTGCGCATGCAGCGATTCTAAAGTACTACTCCATTATGGACGTACTGATTTACCCGAGAATCAGAAATCGAGTAACAGACTTAGTAACGCCGCTGAAACCGTAGGAATCGATGGCGATGAGCAAACCGATCATCGGTAGTGACGTCGGTGGGATACGCGATCTGTTGGGCGCTGGCGATGTTGGTTCGCTGTTCGAAGCCGGCAATGTCGACGACTTAATCGATAAAATTACCGAGTTGTGTCTCGAACCGAATCGCCGGCAGGTGTTAGGCGAGAACGGGCGAAAATACGTGTTACAACATCGCCGATGGAAAGATATTGTCAAGCAGTACTTGCCCATTTATGAGCGAGCAATGTCGTGATTCGTGTCCTCTGGCTGTCCAGAAAATAAAAATTTCGTCGCAGGCGCGAGGCCGTTAGAACGAGGGGGGGGGGCGAGATTCGTCGAACGTTATCGAGCCGAATGCGTCAATTTGCCATGCTAAGCACGAAAACTTTACAACAATTTATTTGCCCGCAGTGTTTTAAACCGGACGTCGAATTTTCCGGTGGAGTAACCGAATTGAACGCTGCGCAAGATGGCACAATTGCGTGTAGTTCGTGCAATACAAGCTATGAAGTGCTTAGCGGGATTCCGTTTTTTGCGGCGGACCTTGGCGAACAAGAAAAAATCGCAAAAACTTTCGGGTTTGAATGGAAAGGGTGGTCGAAGGGTCTTTTCGACGAGGACGACGTTGGTGGCCTAAATATTCACGACACGCTCGACTACTTCGTCAATAGTTTAGGCCTCACGGAGGCGGACCTAGAGGGAAAGAGGTGCTTGATGCGGGAACGGGCGGAGGCAGGAGCCCGATCGTTCTGCAGAATACGGGGTGCCACGCGTTCGCGATCGACATCCATCGCAACTTACATCAGGTTGGACAGCGAGTTTCCAACGACGCCGCGGTTAATTTCGTCCAAGCGGATCTCCTGAACCTTCCATTTCAAGACGACTTCTTCGATCTGGCGTGGAGTAGCGGTGTCATCCATCACACGCCGAGCACGGAACGTGCTTTTCGCTCAATTGCGAAAAAGGTGAAACCCGGGGGCGGTTTTTCGTATCTGTTTACAGTACAGACCTCCATCATTACCGTCTGTTTCGACGCTTGCTGCCGTTCTCTCGCTATTTACCACCGGGGGCGATCTACGTTTTGTCGGGCCTCATCGCGGCGCCGCTACTTATTGCGTTTAACAGCATTCTTTTCTACATCCGAACACTTCGAAAATCCGATAAACCGCCGTATAAATTGCTCGGTTTCTCTTTCGAGAACATTGACCACAAATCCTTTCTTTCAATTGCGTTCAATCTTTTTGATCAGCTCCATCCGAAGTTCCAGTTTGGGCATACAGTTGCCGAGCTAAAAGAATGGTTCGAAACATCCGGCTTTCATGATCTTGTCGTGACCGAATCTGTCGGTATGTCTGCTGTGTATGGAGTTAAAAGCGCCGCCCCGATCAGCTAAGCTAAATTATCATGGGCCCTGTGCGGCGATGAATATCTTCATCGGTGGATTTGGGATTGCTGCGGACGACACCAGGCGGGATGAAACGCCAGGACCCTTTAGTATCAGGATATTTTCGAGGACATCTTGACGCTCCTGGAGGAGGAAAGCCCGCCCCTGCCCCAAAGTCCTAGAATCAAGGAAGCGGAGGAGCTAACGTTCACACAACGCCAGTAGGAACTTCTCCTTCCACGTTTTCAGATGATCGGGCGCCGCCGGGTCTGCAACACCTGGCCGTTCGGGATCTCCCTAAGGGGGGCGATTACCAGAAAGAGTGTGAGTCAGCTCACAGCGTTTCAGTTAGTATCAACAAATCTACCCCATTTGGGTTACACAGGGTTCAGTGAATGCTTGAGCCGCACTGAAGTTGTTTGCAATTTAGCGACATTAAAGTGCGGTATCTGGGACCTGTCATTTCAGGTTGGAGGTTTTTGTTACAGGATCGTAGAAAAGTAGGCAGGCAACTCCAAGAATCACGATGTCTTTTTTCTCGACGACAAAATTGGCGATTTCTCAAACCGACGCCGGCAATTCGCTAGCTGAGAATAACCGCGTGTTACTCGCGGAATTACGCTACAACAGCATTCAGAACATCCTCGTCAGCGGTATATTCGCCGTGTTCTTTTTTCACCAATCTGGCTCTAGAGAGATCTTCGTTTGGTGGACTGTCTTCGCGGTTGTGGTGTTAGCACGTTCCGTGATTCTGCGCTGGCTTCAGGCAACTAACCAGATCGAAGAAACACAGCGATCCCTCGCCATTTACGCGTGTATTGGTGTAACCGCGTTGATGTGGGGATTCGCTCCGCTCGCATCGGGCTCTGCTTATCATGATCTGTCGTTTATCTTGGCAGTCTCTTGGGTATTGATTGTGGTTATCGGTGGCGTAAACGCATTCGATGCGGATCCAGTTGCGACCGCTGCCCTGGCTTTACCGGCGACCGTACCGTCGTTACTCATGCTGATAGCGAATCAAGACAGGGCCTCATTTGCGGTCGTTGTTGCGATCGGTCTCACCTACGCCCATGTCACTGTCGGTAATATCCGGGCACGGCGAGCGCTGCATATCGAGCTGTCTTTGAAGGCCGAAAATGCGGCCCTGTTGCAAAAATACGAGACCCAGGTACGCCTCGCGACTGAGGAACTTGAGCGAAGACTCCACAATGAACGCGAGCTTAGGGCTGCTCGCCATCGTGCTGAGCAACTGTCATCACTAGACGGACTTACCGGAATCGCGAACCGGCGATATTTTGATGAGCAGATAAAATCCGAGCTTGGGCGAGCTTTTCGCGCCCATAAGCCTGTTTCTGTAGTGCTCTTAGACATTGATTGTTTTAAACAATTTAATGATACCTTGGGTCACAGTGCCGGCGACGACTGCCTCGCGGAAATCGGTAAGGTTCTGAGTAATTTTGCGCGTCGTGACGGCGACACAGCCGCGCGATTCGGCGGCGAGGAGTTCGTTTTGTTACTGCCGGAGTCTGATCATCGCGCCGCGCTCGGAATTGCCGAGAGCCTTCGGGCGTCAATTGTCGATCGTGCAATTGCTCATCCTGCATCCGCCGTTGCTGGCTATGTGACAGCGAGTTTCGGCGTCGCGACATTAACGCCCACTGCAGACCACACGCCAAGGCAACTGATTGAGGCTGCAGACAAGGCCCTCTATGGGGCTAAGAAGGCGGGCAGGAACCAGGTCGTTTCGGCCAAATTTGCATAGCTATTCGTAGGCGAATAGAACTTTTATCATGTCGATTTTAAGCCACCAGCTCGCCGGATCGGTGAAGAGCTAATGCACGTTTCACGGAGTCTGCTAATTCAATGAACACATTTTTCGTCCTCTTGAGTATCGTCGTCGGTCTAGGGGTACTCGCTTATCTTCGCGCCTCGCTAGCATTAGCCACGATCGTCTGTTCGCTAGGCCTGATGGTGCTAACAAAAGTCTCGGCAGGTTTCCTCGCTTCGTCGATCATCTTTGTCGCGTGGTTGCTGTTAGCCGTGATGGCCGCGTTAAACATTCGCGATTTACGTCACCGCTTTGTTAGCGAGCCCGTGCTGAGATTATTTCGCCGTGATTTGCCGGCGATCTCGTCCACCGAGCAAGAGGCGCTCGATGCCGGCACCGTGTGGTTCGATGGAGAATTATTCTCCGGAAACCCGGACTGGGCAAAGTTACTCGCGCTACCAGCCGAAAAACTTTCTCCCGCCGAACAGACTTTTCTCGATGGCCCGGTTAACACCTTATGTTCGATGATCGACGATTGGGAAATATCACGCAGTGGCGAGCTTCCGCCGCCCGTGTGGCAATTCTTAAAAGACGAGGGGTTTTTGGGACTCATAATTCCACGCGAGTACGGCGGTAAAGGCTTTTCAGCCAGGGCCCACTCGCGCGTGATCGAAAAAATAGCATCTCGCTCCGGTGCAGCCGCCGTCAGTGTGATGGTCCCGAATTCGCTGGGTCCGGCAGAGCTATTACTCCGTTACGGCAGCGACGCACAGAAGACGCACTACTTACCGAAACTGGCTTGTGGAGAAGAGATACCGTGCTTCGCACTGACCAACCCGTTTGCTGGTTCGGACGCTGCCGCCATTCCAGATTCTGGGATCGTCTGTCGAGAAGAATTTAACGGTGAACAGACCCTTGGTATTCGTGTCACGTGGGAAAAGCGCTACATCACCTTAAGCCCTGTCGCAACTGTTTTGGGCCTCGCCTTTCATCTGTTCGACCCGGACGAACTGCTAGGCGATACGGTCGATATCGGGATCACCTTAGCGCTATTGCCGGCGGACCACCCTGGGGTACAGATTGGGCGGCGCCATTATCCCGCGCGCCAGGCTTTTCAAAATGGGCCGACATCTGGAACAAACGTTTTTATTCCGATGGACTGGGTGATCGGTGGGGAGGAACAATGTGGGCGCGGTTGGCGCATGTTGATGAATTGCTTGGCCGCCGGGCGTGCGATCTCGTTACCGAGTTCTAGCGTCGGCGGGCTTAAAATGTGTGCACGAACGACTGGTGCTTATGCGGCTGTGCGCAAACAGTTCAACGTTCCAATTGGAAAATTTGAGGGCGTGCAAGAAGCCATCGCGCGGATCGCGGTGAACACCTACCTGGTGGATTCAGCACGCGGGGTCACTGCGGGTGCATTGGACCTCGGTGAGGAACCTGCGGTCATATCGGCGCTGCTGAAATACCAAGCGACGGAGAGATTACGTCAATCAGTGAACGACGCCATGGATGTGCACGGGGGGCGTGGAGTTTGCGATGGTCCGGCGAATTATTTGCTAGCGGCGTACACGGCCGCACCGGTCGCTATTACGGTAGAGGGTGCAAATATTTTAACCCGTTCGCTCATCATCTTCGGACAAGGGGCGATGCGCTGCCACCCGTGGTTGCAGAAAGAAATCGCCGCAGCCGGCATAAAAAATCCGTCCGAGGCGGTCGCGGCTTTCGATGTCGCATTATTTGGGCACGCCGGCTCATTAATAACGAACGCAGCACGGGCGCTGTTTCGAAATGCAACCGGCGGACTTCTCGGTTCCGATCCGTCGGTCGGCGAGGTCAATTTTTGGTACGCGCAACTCGAACGCGCGAGCGCTTCGTTCTCTATCGTTGCCGACTGCGCAGTGTTGCAACTTGGAGGGGGGCTTAAGCGTAAGGAAAAATTGTCGGGCAGATTCGCTGACATCATTGGCGAATTATATTTATTGAGCTGCGCGTTGAAACGTTACGAAGACGACGGCCGTCTGGACTGCGATCTTCCCGTGATCGAGCTTGCGTTCCAAAACGGACTGTATTGCGTCTACGACAACCTCGATGAAATTCTGGCCAACCTACCTTCACGATCTTCCGCTTGGCTACTTCGACGGCTCGTATTCCCCTGGGGAAGGTGGTGGAGGCGTGGTTCAGACGACCTCAGTGGACGTGTAGCGGATTTGCTCGTCACCTCGCCAGGCTTTCGCGATCGAATATGCGCTGGCATGTATTTTAACGACTCGCCGGACGATCTCATCGGCTGTCTCGAGCATGCGGTGACTGTTACGGCGTTGAGTCAGGATGCGGAGGAAAAGCTTAGAACCGCACTCAAAGAAGCGAAGATCCCTGGACATGGTGCTGATGTCATCGACACTGCCTTACAAGCGGGCGTAATCACGTCCGAAGAAGCGATGCAACTGCGCGCCTCTCACGTGGCGCTGCGTCGCGCAATCGATGTAGATGATTTCGACAGCGATGAGCTATGGCAAAACAGTCGGGCCCCGCACATGAATGCGGACGTGGCCTAGCTGGGATCTCCTCGGGCACCCGAATATCCAGTGGCTCCGGCGTCGTTCGCAATTGAGGAAGTACTGGACGTTGTCGACCTAAATGACCAGGTGGTCGGTACAGCGACTCGTACCACGGTACATAGCCAATGTTATCGTCATCGTGCGGTCCATATCCTGGTGTTCGATGCGGTTCATCGAATCTATCTGCAGAAACGCAGCATGACTAAGGATAATTCACCCGGTCTCTGGGATACTTCGGCTGCCGGACATGTCGATAGTGGAGAAAGTTATCGAGTAGCAGCGAACAGAGAGCTAGCGGAGGAATTGGGATTGCCCATAGATTGTGATCTCGACGAACTATTTAAGCTCGACGCAAAGGCTGCGACGGGACTCGAGTTCGCGGTCGTTTATCGTCACGACACGGCTCTGGAACCGATTCCGGACCCAATTGAAATTACTGAAGGTCGATGGGTTGATGGTGACACGTTAAACCAGTGGCTCGACGATTATCCGAACGAATTTACACAAACGTTTCGCGAAATATGGCCGATCTACGTTAGATCGCACTCCGCCAGATAACTGGCACAACTACGGCGCGCAGACACGGCAGCCTCTATAATTCAGCTATGATCAAAATCCTTGTTGTCGACGACCAGCGATTAGTGCGCCGGTGCATTTCGGCGAAACTAAACGCGACCGATGATTTCGACGTAGCCGGGGAAGCCGACAGCGGCGAGCGGGCTCGCGAAATTGTTCGCACCCAACCGATTGATATTGTCCTTATGGACCTGAACATGCCCGGCATGGGTGGTTTAGCGGCAACTCGTCACGTGGTTAGCGGTGATCCGAACTGCAAAGTTATCGGCTTGTCGGTCTACGTAAACGGTCCCTATCCGCGTCGCTTCATGGAAGTTGGTGGGTCGGGATATGTGAGCAAAGGGGCGGATACGGACGAGTGGGTTCATGCCATCCGAACCGTCGCAAATGGCGCACCCTACATCAGCAAGGATGTTGCCATAAGGATCGCGATCAACGATTCGATCAGCGGTACTTTGGACGGCGTGATGGCCTTGTCGCCAGGGGAGATTCAAGTTCTTCAAAAAATTAGTCAGGGTCATAATCTAGACGAAATCGCGCGCGACATTTGCCTAAGCCCAAAAACGATGGCACATCATCATCGCCGCTCATTGTTTGAAAAACTCGGCGCGACGAATGACGTGCAACTAGCCATCATTGCCAACGCACAAGGGCTATCCGAACTCGTTGAGAGAAGCGCAGGCGCGGTAGCTTTAGACGAAGTTCAACTCTCGTGATGAATAGTAGGCCGGCATCCACGCGTAAGGATCCGACGTTCGATATCCGATGCCGCAAATGCGAACGGCTGGCGACATTCCTCGACAGTGTCAAAGAGACCCAGCCGAGCTACCACGCGGCGCCTGTCGCGCCATTCGGAAAACCCGGCGCACGCATGCTGATTGTGGGGCTCGCGCCCGGCATGCACGGCGCTAATGCCACTGGGCGCCCATTCACCGGCGATCACGCCGGAATTTTGCTCTATGAAACATTATTCGCTCATGGATTGGCGAGCCAGCCGACGGGAAATCGAGCGGATGATGGCCTGCGCTTGATCAATTGCCGGATCACTAACGCGGTTAAATGCCTTCCTCCGGCCAATAAACCGACAACGCAAGAAATTGCCGAATGTAATTCGTTTCTATTAGCCGATCTTGCCTTGCTGCCGCGGCCCGGTGTCGTCGTTGCGCTCGGCCAAGTGGCGCATACGGCGGTACTTAAAGCGCTGCAAAAACGTCAAGGTGAATTTAAATTCGGTCATGCGAATTGCCACAAATTGGATGATGAATTCTGGTTGGTAGACTCTTATCACTGCAGCCGCTACAACACACAAACGAAACGCTTAACGGCCGAGATGTTTAGTCAGGTATTCGCTATGGCTACCGGTCTTGTTGAGGCGCAATGACTGAGACTCTTACTTTAGATCAGCTGAGGCAGCAATGTCGCGAGCTTCCAACGAAACCCGGTGTCTATCAGTTTTCTGATGGGGCGGGAGACATTATTTATGTTGGTAAAGCGAAGCATCTAAAGAAGCGCGTATCGAGTTACTTCAATAGTCCGACCAACATGACGCCCAAAGTACGTTCCATGGTGGGGTATGTGCAGTCCATGGCCGTGACCGTAACACGGACTGAGAACGAAGCGTTTTTGCTCGAAAGTAACTTAATTAAAGATTTGCGTCCGCGCTACAACATCGTCTTACGGGATGATAAAAGCTATCCTTACATTTACGTGGCAAACGACGAAGATTTCCCGAAACTGAGTTTCCATCGTGGCGCACGTAACGGTAGCGGGCGATATTTTGGGCCGTATCCGAATGCTGGCGCCGTACGCTCGACACTAAATTTGTTACAGAAATTGTTTTTATTGCGCCAATGCGACGATAGTTATTTTCGCAATCGAACTCGCCCGTGCTTGCAGCACCAAATAAAGCGCTGCACGGCGCCATGTGTCGGACTCATCGAGGCCAATGACTATAAAAAAGACGTCCAGCGCGCCGTTTTATTCTTGGAAGGACGATCGCAAGAAGTCGTGGACTCGCTAACGGTGGATATGGATTCGAGTGCGGCACGTTTGGACTACGAGCGCGCTGCGGATCTACGAGATCAAATTCAACGTTTGCAACAATTACAATCAGAACAATACGTCGCTTCCGGGAATGGGAACTTCGATATCCTCGTGTGTCGGGCTCGCGGCAACGTTGGATGCGTGCAGGTATTTTTTGTGCGTAACGGTCGGCATCTTGGTAACAAGGTTTTTTTCCCAGCGCATACTCAAGGCAGCACGAGTGCGGGAATTCTTGCCGCCTTTCTTCCTCAGTTCTACCTCGCCGGGCACTCCGATCGTGACGTGCCTGCGGACATTATTCTGTCCGAAGCTGTGGAAGATGCACAATGGCTAGTGGAAACGTTGAGCGAGCAGCGTGGGACACAAGTTCGATTGCGCCACGACGTGCGCGGCGAGCGCGCAAAATGGGTCGAGATGGCGACGACAAATGCCGATCTCGCGTTGGAGAGTAGGATCGCTTCAAACACGGATCAACAACGTCGCATGACGGCGTTGCGGGATTTTCTCGATTTACCTGAGACGCCGTTACGGATCGAGTGTTTCGATATCAGCCATACTAGTGGCGAAGCGACCGTTGCCTCTTGCGTCGTATTTGATCAGGACGGCGCCCGAAAATCGGATTACCGTCGATTTAGTATTAAGGATGTTGCCCCGGGCGACGACTATGGCGCGATGGAGCAGGCGTTGTTGCGCCGTTACACGAGGGTGAAGCGTGACGAAGGACACCTCCCTGAGCTGCTATTGGTCGACGGCGGGATGGGGCAGGTCGGGGTCGCCGTTGCGGTTTTGCAGGAACTGCAAATTGACGAGATCAGCATTGTTGGAGTGGCGAAAGGGACGACGCGGAAACCTGGTTTGGAAACATTAATCATTCACAACGGCAGCGAAGAGCGTGTCCTACCGCGGGATTCTGCCGCCTTATTGCTGATCCAGCAGATCCGCGACGAAGCTCACCGATTCGCCATTACGGCGCACCGACAAGCGCGCGGGAAAAACCGAACGACCTCACCGTTACAACGAATTTCCGGGGTAGGTGCGAAACGACGTCAGCTTCTCATTCGCCATTTTGGCGGCTGGCAAGGCGTGCAGGGCGCCGGCGTAGACGATCTGTGCAGGGTGCCTGGGATCAGCCGACGGTTGGCGCAAATAATCTA
Source organism: Gammaproteobacteria bacterium (assembly GCA_047611805.1). Taxonomy (GTDB): domain Bacteria; phylum Pseudomonadota; class Gammaproteobacteria; genus UBA11873. The sequence continues at coordinate 11,381 of JBLFWX010000103.1, forward strand.
CGACGACATGCACGGTAGCTAATGAACATACCTAATTCGCTTAGCCTCATGCGCATCTTTTTCATTCCGTGTTTCGTGGTGATTTTTTATTTACCCTTTAACTGGTCTCGACTTGCTGCAGCTGCGCTGTTTGCAGTTGCGGCGCTGACAGATTGGTTAGACGGATATTTGGCGCGACGTTTAGGCCAAACGTCTAAGTTGGGCGCGTTTCTCGATCCTGTCGCCGACAAATTAATGGTTGCAGTTGTACTCGTGATCCTGCTGCAAGCGAATCCATCTATCTGGCTCGCAATTCCAGTCGCCGTTATAATCGGCCGAGAAATTGCCGTATCGGCACTACGTGAGTGGATGGCAGAACTGGGTGCTCGCACACGGGTGGCCGTCTCGAGTCTCGGAAAGTTAAAAACCGTAGTGCAGATGACCGCGATCGCACTGCTAATTCTCGACAGGACGGTCGGTGGATTGCCGATTTACCAAATTGGGTTCGCCTTACTCTACGTTGCAACACTGCTTACCTTATGGTCAATGGTTCAGTATTTGCGCGCTGCGTGGCCCAATTTATCTCGCGAATAGGGCAAAAACTGTGCGTAAACTCAGAAACCATTCGAGCTTTCTTGACAGTCTACCGCGCGACGTTAGAATGGCGCACCGGGCGACTCAGTGGTCGCGCATCGCTCGGTGGCAGAAGTGCACGAGTAGCGAGAAGACCGATGCGGGAATAGCTCAGTTGGTAGAGCACAACCTTGCCAAGGTTGGGGTCGCGAGTTCGAGTCTCGTTTCCCGCTCCATATTTACAATGAACCCCGATGCAGTCGGGGTTTTTTGTCTTTGACTTTAAGGAACCGTCGTCGGCTTGTTGCCGATAAATTGTGCGTCGAGTAGCGGTCGACGGTTGCATTGGCTGGATGGCAGAGTGGTTATGCTGCGGCCTGCAAAGCCGCCTACCCCGGTTCGATTCCGGGTTCAGCCTCCAATGTTTACGCCTTTCCCGTAAGTTAAGCGCGCGGTAGGCGTACCGGATTACGTATCGCGCAGCGCGCGACCGTGAGCAGGAGAGTTTTATTGCCCGGGTGGTGGAATTGGTAGACACAAGGGACTTAAAATCCCTCGCTTTTATCGGCGTGCCGGTTCGAGTCCGGCTCCGGGCACCATTTCAAATGACTGTTTATTATAGGTTTATTGAAAATTTATAGTAATTTAATGATTCTACGTTATTAGCCTTGTGACATTGCATGTGACAATGGGATTAGAGTTTATTCATTGTCTGCTTCAGAGATTCATCCCTTAGCTTGGCGTATCGTGTGACCATCTGGAAAGACTTGAGTCTCATCAATTCCTGAATCTCACGGTCTGACGCTTTAGCCTTACCTGCTAGGAATCCCCCGAAGGTATGCCGTAGATCATGGCAGTGCAGATCAGGCATCCCGATCTTTTTCCTCGCTGCCTCGAACTCTTTCCTCAAGACATATTCCGTGATCTTCAATGGAAGCTTGTCGCGAACAATATCCTTGATAGGACTAGCAACAGGGATCACTCCGGATGTACTGGTCTTGGTCCGAGTGAATCGAATAGAACCGTCCTTCACATGCTCAGGGGAGTGCTGTAGAACCTCTTTGCAGGTCAACCCTGTGTGGGACGCTATCCTCACCGCATCACCTGCCAGCGGCATTAAAGCAGCGAGGTCTTCAACCTCTTTCGCTGATAGGTAAGTATCTCTAACGTTCTCCTCTTTCAGGAGTTTGATCGTAAGCGCGAGGTTAACTACGCTATTGCTCAGCGGGGATTAATCTGCTGAGCGTCGATATTGCCTGGACGCAACGCCTCGATGTCGTCGATGGTGGTCGCCAGTGGTAGTTTTGTGAACACTTCACGGAGGAAGGCGTAAGGTTCTAAGCTGTGAGCCTTCGCTGTTTCGATGAGTGAGTATAAGTTCGCGGACGCTTTGACGCCGGCCACCGATTGACTAAACAACCACGCTTTACGATTATGTAAACATTTACATAACCTCAAGAACTGGCTTTTTTGCTGGAACGAAGTCGGCGCAGAGCACGTTGGGATCATCCAGAGTTTAATCTGCACGTGCCGCATGCACGGGATTAATCCCTACACCTATCTCGTTGATGTACTGCAACGGATCGCCATCCATCCCGACCTCGATGTAGAACAACTCACGCCGCGGGTTTGGAAAACGTTGTTCGCTGATGAACCGCTTCGCTCTGACCTCTCCTTGGTGACCACGACAGAACCTCTATTACAAGACGTCACAGTTTGAGCGCTTACCGCATAACGACCCTATATAGATAGTTAGTCCCTCTCTCCGTGATACTGGACAAAGTTGGCAGGTAGCTGTCATTGCGGGGGACATGCACCCGTAGACTACGAATATAACGTAAGCGCAAAGTAATCGACGCTCTGGCGATGTAGCACACAGGTGCTGTAAGAATACGCGTTTGAAATCAAACGGAGTATTCGAGCGATGAAGAGACGAACAAAAGCCGATTGGCAGGCATTAGTTGACGCGCACGCGGCGAGTGGGCAAACGGCAACAGCGTTCTGTCGTGCACACGGATTGAACTCGAAGTATTTCAGTACGCGTCGTCGGGCGTTGGTCGGGGCACCGACGAAGCTTAAATCAAAATTCTCTCCGGTGTCGTTACCGCCCGCTCTGCACAGCGGTGACATTCGTGTGGAGTGCGCCGGCGGTGTGGTGTTGAAATTATCGTCAAACATCGAACCGGTATGGCTAGCTGGATTATTACGCGCGTTGCGGGATTAATCGATGGAGATGTTCCGTGATGTGTCGGCAGTGTACCTGCATCGAGAACCTGTCGACTTCCGCAAATCGATTAATGGGTTATCCGTCATCGTCGAAAACGATATGGAGATGTCGCCGTTCTCTGGGGCGTTGTACGTATTTATAAATCGTACTCGCGACAAACTGAAGTTAATTTACTGGGACAACAGTGGCTTCGCGTTATTTTATAAACGACTTGAGAAAGATAAATTCCATTGGCCACGGCGTTGGCCTGAGCCATTGATCACACTAAGTGAATCACAGTTGCATTGGTTGTTAGCGGGTTACAACATTACGCAAATGAAACCGCATAAAACGGTGCGATATGCGAGTGTTTTATGAGACACGAGATCACGACTCATTTATACTATGAGGCATGTCAATCGCGCACAACGAATTACCCGATGACGTTGATGCGCTAAAGAATTTAGTCCTCGAGAAAGCCACCCGGCTCGATCTTGTTTCTGCGCTCAATGCACAGTTAACGACAGAGAACGAACGCTACCAATCCCAAGTTGTCATTCTGCAGGAGCAATTAAATATTGCGCTGGCGAAACGCTTCGCATCACGCAGCGAACAGTTATCACCGGATCAAATCAGACTATTCCCGGCAATTGCTCCTGCATTGCCCTACCTTCCGCCATCCATGGCGGTCGGACGAAGCAGAATCAGATGTGGCGTCTGCTGACGACACGCAATGTGAAGACACGATATCGGTATTATCTCATCGCAGAAAAAGCGGTGGTCGCAAGCCATTACCCGAGCGGTTGCCGCGCCTTGATGTCATTCACGAGCTACCTGCTGATGAACGACGTTGTGACCACGACGGTCAACCGCTGAACGAGATCGGCGAAGTCATCTCAGAGCAATTAGATATTGTACCGGCGACAATCCAAGTCATCCGTCATGTCCGAAAACGTTATGCCTGCGCGTGTGGGCGATGCATTAAAACTGCACCGCTGCCAGTACAACCCATACCGAAGAGCATGGCCTCATCGGGCTTATTGGCACACGTCACGGTCTCGAAGTACCAAGATGGGTTGCCGCTGTACCGGACGGAAATTGCTCCTGCATTGCTCTACCTTCCGCCATCCATGGCGGTCGCAGGAGACGATATTACAGCGCATCGGCGTGGACATCCCACGCGCGGCATTGGCGAGCTGGATGATCGGGGTGGGTACGTTAGTGCAACCGTTGATTAACCTGATGCGTGATCGTTTGCTTGAATACGACATCATCCAAATTGACGACGACTGCAGGATGCAGGAGATAGAGCAATGCAGGAGCGGTTGCCGAGACCGTCGTGCAGGTGCTGAACGAAGCCGGCCGGAGTGCGCAATCAAAATCCTACCTCTGGGTACAGCGCGGTGGTCCACCGGATGGACGTGTCATTTTATATGACTACGATCCTTCACGAAGCGGTGGCGTACCGGTTCGGTTGTTGGCCGGTTACTCGGGTTACCTTCAGAGCGATGGCTACGAGGGTTACAACGCGGTGGTGGCGGCAAATGGTCTGCGCGCGCTCGGGTGTATGGCGCATGCGCGTAGACGGTTCGACGAGGCCGTTAAGGCCCAAGGCAAAAACAAACGTCGCGGCAAAGCCTGGCGTGGATTGTCTTTGATCCAAAAACTCTACCGCGTGGAGAAACATGCCCGCACGATGACGGCTGAGGAACGCCACGCGTATGGGCTTGAAAATGCGACACCCATCTTCACAGAAATGCGCGACTGGCTGGACACGGCGTTACCCCAGGTGCCGCCGAAGAACGCGACCGGCAAGGCGCTGCATTACCTCAATGCACAATGGGACAAACTGACGCGCTATCTTGAAGATGGCCGCTTGGAGATCGACAATAACTTGTGCGAGAACGCGATCCGGCCGTTCGTGGTGGGTCGCAAAGCCTGGTTGTTTAGTCAATCGGTGGCCGGCGTCAAAGCGTCCGCGAACTTATACTCACTCATCGAAACAGCGAAGGCTCACGGCTTAGAACCTTACGCCTACCTCCGCGAAGTGTTCACAAAACTACCACTGGCGACCACGGTCGACGACATCGAGGCGTTGCTTCCAGGCAACATCGACGCTCAGCAGATTAATCCCCGCTGAGCAAGAACGTCGTTAACCGGGCGCTTACGTAATATCTTGGCCCCCAACACCAAAAGTTAGCGCGTGATTTTTGAGCGCCGCATCTAGATCGGTCGTGGTGTTGCCCGGCACGGAGCCCCAAAATCCGCCGTCAGGGTGGAAAATGTATGTCGGATCACCCTCAACGTATTGAGCAGTCGTGGGGAAGGATTCGAGTCCGATAAAAATATACTGCCCGATGATAATGGGTGTTCCGAGAACTTGTGCTGATTGGAGTAGTAAAAAGACGAGAATTGATACGATACCCCCCTGGGTCAGGATAGTTGTCGCCTCTACTGAGGCGATGAAAGATGAGAGCACGATACAATCAATCGTTCAAACGGCAAGCAGTTGAAAAGGCACTGAGTCGTTCAGAAGGCACGACGTTAGC
>JBLFWX010000104.1:0-16614 GCA_047611805.1 Gammaproteobacteria bacterium
GCGCAGTTTCGGATAGCCCACCGTAGCCGTCACCAGCAAAAATATTGTTGCCGCCTTTTGCCAAAGATTGGTGAACGTGCATGCCGCTACCGTTATCTCCCACCAACGGTTTCGGCATAAATGTCGCCGTCTTACCGAAAGTATGGGCGACGTTATGGACCGCATATTTCAAAATTTGTAGCGTATCGGCGCGGCGCACTAAGGTATCGAAGCGGGTGCCAATTTCGCACTGACCAGCGGTGGCGACTTCGTGATGATGCACTTCGACCGGCACGCCCATTTGTTCGGCGACTAGACACATCGCGGAGCGCAGATCCTGTAGTGAATCGACTGGTGGCACCGGAAAATACCCGCCTTTAACCGCCGGACGGTGCCCGATATTACCGTCTTCGAAAACCTTGTCTGAGTTCCATGAGCTTTCATCTGAATCGACTTCGAAATAGGAGCCGCGCATATCGACGCTCCAGCGGACGTCGTCAAAAACGAAGAATTCAGGCTCTGGTCCAAAGAATGCCGTGTCTGCGATACCTGTTGAGGCGAGATACGCCTCGGCGCGTTTGGCCAAGGACCGCGGGCATCGGTCGTAACCGAGTCCGGTTGTGGGCTCTACAACGTCGCAGCGCAGATTGAGCGTTGTCTCTTCAAAAAACGGGTCCATCACGGCGGTTGATGTGTCCGGCATTAAGATCATGTCGGATTCGTTAATACCTTTCCAGCCGGCAATCGAAGAACCATCGAACATCTTACCGTCTTCAAGCAGCTCGTCGTCACAAACGGCAGCGGGGACGGTCAAGTGCTGCTCTTTCCCTTTTGTATCGGTAAATCGTAAGTCAACGAATAGGGCATCGTTGTCTTTTATCATTTTCTGGACATCTTCAACTGACATTTTCGGTCTCCTCCAACACGTCGGTCGTTACATTATTCATAATAAGTATCGTTAAGTTCGTTCGTACAAAACCCAAGGTTTCCAAGGCTCGTAAAGTCTGTGGTTATTCTGTCTGCAGTAAATGTGCCAGCATTTACTAGCCGCTCACGCGCAGCTGCAATTGATCGCGGGTAGATGATAGCTCCAATTTAGTGCGCGGGCCGAAAATACGCACCCTATTTGCGCATTTCTCTCGTCGGTAACCGAAACTCATCGGCGAATAACTGCTCGGACGTTTCTCGCTTGCGGGCTAAGTGAACTTCGCTGCGGTCGACTAGTACTTCTGCGGCTCTCGGTCGCGCATTGTAACTCGACGACATCACGAATCCGTAGGCGCCGCAATCCATTAAGCTAATAAGATCGCCGCTTGTGATGCCCAAATCACGATCGCGGGCAAGAAAATCCGCCGTCTCGCACACCGGCCCAACCAGATCCATTTTCTGCGGCGTGAGGCCGGAGCACAGCGGCAGAACATCGTGGTGGGCCTGGTAGAGCGCCGGGCGAATTAATTCGGTCATCGCGGCATCACATATCGCGAACAGTTTGGTGGGTGTCTGCTTCATGTACACCACACGAGTGACTAAAACTCCGGCTGCCCCGACAATCGAACGCCCCGGTTCTATGATAATTTCGTAGCGAGGGTCTAGCGCGTCACAGATTGCACCCACATACTTTTCTATCGTCGGCGGCTTGTCGCTACCGTACGCAATACCAAGCCCGCCACCAATGTCGATATGCTCGACGTCAATACCCTCGGCGGACAACTCTCTGACTAGCACCATCACTCGACTTGCCGCATCGACAATCGGTTCGATGCTCGTTAGCTGCGATCCGATATGGCACGCGACACCGACAATCCTTAAGCCCTTACGGCTCGCCGCGCGCCGATAAACATCGCGCGCTTGGTCCATCGGCACGCCGAACTTATTTTCGGTTAAACCCGTTGAGATGTAAGGGTGCGTCTTCGGATCGACGTCTGGATTGACTCTAATGGCAATCGGCGCCCGAACGCCGAGCGAATCTGCAACATCCGCAAGCAGGTCCAGTTCTTCAACTGATTCGACATTAAAACAGGCAATTCCGGCGCCAAGCGCTTGGTCCATTTCGAATCGGGTTTTTCCGACCCCTGCAAACGTTACCGTGTGCAGATCCCCACCGGCGGCACGGACTCGCGCCAATTCTCCGACAGAAACGATATCAAACGCGGATCCCAGTTGAGCCAAAATATCGAGGACAGCGAGATTTCCGTTCGCTTTTACCGCGTAACAAATTTGATGACGGCGATCGCCAAAGGCATCTCGGTAAGCACGGAAATTCGCTTCAATAACAGCTCGCGAATAGACATAACACGGCGTTCCATGAGCTTCTGCAATTGTCGATAGCTCCACTTCTTCGACGTGAAGCCGACCTTCTTTGTACGCAAAGGACATAAAGCTGCAGTGTTTAGGGGTTAACGTACTTCGACGGGGTGCGGTCCGGGAGGTATAAGTCGCCCTTTTGCCCGCATCCGATGAGTAATAACGCAGTTAAGCATAGCCCGAGCGTCGCGCGCAATCGCAATCGGTGTTGGCTCAACATGTGGTGATCCTTAGCTCCATACGCATCTGGTTAACGACCGATAGGAAATCTCTACGCCGTGGCTTACGATTGGACGAAATCGCGCTAATAAACGGCAGGGGCCCCTAGAGCGGCTCTGATCATCGAATTAGTCGAGCGCGCGGTTAACGCGCGGGCTGCGATATGATACGGTTTTCAACCGTCGAATCCACTATTTATTTACCCTTATCAAGATGCTCACTAACACACCACTCCAACTAGTCACGATCGAACCACCAGGGCCGGTCAATGCCAGCGTAATTTGGTTGCACGGCCTTGGCGCCGACGGCCACGACTTCGAGCCGATAATTCCAGAGCTTGGTCTCCCGCAAACTCACGGCGTTCGATTTATATTCCCGCATGCCCCCATTCGACCGATCACTATCAATGGTGGAATGGAGATGCGCGCCTGGTATGACATTGCGGACCAAGGGCTCGATCGAAAAACGGATGAAGCAGGCATCCGGGAATCCGCAGCCGCGGTCGCAATGCTGCTCGACAAGGAAGTGAGTGGCGGGATCGACAGTACACGGGTCGTCATCGCCGGATTTTCCCAAGGTGGCGCCATTGCGCTGCACTTGGGGATACGTTATGCGAACCGACTCGCCGGAATTTTGGCGCTATCGACGTATTTGCCCCTAGGTGAAACCCTAGCCTCCGAATCCGCTGCGATACAGCGCAATCTGCCAATTTTCATCGGCCACGGCTCGCAGGACCCGATGGTTCCGGAAAGCCTCGGTTCACGTAGTGCTCAAACGCTATCGGAGGCTGGCTATCAAGTCGAATATAAGACCTACGCAATGCAGCATTCCGTGTCATCAGAAGAGATTCGCGATGTGTCGATCTGGCTTCAAGCACGGTTTGCAGAAGGCTTAGGTGCGTGAGGGGCTTTAGGCGCCGGACCAAAATACACGTGGGATCGTTGTCTAAAGGCGACAATTCCACGGATCTGTTCAATCCAAACGGCTAATTGAATTCCGCGCGAATGGCCGACTTACCAGTTGCAATGTTCGAATAGTTCGGCACAGAATGCGCGCTACCCATCCATTTCAGGAGCAAATTCATTCCATGAGCGAAAATATTGTTTACGTCACCGATGACTCTTTCGACGACGATGTGATCCAATCGACGAAACCTGTCTTAGTCGATTACTGGGCGGAATGGTGCGGACCTTGCAAAATGATTGGGCCGATCCTCGAAGAGGTCTCTGGCGAATACGACGACAAACTGCTTATCGCCAAACTCGATGTTGACGCTAATCAAGGAACGTCGATGAAGTATGGAATCCGGGGCGTGCCAACACTGATGCTGTTTAAAGAAGGCAACGTAGTTGCTACGCACGTTGGAGCCCTATCAAAATCCCAATTAACCGCATTCATTGACAGTAATATTTAAACCCCCATCTCGCACGACAATTTGAGGATACGCAGGCGGCGCGCCGGTCAAAGAGAATAACTGGACGCCACTAGGTCTGCGTGCTATGTTTTGACCGTAGCGCAGATTTAAAACCTTTCCCGGCGCTCCCTCACACCAACAAAAATTTCACTTCTTTCAACTGCCGAGCGCAACCTCGCTCGCGATATCAATACAAACCAACCACATGATGAATCTAACGGAACTTAAGCAAAAACCGGCCGCCGATCTTGTTAAGCTTGCGGACTCGATGGGCCTCGATGGCGTTGGCCGCGCTAGAAAACAAGACGTTATATTTGGGATCCTAAAAGCGCACGCGAAAAAAGGTGAAGACATTTCCGGCGACGGAGTCCTCGAAATTCTACAAGACGGTTTCGGGTTTCTCAGATCGGCGGATTGCTCGTACCTTGCCGGGCCAGATGACATTTATGTTTCGCCAAGCCAAATTAGACGCTTTAACCTTCGCACTGGAGATACCATTTCAGGGAAAATCCGCCCGCCTAAAGACGGTGAGCGATATTTCGCTTTACTGAAAGTCGGCGAGATAAATTTCGAACCGCCGGAGAACGCGAAAAATAAAGTCCTATTCGAAAATCTCACGCCGCTGTTTGCGGACGAACGACTCACATTAGAGTTAGGCAACGGCAGCACTGAAGACCTAACTCCACGAGTTATCGACATGACCGCGCCGATTGGAAAAGGCCAGCGCGGACTCGTTATTTCGCCGCCGAAAGCGGGGAAAACGATGATGCTAGAAAGCATCGCCCATTCCATGGAAATAAATAATCCGGATTGCTACTTCATCGTGCTACTCATTGATGAACGACCGGAAGAAGTCACTGAAATGCAACGCGCCGTGAAAGGTGAAGTGATTAGCAGTACCTTCGACGAACCCGCGAGCCGTCACGTACAAGTCGCTGAGATGGTGATCGAAAAAGCGAAACGACTCGTCGAACACAAGCGTGACGTGGTTATCCTGCTCGACTCGATCACACGTCTTGCGCGCGCATACAACACGGTTGTGCCGTCATCCGGGAAAGTCCTAACCGGCGGCGTCGATGCAAACGCGTTACAACGCCCGAAACGTTTTTTTGGCGCGGCACGAAACATTGAAGAAGGCGGCAGCCTGACAATCATCGCCACTGCCCTCGTCGATACGGGGTCCCGCATGGACGACGTTATCTACGAAGAATTCAAGGGCACCGGCAACATGGAAATTCACCTAGATCGTAAGATCGCTGAGAAGCGGATCTTCCCGGCCGTCAATATCAATCGTTCGGGTACGCGTCGTGAAGAACGCCTTACAAAGCCCGACGAATTGCAACGCATCTGGATATTACGCAAGCTCCTTCACCCAATGGAGGAAATTGCAGCGATGGAATTCCTCTTGGAACGATTAAAAGCAACGAAAAATAACGCCGAATTTTTCGATTCCATGAAGCGCTAGGCGGTGAGGAGCTTTCACGCTCCTCTCGCCAGTGTTCTCGATTTCTCCTAAGGCGTTCGCAGACCCGGTCGGGTATTAAATCGAGTCCCGCCGTAACGCAAATACTGCCCGATTGTCCTCGCGGATGATGTCCCCCGAACGTAACGGGAACTCGCCACTCTTACGATCTTCAAAATAAAACTTCAAGGTATGCAAGATTGTCGGGAAGGCGAGGTTGTCCCACGGAATATCTTCTTCGCTGTACAGCGCGCACTCGAGGCTTTCCTCGCCTGGAGAGAAATCCAGGTCGATGAGGTTTCCACGAAACATCATATACACTTGATTCGTATGAGGGATATTAAAAACCGTATACAGATCAATCACGTCGACTTTAGCATTCGCTTCTTCGAGTGTTTCCCGCACCGCCGCTTCGAGGGTTGTTTCCGCGTTCTCCATGAACCCGGCAGGTAACGTCCAATAACCGTGTCGTGGCTCGATTGCGCGCTTGCAGAGCAGCACTTTCCCCTCCCACTGGACAACACATCCGGCGACAATCTTCGGATTCTGGTAGAAAATCATGTCACAAGCCGAGCATATATGCCGGGGGCGATTATCGCCTGTTGGTATCGACCAATTCAGTTCATTCGAACCGCAATCACTGCAATATTTCACGCTAGGTGGCCTGCCTCTGCTTAAGGGAACATATCCTCTAAGTATACCCAAACATTGTCGAGCATTTTAGGTTGTGCCAAGACGTTGGGATGCAAACCGTCGTTTTGCATCAGAGACCGGTCAAAAACGACATCGCGTAGGAAAAACGGCACCAATCGCAATTCATACGCTTCGTCAAGTCGTGCATAGAGCTGATCAAATTGAGCAGCATAATTAGGCCCATAGTTGGGCGGCACGCGCATTTCTAGTAATAGAATTGTGGCGCCCGTTGCGTTGATCAGATCCAGCATTCTACGGAAATTTTGCTCGATATCAGGGATCGGCAGACCTCGCAGACCGTCATTCGCGCCTAGTTCGAGAACGACTATTTTCGGATCATGAGTTTCTAGTAGCGCCGGCAACCTAGCAAGGCCGCCGCGGCTAGTATCACCGCTGATACTAGCGTTCTCGACTTGGTCGTCGTAGCCTTTTTCAGTTAGGCGCCGCTGCAATAATTCTGGCCATGAGCCCGATAGCGGGATCCCATAACCTGCGCTCAGACTGTCGCCCAGAACAAGTACCACGTCCTTAGAGGTGGCCAATCCCACGGTCGGCACAATCAGCCATAATAGGCCGATGGTAGCGGAAAATCTTAGCGCGGCAATTGTCGTCGATAACATGTCGAAATCTTACCCCACAAGTGATGGGCCAATAGAGATACTCGATAATATCAACTTTCGTGCCGAACAATCTGAGTCGGTCGCCATCGTCGGCGTATCTGGTTCTGGGAAATCAACCTTGTTGGCGCTTCTCGCCGGTCTCGATTTACCAACTCACGGGTCGGTCACGATCTACGGCACATCACTCAGTGCGGCAAACGAAGACACTAGAGCCGCATTGAGAAATAAATACGTGGGCTTCGTATTCCAGCAATTTCACTTGCTGCCAAATCTAAATGCCTTAGAGAACGTCGCCCTACCATTAGAATTGCGTGGCGATGACAATGCGAATGAGCACGCGCGAGCGGTATTGGAACAAGTCGGACTGACGAGTCGAATTCGACACTTTCCGCGGCAACTATCGGGTGGCGAACAACAACGGGTCGCAATCGCACGAGCTTATTGTTCGCGTCCTAAGATTTTGTTCGCAGACGAACCAACCGGAAATTTAGATGGCGCGACGGCGGCGCGAATTATCGATCTTTTATTCCTGCTAAATTCTGAGTACGCAACAACCTTAATTCTCGTCACGCACGACGAGAACGTGGCTTCCCGATGCGCGCGCCGGGTTCGTCTGGTTGATGGGCACCTAGAAGTTAACTAGCTAAGGTCTATCGGCTCCTTTGTCGCCATTCGTCTTCCGTCCTGCTCTACGCGCGTTTCGTCGCGACCTCGCCGATCGTTCTTTCTTGGTCATTGGAATGGCCGTCATTGTTGCGGTCGCGAGCGTCTCTGCAGTAGATATGTTTACGGATCGAGTACGAGCCGCATTAGTCCAACAATCGAGCGCCTTACTAGCCGCTGATCTCTCCATCATTTCATATGACGCAATACCGCAATCGTATGTGCAACAGGTGCGTTCGCTAGCGCTCGATTCGACCCAGACCCTCGCCATGCGCAGCGTAGTGACTTTCGACGAGAAGTTTCAGCTCGTTGAGCTTAAGGCGGTCAATAACGGTTATCCCTTGCGGGGCGAGTTACTGGTCGCCGACGCCGCATTCGCAACACCGGCACGAAGCGACGCGATTCCAACCCCAGGTACGGCATGGGTCGAAGCGCGGCTATTGGGCTTGATTGGCGCAGAAGTTGGCGACCAGATTAGCGTCGGATCTGCTGACCTTACGATCGCGAAGGTTTTGGTACTCGAACCTGATCGTGGCGGCGATCTGTTCAACATCGCGCCGCGCGCAATGATCAATGCCGCGGATGTTGAACGCACTGAACTTATAGCCCCAGGTAGTCGGGTGCGTTATTCCTTACTTGTCGCGGGCGCAACGCCCGCGGTCAAACAATTTAAGCAGAATATAAATCTAAGAATCGGCGATCGTGTTCTGTCGCCAGAAGACGCGCGACCCGAAATCCGAGCCGCTCTGCGCCGCGCCGAACAATACCTCGGACTCGCGACATTAACGACCATCATGCTGGCTGGGGCTGCGATTGCGCTAGCTGCTCGGAGTTTTAGTACTCGGCATCGCGATACCGTCGCTCTGCTGCGTACGTTGGGCGCCTCACGACAATATGTAATGCAATATTTCTTGATTGAAATTTTCCTACTTGGGATGTTTACCGCTCTAATTGGTACGGCCGTCGGGATTGGATGCCAAGAAGTGATCGCGCGCTCCCTCGCTGGCTGGACGCAAACTGACTTACCCCCTCCCGCGTTCGGTTCGGCCATTAGTGCGGCGCTGCGCGCATTACTTGCCTTAATGGGGTTTGCGCTACCGCAGCTAATGGAGCTACGTGAAGTTCCACCGTTGAGGGTCCTGCGCAGCGAGGCAGATGCCATGCCGGTAAAGAAAAGCAGCGTAGTTATCTACGCGACGGCCGGCATATTGCTAATCGCGCCGTGGCGCGACGGGGATCCACAACTCACGTTGTGGTCTTTGTTCGGGCTGCTAGCCTGCATTGTCCTACTGATTGTTGCGTCCATAGGGACGATCAAGATCGTTGCGCTATCCAACTCGCGAAGTAGCCTTGTGTGGCGCTTCGGGATCGCGAATATCGCGCGACGTGGCGTACTCACGGTGATTCAAATTACGGCATTAGGTCTCGGCTTAATGGCGCTTCTCGTGCTCGGGATCGTACGAAATGATCTACTCGATAATTGGTCGTCGAGCTTGCCTGCCGACGCGCCAAACCAATTTTTGATCAACATACAAAGCGAAGAAGTTCCACAATTGCGCGACTTTCTCGGGCGCCATGGGCTTAGCTCACCGCAATTCTACCCAATGGTTCGGGCACGGCTTACCGCTATTAATGATCACGAGATCACTGAAGATAGCTATTCGGACCCGCGCGCTCGACGCCTAGCGGCGCGTGAATTCAATCTTTCAGAAGCAACTACTCTGAAACGGCGCAACGTGATCATCGCGGGCCAGTGGTGGGATCCAAACACCTCTGTAACGCAGTTCTCTGTAGAGCAAGATATTGCCAAAACATTAGGCATCACCGTCGGCGACTCGTTGTCCTATCGAGTTGCAGAAAGGGAAATTCGAGGCCCGGTTACGAGCCTGCGTGCGGTGCAGTGGGAATCGATGGAAGTCAATTTTTTCGTCGAAGTCTCGCCGGTCACGCTCAATGAACTACCGGCGACATACATTACAAGTTTTCGACTGGAACCAGAGAATCTGAAGCTTTTGCGCGAGCTGATCCGGAACTTCCCGAGCGTAACGGTCATCGACGTCGCGGCATTAATCGAACATATTCGCGCAATTATGGATCGATCGGCAGCCGCCATCGAATTCGTCTTTCTATTTACGCTAGTCGCAGGAGTACTCGTACTCATTGCCGCCATTCAAGCGACTCAAGACGAACGAGTGTTCGAGAGCGCGCTATTGAAAACACTCGGTGCAAGCCGCGCCTTGACCTTGCGGATCATGAGTGCGGAATTTATCGCGATAGGTCTCATAGCTGGTGCGATCGCGGGCGCGATGGCATTAGCGTCGGGCTGGTTCGTCGCGACTCAAGTTCTGGAAATGGATTATTCAACTAACTTTTCGGTGATCGCGATCGGCATTTTAGTCGGAATAAGCAGTACCGTGATTGTCGGATCGGTGGCCGTCTTCAACGCACTACGACACCCTGCGGCGACCGTACTTCGATATCGGGACTAATAAATGCCCCTCTAAAGCCTGACATCGTCTTCGCTACACCAAGGAGGGGCGACGATGGCAATGAACTTTAGAACGTCGCTACCGATATTCTTAATCCATTGCGTCTCGTGCGCCGGGATGAATACCGCATCGCCCACCTGCACCGCCTGTACCTCCTCACCGATGTGCATCTCGCCAGTGCCTGAGACAATGTAGTAGACCTCCGCTTGCGCCAACCGATGCCGATAAGAGGCCTGTCCAGCCGCGATTTCCGCGCTAGCCAAAGAAAATCCTAGTGCAATCGGGTCGTTTTTTGGATGCAAAAGTTCACGGATCTTACAACCGTCATTTGCAATGAACTGCCGGCAACTACCTTCGGAATTTATAAGCATCGAATATTTCCCATCCACCACGTCTGTAAAGATACCGAAAGCACTGCGAATAATGACGAATGCTGTCGATCTGTCCGAAGTACTCGACAGCTAAATTCACCATTCAGTACAGTTCGAACGAATTGGCGAACTAAGCGTTAAGCACTAGACAATTATTTCAACGAGAAGCGCGCCGCCACCTTGCCATTTGTGAGATTATACTTAGGCGATGACTAATTATTCTGGCGAACAAGATTTTTTGCACGGTAAGGCTGAGAAGATCGGCGTCCTTTTGTGTAATTTGGGTACGCCGGACGCGCCGACCGCAAAAGCCGTGCGCCGCTACTTAGGCGAGTTTCTCTCAGACCCGCGAGTTGTCGAATTACCGCGATTTCTTTGGTTACCCATCTTGCACGGGATTATCTTGCGCGTTCGCCCGCGACGTTCGGCAGCAATATACAGCGAGGTATGGACTGATGAGGGTTCGCCATTAATGGCGATATCGAAGCGTCAGCGCGAAGCCCTCGCTGGTGCGCTTGAAGAAGCGCTCCCGGGTCGCACCGAAGTCGTTCTCGCCATGCGATACGGTTCTCCTTCCATCCGCTCAGGTTTGAGAAAATTGCGTGACCTAAACGCGCGGAAAATCCTCATCCTACCGTTGTATCCTCAATATGCCGCTGCCACGACCGGATCCCTTCTCGACGCCGTCACGCGTGAGTTCGCCACTTGGCGGTGGGTGCCTTCGCTACGATTCATTAACAACTACTTCGAGCAGCCTCGCTATCTTGATGCACTTGCGCATTCGGTGCGTCAACATTGGGCGACGAACGGCGAAGGCGAACACTTGTTAATGTCATTTCACGGCACGCCGAAGGACAGTCTCAAGTCGGGTGATCCTTATCACTGTGAGTGTCTAGCGACGGGTCGCATGCTATCCGAGCGGTTGACGCTTGCGAGCGACCGATGGAGTTTGGGGTTTCAGTCGCGGTTCGGCTGGAACGAATGGTTGCAACCCTACACTGAAGCGATGTTGCGCGAACTTGCACAAAGTGGTGTGCGGAAGGTTGATGTGATTTGCCCTGGGTTTTCCGCCGATTGTCTAGAAACGCTCGAAGAAATCGCGTTACGTTACGCGGCGGTATTTGTTGCCGCCGGTGGGGAGTCATTGCGCTACATCCCAGCGTTAAACGATCGTAAGGACCATATCGAGACGCTTAGCGAACTCGTGTTGAAAAACCTTGCTGGGTGGTCGTTAGCTGATTCAACGTGGGACGCACAAGGCGACGAACAAAACCGTAGGACTAGTGCTGAACGCGCGGCAGCATTGATCGAAAAATTCTAGCTGCTTAGCGTGACGATAATGTGTCGCTCATGCGGCGCGATTCGGTGCTCCCAAAGAAAAATCCCTTGCCATGTCCCGAGCGCACACCGCCCGTTGCGGATCGGAATGGTGAGCGCTGTTTGGGTGAGCAGACAACGGATATGCGCCGGCATATCGTCTGGACCTTCTTGATCGTGGACGAATCGGCGGTCGCCATCGCGCACGAGCTCAGACATAAACATTTCGATATCTCGGCGCACATCGATGTCCGCGTTCTCCGAGATGATCAACGACGCGCTGGTATGTTGAACAAATAAGTTGCAGAGCCCCAAATCAATCTTGGCATCGACGACATAATCGGATATCTCGTCAGTGATTTCATAAGTTGCTCGACCTAAGGTCGCGATAGTTAGCTGTTTTTGGCGGATCAAGCGCTTTATTCTGCGGCCGTTGTCACATGCGACAGAATCTCTTCCGGGGGTTTTCGGTGCTGCGTCGGCACCAGCGCAGGATACCCGTACCACAATAAACCGACGACATACTCGTGCTCGTAATCCATCCCGACGATATCGAAGAAACGCGCGTCCCGGGTAACGTTACCGGTCGTCCATTTCATGCCGATACCTTGTTCCCAAAGATACAGTGACATGTTTTGGATGGCGCAAGCGCAGGACGCGTAATCTTCGCGAGCACGTATTTCGTCGTCGCTTTTCACGCAACTCACAACCAACCACCCTGGCATCTCGGACCATCGCTTGCGCTTTATTGCCGCGATTTTCTCGCCCTTAGCCGCTGTTACGATTTCACTATTTAGATCTGCGAGCCGCATGCCAGTGTTGTAGTCGAGTAGGTAGAAATGCCATGGCTCGGTGCGATGATGATTCGGTGCCCACCGCGCGAGCTCAATCGCATCAGTAATGAGCGAGCCGTCTGCCGGTTCAGGTGTGAATTCGTGCACAGTGCGCCGCTCACGGAGTATTTTTGCGATTCCGGTCGGTGTCAGTTCAGACATGTGAGTATCACCTCTTCGTAGTGCGCAACTTTTGAAAAATACAATGGGTCACTGGACGTTCTCAGTTCGAGAAAACTTGTTACCTCGCTTAATACGTGTTTCAACCGGACCTAAATCTGGCTGATTAGATACGAGCTTACGAGCGACACGATTATACCTCCATATTTACCTGCTAGTTGCCAGCCAGGCGTACGAGGGACAGAATGCCCGACTTCAATGTCGAGTAAGCGATGAAATTCTTTCTCTTTCTTTGTCTCGGTTTCTACACCGTTATCAGCCCTGCTGCATCATCCAAAGACGACAATTTCGCGTCTGACAGGGAACGCTTTCGCGAGGCCTACGCGACCCTAAAACAAGGCAAACGCGAACGTGCAAAACAGCTCGTATCGGGACTTGAGAGCTACCCACTGTTCATCTATTTCCGGTACTTCGAACTTAACCGTAAGCTGCCCCAAGCGCCTAAAACCGAAATTCGAGATTTTCTTGCCGCCTATGATGAGTCGCTCCTCGCGAAACGACTCCGCTACGACTGGCTCAAATTTCTGGGTCGTACGCATCAATGGCGAGAATTTCTGATTGATTATCGGCCGCAGTCGGACGTAAAACTCAAGTGCACACACCTTGCGGCCCGGATTGCCACGGGCGCTAAAGAAGGTGTAGCTAATGATGCGCGCGTTTTGTGGCTGGCTGGAAAATCTCAACCAGCCGAATGCGATGAGCCGTTTTCCTTTCTCAGCACTAGCGAACTAATGAACGATCAGTTGAGGTGGGAACGGATCCGGCTTGCCTTGGGTAACAACAAACCCTCGCTAGCAAAGTACTTATCCCTCCAGCTCCAAGATGCTGAGCTAAAACGCGCGGCCGAACACTGGATTGCTGCCCACGCATCGCCTGTTGCCACGTTAAGAAAAGCTTACTTCAAGCAAGATGACGGGCGATCCCGCGAGATCGTCGTTCACGCCATTGCTCAAATCGCACGAAATGACGTCGACCAAGCAATCGCGGTGTGGGAGCAAGAAGCTTCACGGTTCGCATTCAACGACAACGAGGTGGGCCAAGTAAAACGCATTGTAGGGGTTGCAGGAGCCCGTCAAGAGTCCCCCGCAAGACTCCAATTACTCGATCAGATCCCGCAATCACACGTTGACGATACGGTTGAGAAGTACCGAATACGCGAGGCGATTGAAGCACGTGCGTGGGAACACTTAGAGCGCTGGACCGAACATCCACCGGTAGGGTCGAGCGCACCGTTGAGATGGCGCTACTGGCGCGCGAGAGCGCTTGGGGCCCTAAACCGAACGGCAGATGCGCGGCTAATATTCGCAGAACTGGCGCGAGAACGTGACTACTATGGCTTTTTAAGCGCGGATCGTCTCAATGTTGAATATCGAATGAACAACCGACCAATCGCACCTAGCGCGACCGAAGTCGCGGAGCTTTCTTCGCGACCAGGTCTCATGCGCGCACGCGAACTGGTTCGGTTAAATATGCCATTCGAAGCGCGTCGCGAGTGGACACATGAAATCGAAAACCTTAATGTTCGCCAACTCGAGGTCGCGGCCTACGTCGTCACTAGTTGGGGGTGGCATGATCGGGCGATATTGGCGCTCGGTAAGGCAAAGTCCTACGACGATCTAACGATCCGGTTTCCCCTGTTGTTCAACGAATTGGTCGATAAGTACGCCAAAAAGCGTCAGCTTGCCGCAGCGGACATTTTTAGTATTATTCGCACTGAAAGTGCGTTCATGACTGATGCGCGCTCACCCGTTGGCGCCCTCGGTTTGATGCAACTGATGCCAGCTACCGGCCGTGAGACGGCTCGTCGGATCGGCGCGAGTCTCGGCAGCGCTAGTGAATTGCTCAACCCTCAAAAGAATATTACGGTCGGCAGCGCTTATCTCCAACAAATGCTTAAGCAATTTAATGGGAGTTTCATCCTGGCCGCCTCAGCGTACAATGCAGGCCCACACAGAGTAGAAACCTGGCTACCAAAGTCTGGGTGTACGCCTGCCGATATATGGATCGATTCAATCCCGTTTACTGAGACCCGTAGATATGTACGACGCGCGGTCTTTAACGCGACGGTGTACCACTGGCGACTAAAGGAAGAAATAACCCCGTTGACAACCCGTGTAAGGGACGTCAACCCGAAAGGAACAATTGAGAAATGTTGAAATTATGCGCATTGAACCTGTAGCAATATTTGGCGCCTCCGGCTTCGTAGGGACCCGCCTGGCAAATCAATTAGCCGCTCAAGGCGTAGCGCTGCGCCTGTTTACTCGTTCACGCAACAGGGCCCGGAACTTATGGCAGCTACCGAATTGCGAGGTCATCGAGACAGATATCTACGCTGAGGCTGGCATTAGTAAGTACCTGGCCGGATGCAACGCTGTCATTAATCTCGTCGGGATAATCAACGAGAAAGGCGATGACGGAACAGGTTTCCGACGCGCACATACGGAGCTAACTCGAACGATCATCAAGGTCTGCTTCAACACCGGCGTGCGGCGTTACATTCACATGAGCGCGCTGGGCGCCGACGCATTCGCAGCGAGTTATTATTTGCGGACCAAAGGCGAAGCAGAAAATGCCGCGATGGCAGCGCACGATGAAGGATTGCAAACGACAGTATTTCGGCCCTCAGTGATGTTCGGCCCCGGTGATTCCTTTTACAATCGGTTCGCCAATTTGTTAAAGATTTCGCCAGTTGTATTCCCTCTTGCATGCGCTAACTCGAAATTCCAACCGGTCTATGTTGGCGACGTTTGTCGCGCGATTATCGGATCGCTCAGCGACCGATCAACGTTCGGCAATCGGTACGACCTCGGAGGTCCTGAACAAAAAACGTTACGGGAAATTGTCGACTACGCTGCTGAACTAACTGGAAGACACCGAATCGTCATCCCTCTCGGCGCGTTTTTATCGAACGTTCAGGCTAACGTTTTAGAACATTTTCCTGGGAAACCTTTTTCGCGCGACAATTTGCGCTCAACAAGCGAAGATTCCGTGTGCCGTGGAGAAAATGGCTTGGTAAGCCTTGGAATTCAGCCGACAAGTGTCAGCGAAATTGTCCCGACCTACCTTGGCGGTAAATACGAACGGAGTCGGTTTTACAATTTTCGCGCCGACGCGCGGCGTGGACGTTAAACGCTAATCCTAAGACGCGAGTAATGCGCATCTACAAAGTCGGCGGTTGCGTCCGAGACCATTTATTAAAGTGCGAGATTAAAGATCGCGACTGGGTCGTTGTCGGATCCAGTAATGCGCAGATGGTAGCGCTCGGATATAAAAAGGTCGGCAAAGATTTCCCAGTGTACCTGCACCCGCAAACGCACGAAGAATACGCGCTTGCGCGCACGGAGCGGAAAACGGGATCTGGCTACTACGGTTTCGAAGTCGATTCTTCTGCGTCAGTTACGCTAGAAGAAGACTTATCGAGGCGCGACCTCACCATCAACGCAATCGCCGAAGATGAAACGGGCAAACTAATCGACCCGTATGGCGGGCAACGCGATTTACGCGCACGTGTCTTGCGGCACGTCAGTCCGGCATTCGTAGAAGATCCACTCCGAGTGCTTCGCGTCGCGCGCTTTGCGGCACGTTTCGATTTTGTCGTCGCACCGGAAACCATCGAATTAATGAGAGAAATCTCGACCGGAGGCGAATTACTGAATTTGCCGGCCGAGCGCGTGTGGGTCGAGTTGGACCGCGCCTTGGCTGAACCTCATCCTGATCGCTTTATCGCGACATTGCGCGAATGTAACGCGCTGATCGTTCTGCTTCCTGAAATTGATCGTTTATTCGGCGTACCGCAGCCAGAGAAATATCATCCTGAGATCGATACCGGCGAACACATTCTGCTCGCGCTCCGCCAAGCGGCTGCGCGCAACGCTGGTGCGGAAGTCCGCTTTGCGGTGCTAGTGCACGATTTAGGTAAGGGGACATCTGATCCCGCGCTACTTCCGGGACACGCCGGCCACGAAGAACGTGGCGTCGCTTTAGTTGAGGACGTGTGCGAGCGTTTCAAAATCCCGAAAGCGCACCGACTCATGGCGGTCGCAGTGACTCGCTATCATTTAATGGTCCAT
>JBLFWX010000105.1:0-15999 GCA_047611805.1 Gammaproteobacteria bacterium
ATGCTCGATAAATCACACCATCATCTCGACCTAGAAATAGAGCCGTCAAAACCGACTAGCGTTCACTTGCGATGCACTCTGTCGGCCAAGCATTCGATAATCGATGTTTTTACACACCCTCGGCCATTAAGAGACGGTCGCTAGAAAGTTAAGGTGGCATTAACACGCCTTCCTCCTAGCTTCAGGTTAAACATCCTGTGAGTAGCCGTCGTCGGTCGCGGCCAATTACGATCAATATGATAGCGGTCACGAACTTGACCGTTAATTGAAGAGATTGAACGTAGGCCTCGGCGGCTACAGGTGACACTCAACGTCATCAAGTGACGTGCCGAGCGAAGTAGTACCGACTGAGCGAATTTAACCATTGAGGGGATCTGCAAGCTCGATAAAACCCGGAACCTGAAATTCTTACAAGCGTACTGCCGATAACGAGGACTTTCTTAAAGCGCGTCGTCGCGATCACCGCGTTTTGACAAATTTTTAGGTCATCCTCTCGCTTTCGCCGATGGTCTCGTCCTTAGGATCTCGCCACGGCGAAAACTAGGCCGTTAGGTCCACATGCCGCCGGCGTGTTCCTAAGTATCTTTCAGATTAGCACTGTGAATTCGCTATGTTCCACGAACGTGAATTCTGCAGCCTGTGAGCAACGGGGCAGGTCTCGCATTCCAACAACTTCGCCATGACCGGCAGTCGTGCGGTCGGCGTCTTCGTTTAATCGTTGGAATCTGATCGCAGACCCATGTTGTTCGCCTTATAAATCTACGCGACCCGGTGGTTTACGACGCCGTTTGCGAATCGACTGTAAAAGCCTGTGTGGGTTTTTTGCGATCCGAAAGAGTTGGAATGCGATTCGTTGAAAAGTTGAATAATTGCTTGGGAATTTTCGCAGAAATTTCGGTAAATGCTGCACGTCCGATTCCTTTAACGCCATGCCGTGCCAGGGTAGTGTGCAACGACCGCGCAAAAATACCTGCCCGTCGAATCCGCTAAATACATACGAAATATAATCGAGATTGGTTCGCAGGATTTCCGGGCTGTTCAACTCAATCTCGAACAGCGGATAGTATTCTTTCCGGACGAAAAATGCGTTCCAAGGTAACGAGGACACCAACTCGTAGCCTTTCTCCTTACCCATCTCAACGAACGACAACAGGCTTGTGCCCTGATTTAAAGATGGATCCGCCGCCTGGACGAATTCTATCGACGTCGGGATCGTGGGGTTAAACTCGACAACAATTACCTTCGGTCTGTATTTCAACATCGCTTTCCACGCGTGATAATCGTTGCCGTCGATATCGATCGAAAGCAGATCAAAATCGTATGGCACAGGTGTACGGCTAAGAATGTGATCCAGGCTGTCGTTATCGCCGAATCCTACGAACTCGTTGATTGGGACGACATTATCCATCTGCGAATAGTTACGTTCCAGTTCAATAAATTTGCTGCGATCAGCCTCGATAAGGACTGCTGAGTAACCCTTGGACTCTATGAGATACCGGGTGTTTGTCAGATACATTCCATCCCACGCACCGAACTCGACGCACCATTTATCATTATCCCCGATCGTTTCTAATATCTTCTCAATAATTCCGTCTTCACCCGTTTGCGAATACACGTCACGTTTGTGTTCCAATAACCACGTGGACGCCCTGCTCATTATGTGTCTCCAATCGCGTTTTAGGTTGTCCTTTTTTAGGACGAGGCGCCTATTGTGCCAAAAACACATATGCTGGGATAGGCGCATTTCGTCCGTTTTATGAGCTTAGGTTGGAGGTTGCCACCCTTGCATGCGTATTCCGTCTAAAGCCTTGCGCAGGAGACCGAACACGGCTTTGTTCACCTCATTCTCACAGGCAGCCGCAGATTGCCTATCTTCGCTATTGATGGTTAAGGATCACCATCATGGTTCTTGTGATTACGGGTGTCGAAAGTATTAAGTTCAGGCGGCTTTAACGGCTCCCCCGCCCCCCTTTCACGTTAAAAAACCTACAAGTAGCAATATGGGTTCACCAGCCCAACAGGCGCCTTCAACTTTGTCGCGTAAAAACCTCGCTTCAGTATTTGCGTTAGGCTAACTTTATCGGTACGTAATGGCCCTTGTGGGTCGATTCCAGACCCATCGACCGTTTCCGCTAATGACTTTTGTCGGAGGGTACAAGAGCCATTCAGATACTGTCGGTCTGAGTCAAAACTTAGATTCTAATCTGCAAGACGAATTCTACGTTTTTACACTTGATCCAATGCGGCACCGCCCGACACTAGAAGATCGATATCTTTTCCCTGGTTCCCGCGGCTGATCCGCGTGGCGTATTAATCATCACCCTGTCTACGCGTGCAGTAGTCGCTCCGTCAGTTTTCGATTTTCGAAGCATTGATTCGACAAACTTCACAATTCGCTGCTTCGAGTCCACAAAAGCGCGTGCGACCAATTAATTCTTAGTCGAGAATTCCTCTGTCGCGTGAGGCGAACGTCAGACGTGCTCACAGCCGATTAAATTCTTAGCTTGCAACGCCGCGCTGACGCGTATCCTCGGTGTCCCCTCACCCGCCAAATTTGTGTCGCCTATCGTGACAATTTTGGCCGAAATGCGTTTTGCGGCATCGCGGAAACTACCTTCTTTATCGACGAGACAAGCGTACAAGGTCACATTTCGAAACCCGCTTCTGGAGCAATTTTCTACATCGCCGCGGCTTCACGCCTCTTCGCCAGCACCCGAGTCGAGTCGATTGACTCCGGTACCGTAACATTTCGTATACTGCGGTGACACACTCGGGAGCTCGACATGGCAACACTTGGATTCATCGGTACAGGCACAATCGGCGGCCCCATGGCGGCCCAGTTACTCGAACATCAACACCCGCTGTTGGTGTGCGACAAGAGCGCCTCAGCACTGCAACCCTTACTGGATAAAGGCGCGTATGCAGCCGATATAAAGAACGTTGCAGAGCAATGCGCAACCGTATTTTTGTCGCTCCCCGGGCCACCGGAAATTGAAACCGTCGTCCTCGGCGAAGGAGGATTGCTTAACGGGCTTAAGTCCGGATCGACGATCATCGATTTATCCACGAATTCTGTATCTTTAAACCGAAGAATCGACGAACTCGCGACCGCGAAAGGGATTCGTTATCTGGATGCGCCGGTATCCGGGGGAAAGCGCGCGGCGCTTAAAGGCACTCTGGCTATTATGATTGGCGGTGATGAGGCGGCGTTCAACGACGTTCGTCCACTCCTAGAATGCATCGGCGAAAATTTATTTTATATGGGTCCGTCAGGATCTGGCACTTTAACGAAGTTGGTTAACAATCAAATATTCTTGTGCACCAGTGTTCTGATCCAGGAAGGGTTCGTTATGGGTGCGAAGGCCGGAATGGATCCGAGCGCACTGTTGGAAGTATTAAAAACCAGTTCGGCGGGTCCGCACATGGCGAGTGCACCGCTTGCACTTTCGCGTAAGTTTGATCTCGATGTTTTTTCATTAGCAATCGCGGCGAAAGACGTTGGTGTGGCGTTAGAATCGGGTCGAGAAATTGGCTCACCAATGCCCATGACGGAAGCGGCGCATGGCGTTTATACGAAAGCGCTCGAGGCCGGATTCGGCAAGGATGATTTTTTTGCTACCGTGAAAGTGTTGGAGACAGAAGCTGGAATCGAAGTCCCGCCCTTGCGCAAACCGAATAAATAGTGAGGTTCAGTCCCGCTCGTTATCGCATTAGAGATTCGATGCCCTAACTCGGCGCAAGCGGCCGTTAATCTCCGTATCTGAATCTCGCGGATACGGGAATCGGAAAATCACTTCCCTACTTTGGCGAGTAGATTTTCTCGAATGAGGCAGCCGAAAACCCGTTTAAACGTCTATCGCCAACGAGTATCACGGGTACGCGGCTGCCACCCAGGCGCGCATGATCTTTCTTTCCTTTGTCGCTTCGTTCGACGTCGTATTCTTTGTAGCGCACCTTGTGATCGCTGAAGTACTGTTTCGCGCGAGCACACACTTTGCACCATGTTGTTGAGTACATTATTACGTCTAATGATTTACTATGTCGCTTCTTAATCTCCACGGTCGCCAACCACGGCCGCGAGGCGTTCGATACTCGGTGTCGCATAAGAATTGACTTTCACTTCGATGGTGGTGGAATTCGCACCCTGCGGTGGGCGATCACCGAAGTGCGTGCGGCCTTCCCCATCCACCTATTTGTGTATGCCTGCTCCCAGTACCGACCCTGTAAGTAAGGACCAAATCAAAGCGATACAGCAATATTCGATCAGGCTTGTCGCTCGCATAAGCTTATTTTGTCCCTGAATTACGTTGCTGCGATCCGATAACGCGCTCAATTGGGCTCGATCCGCTCGTTATCGTCTGAGACTTAGCCGGAATAGTACCACTCGGCGCCGCCGGGCAAACTACGCGGCCCGAACAGAAAATGCAGCACGCGACGCTCGTTGCCCGATGTTAGCTTTGACGACGAATGTAACAGCATCGGACTCAGTACTACCGCACTCCCCTTCGCGCCAGTGCATTCAATCCGCGTACTCGTCACGTCTGCAGTCAAATGGCTACCGGGCACGACGCACAAGGCACCGTCTTCATTTGCGCAGTCGTCCAAACTGACTCGCACTGCCACCATCGTCGCGAGCAATTCACTAGGTGCTTGAGCGTGGGGAATATTTTGCTTTACGCTCCAGTTCTGCCACGGTTTGTTCTCGATCCGCGCATTCAATGGTAAGTGTAGATCGCGATGCAATCCAACGCCCCAGTTCGTCTCGGGATCTTTGCCAAAATAAGTACATAAGACAGGTTGCGATGCCAGATACAGCAAACGACGTTTTAGCAGTCGATGGCGTAATACGTGGGCGACCAAGCGACACCATTCGCGATCGAGAAATCGTCGGTCGCCGGCAACCTCGGGCGGGGACGATGCAAGTTCCTCATCGAGGCCTGCAATTTCATCGTCGCTCATCAATGCGTCGATAACGACGTAACCGTCGATGGGATAGCGCTCTGGTGCCTTATTCATAATTTAGTTTCTTCCGCTAATTTCACGGCGTGAGCGCTCGTCGTATGAGTCAGATCGTTAAAAACTGAATACCTAGGACTTAGGGAATCATCGCGAGGCGAGTAGCATGGCGCGGCCAAATCACCATTCATTCTAAGCAAATAGGTGTGCGATTTAACGACAATAATGGTGATTTCGAAGTGCTCTCCCACGTCCTCAGTAGATTCCTGCTAAGTCCGGCAGGCTGCTAAAGCGCGTCATTTAAATTTCTTTCGGCGCAAGCAATTCTGACACTTCGTGTCCGTCTACGGCTACAAGGATGGAGCGCCTTATATGGTGTCGATCATGAATGTCTAGTTCGGATAGAACAAAGCACACCAACGATGGTACGAGTAGGAACCAGATTATCTGTGACCAATCCATCGCGCCCGGCTGCAGTATCGATGTGATGCCGACGTTTAGAACAACACCCGCAAGTGCCGGATAACCGATAAAATACATTGCCCAGTTGCTGTCGAATTTCCCTGTGATTGCGCTGCCATTTGGCCGGTCAAGCATCGCGCCGCGAAATACCGCACGCCACGGCAAGGAAAATCGCCGTTTGCGAACTCGAATAAGCAGTTGATGAACCGAGACATCGCCGACAAGCTGAATACCTTGCCGATGAGAAGATTGTGCGTCACGTCGCAACAAATGCCCTAGTCGATCGCGCACCTGCCCCTTGCTAAGCGCAGTCAAGATATCCATGTCGTTTTCCGGCGAGCTGGTCCGTCGCGAACAGCGCGCTTAGACATTTAGCAACAATGCCGCTGCGTACCGAGCGTCGGGGTTAGCGATGCTCTGTTCTGATCGATTCAATATCCGCCCGAAAAATCTGGTGCGACTTGATATCTTTGGGCCGATGAACGATGTCTTCGGAAGCGAGATAGTTACCGAGATAGTTTCCGCCACGCCGATCCTGCGCTGGACGAATTGGCCGAGGAGTCAAATTGCCACCGCAATTCGGGCAGACGTTACCGAAGTGTTGTTCGACACAATCACGGCAAAAAGTGCATTCGAAGCTGCAGATCATGGCATCCATCGAACACGGCGGTAATTCACGATTACACTGCTCACACCCGGGTCTCAGTTGTAACATTGTGCTCACCTCTTATTTGACTTGACGATGATGTCATTTGCGCGCCCGTCGCCCGGCACAATTTGTTGCGTTGCCTGACGCTGATTGATTTTTACACGATTACTTCCGATCATGGCACCGTATCTTCTCGAATCAGCCCAATCAACACCTGAGGCAGACTGATGGACTTAAGCACTCTGTCTGAAATTGAAATCCAATTCAAACTTGAGCGACTGCTGGCCGAGTACGTGCAATGCATCGATGATGACCGGCTGGAACTGTGGCCAGAGTTCTTTGTTGATCGTTGTATTTACAAGATTCTAGCGCTAGAGAATGCTGCGCGCGGCATGCCGCTCGCGGCAATTTTTTGCGATTCGAAGAATATGCTGATAGACCGCGTGGTGTCCCTGCGCAAGGCAAATGTTTACGAACGGCATCAATATCGCCATATAGTCAGTTCAACGATTGTCAGCGACGTGAGCGCAACGTCTGCGAAGATGCGCAGTAACTATGCAGTCTACCGAACCCGCGGACAAGGCGTGACCGAGCTGTATAGCGCAGGAATTTACGAAGACAGCGTTGTTGTCGTCGACGACCGCTTGCTGTTCGAAGAAAAAAACGTGATCTACGATACCGACCGTATTGATACTTTATTAGTAACCCCACTGTAAGGAGAACGCGCATGACCATCTCCGAAAACATTTCGATGCCAGGAGACGTTTGGCCTACGTCGGATAGCGGGTTTTGCGTACCTTACGAAGTTTTCACTGACAAGGCCTACTACGATCGCGAACAAGAAGCGATCTTTCGCGGCGATGCCTGGAGCTTCGTAGGCCTCGAGGCCGAAATACCAAACGGTGGCGACTATAAGTCGACTTTCATCGGCGAGACACCCGTGCTCATCACGCGAGACAACGACGGCAACATCAATGTCATGCAAAACCGTTGTGCTCATCGAGGCGCACTCGTATGTCGCGAAAGACGCGGCAATACTAAGCGCCTGCAATGCGTCTATCACCAGTGGGCGTATGATCTGAAAGGGCAATTGCGCGGCGTACCGTTTCGCGCTGGCATCGCCGGTAAAGGCGGCATGCCAGAAGGGTTCGATTTAGCCGAACATGGCTTGAATCGACTGCGTTCGGCGAGCATCAACGGTTTGATCTTTGCAACGTTCTCGAAAGTCGTTGTGTCCTTAGAGGATTTCCTGGGACCGATGATCATCGCGGGTATTCAGCGAATATTTAATCGCCCCATTGAAATTCTTGGCGACCAACGCCAGTACATCCATGGCAATTGGAAGCTCTACGCGGAGAACACGCGGGATCCTTATCATGCAAGCCTACTCCATTTGTTTCACACGACATTCGGTTTATATCGGTCCTCGCAAACCGGTGAGTGCTTAATGGACGATGCCCACCGCCACAGTTTGCTGTACGCGAAAGCCTCTACGAGTAACACCGCGCTCGAGCGCGAGGTGTTTAAAGACGTGCGTAGTTACGACGAAAATTTCAAGCTCGCCGATCCATCCGTGCTCCAAGGCCGCCCGGATTTTGAGGACGGCATTACCTTAGTGATCATGGCTTTATTTCCGAATCTCGTCGTCCAACAAATCGCGAATACGTTAGCTGTACGGCAATCTGTCACTGATGGGGTGGATGGTTTCGAGCTCGTATGGACGCATTTTGGCTACGTCGATGACGACGAAGAGATGCGGAATATCCGAATTAAACAGTCGAATCTGATTGGACCGGCTGGTTACGTGTCGATGGAAGACGGCGAAGCTGTCGAAATCGTTCAAAAGGCCGTGCGACGCGACCGCGGCGCAGGTTCATACATTGCGATGGGTGGTGGTGTCGCCGAAGACGCCGATCATCTCGTGACGGAGTCTGCCATTATCGGTTTTTGGCAGCATTACAAATCGATGCTTGGGATTGCACCGTAGTTCGCCATCGATCGGCAACGTAGTAAAGTAGTCGGCTTCGCGCAGCACGACATTAAATGTCATTTTCGACCGGCGTCCATCCCGCGTTCCTGCGAGTAAGTCGCTGCTCGAGATCTTCGCCGCCGAAAGAAACTTCGGGCGGGCTCGGCAAAAGGATGTCGCCGGACAAACACTCGACGTTGAGGACGGCGAAATTTCCGTCGTCACGAGGCATTACCGCGCCCATGTAAGAACCGCAATTCTTGCACGTGATGAAATCTGCTGTTTTCGTACCAAACCTGAATCGAGAAACGTGGCGCTCGTCGACAAATTCGTAGCGCACTGAGCCTGCTGGATCGGATACGTGGATGTGGTTTGGATGCTGGCAGCAGAACGAACATGTACAGCGACGAACTCGCCAGTCCTTTGGCGCCAATTCGGTCGAAAAATGAAATTTCAAACTGCCGCATTGGCAAGACCCAGTGTAACTATTTTTCGACATTCCTCTGTGCTCCGCCGCCAAACTCTGCTGTGGTTACATTCGCCCTGGCCGGTTTTTGCGACAAGGTACATTGTCAATTACGTCTCAACCTCGGTCTGTATTGGTCGTCTATTCGGTATCAAACGGTTTCCGCACCCGGAGTAAATACCAAACGCCGGAGAGGTAAATTACGATCATGGCAAAAACGCCGATTGACGTAAGCAACTCCAAAACCCACGGTTCCTCCTGAACAACCGCATGCCAACTAAGCGACTCTCCCATTTCGCCTCTTATGCCTGACATAACGACGCTCAAGCGCTGAAACGACGCGATCATAAAGACCGAAGTGATGGTATAGATCGCGATGACCACTCTGACCAATGCGACTGGCAGAGTTGATCCGGCAACGTGCGCGACAACGAGCAAGGCTGAGGTCGCCGAAATAAACCCCATAAAATAAGTCAGCAGCACTTGCACGTGCGTGACGAAAATATCTGCGAGTTCGTAATCACTCATAAACAAGGATTTACTTTTTTGACGACTGTCTTAAGATATTTCAATGACGTTACCGAGCCGATTCGACCTCGTCAGCACGAAGAATTATAGCGCCGCGAGCAACCCCAGCCATTCCCCACCGTCAAATTCTACCGTTTGAGTTTTGTATGGAAGAATTGGTTCGGACGGCCAAAGTATTGCGTTGTCTAGCGACGCTTCGCGAAGCGGACTCAATGCTTGGTATTCTTCTGAACGAAACATCTCATAACAATGCCTGCGGCTCGGATAACGACCTAATATAATGACATCCCAATCACCGATATCTCCTTGAATTTGTTCCTGTAGCTTGCCGGCGTAGATTAGTTCGGCACCGCTATCGGCGCATTGCTCTAGCACCCCTTTAACGTAAGTAAGATAGGTTGAAATTGACTCAGCGGATTTAAATTTCAATAAATTGAGTACGACAACCGGGCCAGTATCCAAGTTCTCTGGCTGTACCTCATCGAGTTTCGCGATCGGGTTGAGATCCATATTTTTTCCTTTTGCATGATCGTTCGGACAGATTTCCGAACCATATGATATTTGTCGGTATCGTTCGACTGGTGTTCGAATTCAGGAACGGTAGGATTTTATCGCCCAACTCGATGGTGCTATGGCCGAGGCAGCTTGAACTTGAGTTGCGCTTCGATGGATTTGACAGAGCGTTCAACGTGAACGTCTAGTTCAAGTACCGCAAAATCAACGATTGATTGTTCGTGAACGACCATCGACTCTGCTATGTCTCGATACTCGCTCGGAGTGCTTTCGAGTATTTCTTGGTAACGCCGAACATACGGTTCTACCCCATCACGCAAAGTCGCCATTGCTTCTTGCCATGTTTTTCCGCGCATTGCATCAGCCATTTGCTGTCCCGCATCTCTCGACGCTTCTTGCTCACCAAGTTCTATTCCTAGTCGCAGGAGCGTTGGTCGCAATCGCGCTTTTGTCTCCGTTTCGAGCTGCAGAATCGTCGCCAACTTGTATTGCCGCTCTGCTTCTGTAAACAGCGGCAACATACCGTTTAGCGCAACTTCGCCGATTATTTCGCCTTGGTACATCTCCTCAATACCCTTCTTGAATGCATCTATCGTCATAACTGGGATCCTCTTATGCGGAACACTGCCCACCAACTCGCAGACAAAACTGAAAATGAGCTCGAATTGTGAGCCCGGAACGTAGGTTTAAAGCTTCTTGTGAAAGACGCAAAATTGCTTGTCCAATTCCCAACCATCACGAACGTACAAAGCCTGAGCGGACTCGTTATCGTGCGCTGTAGATAAGCTCAAACGAATCGCACCATTCGTTTTTTCGTAATTAGCCGCCCTTTCGAGTAGTAACGAGGCTAGTCCCGTGCGGCGCGCTTGTTGGGCGACGTAGAGATCGTTCAAGATAAACACCGCGGCCATCGATACGGAAGAGTAGCTTGGATAGAGTCGAGCAAATCCCAGGCCCTCGCCGCTCGTGCCTTCGACAAGAAAAACGACTAATTGATTGTGAGTAAACCGCTCGAACAAAAAATCTTGCGCGGCCGCGATGTCACTAACTTGGCCGTAAAATTGCCGATAACGGTCGAACAGACCAGCGACAACCATTAGATCGTCGATCGTCGCTTGGCGTATTCTCATAGCTCG
The DNA here is from genome assembly GCA_047611805.1 of Gammaproteobacteria bacterium. Taxonomy (GTDB): domain Bacteria; phylum Pseudomonadota; class Gammaproteobacteria; genus UBA11873. The sequence goes on from JBLFWX010000105.1 coordinate 10,680, forward strand.
CCTTCACCTTTCTTGTAGACCATCAATTTGTAATCTGTATCGGTACCCATCGCGTTATCACAGCTGGATTTCAGTGATCGACTGATCCGGGCTCGGTTTGGCTGCTCTTGCGTCTTCGCTACGTAACTCTTCGTCCCTTTTATCCTTGAACTGCCGATAGGTCTCGCGATTGCCCCCTAAAGCATGGTGCTCGCAGCGTTCTCGACGAATCGCGTAATCTCCGCCGATATCATTCAACTCAACAATAGGCCTGTTGACCAGTGGTATACAGCGATTCAATTATCTGCTTTTTTGAACAAGCTGCCGTCGCGACAGTGGTAAGGACGACTGATGATAAAAATGCGTACCGTATGACCAATGCCGGACTTAAGTTCATCACCGCCAAGCTCGATGAGAGAGGATCGTAGCGACGTCAATTCTAAACCTTGCAAGGTGTATTGACGCAAGCAGCTTGTGCTTCCAATCTGAGCCCGCGTTTGATCTCCACTAAAGTTTGATCAAAGCCCATTTTCCGCGACTCCATAAGAGCGCGAATGTTCCAGCGAGCAAAGTGCGGTAGATGATATTTAACGTCCAAACACCCATCAATCCATATCCCATGACGGGACCAACGAGATAGGCCACTGGTAAAAAGAACAACCATTGATAAGAGATCGATATCCGCATCACTCGGTGCACGTCACCGGCTCCGAGTAGCGAATGCATCATAACGATCCCCGCCGCCTCGACCGTCATGGTCGCGCCAACCAGCCGCATCGGCGCACGGGCGAGATCTAGAGTAGCCGGATCGTGCAGGAATATCCCGAGCAAGAGGTCCGGTACGAGAAACATCGGTATTCCCATTACGCCGAGCAATACCAAAGCAACCTTCATCACATCCCAAGCCCACTGCTTCGCGTCAGCCGGATCTCCTCGTCCCAAAGCCTGTCCGACCAAGGTTGCAGAAGAGAGACCGAACGCCATGCCTGGCAGCATCGCGACCAGAGTAATATTCAGTAGCACGTTCGCAGCTGCAAGTTCTGACGTTCCGATCCTCCCGATTATTAAATACATCGCGGTCATGCCGGCAGAGAAAAAAAACTGCTGGATGCCACTCGGCAACGACAATCGAATGATTTGACTGAAATCTTTTCGCGATGGTCTTTTTTGGAAAAAACCTTCACCGCGAGCGTATTTAAATCCCAGATAAATATAAGTCCCCGTACCAATGGCAGTAGAAACGGCTGTACCGATCGCTGCTCCCGTTGTGCCTAATTCGGGAAATCCGAACTTGCCAAATATCAGCACATAATTCAAAAAGATATTGCATGCGTGCATGATCAGTAACGTGAACATGTAAAGCCGCGACCGATCGACCGCGTTCCAGTAGCCACGGAAAGCAAAGTTACTTGCGACAAAAATGATCGCGAGGATGCGGATCTGTAAGTAAGGGACACCCGCTGCAATGACTTCCGGGTCGGAGCTCAAATAGGGATAAAACTCGGGAACAAGCTCATATAAAATGGCGGACAATACCGGACCAACACAAAACACAACGACCAAGCCAGCATTTAAAGCCACGGCCATTTCTGAGTAGCGCCCCTGGCCTTTGCGTCGCGCAGCGGTTGCCTGTACGCCGACCGCGATACCAAGCACGATCGCCATCGACATAAAACTAACGAATCCGCCGAGCCCAACCGCGGCGAGCGCCGCGTCGCCAAGATGTCCAACCATGGCCGTGTCGACCAGATTCAGGAGATTCTGCGACATCATGCCGCCGATGATCGGTAAGGCTAAGCTGAGGATTCGCGCGCGTCTGGGGTTATGGCTCCACATGGGGCCGAGAGGGTCGCATTATTTCAGCCACTACGGAAGCCGCCAGCGCACTTCACTAAATGCATGGCTCGGTCTCTATGGGAGCTGCGGGCGCGTTCGCGCCTCGCTGAATGCGGAGCGTATCAATGCCTATTTCAACCAGTTCCCTGACTCCCGCGATCGGTAACCGAGCGATTGATAGAGCGCGTCGATCAGACTTTGGCCGCGCTCGTTCAGCAACATTCCTTGGCCCATGCGATTCATGTTGTATCCGAACGAGATCCCGGATTCGGGATCCGCAAAGCCAATACTGCCACCGTAGCCCGGATGGCCGAAAGCCGCCTCTGGTATAAACATAGAATCCTGCGTACCCGGTATGGACCGACGGTTGTCCATTGCCTTAAAAAAACCTAAGGAAAATCGCATGGGCGCAAGCAAGGTCACGTCACGAGAGCTGGCGGACGAAACTGCAGCCATGCGCGCCAGGATATTTGGAGAAACATATTCGACACCGTTCATCCGACCGCCGCAGGCCAGTGGCGCATATAAACCAGCCAATCCTCGAGCGTTAGCGAGTCCGCCAGCGCCGCCAATTTCGGCGGCATGGGCGAGCCGCGTATCGAAACCTCGAATGCCGTCTTTGTTCAAGTCCATATAGCCACCACTATTACCCATCGCCAGCGCTTGGACGCTCTTGGGGTCGCGCATAGCGTACAGAAACGGCGACGGATCGTTGAGATTCATCTCCGGCATGATCATGCGCGCGGTGCGCGACTCATGAGCCTCTGGGAGGCCGATCCAGAAATCGAGGGCCAAGGGATCGCCGATCGCTTGCCGAAAAAAATCGCCCAGCGAACACCCGCTAACGCGACGAATGACTTCGCCAACCAACCAGCCGTAAGTTAAAGCTTGATAACCATGCGCCGTTCCAGGTTCGAAAAAAGGGGCTTGTTTCTCAATGGCTTGAATCATTACGTCCCAATCCGCATACGCATTCGCGGGTAGGCGTTCGCTGATAGCGCAAACACCTGATTGGTGGCTCAACAACATTTTTACCGTCGTTGCCGACTTGCCGCTTTGGCCATACTCTGGCCAGTAGTCTGTTACGAGCGCGTCGATATCTAGATCGCCTCGAGCGGCGAGTAAATGGGCACAAAATGACACAGCGCCTTTCGTGGACGACCACACGACGGACAATGTGTCGGAATTCCAGGGCTCTGCGGAATCGGCGCGCGCGGTTCCGCCCCACAAGTCGACCACCGGATCGCCGTCCAGCATAACGCATACCGATGCGCCAAGTTCATTACGCTCGCGAAAATTTCTTTCGAATTCGTCGGCGACCCGAGAGAACCGCGGATCGAAAGTGCCGCACAACGCTCCGCTATCTACTTTGCAGTCCAGCGATGTATTCATGTTTTATTCCTCGAGCTAACGACGCCGTATTGCGCTAAGGACGAGTGTATCATTGCTCATATCTCGACAACCAAGGCCAGTACTACGTGACCGACACTGTGGCGATTCCTATCTGGTTGCTCGTCTTGCTGCTAAGCGCCGGTGCGTGGCTGGCGCTAGAAAGGATCCTAATGCCGAGTGTTCGCTGGGTATTTCGACGCAAGGTGAACCAAGCCATCGGTGAAATGAATCGGCGACTTCGCATTCAAGTCAGGCCGTTCAAACTCAACCGCCGTCAAGTGCTAATTGATCGACTCATCTACGATCCAGAAGTACTCGAAACCGCGCAGCGATGGGCACATGACAATGGTGTTCCGACCGATGTCGCGATGATTCGCGTGCAAAAATATGCGAAGGAAATTTGTCCCTCATTCAACGCGTACATGTACTTCGGGATCGGCAATTGGGTGGCGCGCCGTTTGGTGAGGATGCTGTATTGGATCCGCGTGGTCTACGCGGACAAACAAGGATTTCTCGATATCGATCCGCGAGCGAGTTTGGTGTTCGTGCTCAACCATCGCAGCAACATCGATTACTTGCTCGCCACCTACATGGTGGTTCACCACGCGGCACTTAGTTACGCGGTCGGCGAGTGGGCGCGAGTTTGGCCAGTGCAGCAACTGATTCGGTCTATGGGCGCCTACTTTGTACGGCGCGGTTCCGGTGACGATTTATATCGCAAGGTCCTCGCACGTTACGTTCAAATGGCAATCGAAGGAGGGATTATCCAAGCCGTTTTTCCAGAAGGCGGATTAAGCCGGGATGGCCGACTGCGTCGGCCAAAACTTGGCCTGGTCGACTATATGGTTCGGTCGTTTGATCCGCAGGGCGAGCGCGACGTCGTCTTTGTACCGGTCGGCATCAATTACGATCGCGTGCTAGAAGATCGAACCTTGCTTATCGAGCGCTCGAGCGAGGTGCAGGAACCAGGGAAATGGAACGCGCTGCGCAACACCAGCGGATTCGTATTCAATATCATCCGCTTGAAAGTTCGTAATCGCTGGAATCGATTCGGTTACGCCGCGGTGCAATTCGGGAGTCCGATTTCGTTGCGTCGGTATTGCGAGAATGAGCACATCGATTTCCGTCAATACGATACTGATGGCCGATTCGAAAAAGTGACTGAGTTGGCCGACCATCTCATGCTGGCCGTCGGCCAGCTCGTACCGGCGCTAGCCGTACCGCTGATCGCAACAGTCGTGATCAGGTCCGACGAAAACTTCACCGAACTTGAACTCAAAGCGCAAGTACAACGACGCCTGGATACACTGGCAATCGGTGGCGGCAGGCATCTCATCTTCGAAGCAGCCAATAGTTTCGCACTCGATAAAGCGATAGAAATGATGACCATACGACATCTATTAGTCGAGCGAGACGGGCGCTACCGGGCTAATCCTGACGAAAACGCGCTGATCGAATATTATGCGTCCTCAATTCAACACTTATTTGAAAACCGGACTAATTCATGACCTAAGCGCACTCGCTCGGTCACCGAGGAACTGCGTGCGATGGCAATAAACGGCATATTTTTCGATCTAGGCGGGACATTGTTTAGTTACCGCAATGTAGCCCGCACCAACATCCCAATACTCATTGAAAGCGTACGCGCAATGGGCGTAGTAGCGGACGCGGATGAGATCAAAAAAGCCTATGGCGTTGCGACCAAGGAAGTGAGCCATCGTTACGCTGAAAAACCCTACTACCGCCATCACGATATGTTCCATGAAATGTATCTGCGCTTCTACGAAATATTGGAAGCCGATTACGATAGCGATGTGCATCGGCACTATCACGAGATTCAGCAAGCAGCGCTGTTTAGCTGCCTCGAAATTAAACCCGGCTGTATCGAAACCTTATCCGCCCTAAAGAGCCGCGGGCTGTATTTGTCAATCGTATCGAACATCGACGACGATATGCTCGAACCACTGATAGAGCGCGAACAACTCGACCGCTATCTAGATCATTGGACGAGTTCAGAATCTGCACAGTCGTGTAAGCCTGATCGAAGATTTTTTGAAGTCGCCTTAGAAAAATCGGGGCTCACGGCAAACCAAGTATTATTTGTCGGCGATTC
>JBLFWX010000106.1:0-15667 GCA_047611805.1 Gammaproteobacteria bacterium
AATAAAGAAGACTTGGAACTCCTTTCGGAAATGGTGAGGTTCCTCTACTACTGGACGCTGCGCCAAGACAATCAGATTAGAGATCTAATCGGGCTCATCGGCGGCCGGGAGTACTCGGAAATGACGACACGGAAGATTTTCCAAGACAAATGGGAGCATCTTCACGAGGGCGAATATACGCTCGCCAACCCTGAGCACCGAAATACGATCGCGGAGACAGTCCTGCGTTGGACCGGTCAACCCGCCGAGTGGTTTAATGGCAAACAAGTCCTCGATGCGGGCTGTGGCGATGGCCGCTTGAGCTACGGCCTGTGCAAACTCGGGGCGCGGGTGACATCTCTCGACCAATCCGCAGAAGGCCTGGCTAAGACCGCAGAATACTGCGGCGAGTTCCCAAACCACAAAATAGTGCAGCACAACCTCCTCGACCCGCTACCGATGGCGGAACAATACGATCTTATCCTCTCCTTCGGGGTTCTTCACTGCACCGGCAACACCGACCTAGCATTCAAGAACTTGATCAGTAAACTGGCGCCGGGCGGTGTTATTTCGATCATGGTCTACGGTTATCCGCGCCTCGGGAAAAAAGGCGACTTTGTGCATATGAACAGGAAGGAATTCGTGCGACAAAAAATCCGGCATCTGCCCCCCGAATCTGCGTTCGAATTTATTGGGAACTGGATCAAGGAAGGCGACGTACGTGGGGATGTGCGTGGTTGGTTCGATGCGACGGCGCCCCAGGTCGAGGACCACTACACTGAAGAACAGGTGTTCGAGATGTTCCTGGAGCACGAAATGAAAACGATCCGCAGGCTCGGCCCCGAGGAAATGCGCAACATCTGTGTCAGGGGCGAAAAACCGCTCGGGTGAAACACATTTTCCACGTCGGCCTAACCAAATGCGCGTCGACGAGCATCCAGCGATACTTTGAGGCGCACCCGGGGATCGCGCTTTCTGCTCGCCGGCAAGTTTGGCGTACGCTTGTCTCCCGAAATTCGCTGTACGGCGAAACGCCCGACGTCTCAGGTTTTTTTAACAGCAAATCGAACGGGAGTTTCGTACATTCCCACGAAAGATTATCCGGCAACCCGCACAGCGGGCATTACGACTTGGTCGACATCGCGAGGAGGATTAGAGCAATCCCCGGTGACGTCAAAATTGTCATATTCATACGCGAGCAGTATCAGCTTTTGGCCTCTTGTTACAGCGAGTATGTCACCATCGGTGGAACCCTCAGCTTCGACCGCTACCTCACCCAGAGATGGAATGCGCGATTTCCGGTGTTTGACCCGACTATTTACAGGTATGACCGGCTGCTGGAATTCTACGATGAACTTTTCGGACGAGATAACGTTTGGGTTGGGCACGTTGAGGGATTGGCGCGATCCCCGGAAGATGTCCTTCGACGCCTGTGCAGGTTTATCGGAGTGGAATACTTTCCCTTCATCACGCCGGCGCTCAATCCCAAAAAGGAAGAGCGATGGATCGCCGAGGAACGAATTAGGAACGTATTTTGCGAACACAAAAAAGGCCTCCAGCAAAACATACCTGTCCGGATTCCGCGGATCTTACGGAGTCTGCTGGGATCCATTGCCAGACGACAGTTTCGGGCACAGCCAAGCGCGGATGCGGATTTCGCGAAGGCGACGCTACCCGGCTATTTCGCTGATAGCAACACAATAGCACGCGATCGGATTGGCGAAGATTTGGAATCGTATGGATACAGCCTGTGAAGAACCGCGTTGTCACGACAGCCGTTTAGGGTCCACCGCATCAGCAAATCCCGCAGTGTCTAGATTACGATTGTCGTCGTGTAATCGAGACAAAGCTTTTTGTTGATTCGCCCGTCTTTGCTGCGAGCGGTATAAACGCCGCGTTTGGCCAGCCCCACAAAGAACTGTCCGCCCGTACCCATCTGCGCGGCCGCGCTGTTCCCTTCCTCATCCATGAATTCAAGTGCGATATCGCGGCTAAACAAACTGGGATCTTTTAGCTGCCCTGGGATAAAAATTCGGCTATCGGCTGGATGCGCGGTGTAATGAGGCTTGCCGAGAAAAATATCCCGGATAAATACTTCGCCAAGATTGGAATTCGGATTGATGACAAGCAACTCGAATTCGGCGTCCTTGAATGCTTTCACGCTATCGAAAAAAGATATCAGACAGTAGATAGGTACGTAGATCATTCCTTCGCTTTCGAGCGCTCGCGGATTCTCAAACAGCTCGTTTTGAAGAATGTTCAGTTCACGGAACTTACGGCCATCTTTCCATCGAAGAATGAACTTCAGTGGGCAACTTGTTTTCGCAACATCGATAACGAAATAAGAGGCACCGGGCAGAATATCTATCGTTCCAAGCGCCTGGGTCATTCGGGATTTTCCATTGACGGAGAGTTTTCCAACGGCATTCGATGTGCGGCGAAACTCTGAGATGTCGTAATGGAGTTCCCCTTGGGTATTTCCGATCCTTAGGACTCCATCGTCCGGTAGAAGGTAAGGCAAAAGCGAGCAGCGGATACCCAACCCACAAATTTTGGCAAATTTCTGACCATCACCATCGACAATGACAACGTACTCGCGGCTGCTGCGATCGTTGTAGAACAATTCAAAACGCGCCGACTCGCTGACTGCGATAGAAAGGCCGTAACAGAGTTCCGCGTTAACTTCGACGTCCCGGCCAAGCGTTGTGTCATGAAAGTCTCTTACGTGGCAGATTGTCTCTTCGCCGCGATGTTGTACTGGGCATTGACGGAGGACGTGGTTGAACATCCACAGGTAGCGATTCAAAACCGAAAGCCGCGTGATCGCGGTGCGGAGGATCTCGCGCTGTGGTTTCGGCTTTGGTGTAATTCCCAACACAGCCAAAGCGCGGGTAATGGCGGAGCGCGGGATGCCGAATACAGAACGACTCGTGGTGGCGAGGCCAACATCCGAGTTCAGATCGTCGTACCGTTCGCGATCGAGAAAGTCTTTTACTAAGGGAGCTTTTTCCGGATCATCAAGGTCATTGATAACACCCAAATGCGTATATAGAACGCTCGCATGGTTCTTCGGCATTTGCTCAAGCATTCTCAACAGCCGCAACCGGAAATTGAGGCGGCGCGTTCTTGTTATATCGGCAAGCTCGGGGTCGTAGGATGGCGACGATTCGGGTTCGGGAACGCGCGGCAGACTCCGTCGGAACGCGTAGATTTGCGCATCGTCCCTCGTGGCAGCCGGAACGAGTTGCCTATCGATCGGGAAATATCTATCCCAAGCGCCAGTCGCGCCTGCGGGATTTATGAAGCGGATACCTTGATCGATCAAATCTGCGGTAGAAACGTAATTATTCGAACCTACATCATCGGCGAGCATGCTCACCGAGAACCGATCCTGACCCACAACGTCATCTTCGAAAGTCGAATAAATCGAATCGAAGTCGTGCTTCTCATTCGTTTTTGTCTTGCCTTGGTGGAACTCTTTCGACTTTTGATTGTAGAAAAGATAACCGGAATGAGCGGTTACCGAATTAAACTCCAAACCGTAGTGTGCGCGTACTTCGCAATAATGGTTAAAGAAATCCCGCAGGCCAAATGACCCCATGAATACGCGGCGCGGACTGGGTGTATCGTCGCTCCACGGTACCTTGATAGAAAAAAGAGGCGTAGATCGGGGGACCATCGTTGGATTACACGAGTACACAGCGAGATGATCTCGATCTAGCCAACGATCAAAACTGAAACAATGTTTTTTAGCATCAATTTCCACACTGAATCGACGCGGAGCCTGAGCCGGACCGATACCGGCATCGTATTGAAGTGCGAGATAACGCATGTGGCAGGTGGCGGTATCTGGCCATTCCTCATCCGATACATCGGCCGACCATTCTATTTCTAAACCACCTTGTTTTACGCGGACCGCCGACGAAACTACCCACGAACCACCGTTCTGGAGCGGGCCGTGTAGATGATCGACGAGGCCTTGATGGTACAAGCGAACCACGTCAAGTAATTGGTCGCTCGGGGCCGGTCGCCCCTCCTCCGTGAGTTTGTCGACGATGTCGCATCCCTCAGCGTATCCTTGACCTGAATGGTGAAAAATTAAATTGTAGAAGTGCGCCGAATCGCCAAAGTCGAAGTTGGCCCCGTTTACAAGTTTGGCTGTATAGCTTGTAGCTATTTCGGGGCTCGAGGAGTCGCAATCACTTGCTATCGCTATCATCCGATCGAAAGGGGCCGGCATCATACTTAGGCCCATCGTCTCAGCCTCCTCGTGGAGACGAGTGGCGTCAGCGGTAGACGGAACATTGTTGACGGAGAACGGCTTCTCGTCCCTAAGAGGGTTGGGCCAAAATGCGTTAGATCGGATCACGCGACGAGAGCCGTTTGAAAACCAGGAGGAAGTATGAGGCTTTAATTCGCCCAGGTATCCTTCGGCCAATCCAGTAATTCGAAAAGTTGTTGATTGTAGGGGGCATACAAGTTTTGCAGATATGCCCCTGCCTCGTCCGGGATCGGATCCAAATTGCGAGACTCCCCCCGGTGAACCGGCTCCTCAATGGAACTGGTCTCGTCGACCCCTAAAAAGCGGTACACCCGGTTCAACTCGCCGACAGGATCCGCAATCATTTCTTCGAAACGGACCACGTGAATGTTTGCCCTCCCGAAGAGCGCGAAATATCGGATGATGTGAGGGTAATAGCAAGATCGCTCCACAAAGACGGAAGGGTTCTGCTCGCCAATAATGTCGATAAAGTTATTGCGGTTCTTAAACCCAGATTGTTGTTCGATTTCGGCTTCCGAGACGTTGATCATTTCGAGAAAAGTCTTTTTGTGCGTTCCTTTTTCTTGATGGGTATAGCTCGAGTACGTGCGTCGCACGGGATCCCGAAGGATGAACAGGATCTTAGGTTTACGTACCGTTTCGAGGATGTTAAATGCGATGTGCGGCATATATAGCGCGTAACGAAGCGCTAGACTTACCGCTGGAATTTGTTGTTTTTGCGGCCGGGAATTTATCAATTCCATCTGTTCGAACACCGCATCGTTTTTGCAAATGCCGAACGGGTTGATCAGCGGATGGGCCTGATCCTTGATGCCGCCGCGTTCGATGTCGCCGCCCATCAGGAACGTGACCTGCGGGTGCTTCTGTAAATAACCGATCAGGCTAGACGAGCCTGATCGCGGCGCCCCGCATAGGAGTACATTCGGATGTTCGAGCTTCTTCTCGAATGGCGAAAGCGAAGCGTTGCCCATATGTTCTTTTCCTGTGGCGATTTGCGGTGTTGCTGCACGGCGAAACCCTATCCGGTAGCAGGTCATTTATCAAGTAGACTCGCTCGTGCCGAAAGCGGAAAAAAAGAATTGGCGGCGGACTGATTTTTATGCAGTCGCTAACTCCATCGTCTTGTTGGCCTCCCGGGACGGTTCGCGAATTCGTTAAAAACTCGAAGAGAAACAATTTGCCGACAGCGCAACAAAATTATTCCCGTACAATGCGATCGCTATGATTTAACACGTTTTTGGAATCACGTTCGAGCCTCAATGGTCGGGCCTCCTAAAGACCACCAGACATTCCGCTTCGGTTGTACAGTAGGCGGTTTGGTGATCGATTTAATCAGGATAACGACGATCGGCGGCCTGCGGATCCGAGCGCCCTATTACCGAATCCGTAGGTATTCTATTGTCGCCACGTGAACGTTGTAAGTTACGCTGAACAAGCTCCGATAGGAATCGGGCGACCGTGACAAAATTGATGACAGCCAGCTTTTCGCTACGTGCCTTCCCATCTCACGATAATGGGCAAGACCTTCCAAAATCCTCATTACTTGTTGCGCCTAAGTCGTTGATTGAACATAGATAGAATCTCTATTGTTTTTCGTGTGGCTTACCGGGTTATACCGCGCATTCCTTAGGGGCAAAGTGGGCGTCCAATTCTTAGACACAGATCTGGAGGAACAAGAGGTTCTCGAGATACCTGACGTCCGACCGCAAACATCCGATTTATTGCAACGATACTCGTACGAAGAACTTTGCGGGCAGTTGGCTGAGCATATCGCACTCGATTCGCAGCCGTCGCTAGAACTAATTCATTTAAACGAAGCCGTCTACAAATGGGAGTCCGCGCACCGCGTAGGGCAGGTAAAAGCGTTTCCGGTGAGTGCCTCCATAGCGATCACAGATGTATGCAATGTTCGGTGCTCGTTCTGCAATTACACGCCAGAGCGGGTGTCAATGCAACGCATCGACCCTAAGCAAATTGCCACGCTTAATTGGTTGAAATTTATTCGCAGCTTAGCCCTGACGGCAGGGCTCGGAGACACATTTGCACATCCGGATATCGATCAAATATTGGAACTGATTGCGGAGAATTACCCTTACATAAACATGAATTTCATCACTAACGCATCATTGCTTAAACCGCGGGCAATCAGTGCCATCGTCGGGCGCGCGAACAACATGAATATTTCATTAAACGCGGCGAGAAAAGACACCTACGAAGCCACGATGTCCCCGTTAAAATGGGACACCTCGATTAGAAATCTCAAAGCGCTTAGAGATGCAAAAGAGTCAGCCGGTACAGAAAAACCCGCGCTGATTGCAAGCTACGTTCTGCACGCTCATAACCTAGATGAGCTACCCGAATTACCGGCACTCCTGTCTGAGACCGGCATCAACAAAGCCCGAGTGAACTTCATGATCCCGCCAGTACAGAACGGCAGCCGGTCGCTCATGACGGACAAAGACACCATACAAAACGACACCGAATTGGTGAAGCGTCGAATTCCAGAATTTGAACGAGCATGCCTAGATCACGGAATTAAACTGGTGACACCCTTACCAAATTTCATCCAACTTTCCGGGAGCCGAGTAGAAATACGTGAAAGTACTCGCAACGAGAAACCGGTACTGGAAAAAGCGTCCGGAGTAGACGCGACATCCGGTTTGAATGTTCCGCGATCGAAATTAAACAATGGTAAAAATCAACCTAGCGATGGCATTGCAGTTGAGGATGTGAGCACGGAATTTACCCACCAGGTTGCTAAAGGCCAGAAGCCGAATTGTTCGCAACCGTGGCACACATTAACCGTGGACCTTATGAAACGTACGCACGTTTGCTGTAGCTTTTTTACTCACCTACCCCAATTCGATTGACTTCCGGCCGATAAATTTCACGAAGGCATGTAGAGTCATCCGCTGTTACAGTATATGCTCGAGACGATGGGTACAGAATGGGAAGTCCCCTTCTGCACATTTTGCAAGGCGAAGAACAAGCGCGCTCCGGTACACGCGGAAGAGCGCGCGCAAGTCTTCCGCGAAAGCCTGCGACTTTTTGACGCTGTTCTTGACGCTCACTACGGTCAGAAAAATAAAGGCAATCTTGACGGTTTAAATACCGCCGTATTCCTGTTGCCTGCGGTTGACAAATTTGCAAAATCTATCGTCCAAAAGAAGAATGTTTTAAGAAATTATATGCGGCGTAAAAGCCTAACCGGAAATCAGAATGTCACCGTAATTAGCGGGCCAATGACATGGATTCCCTTTCTCGCGGAACGCAACGATCATGTTTCGGCATTCACCCCAGGCGCAATTCCAATACTCCACGGTTCGAAGAAAAGAAGGGCTGTAATGGCTAAAACGTCCAAAAACCATGACGGCGTTGGCCGGTCGCCAATGAAAATAATTCTGCGCCACTGTCGATTCGACAATGGCGCGTTTCACGACGAACCGCCAATCCAGAATGGAAAAAAATTTAACGTAATAATTGTTGATCCACGTGTCATGGCTGAGGTTGATCGCGATGAACTATTAGGTGCTTTGAAGGTTTTACTGACTGACGAAGGCGTGATGTACATTAGTGGATATCGCGGCCCTGGCACACTTTTATTGTAAGCTATCGAATCTAAAAGCATTCCCGGCGACGAAACTAGAGTTAGGATTGCCAAGGTCCTAAACCGGGGTTCAGAGTACGGCGGCCCAGAAAATTTCGGGACCTTGGAGGCGTTAGACATGATCGTGAGGGATATCGGCCTGGTAGTAGACAAGACGGAACGTCCCGCATGCAATCGAATAGGGCGCGCAAGGGCTGTGCCGAATAAAGAGTTGCAAGATCCAAAGGCAATTGCGACTTTGTTGCTAGATGACGAACGGTTTGATGAGTTTGTGGCACATCCGCAATTTCTAGAAGGGTTAGAGCGCAATTTGACTTTCAGACTCAAGCGGGCGCCGGCAATTCGCACGCGAATTTCAAGCGCATCTGCGAATTGATTATCTAGCAGTACGTGCGGTGGGGATCGACTTTTAGGATCCGTAATATTTACCGGCCCTCTTCTCTTTAAAGGCTTTGATCGCCTCGGCGTGATCATCGCTCGATTTTGCTATTGCGATATGCGAGCCAACGATTTCAAGAGCACCTAGCAGTTCGGCGTCCAATCCTTGATACACGGTTCGTTTAATCATCGTCACCGAATAGGGCGGTAACGCTGCAATACGCTGCGCAATTTCTCGGGTCTGCGCCAACAACTCGCTATCGTCGAACACATGATTGACGAGTCCGATCTCCAAAGCTTGCTCGGCATCGAGGAAATCTGAGGTCAACAATAATTCGAGTGCTTTCGCTGTGCCAACGATGCGCGGCAAGTAGTAGGCGCCGCCGCCACCCGGCAACAATCCAATTTTAGCGTAGGTTTCTGCAAATTTTGCGCTTTTCCCGGCGGTGCGAAAATCGCATGCAAGTGCCAAGTCCATACCACCCCCGGTTGCGACGCCGTTAACCGCCGCAATGATCGGCTTGTTGAACGCTGCAAGCCGTTTCGGAAATGCTTGGATGTAATCGACGATGTGTTTTTTCGTCACGTGCGGACGATTGTCCGCATCGCTGCCCATCGCCGATACATCACCACCGGCGCAAAAACCTCGCCCCGCCCCGGTTAGAATGACAACGCGAACGTCATCGCGCCGGTCACACTCGTCGATGGCCGCGATTAAGCCGTCGAGCATTTCATCGGCAAAGGCGTTAAGTTTCTTCGGGCGATTTAACGTTATAGTCGCAACATAGTCGGCGACCTCGAGCACGATCTGATCTGTCATCTATTGTCTTCTCCGAATCCGTGTACTCACGGTTTATGGTAGCGAGGTCAGCTGGGTCTGCCCGCCCGCAGGTTCGCTATCGTATCCGGAACGAGAGGCGCAGGAAACGGTCGAAGTTTCGCGTTACAATTTCTGAACGGGAGGCTAGTTCTTTTTGTTGGCCCCACGCCGATGCCGCCGGCCCACCCGGCGCCCTACCGATCAGCCTAGCGCAATAGGTGATATCTTCAGCCCCATAATGCTTCGATGACAGCGGGCCATAGGGGACAACGTCAATTGCCGGGTCCAAGCTTTGGGCCGATCGAGTTCGCAGTGCAAGGCAAGTTCGCAAGCATTCGATCTTCGGTATCCAGGCGGCACGCGAGGTCGACGATTTTTCGTTACTACGAATAGTTCACTTGTTCGAATATCGCGACGTCATGACCGTGTAGGAAGACGCGCGCCGGATCTTTACCCGGGGACTGGGGGAATCGCGCGGGGCAAGGTAGCAAACGCAATACCTCGCTTGGCGCTTACCAGGCGAGTTCGATGTCGTGTTTTCTGCGCTCGCATTCGGTCGAATCGCAAGACTGCGCATAGACATCTGCCACTAGGGATAGCGCGACGACAAGTGCGCGACTGGTAGTCTGCCACCGCCCGTCCAATAATTCTCGGCTCATCCCGTATAAGACACATGATCTGCAGAGAACATTTCCTGGGCAGAAGAAAATCAGCCGCACGATTCATTGCAATGAGTAATCCCAATAACATTCACCTCGCCGAGATAGAGAACCAGAACGTTCGGTAAATAATATGTTTCTGCGTCACGTGGGGTAGATTAGCTGCATTTTCGCGCATCACGGAGACACCCCTACCCGCGCAAAACTCTCGCCCAGCGTCCATTAAGGTCACGACTCTGATGTCGTCGCGGCGATCGCATTCGTCCACAGCAGCAATTAGACCGCCAAGCATCTCGTCGGCGAATGCGTTTAACTTCTCGGGACGATTCAACGTAATAGTTACAACGTTGTTCGCTACATTGCGTAACGCGTATGCCAGCTGCAATGGATGGGAATAAGAGAGAGCGAAAGCAATCGATTGCTAGTTGAGTGAATTAATAATCTATGGCTTGGTTGAGGTATTGCCTTGCTGCAACGGGCGATACCCTTGCTTCCACAATTCATTGATTGCACCTGGAACATAAGGCACGAGGTCGAAGGCCGGATCAAACGTTTCAGGTCGCTCTAGCCACCATTGCAAGGCGAGGTCACAACCGATCAATTCAATGCGGCCTTCACTGTCCAAGCGTCGTGCAAGGTCTACCAATTGTCGATTTTGAGTATAGTTTTTTCGATCGAATATTTTCGTGTCATAACCATGCGGAAATAACGGGATCGCTTCGGCACCAGGTTCGCTGGTAAGTTCTTCAGCCAGACGCAATGAATTCAACATGCCACCGGCTGATTTCCACGCCAGATCGACGTAATATTTGGGTTTGGGTTCGGCCTGAGATTCGCATTCAATTGATCCGCAAACATCGGCCAATGCGGATGTGCTTGCGCACAATGTGAAAATTAAAATCCAGTGGTATTTTATTTCAGCTACCGCCGCAAGATGAACCAGCATTAATCAGTACGACCGGTATATCAGCGATTGGTTTCGTGGGCCTAAGATGATTATTGGTACGCAAAACGGCATCGGTATAATGTCGGCGCAAACACGAATCCGCGACTCATTCGCGCTACCCTCAGCACCGAGAACACAATATGAAACATGATATTACGCTGTACGGCGCTGGATTCGCACGATCGGCGCGCTGCCGATGGACGCTGCTAGAATTAGGCTTGGAATTCGAAGAAATCAGCGCCGGCAAGATGATTGGCGGCGATGAACTGCGTGAATTCCATCCGCAATCGAAGGTCCCGGCGATTGTTATCGATGGCGAACGATTATTCGAATCAGCCGCAATTTGTACCTACCTGTGCGATATCTCACCCCACGGCGGTCTTATCGCCGCTTCAGGCACGCGAGAGCGCGCGTTGCACGACCAATGGGTTTCTTTTGGTTTGTCAGAGATGGAAGGGTATTTATGGAGTAACGCCAAGCACACGGGTTTCTATTCGGAAGAAAAAAGAGTGCCCGATGTGATCGAAAGCAATATAGAAGAATTCCGCAAAGGCGCTGCGGTTTTGAACCATACCTTGGGTGAGACGCCGTTTATTGTTGGTGGACATTTCAGTGTTACCGACATTATTCTCGGGTGGACCGTAAACTGGGCACGCCGCATGAGTCATCTCGGCGAGTTTCCAAACCTGCAGTCCTATCTCGACCGCTTGTTCGCGCGCGAGCACTGCGCTCTGAATCCTGAGTAAATAACATACTCGATTAGCGCTCCTGCACTGCACTCCTCGCTCTTTTACTTAACAGCGAGTGTGCCTCACCACTCGCCGTTGACGAGCTTTGTGACGACTTCGTAGAGATGCCGACAGGTGACTTCACTATCGGCGAAATTGATTTCTTCAAGAGACCCGGACATCACACCAGCCTGTGATCCTTCGCTGGTCGCAATATCCTCACGAAACGTATCGCGAAACAGCGCGACGGACTGTTGTTGAGAAATAAGCGCACCCGCGTTGGCCGGTTTCGGAAAATAAGTCGACGCTTCCCAGCGAGTCGTATGCGCATCGATTGGCCAAAACTCGTGAATAAAATAAAAGCCGACGGAAGTATCCAGCAACCAGTTTGGGAATACGGCATTGATATCGAATGAAAACAGCTCGTTGTCTTCCGGGTTCACGCCTGGCACTTTCATATCGAGGCCCGCCGCACCTTGGCTGATCGCCTGGCCTGCAGTGAGTGCAAATTCTTCCGACGGATGGAGTCCAAATTCCGGATTAAACGAGAACGTTAACGACCGATTCCGTTTATACAGCCGCACCGATGCCGGTCGGGCATGCGGATTCCGAGGTCCGGTGAAGTATTCGTTGATCGTACCGGAATGGACAGTTGCGACGTGATAGCCTTCCTGGAAGGCATCTTGAAAGAGTTTCCAATTCGCGTTTAACGTCGCGCCCCAACTGCCGGCGAGCTCCATTTCGGGAAAGGGAAAATCATTCAGTTGAACGGCTAGTTCGCCAAGCTGTTCGAGTAGGGTCTCGCGTGGCTTCTCGTCGAAGTTGACGAATATAAATCCATTCCATAATTCGCAATTCACTTCGTGCAAATTGAGCTTACTTTTGTCGAGATCAAAGAATTGTGACTCGTCCGCGACGTGTCGAATATGACCTTCCGTGTCGTATACCCAGCCATGGAATTTACACGTAAAAAACTTGCAGTTGCCGTGGCCGGCAGCGATGTTTGTCCCGCGATGGCGACACACGTTGTAGAACGCTCGAACCTTATCGTCCTTACCGCGCACGAGCACGATGCTCGTTTTGAGTACTTCAATGACTTTGACAAAGTAGTCGCCTTTGTTCGGGATTTTCTCCGTGCGGCCCATCATTAGCCACATGCGTTTGAAAATCATATCTCGCTCGCGACCGAGAAAATCTTCCGATATATACGGTTCAATTGGCACCGGTCCAGTTGACATTTCCGGGAACTTTTCTCGATTAATGCGCGCTGTGCCGTTTAGTGCGTTGTCGCTATCGAATGCCATCGTTAGTCTCCGTTGCGGGATTGCTACGCTAAATTGAACGCGGTGTTGGGCACGGCGTCAGGATTCACACGGTTCGCATAAACATGAACTAGATGGCAGCCAGTCGGGAGACTACCACTCACCGTTGACCATCTTCGTTACCACTTCGTATAAATGCCGGCATGGGATCTCGGTATCCGCGAAATTAATTTCCTTTAGCGAACCGGACATAATTCCTGCTTGCGAACCCTCGCTCGTTGCGATGTCTTCCCGAAATGCATCGCGCAATAACGCGATCGATTGATTCTGACTAATAAGCGCACCCGCGTTCGCTGGCTCCGGAAAATACATTGTGGATTCCCAACGTGTGGTGCTCGCGTCAATCGGCCAAAATTCGTGGATAAAGAAAAACCCGATCGATGTATCTAATAGCCAGTTCGGGAAAATTGCATTCACATCGAATGAGAAATATTCGTCATTTTTCGGGTTCACACCAGGCACTTTTTTCGACAAGCCGGCAACGCCTTGGCTAAGCGATTCACCGGAACGGATAGCAAACTCTTCAGACTGGTGAATCTTAAACTCCGGATTGAACGGGATCGACAGCGAGCGATTTCGCTTGTACAAGCGCACTGAGGATGGGCGACAATAAGGGTTTCGCGCACCGGTGAAATATTCGTTAATCGTTCCCGAATGAACGGTCGCGACGTGGTAGCCCTCCTGGAACGCGTCGAGAAATAATTTCCAATTCGCGTTTAAGGTCGCGCCCCAGTTTCCTGCAACTCTCATTTCCGGAAACGGGAAATCCTGCAACTGGACGCCAATTTCGCCTAATTGCTCAACTAAAGTTTCACGTGGGTTTTCGTCGACATTGAAAAATATAAAGTCGTTCCACAACTCACAATTCACTTCATGAAGATTGAGCTTGCTCTTGTCGAGGTCGAAAAATTGCGACTCATCTGCGACGTGGCGAATATGCCCTTGCGTGTCGTACACCCAACCGTGAAATTTGCAGGTAAAAAATTTGCAGTTGCCTGCGCCAGACGCGATGTTTGTCCCGCGGTGCCGACACACGTTGTAGAAGGCGCGGACTTTGTCATCGCTACCCCGAACAATGACAATACTCGTATTGAGTACTTCGATTGTCTTAACGAAGTAGTCGCCTTTATTCGGGATTTTTTCCATGCGCCCGGCCAGCAGCCACATCCGTCTAAAAATCGCATCGCGTTCGCGCTCAAAGAATTCTTCGGAGACGTACGGCTCGATCGATACGGGGCCGGTCGAAAGTTCCGGAAATTTTTCGTGGTTTAAGCGGGCGGAAGTGTTTATCGACGTATCAGTATCAAAACCCATACCTTGATCTCCTTCTAATCACTGGTGTTTGGATTGTCTTCGATGACTGTATATTTTTGCCGAACCGGCAAGATATCGAATTTTTCGTACTCTACAGATTCCGGGACGTCGGGGCTGTTGTAGTATTCAACAGCTGGCGCGACTTCCATGGCCATCAGCGCGAGTTCGAGTAAGTTCGCACAATCGCGCGGCATCGCATGCAGTGGAAAGTCGTTTAGAAATGAGGATATAGCGTCCAGACGTGGCATCATCGCGTCGTAGAATCTCTTCAGCTCCGCTAATGCTTGGGCAACCCGAAAGCGGTTACGTTCGATTTCCGTCGCGTGTACCCACTCGGGTACGAATTCCGCGAGGTCCTCAAAACCGCGTGGCAATGTATTGTTTGTCATTGTTTGTCCTGCGTTTCGATCTAGATTGCGCCTCACTATAGCGGTTAATGGATGCGCTATCGAATCCTAGAGTCTTATCTAAACGTAGCCGAATGACGACATTTCCGCCCCGAATTCCGAGCATTTTCTACGACCGCCAGCGCTCGAGTTAGCACTCCAAGATCTGTTTTGTTCGGCGCTACTCAGGCCAACCATCACACCATGGCACCTAGTCGGCTTCGACGAATTCCCCTAAACTTTGGAGAACATTCAGAATTAGCAACCATAGGGGCCGGCTCGAATGAGTATCCAATATATGAATTCAATAACCGAGCGTTACGAACGACTTGGCTATACGCCCTACCGATGGGTGCAGGCCGAGCAGGCGCCACCTTTTCACCGATTGCAGAAACCCCTTTCCGAATGCCGACTCGGGGTTGTGTCCACTTCCGGCGCATACGTTGTGGGACAGGTCGCCTATCACTATAAAGACGACACCTCCGTGCGCGGCATCCCTAAAGACACGCCGAATGACGCGATTCACTTTTCGCATATCACCGAGAACTACCTCGAAAACCCGCGCAAAGATCCTAATTGCATATTGCCCATCGAGGCTTTACGCGAAGCACAAAAGAGCGGCCAGATCGGTGAATTGGCGCCCGAGCTATTCTCCTGCATGGGCGGGGTCTACTCTCAACGTCGGGTGCGCGAAGAAACGATTCCAGATCTACGCGCCAAATTCCAAGCGCAAGCGGTAGATACGGTCCTGCTGGTCCCGATGTGACCCGTGTGCCATCAGACCGGGTGTCTGATAGCACGAGATCTTGAAGCACATGGCATTGCAACAGTCACGATCGGCAGTGCGCTCGATATTCTGCAGGCTGGGCGACCGCCACGTGGATTGTTTGTTGACTACCCCCTGGGGCATAGCGTTGGGAGGCCGTTTGACCGTGAGAATCAGCGGGCCATTGTTGGCGACGCGCTTGCGGCCTTCGAATTGATCACCACCCCTGGCGAGATCAGGCATCTCGATTACCAATGGTCCGATAATGACGACTGGAAGACCCAGGCAACGGATTCAAGTTCCGGAGACACGCGCGCGCCACGCGATACGAGCCCCCAATATCAAACAGCGGGCGACCGAATCGCGGCAGAGCAACTCTAATACGATCAAGGCGCGACGGCCGATACGTTGAGCGCGGCACTCCTGGTAGCGACACCGCCCTGTTCGCTAGACGACAGAAAACCAAAGGGATGCGAGTGT
>JBLFWX010000107.1:0-15614 GCA_047611805.1 Gammaproteobacteria bacterium
AGCGGATAATCGATAAACGTTCTCCTTCGTTATCTTCATATATTCCAGACATGCTCAAACTCGGGCAACGTCTTCCAGACGCCTCCCGAGGCTGGGCGCACTATAGGTGATGTCTGTTGCCCAGACTGGGTTAGGTCGGTCGATGGCCAGGTTCCGTAGTAAATACGGATAAACTTTATTCGCCTGATTGGCGAGACTCAAGTTACGTTTAGGATAAACCGCCACCAGTCCCCTCGTGCGCATCAATCGCTGAACCCGCTTACGATTCACCGTATGACCGCGATCTTCAAGCCAATCTCTGATCCGGCGAGAGCCGTAATACCGGTGTATCAAGTGGCACTGGTCGATTAACTTCAGCATCTCAAGTTCCGCATCACTGACCGGCTCAGGCACGTGATAGAACGTCGATCGAGGCACGTCCAGCAATTCGCATTGCCGCATCACTGGCAGGGCATCCGTGCGCGCTACCATTTCTTTCCTCTGGGCCCGTGGATCCGTGCGAGCCCGCGTTCTAAAGCTTCCGCTCCTGCTCGCGCCCCTCACCTACATCCAGGTAGGCGAAAAATCATTCTCCATCGTCAGCTGACCGATCTTCGCGAGCAGCGCCTCGACCGTTTCCTCTGTCTGCTCTGCTTTCTGTGCACTTTTGCCAAAGACATCCTCCGCACCCTCCAGCAGCTGTTTTTTCCGGTCGCTTATCTGGTTCGCGTGAACATCGTATTTCTTTATCAGTTCCGCCATCGTCAGGTCGCCCTGTAGCGCCGTTAGCGCCACCTTCGCTTTGAACGACGGGGAATGGTTACGTCGCTTTCTTCTCATTGCTTCTCTCCTGAGCTCCACGCTCATTTTGGAGGAAGACACTTATCTTCGTCTAGATTCTGTCCAACCTATGGGGTCCATTGCGCTAGTTGCAATAATTTTTTGCGCCTTTGGCTTTCCCCCTATACGTCTTGTGTGCTGCACCTCTATACGATCAAGAGGAATCGATTTCGCCAAAGGGGACAGATTTATTTGAACCATTTAACAGTCTTGTGTTGATTAGAAAAAGCGCATTTCCATGCTCCACTGCCGTAAGTCACCAAAAATGTTGCCCGAAACTAGCGATCAAAGTTTCGTCCAAGTAAATCTGTCCTTCTCTGTATCGAGCACAGATAACGCTGTCTTTGATTTGGTAAACTTCCATGCACTCAACCGATTAATTAAAACTCCATACCAGGGCTCTCGATGATCCAAGCTCAATTAGGGGTGTTACCTGCGGGACACCTTGAATGGCTCTCAATAGACGACGATGAGCCTCGACCAGTCGAACGCGCGGCAATAGACCAACTGGTTGCGCGCAGCATTCCCGACGGACTGATCGCGCTCGCGGCAACAGATGACACCATCGACCTCTCCCCTGCCCTAAGCTATTGGCGCGCTTTCGCGTGTCGATATTTGGCCTCGCGATGTCGAATGGAACAGATCGATCGGGCATCTCCTTTGCCAGTCGCTCCGCTCAATGAGCAACAGACGAGTTCATTACTCGATGGCGCTCCGCCGATGCGTGGCGCTGAGTACCTATCCGCTGAGGTGCTGAACGAGATTTGGTGCTCGCTCGATAATTGGGTGTGCGAACAAATTCATCACCAAGGTGGTCTCGGGACATTCTTGGAGAAAAACGCGCCACGCTGGCATCTCATAGGAAGAGTCTGTTTCCACCTGGCTGAGAATAAATCAGACCCCGACTATCCATTCGCGTTTATAGCGACCTACGCACCCGAGCTCTCAGGCCAGGGCCGGATCCGCCATCAACCGCTCGCCAAAGCGCTACAAGAATATGCCGGAGCCCGTAACAAGGAGGCCCTGATCCGTCTGTTATCGCCAGTGCAGCGCGCCTCAGAACGTAGTGCGTTGATCAAGGATCTGGTCGAAAGCGGCGACCTATACCACCCGCTCGCCTGGACCCCAGCTGAAGCTTACGAATTTCTGAAAGAGACGCCGAACTACGAGCAGTGCGGCGTGATTGTTCGCCTTCCAAACTGGTGGAAAGCGCGGATCCGGCCCCGGGTTAGTATCACGATCGGTAGTGTTAAACGAGAAAAGCTCGGTGCCGATGCCCTCCTCGACTTCAATCTCGACATCGTGCTCGGTAACGCGAGCTTAAGCGAGCAAGAATTACAAGAATTATTGGAAGCCCAAAACGGCCTGGTGTTCGTCAAAGGACAATGGGTGGAGGTGGACCGCGACAAGCTAGTCGAGGCGCTAGCGCATTGGAAAAAGATCGAAGCCGAAGCAGGCGACGATGGACTGTCTTTCGCTGCGGGGATGCGCTTGCTGGCAGGTGCGTCGGGCGATTTGCAGCACGGCGAAGTAGCCTCTGAGGACCGCCAATGGGCTTTTGTGCAGGCGGGTCATTGGTTAGGATCTGTACTCGACGAACTACGGATGCCAGAAACGCTTAAGGCTATCGACCCTGGCACGGCCCTCAAGACCAATCTACGCCCCTACCAGCAAGCCGGCGTGAGTTGGCTGTGGTTGCTGTCGCAGCTAGGGCTAGGTGCCTGTCTTGCCGACGACATGGGCCTCGGCAAAACTATGCAGGTCATAGCGCTGTTGTTAGTGTTGAAAAAACGGCATGCTAAAATGCCCTCCTTACTCGTGCTTCCGGCCTCGCTGCTCGCCAACTGGAAAGCCGAATTGGAATGCTACGCGCCTTCCCTGCGCTGCTTGTTCGTCCATCCAACGCAGATGAATAAAGTCGAATTCGAGGCCCTGGCGAACCATGACGATGGTCGCCTTTCGCGTATCGATTTAGTTCTCACCACCTACGGGATGTTAATGCGGCAAACTTGGTTGCAGGATCGGGACTGGCAGTTGCTGATCCTTGACGAAGCTCAAGCGATCAAAAATCCTGCGAGCCGGCAAACCCGTGTGATCAAAAAACTGAAGGCCGGCTCGCGGATTGCGTTGACCGGAACGCCGATTGAGAATCGGCTTGGCGATTTGTGGTCCCTATTCGATTTCCTGTGTCCCGGGTTGCTTGGCTCGGCGGCGCGGTTCAAGACCTTCGCCAAATCACTTTCCGGTGGAGACAACGATCAATACGCCCCACTGCGCAACCTCGTGCGACCCTACATCCTACGACGCCTCAAGACAGATAAAACCATCATCAGCGACCTACCGGAAAAAACCGAAGTCCATGCGTGGTGTGGTCTGAGCAAAATCCAAGCCGCGCTCTACCAACAAGAGGTCAGGCGACTATCAAACTCGTTAAAAACAATGGATGGAATGCAACGACGCGGTTTGGTGCTTGCCTGTCTCATGCGCTTAAAACAGATCTGCAATCATCCCTCGCAGCTGCTCGGCGATGGTCGATATGATCCGGCTGGAAGTGGTAAATTCTCTCGACTGGCTGAGATATGCGAGGAGATTGCTTCACGCCAAGAAAAAATGCTGGTGTTCACTCAGTTTCGCGAAATCACCGAACCCCTGGCGGACTACCTGGCGGAACTATTTGGCCGACCAGGATTGGTTTTACATGGTGGCACGCCAATCAAACGGCGCAAACAATTCGTCGACCAATTTCAAGCGGACGGTGGACCGCCGTTCTTTATCTTGTCGCTCAAGGCTGGCGGGACTGGTCTGAATTTAACCGCAGCATCGCACGTCGTCCACTTCGATCGATGGTGGAACCCGGCAGTGGAAAACCAAGCCACCGACCGGGCGTTTCGCATCGGGCAACGCAATAATGTGCTCGTGCATAAGTTTGTCTGCCAGGGTACGGTGGAGGAAAAAATCGATGCTTTGATATCGGAGAAGACCGCGCTGGCCGGCGATATCCTGGAAGGCGGCGCCGAGGTCTTGCTGAGTGAAATGAACAACGACGATTTACTCAACTTGGTTTCGCTAGACTTGGACAAGGTAGCAATTTAAATGGAGAGCATGTGATGCGTTATGGCGGATGGCGACCCTACGTGCCCGTAGCGAAGCGGCGCGCC
The DNA here is from genome assembly GCA_047611805.1 of Gammaproteobacteria bacterium. Taxonomy (GTDB): domain Bacteria; phylum Pseudomonadota; class Gammaproteobacteria; genus UBA11873. The sequence continues at coordinate 3,978 of JBLFWX010000107.1, forward strand.
AGCGCGCAGCGAAAAGTTAAACGGCTACGCACTACGGGCATGGTGATTGAGCCGATCGAGATCGAGGGCACTAAGATCGCCAATACGTTCTGGGGCGCAGCGTGGTGCAAACACCTAGAGCGATTCAGCGACTTCGACAATCGCCTACCTCGCGGTCGCACCTATGTTCGGAACGGTTCGGTTGTGCACCTTGCGCTCAAGCAAGGTCACGTCGAGGCCATCGTCGCTGGCTCCGAGCTATACCACGTCAACATCCGCATCGCGCCACTTGCTGCTGCCAAGTGGAAAAATGTCCGCAAGCAATGTGCCGGCCAGATCGGATCGATGCTTGAATTATTACAAGGACGACTCTCGAATGAAGTCATGCGGATCGTAACGGACCCCGTTCAAGGCTTATTTCCGCAATCAGGCGATATCAAGCTCCAGTGCGACTGCCCTGATTCGGCCGAGATGTGTAAGCACCTGGCTGCCGTTTTGTATGGAGTCGGTGCTCGCTTAGATGAGAAGCCGGAACTCTTATTCGTGCTACGCAAAGTTGATCACGAAACACTCATCGCAGCGGAACTCGACCTGCAAGTCGCAACCAAAGGAACCGGGAAACGGCGTCGCTTAGCGAATCAGGATCTCTCGAGCGTGTTCGGGATCGAAATCGACGGCCCACCCGTTGCGGCGAAGAAGCCCCCGCGGAAAACTGCTTTTGTAGCGACCGGCGCAGTAGTTGCGCGACTGCGCAAACAACGTAGGATGACACGCGCCGAATTCGCCGAACTGATCGGCGTGAGCCCACCGACCGTCGCTAGATGGGAAAGCAAACGTGGCAAACTAGAAATTCAGCCGCGATCACTTGCCGCGCTATCGCGTATAGCGAGAAACGCAAGCGGGAAAGCGATTGCGCGGTGAAGTGTTAGCGCTCGCTTTTTATATCTAGGCATCCGTATCCAAGCGTGCAAACGATGGTGGATACTCGTGCACCTTTCAAAGGGGACAGATTTATTTGGACCCTCTGCCAGTACCTTACTAGTCGAAACAACTCATTTCCCTTATTCGGTGCCGTTGAGACGTTGAAGATATTGCTCAAAACTTGAGATCCGAGTTTCGTTCGAATAAGTCTGTCCCCTTTGAGCGCATTTTTCGCGTTTCGTATGCAAGCGTGCGTCGAAGACTAAGTGCTCGACCAATAACGACCCGTCGTACTATGCTCAGGCCCAAATGGTTCTCTCTAGCATAAGGGTCTAACGATGAAATTCGGATTACGTTATTGTAATACAGGCCCGTACGTCGATCCGACGGTCGCCATCGAACTCGTACAAGCGGGCGAGGCGGCGGGCTTCGATTCGGCGTGGACGGTTGAGCATACCGTCGTGCCGGCCGGGTATGCGTCGGCCTATCCGTATTCCGATAGCGGCAAAATGGCGGGGGGTGTCGACGACTTTGCGCTGCCCGATCCGCTGATCTGGATGGCCTATGTGGCGAGCGCGACGACTAAATTGAAGCTTGCGACCGGCATTCTCATTCTGCCGCAGCACAATCCCGTTATCGTCGCAAAGCAGTTGGCATCGCTCGACTACTTAACCGGTGGAAGAGTTATCTTCGGTGTTGGGGTTGGTTGGTTGAAGGAAGAATTCTCTGCCCTCGGCGTACCGTTCGCCGAACGCGGCAAGCGCACTGATGAATACATCGAGGCGATACGGACATTGTGGCGCGACGATAAGCCAACATTCCACGGCAAATACGTTAATTTCGACGAAGCGTATTGCCGCCCGCAACCCGTGCGAAAAACCATACCGATCGTGATCGGGGGACACTCGAAGGCGGCAGCAGAGCGCGCCGGTCGCTTGGCCGATGGCTACTTCCCTGCGCGCGAAGCGCCGGCGGAGTTGATCGATTGCGCACGACGCGCGGCCGAACAACATGGTCGCGATCCCGCGGCGATTGAAATTACGACCAGCGTTCCCGACGATCGGCGACTATTGCGCGACTATGCGCGGATCCGTGTGGACCGGGTGCTCGTGGCAGTAACTGCCGTGAGTGGACTCGACAGCGGCATCAACGGTCCGGAAGACGTGCTGCGCTGGAAATCAATCATCGAAGAGTACGCCGACATATGACTTTCGAAAAATAGGATAGAGGTAACGGATGGGACAGAACCTTTTTGACATCAGCGGCAAAGTCGCACTCGTCACCGGCGGCTCGCGCGGCATCGGGTTAATGATTGCGCGCGGCTATCTAGAGGCCGGGGCAAAAGTCTACATCTCCTCGCGCAAGGCCGCGAATTGTGAGCTGGCCGCAGAACAGCTGTCGACGCTCGGGGAATGTATCTCGCTACCAGCAGATTTATCCAAACTCGAGGAAGTGGAGCGGATCGCCACGACGCTCGCAACTCGAGAACCTGCGCTGCATGTGCTGGTTAATAATGCGGGCACCGCTTGGGGTTCCAGCATTGATGCCTTTCCCGAGAAAGGCTGGGACAAGGTCATGGACCTCAATCTCAAGTCGCCGTTTTTTCTGCTGCAGAAACTGCTACCGTTGTTGGAAAGCGCCGGTCGCGCCGACGATCCGGCCCGCGTGATCAATCTAGGCTCGGTCGACGGCTTGCACATGCCTTTGTTCGAAAGCTTTTCTTACGCGGCCTCGAAGGCGGCCATTCACCACTTGACCCGCATGCAGTCCTCACACCTCGCGCACCGGAATATCAACGTCAATGCGATCGCGCCGGGATATTTTGATACCGACATGACGCAACCAATGCTTGATTCGATGGGCTTAGACAAGCTCATGTCGATTGTGCCGCAACGACGTCTGGGCCTAGGAGATGATATCGCTGGCGTCGCAGTTTTTCTCGCGGCGCGCGCATCGAGCTATATCACGGGCACCACCCTGCCGGTCGACGGTGGCCTCATTGGCAACAGCTAGCCGCGATAAGTTCGCTTAGATGAAATTATTTCCCGCTTGGCGCCAAGCACGAAATATTGCAGACAAAAATTTCGTCTCGCCTCACTTGTTGAAATCTTGGCATCGCCAATATTCGGACGAGCCTCGCACTCGAACCCATCGTGCTGGTCAGGAGAAGTGCTGCTCGCGCTGCAGGGTACGCTAAGCCGCACAAGAACTGCGCGAACATGACGGAGCGCCCTGTCGAGTACGTCTTCTCAAGGTTTTCCTAGGAGACTAGATCCAGAACGTCTGCGCCAACGTACGCCCGGTAGCTTTGGATGAAGGTAAGGTGCTTCGCGCCGCTCGCGGCGCGCACCGTGAGCAAAAACGACGTAACGATGCTCAACAAACGCGCGAGAACGAACCAGGTAGCGAAACGTGATTCTAATTCGTTCACATCACCGATTTAGAACGCATCGAGCCGCGCAATCGTCGAATTTAGTGCGTAGCCATTGGCTGAGGAAGCGGCCCGGTTTAATCGTGCCGCTTCGAAGGAGAAGGCGAATAAACGCCCTTTCCCCGATCCCATTGAGTATCGTCAGACCATCAATCCATCGGCAAGGCGCGCCTTCCGTTCGGGCTACGCGCTGCCAGGGTTCAGCTGGAGGGTCGGTACTCGTCCAAGGGCGGTAATCCGAGACCGACCCGATACGCTTGGTGCATATGCTGTATGCCCGGTTCATTGCGGCCCAATACAAAGTACTCGATCTTTCCGCTATTGGCAGATGTTTGAGTCATGGTGCCGGCCCAATAGTCTTCATCCTCAATTGTCGTGTCGGCTAATTCTTCTGCGGCGGCTTGGTTAAATTCGACCCGTGTCGAACTGTCCGCGTCATACAACGCGCCGTCGCCGGTAATTTCCGCGCCAGGCTTATCGGCAATTTCGGCCCCGATATGTTGCGCCGCATAGTGGTAAGCCTTCGTATACGACGCCCCAGGATCGCCTTGAACGGGGTAAATAATGAACACAGACACGACCCGGTTGAACAAAACAATATGCGTGTTCGGGAACACGAAATAGGCGACAGCAGCCGCGTCGCTCGCGTTCCACTGCGTTTGTGGCCGCTCGCGTAGATTGTATAAATACCGATTTGGCACGCCTAGGCGATGATTCTGGCCAAAGGCGTCGAACGTCGCGGTGTTACCGATAAAAATCTTGTTAACCGTCTCTTTATGCAGATTTTCGAAATGATAATTCTCGCCGTAAGTGTCGTTTGCGAGTTTCCAATTCAGCGGCATCTCAATCTTTTGAGTGCTCATGTACGTCGATGCGCCGAAATCCCACGTCTCCAACTCACACGCGAGGTTTTCGCCCAACAACGCATCGACATCGACGGCATCGTCGCCCTTGGCACGCACCACGAGTAGGCCGTGCTTTTCAGCGCTCGGTAGCTCAACTAGGCCGAGGCAAGATTTATCAGGTGCGCCGAAACTATCGGTTCGTTTCACACCAATTAGTGAGCCATCATTAGCGTAGCTCCATCCATGAAAGATACAGCTGAAACGGTTACCTTCACCACGTTCGTCGAGCACTACCGTCGCGCCACGATGCCGGCAACTATTGACGAAGGCGCGAAATTTCCCCGTTTTGTCGCGTGTTGCCAGAATTGGAACACCCAGATCGTTGTTGGTCAGATAGCTGCCAGACTTCGGCAGATCAGCCGATAAGCCAATTATCTGTGGCTGGCCTTGGAAAAATGTCCTCCATTCTTGCGCGGCAAGATCCTTGGATGTAAACGCCGACGCTGGCGTCTGCAGCATGACCCCCGTGCGATCGGTGTCATCTGCGTCAAGCAAACTCAACATGCGATTGATCAACGTTACCTGATGTTCCTGTTTCATTTCCTATCCCCCAATTATTCGGTGCGTTGTACAGAAGTGATTGTGGATTTTCCGGACCGCGGACGCTGTGTCTCATCCCCTAACAGGCGATTGCTCCGCCTGAAATTCTCAAGATGCCTGACCCTGCTAGCTCTTATGCTCAATGTCAATCGGTCCGATGGACGGCGACGCAGCAACACGAATCGAAAGATCAAAGCAGTTCGGATTTGGAAGTCGATCGATTTAACACAATTTGCATTAAATATGCCGGCTAAACCGTTGTTTAACTAAAATACGCACCAAATAGGGTCGTGGACGCGGGGCAGGTTCGCTCGCGGCTTCGGCACCAGCGCGACAAGCCGGGCTGCGCAAAGCCTTTTTGGGAGTGCACAATCAGACAAAGTTGTAGGCGTGCGAACGACCCCTGTGGGTCAATACTGTTGAAAAGGCCGATAAGTTGGAATCTCAACAGTTCGTTTAGGAACACCCAGATAAGGCAACACCGACAAGTCCCGAGCCTCAAAGGGGACCGATCTATTTGAACCATCTGTCAGGATCTTGTTCATCGAAGAGGCGCATTCTCATTACTGGATGCACTAAGACTTTGAAGCTGTTGCTCGAAACGTGGGATCGGAGTTTCGTCAAAATAGATCTGTCCCGATTGGGAACGCCACACGATTTTCCAGCGGAGATTTCATGGATGTCCCGTAATGAATGCGCCCTTTCGATTTCCCCAGCGCAGTTTGCGCGGATGTGCCGTAATACACTCACTTTGGGTAAAGCCATACCCAAAATACACTATGCGTGCAAAAATGCATGACTAGTATTCGGAGCCGCACTCGATGTCGGACTTTCAATACGCAGCATACTTTCGCCGCATCCAGGATTTAAAAAAACCTTAAGTAAATGCCAATGACGTATCGTGGTTGGAGCACCACCGGCCACCGGATCGCGCATACGATATCGTTTTGTCTCTCGGCTGCAATATTTTACGCACGCCGCACATCGCCCAGCAGGTGGTCGAGGTGTTCACCCACTTGAAGTTGGATTTTGTGGCGGTCGGCGGAGTGCATTATTGTTGCGGCATCGTGCACGATAAATTCGGTGGCGCAAAAAAAGGAGGGCAAGTTTCTAACCGGAGTGTCGCGAACCTTGAAGACTACCAACCGAAGCTAGTCGTTATGTGGTGTCCGTCGTGTAACGTTCATTTTAAAGACGTGGTTATCGGGCGCGACGAGAAGCAACCCCAGTTTTCGATAACCCATACCCCGGAGCTCCTCGCAGGAATGGCGGCCCGTGGCCAGCTTGCTTGGAAACAGGCAGTGCCGTGCAAGGTCGCCCTCCATACGCATGTCGGACGCACTGATCACGAGGAAGGACAACGCCGATCGCTCAGCGAGCGCGAATCGGTCGCAAGCTTGCTTCGAAGTATTCCTGGCGTTGAGTTAGTCGGCGAAGCCCAATCCCCACCAGCGCTCGATTACGATTGCGGCATCGCGAGTTTGCGCTTACCGGCAGAAGAGGTACGCGGCACGCGTGCCGGATTGATGAGCTCGCTTCGGCGTGAAACGGAAGCAGACACCCTCGTCACAATTTCCCACGCCTGCCATCGCGAATGGTGTCAGGACGGAGACGAAGGCTCACACGTGCGCAACTACATTTCAATTGTGGCCGAAGCATTAGGTCTCGCAACTGAAAGCGATCATCTTGGTGACTTCAAGAACACAGATATCCTCGAAGAAATTCTTGACCAGTCGAAACCTGAATGGCAATCCTATGGTCTGAACCGGGAACAAGCGCGTACGCTTGCAAGCAAATATTTTGCCGGTGGTGAAATGGCGCCTTAGTCGTCCAATAACCTAGCGCGGAAACCGCGGAGTTGCATTTGTCGACTTAGGGTTCCACGGATCGCGCAGAATTGCCAGGCTGACTAACATTCGATCCGCTTTCACCCTGGGTTCCTGGCGACACACTTGCCCCGTTTAGCACTAGCTACTGAACAATACTCTTTGCTTGCCCTATACTCCCACCCCGCCAGAGAACCATGGCGCAACAGGTCTCGCATGTCCTAAAGATGACAGCATCATTGGAAACATCTACCCCTATCGTGTCGTCTAAAAATTACGCGCTTCCAGTATTAGTTGCGTTAGGACATTGAAAATATTTTTCAAAACTTGAGCTCGGAATTTCATGTCATTTAGTCCGTTCCGTTTCCGATCATTGTTGTACGTGATCGCGTGTATCGTCTTCGCATCGAACGCGACGGCGGAAGTCACACTGCCAGTTAAACTCGATTACGCAATCTTAAGAACGGCACTGATCGAGAACCTTTTTACGGGTGCCGAGCAATCAGTGCGCGTACCCATCGATACAAGCAACTGTAATTTTCTGACGATGGCGCGGCCGCGCCTTGACGGCGATAACGATGGCAATCTGCGCGTGCTTCTCGATGTAGAGCTAGTCGGCGGCGCCAGCGTTGGTGATCTGTGTGTGTTGCCGCTGCAGTGGCGCGGCCAGATTGAGGTGCTCGAAGAAGCCTATATCGATGCAAACCCTGGGGTGATCGCATTTCGAATTATCGATTCGCGGATCCTCGATGCGGCCGGCGAGACCAGCGTGCCCGATCTTCTGTGGCGCTGGTTTAAACAATTCGGTCATCCGCGTCTCGAGACGTTTCGCATCGATCTGTCCACATTGTTGACTGAAGTCGATCGGCTCGTTGCCGAAGTCGTGCGTCACGCCGCGCCCGTGGCGACACCAGCAATCTATCCATCACGTTTCGTGGCCTCGGAAGCGACGCCACAGGCATTGCAGATCGATCTCGCACTCGTACTGCCCGCACTGCCGCAGGCTGACGACACAGTGGCATCCCTGCCACTCACCTCAGATGAACTCGCTGCCTGGGACGAGCGCTGGCAGGCCTGGGATGCGTTTGCAACATGGGCGATTAAGACATTCGCTGCGGGCGCTGACGAACCCTTGCGCGAGGCGCTGATGGATTCGCTGATGACGGCACGCTACCAGTTACGTGATGCGCTCGTGGGCGGCCGCTATCAGGTCGATCCAGTGCGCAAACTTTTCGTCGATACCTGGACCAATCTCATGCCACTCATCGCCGCCGCCGGGCGGCAGCAAGATAGCGGCACTGCGTTACGCTATGTTGCGTTCGTCAGTGCTGGTGACGCGCTCCAGGCACTCGATGTCGCTGGCGCGCAGCTTGGCTTCCAGTTCAATCGAGCAGCGCTTACGCAATTGGCGCGTACGCTCGTTCCAGCACTTGACCCTCAGGTACTCGAATATGGCCTTGAGCCGGACAAAGAACTGCGCAAATTGCTCGGCTTCCCGCCCACACCAGCCGAAGTTGCGCCCGACCCGCCGCAAAGCTGGCTAGACTGGTGGCTACCTGCGGCATTCGCCGCCACTGATCCCGCGTCAGCGATCGATCTCAATGACTGGGTCCCGAAACGTGCGGAACTCGATCGTTATCTAGCCACCGTCGAGGCACTTTTCAGTACGATCATCGATGCGGAATCAAAACGCAGCAAGGTTCCGCAAAATGTGCGAACGATCTACGCGACCTTGTTTCGCGCAACCGCGTGGCAGGAAAGCTGCTGGCGTCAGTATGTAAAATCCAAAGGGAAGATCGCGCCGATCCGATCGAGCGCTGGTTCGATCGGCATGATGCAGATCAACCAGCATGTTTGGCGAGGCGTCTATGATGTCGCCGCACTCGGCAGCGATGTCGCCTATAACACGCGAGCTGGTAACGAGATCCTTGTGCATTATCTCGTCGATTACGCGATCCGAAAAAAGGAACACGAACTAACCGGCTCTGACGAAAATCTCGCGCGCGCTGCGTATGCCATCTACAACGGCGGCCCCGCGCACTTGCGCCGCTATAGAATGCCGGAGACGAAAAAGAGTCTCCGTGCTATCGACGACGCGTTCTGGCGGAAATACCAGGCTATGAAAGCACAGGGGCCAAGCGTAGTGCGTCAATGTTACGGCGAGTAAGGGCCACTACTCATCGAGCGTTGAAATTTATCCTGAAAAGCGGCGGCGCCTCGAACGAGTAAAGAATCAACCGGCCCATGAGACACATGTCCTGCGAACCGGAATTCATGGGACGCCCACGGGCATTTACATCCGCGCGCGATTCCCGACGTTCGATCGACGAGTGAGTCGCGTTCTGTAACCGGTACCTAAAGAAAGTGTCCGCAGCAATGTCGAAACGCGTTCGACGACCTGCGCCATGCCACAGGTGACCATTCAGAAAACCTGTGATTAGCGAGGATGTCTCAGTATGTTTCCTCTTAATTCACGATAGATAGACAGCTAGTTTGAAATGCTACTATCGCGATGCCCGCTGGCTCGCGAAAATCAGTAATACCGGTCGCGCATGCGACGCTACGGAAATCTTTCAAAATTCAGAGAACGGAGATCAAGATGCACCCAGCAAGATTCGGCCTGTTTCTGTTACCAGACGACGTTAAGATTGCCCTCGAGTCCGCGCGGCGCGCTGAGGCCGATGGCTTTTATTCAGTGTCGGTAAACGATCACTTCTACTCTCCGTTTGGCGGTCCGCGGACACCGCAGCTGGAATGCTTCACGGCGCTCTCGGCAATGGCGATGGTGACTGAGCGGGTGAAGCTCGCGCCGGCAGTGGTTGCTGCGTCTTTTCGGTCACCGGCCTTGCTCGCAAAATGTGCAACAACCTTGGACCACGTTAGCGAGGGGCGGCTGATCTTGGGTTTAGGTGCTGGCTGGCAGGTCAGCGAATACGACGCGCATGGCTATCCTTTTCCCCCGGTCGCGCAGCGCGTGGAAGAACTCAGCGAGTGCTTGCAGATACTCAAGGCGCTGTGGACGCAGGACGAACCTCGCTTTGCTGGAAAGTACTTCTCGATCGACAATGGCGGCAACAATCCGCTACCGCTGCAGCGCCCCCGACCACCGATTATGCTCGGCGGGTCGGCACCATCGATGCTCAAACTTGCGGCAGCACAAGCGAGCATTCTCAATATCATTCCGCCTACTTCGAACGGCAAAGACTTTCCGAATGACCCAGTAGCAACGGTGCGCTTCGACATGAACGTTATGAAGAAGAAAATCGCTCAACTTCACGAGTTCATGCGGATCAACGGGCGTGATCCTGCCGAAATGGAATTGGGTGGTCTCGTGCTGCTCGGCATGTCACGCAACGAGCACGACAGCGGCCTGCGCGACATGGCCAGACAACTAGGCTTCGAAGATTACGAGGCTGCTCGCCGCTCGCCGGTCGCCCTACTCGGCACGCCGTCGCAAATTAAGGATACGCTGGCCGAACGCATCGCCGATACGGGTGTCACCTATTACGTGATGTTTGCGTCGAATGACGAGTCGTGGTCGTTGTTTGCCAACGAAGTGCTACCGCATTTCGCAACGTGAGAGTTCGACAACAAATAAATTGATTACGTAAGACACGCGTTGGATGTCTCGGATCATCCGCTGCTACTTTACGTTTACCTCGAGTTCGATAACGTCCGGCCCTCCGTTTTCCGGGAGACGGGACCGTCCCGAGTGATTGCATGGGCGATCGATTGCATCGCGAATAAGCAGATCCTTCACGCTCTGCGAGGTCTATTGCCCGTCGTCGATAAAAGTGTTTGCGGGAACGCGGCGGCTCGCGCAAAGTAGCCATGATTAATCAGGAATCAATCGGGAGACGAATGGGAATTATCAATCGAGTCATTGTGATATGCACGGGCAACATTTGTCGCAGTCCAATGGGCGCCGCCGTTTTGCAGGAGGCCCTTCGTCAGGCCCAAGCGCCAGTCATCGTCACTTCCGCTGGACTCGGTGCCATGGGCGGGCAGAAAGCGGATCCGATTGCGATCAAATTAATGGCCGAACGTGGTCTCGATATCAACGACCATAACGGCGCGCAATTTACCTCGTCGGACGGTTTCGAAAACGATCTAATACTCGTAATGGAAACCGAACAGAGGTACTTAATTGAGAACGGCTGGCCGCTCTTACAAGGTCGGGTCTACCGCTTCGGCCATTGGGGAAATTTCGAAATCGACGACCCCTACCAACGTGGTGAAGAAGCATTCCGCAAAGCCTTAAAAATGATTGATGCAGGGGTCGTGCGGTGGCTAGAACAAATCACAGCCTAGTTTTACTTCTACGTAATGCAATGTTCGGCGCGATTGCCGGCGCGGGTCTTATTCTGCTCGCTGGTGCGTTGCTTATTGTGTTCGCTCCGCAACGCCACGACGCTGCAGTCATCTTATTCCACCTGCCCGGATCAGGAATGTCCGATTCGGCGCGAGATTTCGTTGCAGCGGCCTTAGCGCAACCGGATTTCTTAACGAGCGTAGTAACCAAGCACGGATGGGATAACGCGAAGGCGAAACACCTCGCCGATAATCTGTCTGTTGAGGCAACTAACGCTGCCGGCTCGGTTGCCGAATTACACCTGCGCGGGTCCGACCCGGCAACGCTTACCTCGACGTTGGAAACCGTCGTAGAAGAAATGGTCGCGCTACAGTCCGGCAAGCATAAGGAGATATTCCAACCGCTACTGAACGAATTGAGTACGGAACTAAAAACCGCCGAGGAACGTCGGCAGAAGTTTCGAGCGCCGCGCCGTGACTTTGGTTCGCTTCCACCTTCGGCGCGCAGCACGATTGTCGTCGCAACCGATCTTGCCGGAAAACGACTCGAACTCGAGTTGGACAAGCGCTATCAGTTGCGGCCGGGATCGGCCTCACAGGACATGAAGCGTCAGCGACGGCTGAACGCCCTTATTGCGATACAAAAGGAGCGTCAGCAAAAGCCGGTCAATAACCTAGACTTCGAATCAGCGCACTTCAAACGCGAAAGCGAGCTGGCCTACTC
>JBLFWX010000108.1:0-15423 GCA_047611805.1 Gammaproteobacteria bacterium
CGTAAGAACCAACCGACTGTTGACCAACCGTGAACACTTCGCGTTAAATTAGCCCGCCTGCAAAAACGATAGGGATCGGTGTTCACGCTCCGCAAAATTTACCGTTCACAGTTACAAAATTACGCAAAGATGACGTGATGCCCATCGGTATCCACGTGCCAGTTGGTTTCGGTCCCCGATAGCTCGGACATCGGGACCTCGATGATCGAGGAGCCGTTCACCAGTGCGCCCGCTTGGACGATGATGCCGTCGATCACCAGGCCGTGGTCCTTGGTCAAAGTGAGATCTCCGGCGGGGAGATTGTCGCCGAGCGCACCCGCCGTGATTCGCACCGGGCGAAATCGCTCAGCCGGTATGAACAGCTTCGACACGGTCTGCCGGCCAATCCATTTGATGGGCACGCATACACCTCCGGACGTCACTACCCGGTCGCCGCCAGCCAGACCTTCGATGGGGACGTCGCCCACCGTGACCACCTGAGCCCACGGCACCACCTGCTCCATCTCGCCAAGAAACTTCTCTCGCCGAGTCTTGCGCTTCTTGGCCCGGAACGCCTGCGAGGCGAAGGTTCGTTGCTTCATCGAGCCGTTTTCTGTCCGCTCTGAGCCATGCGGGCGAGTTTATCGAATCATCGATCGAAGCTGGATCCCTGATCAGCTATTTCACACAATGAATCGGCGTTTCCCTAGACTGCGGGGTACAGCTCTCGGCTCCTGAACAGCCCGTTTGTACGGAGCGCAGTCGAACCCACGGTCCCCCAATCGGAGACCTTGCAAATGCAAGGGGGCGCATGTCGGACTCCCGGACGCCCACGCTTCGTTGTGGGGGCCAACTTGACGAGTGGTCATGCGTGGAGCAACCTTACCTGATGCATACGCAGCAACACCAAGGCCGTGGATACCCGTGAGCAATCCCAAAGCAGACGCGACCTTGCATTTAGTTCTCAGGATGACCGTCTTGCTGATTCTAAGTGGGCTAGCTCACTTAGACGATGTGAGGGGCCAGGAAACCATGGCCGAACGCATACCGAGGAAGATGCAAGAGATACGCTCAGCATTTAAAGTAAAGACGCGCCGTGGCGAAGACGTCAGGCATCTGGCAGCCCGAATGAACGAAGCCGGTAGCCATATGGATGGTGGGCGGCCGGGCAAAGCCGAGCAAATCATGGACCAGGTTCTCAATGAGCTTCAGAACCCCGGTACGCCTGTCCGGAGTCCGTCTACCACAACGAAGACAAGCTCGCAGACAAGTTCCGGAGTCTTGTGCGGGCGCTCCGGAACGCTCACAGTGCGGCACGATACCACCATTGAACAGAGCTGCGAGATTCACGGCACATTGGAAATACTCGATGATGCCGTGCTTTTCATCGATTATCGTGATCGGGCGGCATCGAGTTTCGTGGTGTCTGGAGATGTGTTCGTCAAAGATCGCGGCGTCCTTCGCGTCCATGGAACCGCAACCGACACATTCATCATTCTCAACGAATCGAACGAGCAATATAGGCTACAGTCCGATAATGACGCTGTCGTGGATTTCAAGGGCATTGAGATTCGCACACAGAAAATTGGGGGAAAGGCTGGCAGCGTATATATGAAATACGACGCCCTGGGATCGTCAAAGATGATTCTGGAACGCGCCACTTTGAATAAAAAGGAAAGCTGGCTACTGGGGAATTTCAAAGATAATTCTTCATTGAAATCTGTCAATACTGACTCCGTTCCTACAGAAGTTTATGTGCATGACTCCACATCGGTGGAAATATCGGGGCCAGATTCACGTACAGGTGTTTGGTTTGGCGCCGAACCCATGATAGGAGAAATCAATCTCCCCAACATGCACAAGCACTACAACTGGGAAATCGGCAGAGGCGCTGGGCTTGATGTGAACTGGTTTCTGAAAATCCAGAACGCCAAAATAGGCGTTGGTTTGAATTCCTATCCTGGATCGCGAGTGACAGTCAACGGGCAAGGGCGATTCGCCGAACTCACCATCGGATACTACATCAAGGGTGGCACGGAAACACTCGAGAACCTGACGGTAGGGTTGCAGAATGGACGCATTAGTGACCGATTGACTTTGAATAACGTTGATCTGGGTCCAATTGCGTGGCAGATTTACGTCGGCGCGAATGATATGTTGACTATAAGAAACTCCATAATCAATGAGATCGGCTTCTTTGACCAAGGGCACGTCACGGTTGAGGACTCGACACTGCAACTCGCAGTTCTGGGGTTGATGGTTCCTGGAAGCACTCTCAAGATCAAGAACTCCGATATATGGAATCAATACATCGTCGTTTCCTCTAACAGCCGGCTGGAGATCGAGGACAGCAATGTCTTCGGAAGCCTAATACATACACAAACTGCCGATGCAAAGGTGAAGATCACCGGTGGTAGCTTCAGGCAAAATCCTGGTTCTTGTCACGAAGGCAATATGGTGAATCGAGAAACTGGAGAACCGCATTGCAACCCCTTCAGGACGCCGGGGTTTCCGCGGGTGACCGGCCCTGGAGAGTTTGCGTGCCAAAATACGAGGAACTGTAGATGAGTAATAATAGGGTCCAGACGAATCAGTCTAGTCTGCTAGTCTGTTGGAAAGATGGGAATCGCAACATAGGACGCTATCCAAGTTCCTGCTCGTATGGGAAACTCTCAATGGCCACGAATATCCTTCGATGGGTGAGCTGCCGTCGGCTCGCGCTGCTTGCTATGCTTGTGTCGCTACCCTTTAACAGCGCAAACGCGGTCGAGGGGGAGGGCTGTGATTCCGGTTACGAAGTTCAGTGGAATTCTAATCTCGGTGGCGATGACTTCGACCGGATGGAGTGAATCGCTATGGATCCCGGCGGGAACGCTATTGCCGTTTGCTGGTCGACTTCCTCCAACTACCCCACACACAAAGCGTATCAGGCCGTTCGAAGCGGTCCCGCCGATGCCGTTATCACAAAATTTTCGTCCAGCGACGATGGGTCCAAGGTTGTGTTTCCTGCCTACTTCGGCGGCTCCGGATTCGACTTCGCGGAAGACGTGACGGTAGACGCGCAAGGCTTTATCTTTGTCACCGTATCAATGTCGTCACGGGACTTCCCAATCACCCCGGGGGCCAGGCCGATGAGGTGCGAAGCGGAGAAAAGAGAATGGAAGTAAAAAGGTTCTGGATCCTGGTGTTGTTTGTCGGCGCGGTGAACACATCCGTACGTGCGCAACAAGTCGCGGACTACTATAGCCCCATCACCGAGTGGCAACAGGCATCAGGTGGCAAAGTGACGCCGATCCATATCGCTTTGTTACCCGATGGAGATCTTTTTTTCATGGCGCCAGACTTCGTCATGTCACCCGCGCCGGCTTATGAATTGCCCCCCCCCACCATTACGATTGAACCCCTGCTATCCGCATTTCCGCCGCCGTTTATCGACGAGACGACCGGGCTTGTCAATGAGACGACCTTGGTGTGTGCCGGCCATACGCTGGATTCAGAAGGGAAATTGTTCGCGGCTGGCGGTACAACTCTGAAGTACGAACCGGCAGCGGTGTTACCCGAAGAGGCGAAGGGTATCCCCGATGCCGTCTCATTTGATCCGCTAACACAAACCTGGAGTCATCATGCCGACATGATCGGTAGCGCATCCGCTGTTGACGATGCTCGCCGCTGGTACCCGACCGTCACGCGCTTGGCTGACTCACGGCTGTTGGTGACCGGCGGATGGGACAAACTAGAGCCGGAGCAGACGCCGATTAACAGTGTTGAGGTCTATGATCCGACGACAAACGCGTGGAGCGTCGTATCTGACTATGACGCGGCGCCTGCCGGAATTGCGCATCCTGACTATCCTCACGTTTTCCAGATGCCGTTCGATTACACATCGCTTGAGGATGGAACGAAATATGACGTCGTTCAGATGATGGGCGGCTCTGGGGAACCATTATGGTTGTTCATGAATGGCACCGAACACCACTGGTACCGCACCGGAAACTATCGTCCCGGAGCCAAGGAAATCGTCGACGAGTTTTATCCGTCAACGGTCTATCCGAATGGTGGCGCATCGAGCGTCTTACTGCCCCTGCGGTTGTTCGATGATGGCTGGGGTTATGCCAATGGCAGTGTACTCATGGTGGGGGGTACGCATTTCTCCGTCATGGAGGGCAGCGTGGATGTGTATGACCCCATCGCCGATAGCTGGCGGCCCTCGATATCGCTTGGCATGTTGAGGCATCATCCGTCGACTGTCCTTTTGCCCGACGGGCGGATGCTGATATTGGCGGGTCACGACAACGAAGCCGCCGTCAGTCTGACGGGGCACGCGCAATACATCGATCCAAAGAACGACTTTGCTCTTTCCCAAGGGCTTGCGTCGATGCCAGAGGTGCGAGGCTACCATACCGTCTCGGTTTTGCTTCCGGACGGCCGGGTCATCCTGGGCGGCGGCAATCCTGGTGGCGGCTATGGTAACGAAAGAGAAGACTTTCGTTACTACTATCCAGATTATATGTTCCAGGATAGGCCGGTCATTTACTACGCCCAGCCGGTCATTAACGTGGATAGGTATTTTCCCATAGCCGTGCCACACCTCACCAGCGTGGACGAGATTGCTCTGATGAGTCTGGGGTCGATGACCCATTCATTCGACATGAGCCAGCGGCATGTGCAGCTGCGTCTGCACTCCGAGACTGTCTTGTTGAAGATAATAGATGGTGAAGCCACAGAGGCCGATGCCGCAAGCTGCGCCGCCGTGCCAGCGGAGTGCTTGGACCTCTATTATGTACAAGCACCGCCGTCGCTGGAACTAGCTTCATCGGGCCACTACATGTTGTTTGTACTCGACGATCAGCGCGTACCTTCCATCGCAAAGATTGTCAAATTGGAAAACTGAAGACGCGGGGGGGGGGGGGGCATGATTCGTATGTCGCCATCCGGCGGTCGGCAAAAATACGCATCCGGCGTCCTGATGAGCGTCCAGGGCGCGAAACAGATCGGAGAGTATGGATCCAACACGACCGGCACCGACAATTCCCCGCTCAAAAAAATCGGATCGCCGGCCGCGTTGGTACCCGAATAGATGGCAAACGCTGTCCGCCCCCCGTCTATGACCATCTCTACGTTGTCGTTTACCGTCAGAGAGTCGTCTTCCAGGTCACCAGATACCTCCGTAATGGTGATGTTGTTGACCTCACTGTTCTCAGAGTCGCTGAAGTCCTCATCCACGCCACCAAAACCGAACGTATGAGTTGCCATTGATTATCCCCTTTTTTCTTACTAACCAGTTGGCGGGTGAGATTCCGATCGCTGGGCTGGGTACTGCCTTACACGCGACTAAGTCCTGGCTTGGGTTGCCCGTTGAACCCTAGTCATGCGCACCGGCGTGCCGCCTTCGGGTCACCTCGGAATCGTCCGCTTAGGGTCGAGGCTGTGTGAAAAGAGAGATTTTGTCGCATCGCAGACGATCGTCAATGCGTGCAAATATCTCAGCGAGTGGTTTTTCGGTAATGCAATGTCGTCAACCAGAAAATAGGTCGGGACTCAAGCCCCAACCACCCCGATAAGGGTTCCAATTCCGAAGATCTTCATCGCACGTTTCAAGTTATACGCCAAGACATGCAAACTCATCTCAGTACTCACCTTCGGTAGCGTCTTAGTCAGAAAGTGCGTTGACCCCATCCAGGCTTTCAGTGTCCCGAACGGGTGGCCTATGGTAAGCGCCAGGTTAACGATGCTATTGCTCAACGGGGATTAATCTGCTGAGCGTCGATATCCCCCTGCGTCAGGATAGATGTCGCGGTGACGTTGATACAACTGTTACGCGCATAGGACTCCGATTTGCTGAACTGGGACGCTATCAGCTCATTAGCGGAAATTATCGGCGCTTTAGCGGTCGTGATCTCGATAATTTATCTTGCTCGACAGGTCTCTCATGCTAATCAGACAGCCGAGGCCGCTACAACATTCGATTCGACTCGGTTGATTGCGGAGTGGCATCGAGGCGTGAATCAGTCGCCGGAACTTGCGGGCATATTGGTACGTGGTATGGAGGATACCTCGCGCTTTCGAACGACGAACGAGCCAGTTCCCTCACACTAGTTGCAGAACTATTCGTTGTATTCGAGGGGTTACATCGGCAACCCAAAATGGGATTCTTGCCTGCTGAGGCGTGGACGCAAATTGAAGAATCAATCGTCCGGCTATTTACGAGCGAAGGAGTAGTAATCTGGTGGGAAAGTGCAGTTTCGATGAATCACTCGACATTCAGAAATTACGTCGATGAAATCCGGTTTCGCTCTACGGATCCAGACTGGATTACCCGCATGACTGGTCAGATTCAAAAATAGAAAAAATGCGC
The DNA here is from genome assembly GCA_047611805.1 of Gammaproteobacteria bacterium. Lineage (GTDB taxonomy): Bacteria > Pseudomonadota > Gammaproteobacteria > UBA11873. Next base: position 6,335 of record JBLFWX010000108.1, read on the forward strand.
CTACCAAGTTGTTCAACCTGCCAGATGACAGCGTCCTCAAACGTCCACTTTAAAAACCGTGACCGTCCGAAGGTGGCCGACTTTACTCAGTCGCTTCTGTCGCTCTGAACGTCGGCGCGAACTTGATGCCGCACGGTCGCGTGCCGTGTGTGAATGCGTAAAACCGACCCCAAGCGCACCGTTTAAAATTCCAGACCCTATCCCAACTCGTCCAGCAAAGCCTTCGCATCCACGAGGTCTTTCGTGTCAAAGCCTTCAGTGAACCAATTGTATATATCACTCAATTTTTCGCGCGCCTCCCTCGCCTTACCTTGTCGCTTCCACAGCTGCGCCAAGCTCGTTACCGCGCGCAACTCCCACGATTTCGACTGTTGCTGGCGCGCGACGTCGATGGCGTATTCGAAGCACTCTTCTGCATCGGCGGTTGAACCATCCCGCAAAAGTAAGGACTCGCCCCGCAGACGGTGTAGCTCGGCGAGATAATACCGTTCCCCGCCCGCAGCTATCTCAATAGCTTCTGTGAGCGCCACGAGTGCTTGATCCACTTGCCGGTGGTGAATATAAGCATCCGCAAGAAATCCAAGATAACCCGTCCGCGCGAGTCGCGTACTAGCTGCGACGAGAGTGTCCATCGCACCTTCGAGGTTATCGACATCTTTATTCGCCGCGGCTAAGTAGATGTTTCCCCACGCCGCCCAGTACGGCATCTGGTTCTCAACCGCTAAAGTCCGGAATAATTCAGCAAATTCACGAGTCCGTTCGATATCCCTGCAGTTATGTTGAACAAACGTGGTTTGTGCCAATGTGTGTACGTCACTGGCGGTCTGCCCAATTTCAACCGCAAGTGCGCGGCCTGCCGCGCAATGCGCCAGTGCCTGCTCGGGGTACCCGGCCCACCAGCAGCCCATGCCCGCATGGGCATGGGCGAAAGTGCACGGGTTGAGGCCACCGTATTTTAAAGTCAATGCGCGATGCTGATCGTCCCGATACGCGGCGGCGACGTCTTCGAACTGCTCTTTCGAACCAGGACATTCTCCCATCCAACCCATACTGACGCCAAGCGCCAGCTCACTAATTAATATCTGTTCGTCGTCCGCCTTGCGCATGGCCTCGACGACGAGTTGTTCTGCGAGCTCGCGAGAAACCGCGTAGTTTGGCACGTTTCCATAGTGCAACCAGAGGCCGAACAGGACGGCGAAGTGCTCGGGGGAGTCCACCAAAACCGAGTCAAGTTCTCGCGTGCGTTCGAAGGTCTTGGCGACCTCGGGATGACCGTAACCGACGGTCGCGTTCAGCGCTGGTGCTAGCAATAGGAGCAGCGTCAGCTCTTGCTGCATTGTCGCCGGATTCTCAACTAGCGAGTCGTTCAACATGAGACCCTTTTTCAAATGCGCAACGGCTTCCGCGTTCGCCGAGCGCTCTAGAGCATATTCACCGGCTTGTTGCCAGAGTGGGATCGCCGCTTCAGTCTGGCCAGCCTCGGTTAAATGATGCGCCAACAGATCTAGTTGTATGGCGGATGTCTCATTGAATTTGTCTCGCAGCGTCTTTGCGATCTGATCGTGTATCACTTGCCGCCGGCGACGCAGCAGCGACTGGTAAGCCGTGTCCTGTACTAGCGCATGCTTGAATTGATAACGAAGCCGGGGCGCACGCCCGCGCGGGTAGATCAGGTCGGCTTCGAGCAATTGGCGCACACCGGCCTCAAGCCTATCGTCGGGGAGTGTCGAGACGGCAGCTAATAGTTCGCGACTAAATTCACGACCGATCACCGCGCCTAGCTGTGCGACTTGCCTCGCCTCCGGATATCGATCCAAGCGAGCCATCAACGAGTCACGCAAGGTCGTAGGGAGTGCGACAATGAGCGAGCTGCCAGTATAATCGTACCGATCCCCAACGTCTTGCAGCTCACCTGATTCGAGGATCGTCCGCGTCAGTTCCTCGACGAAAGCGCACGCTTGCCGAGCTCCTTGCCCAGTTTAAGGCGCAAGAACGCACTCGTCGTGTAGCGGTGAACACTTAGATAATAGGTTTGCTCGATGTACTCGACGAGGTCGGCGTAGTCGTCCATCGCATCTTTATTGATGACGAAGTTGTCGTGGTTGACGACTGAATGCACGCGCTTGCGCAGCGGCGCCATGCGACCTTCGACCGTCTCGCGGATGTCGTGCACGTCCTTGGCGTTTTGCACCCGAAGTCCGGCGAAATTGAGAAAAATGTTGTTCGCCGACTGATCATAGTAGATACGGTCCGACAAGCTCATCGATAGCATCTCATCCTTGAGCCCCATCACTTGCGGCAGGAACAGCCGCGGCTCCATCTGGCGTGGCTCATTAATCAAGGGCTCGAAGTCCATCCCTCCGAGGATGTCTTTGTCGATGTCGATTCCCGGCGCGACCGCGGTGAGCATCATGCTTTCATCGGTCGGTCGGAAATGAGCCATTAATTCAACATAGCTGAATGCTTCTTGGCTGCTTCCAAATGACCGTAGTTGGCGCATTTCGGATCTACAGGCTGTCTCCCCGCGACCGGCCGTTACGGCGGGCATAGCACGATTCTAAAGCTGGAGCGTGACCGTAGGAGCAGCCATCGAGCGCGTTATCGTGTGGATGGCGAATTGATAAATCTTGGCGTGAATGGGGCTTATCGTGCAGTCTTGGGCGTTGATGTATGTCGGATGTTTAATGACGCCGCTTCCGGTCAGCCGACACCGGGTTACACCAGCACCGATCATGATCTGCCATTTCGTTTGCACCGAAGGCGCGCAAATTCGCGAGTCAGTGAGAGAGATGAGGCCAAGCCAGTACCGTATGTCCCCACTTCACATCCGTTCGTCGAACGATTGATTGGGACGATTCGACGCGAATACTTCGATTGGGTGTTCTTTTGGAACTCAGTCGACCTGATCCGAAAGTTGGCGGCATCCCGAGATTATTAGAATACGGATCGCGTGTATCGATCGCCTGACGGTGCCGCGCCCGATCACTGCGCTGGTTTATCGGCTCGCACGCCGGAACTGTTTACCTTGTTCACTGACGGGCGCATACTAAACGAGCCGCGCGAAACGTCCAGCTTAGGATGGGACTCGCATTTCAACGGCACCGTCCATGACCGGTGGGCCCCCACGGATTGGTCGCGCTGATTCGGGACAAGCAGCTCCTCGGCGCCGATTAATCAACGCGCGCCTGACCGACGAGCTGTTCCCCGCTTGCACCTGTGCGACAGTCGGTAAATCATCAACGGAAGCGTCCCGGCTTAAAGATAGGCCCCGGGTTAGGTGGCCCACGGAGGTTATGAGAGACACCCAGCAACGTCAGTCAGACACGGTATATTGCGTCCGCGTAGATTGTGAGACCGCTTGGTTAACGCGCAACCTGAGGCAACAATTGCACCTCGGAATCTGTCGAGTGCTAATTTCGTGAAACAAAGCTACGTTAATCTTCTGTATAAAAGCGCGCTTTTCGTCGCGTATCGGATCTTGCTCGTCTGTTGGTTCCTGTTCCGTCCGCGACGTCGTGGCGTATTCATTGCGGTCTGGCATAACGGGCGCGTTCTGACTATCCGCAACTCGTATCGTCATTGGATCGCATTGCCCGCCGGGGGCTTACGCAAAAGTGAGGAGCCAATCAAGGGAGCGCAGCGCGAACTCCGGGAAGAGGTGGGGATCGACTTGCCCGAGAACGCGTTCCGTGCCGCCGGAGTTTTTCCGACGACGTTTGAATTCAAGCGAGATAGCTGCTTTTTCTTTGAAGTAACATTAGCGGTAGCACCCGAAATCAGAGTTGATCAACGAGAGGTCATATCCGCGGATTTCATGGATCCGGACGAAGCCTTGAGGAGCGTACTGGCACCGCCCGTTCGCGACTATCTTGACGCTCGGAATCGTTCTTCCTAGCACGCGACGGCATGTCGTTCGACGTCGGTATCCGGTGATTTTAATGACTTCAAGCTGAACCGATAATAGCGATGTCGGTGTGCACTGCCGGAGGACGACCTCAAACCACTCTTTAAACTATCGCTTTAACAATAGTTTTCTCGGCTTCCTGGCACTGATAGTGTACTTTAGTGGCGTCTCATTAATTGGTCGTAATCGCACGGGTTTCCCGCGGCATTCCCGGCATCGTTAGTTAACTTTCGGTCGTTTCTCACGGTTCGGCAACCTTATGTAGCCCACATCGTCTATAGCCGGTGTTATCGCCGGCGAACGCTTCAAAGGAAAAGTCAATGGAAATTCGTAACTTGTCAAAGAACTGTCGCGAGGCCGCGCTGCTGGTGCTCGCTGGTGCATTGTTTGTTGCGCCAGCCATTGCTGAGGAAGTCGGTGAATGTAACAGTTACCAAGGGAAGTGGTTTTCTTATTTAGGCGGCAGCGGACAAGACTGGGTTGAACGTATCACTGCCGATCCGGCAGGCAACTTGATCACGTTCGGATTTTCGACATCAACCGACTACCCGGTCCAGAATGCATATCAGAGCACGCTGAACGGTGGCGCGGATGCCGTCATAACGAAGTTCGCGCGCAGCGACGACGGCGGTGAGGTCATATTTTCGACCTACCTTGGCGGCACCGGTGTCGAATTCGGTGAGGACGTGAAGACCGGCCCCAACGGTATGATCTATCTCACTGGGAACACTTCATCGCCGGACTTTCCGACAACGCCAGGCGCCTACCAGGAGCAATATGGCGGCGGCGAGCGCGACGCCTTCCTGGTGGTAATGAACCCTGCGGGGAGCGAAGTACTGTATTCGACATTTATTGGTGGGGCCGGGGACGACCGCGGCCGTTCAATCGTGATTGACGAATACGGCCTGATCTACATCGCGGGTTCAACATCGTCGACGGATTTCCCGACTACGAGCGGAGCGTACCAGACGACTTTTGGCGGTGGCAGCACCGATGTTTTTGTGTTGAAGATAAACATCCACACATCGTCATTGGTCTACAGTACTTATTTGGGGGGCAGCGGCGGCGATGCCGAGGAGGATCAAAATTACCCCGGTCGGGGCTTGGTTTCCAAAGGCTATGTGCGGCTTGACGTCGATCCCGCCCAGCGGCCAGTGGTGATGTTCGACACTTATTCAGACGATCTGCCGACCGACTCGACGAGTGTACAGGAAGTTTTCGGCGGGGGGTTGCGCGATGTGTTCGTATTCAAACTCAATAATGATGCAAGCGCGCTGGTGTTCTCGACGTATATGGGCTCAGACGAACTCGAGTTCGCAGGCGGGCTCCGTTCGAACAGTGAAGGCGCGACCTACTTTACGATGACTTCCGAGAACGCTCCATTTCTGGAAGACATTACACACCCGATATCGGGCGTTAATTATGATGGATTCGTTGGATTCGGAGGGCGTGACGGCTATATCATAGCGCTCGATCCAGCGGGGCTACTTCGAATCTATACCCGTATTGGCCTGCGTAATACTGAAACCTTCAGGAACATGACGATTGATGAGAGTGGTCGCATCTACGTCACCGGAGTGTGGCGTGACGAACTGTTCCTCAACGGCGAATTGAAGCTCGACGCAAAGGAAAACTACGACCCATTGATTTTGGTACTGGACCCTCAAGCCCAACAGATTCTATGGGGCACGCGTTTTGGCGGCGGCGAAGACGGTATTGGTTACGGGATCGCGTTGACGGCTCCCGGCCGGATTTACCTCGCGGGGCTGACGTTGTCGCGCGATTTCCCGGTCACTCCCGGCGCCTATCAAACTTTCGCGGGCGAAGGACTCTATGACGGTTGGGTCGGTGCACTGGACCCGTGCCCTGAAATTCCAGTAGCCGGAGCCACAGCCCTCGACTCAAGCTTCTCACGGGTGGCGGCAATGAGCGCCTACTCCCCACCGTTGCTTGCCTTCGGCAGTCGTGCGCCGCGGTAGCGCAGGTTTGAAGATCAAGTATCTATTAGGTGCAGTACTAATCTGCGGACTATGGTCGGCGCTTCCCGCGTGCAGCCAAGAGCGGGAATGGCAGATCCAGGAGAAGGTGCACACCACGAAAAAGGTGCACAGCAATGGCATAGCGAGGGCCGTGACGCGGCACCGCTAATGCGAATTATGGAAAAGGTCGGGGCCTTTACTTGACGCGGGGCGTGTCGACGAAGCCGAGGCGCTACTCGATCAGGTACTCCGAATTCTTGGCGGGAGCTGGCGCCGGATATTCCGAATCTGCGCCAATCTGCTCCCATGACTATCCGCCCGCGCCGTGTTGTCGCCAACAACGAGCAAGTGCCGATCACGGTAGGAAATCCTGGCGCGATGTTAACCTTCGAGGTGTGGGGACGACCCAAGGGAATGAACCTGCCAAAGGGTTTGCGCGCAGCTCACTGGCAGGAGATCGATCAATTATTGGCCGAGGGTAAGGGGCTTGGTGTGACCAGACTCGAATACTACATCAGCTGGGGTATCGCTAAGCCTCGCCGGAATCAGCGGGTCTGGAGTGTTTATAAACGGGCCGCACGGAAAATCAAGGAAGGGGGTTATGACTTCATCCCGTTTATCTGGTTGCTCAACACGCCCAGGTGGGCGCGAGAGGATCGCGCCTATATATTCCGTCGAACTTCGTATTCGGACTCGAGAGCATGCCCGCTCGGTTAATTCCAAAAGTCGCGCAGGATGAGCTAACGAGAAGAATTCAAAGGACTGGCAGCAAGTAAGTTGCTTTATGCTTGTCCTTTACCTATTCGCCTATCGAAGCTTTCGGGGAGGTTGGAGCCGCTAATTAGCGTGTCAGTACACAGTAAGAGAGGCGAATGGCATTAATTGGGGGCTGCATGTGCGGCCAAGTCCGTTACGAGATCAAAGATGAGCCGTTGTTTGTGCATGCGTGCCATTGTGCCGATTGCCAGCGATTTTCGGGGTCTGCTTTTGTTATATTACTTGGCGTCGCGAAAGCAGACTTTGAGCTCGAAGGCGAGGTATCCACGGTAACGTATCCGGCACCCAGCGCTGCCGGATACGATGCAAATTTATGTCCGAAATGCGCCACGGTCATATGGAGCAAATATCACTTCGTGGATCTTCCGATCATCGCTGTACGGGGTGCGACACTAGTTGACCCGACATTAGCGCCGCCAAGCCACCACATTTTTAGACGAAGTAAACAACCCTGGCTTGAACTTCCAAACGGCGCTCGGGCGTTGGACGGATGGTTAGAACCCGGCGAAGTATGGTCGACCGCGACCTTAAAGAAAATGGGCGAAATGGCCAAAGGGTAATGACCGGCGGTGGATCCCAAACTGCTGCTTAGATCCCCAAGCGAAATGCAACGCCGATAACAAGCGAAAACTAAAGAACGAGCATGAGTACCGAACGGCTAAATGCCATCCCTATGATATTAACTTTCCGGGGGGCTCACGCGCATGCAATGTGCGAATCTAATAAAACAACCTAAAAGTAGTTAATTACACAATTCGCTCGGGTTGTCGGGCGCCCGAGACAGCGCATTTGTAATAATTCTTGACAGAAGAGGCCCTGTCGAGATTGCAATAGGCTTCGTTGTTTCGGCTGCGAGCGCTCGGCGACTTTGCACTTGCGAGACAAGTACATTGCGTCACTAGTCCGAATAGGACTCTCAAGAGTCCTATTCGGAAAGACTGAAACGTTGATCCTGAAAATGGGGAGGCCCCAATTATCTCACTCTATCTCCGGTCTGCTAAACCTTACGCGAGACCAGATAATACGCCCCGTCTGGGCCATAACGCTCATAATGAGGAACACCGCTATCAAGGGTGAACATATCACCACTGCGACACGTTGTCGTGCCCGCATCGGTAATGACATTAACCTCACCCGATAACACGAGTGCGGCAGCAGAAAATTCATGGGTGTGCTGGTCATTGCTGAAGTTTGCTTCGCGCTCTAGCACTTCGGGTTCTGGATAATCCTTAGCTTCGAGAAATTTTCGGAATTCCTGTTCGTCGATATTCGCAAAAGTTTCCATTTCAAATCCCCTGGGTGCTAACTCGAATGCGCTGCAGAGAAGAATATACTAATTACGCTCGTCATATGATGCTTCAGTGTTTGGACATTGTCTGAATGCATCATGCGCCGCACGTATGCGAAATACGTGCAGCTGACATCCGGTTTGACCGCGTAGATCGTACAATCTCTGGCCGATACTGCCGACGCTTTTCAAGCGAGTTGTCCGAATTTCGGAGACAGTATATTTAATTGCGGCTTGCGCGAATGCGAATTAAATATACTGTCCCCGAAACTCTGTTTCGGTTTTTGACAGCGTGGAATCGCTGCAGGATCTGGGTGGATTGCCGAGTAATCGATTGGAACGATTATCCGGCAATAGAGAAGAACAACACAGCATTCGGATTAATCAACAGTGGCGCATTTGTTTTCGTTGGGAAGACGATGGCCCCTACGATGTCGAGATCGTGGATTATCACTGAAGGAGGTTTAACGCATGAGTTTCAAAAATAGTATGCGCCCAAGCATCCCGGCGAAGTCTTGCGTGGGGAGATCGAGGAGCTCGGCTTATCAGCCAATGCGATGGCGAAGGCATTAGACGTGCCCGCGAATCGCATGTCGGCCATTTTTAAAGGGCGGCGTGGCGTTGCGGCCGACACGGCACTACGGCTCTCGCGGTTCTCGCGGTTCTTCGGAACTACGCCGCAAGTATAGATGAACCTGCAAAAAAAACTTACGAATTGCGTTTGGCCGAAAACGAGTCCGGCAAGGCAATCGCAAAAAAGGTGAAGCCTTGGGCGGCGAGGGCGAGGGCGAGGGCGAGGGCGAGTGTCTGTGTCTGTGTCTGTGTCTGATCCTATCCTTCAGTACTGTTGACGTGCACGCTCATGTAATCCGGCAATTGCACTAAAAATTGCACCGGCAATTCGGCCGGAAGTAGCCGATTATCGTTGAAAAGGTGGATCAATACTAAATGCAAATCTGTAGGACATTTGGATCACTTTCAGATGCGACTCAACATATACGCCATTGATTGACTGCTTACGCCAGCAACAATGGTATGGACTCCGCCTTTCCTAACGGCATCGATGTGCCAGACTGGAAATTCTTAAGCAACCAGTCAACGGTAAGGAGGAGTCCAAATGAAGCTTAATCGTATTGGAATA
>JBLFWX010000109.1:0-15293 GCA_047611805.1 Gammaproteobacteria bacterium
AGTTACCGCACGCTAATGGCGCAGTCCAATCGGCGGTGATGTCACGCGAGCCTGGCAGGAAATCTGACCAAGCATCGCCAACAACCGTGCCAGACGTTTGCCACACCGTATCGAACTGGCCGTCGGCTTGGATTTCTCCAATCAACACGGGTTTCGTGATGTGGTGATTCGGCATCATTGTTGCCAAGCCGCCCGATAGATTTGGGACGGCGACCCCAATGATAGCGTCCTGAACAGCCGTCGCATCTGTCGTTCCAGCCTTCTTGACTGCCTCGACCCACATATTGAATCCAATGAAATGCGCTTCCATCGGATCATTGGTAACGCGTTTTTCGTCCTTGATGAATCCCAACCAACTCTTGATAAAGGCGTCGTTTACATCGGCCTCGACACTCATGAAATAATTCCACGCTGCCAAGTGTCCGACCAGCGGCTTCGCGTCAATTCCGGAGAGCTCTTCCTCACCAACAGAGAACGCGATAACGGGAATCTGCTCGGCGGAAATGCCCTGATTTCCGAGTTCTTTATAGAACGGCACATTCGCATCACCATTGATGGTAGACACCACTGCAGTTTTCTTGCCCGCTGAACCAAACTTCTTAATGTCGGCAACGATCGACTGCCAGTCGGCGTGGCCAAACGGCGTGTAGTTGATCATGATATCTTCATCGGCCACACCTTTCGATTTCAGGTAGGCCTCCAAGATCTTGTTGGTCGTGCGCGGATAAACATAATCCGTACCGGCCAAGACCCAGCGTTTCGCACCAATGTCATTCATCAAATAGTCAACCGCGGGAATCGCTTGCTGATTCGGTGCAGCGCCCGTATAGAAAACATTTTTGGATGATTCCTCGCCTTCATATTGAACCGGGTAGAACAGCAAACTATTCAATTCCTCGAACACCGGCAACACGGATTTCCGTGATACTGAGGTCCAGCAGCCAAAAACCACGTCCACCTTGTTTTTTTCAATCAGCTCGCGCGCTTTCTCGGCGAACAACGGCCAGTTTGAGGCCGGGTCGACAACAACAGCTTCAAGCTTTTTGCCCAGCAAGCCACCTTTTCTATTCTGCTCTTCGACCAGCATTAACATCGTGTCTTTGAGCGTCGTTTCGCTAATCGCCATCGTCCCGGACAGCGAATGAAGGACGCCCACCTTGATAGTGTCGTCAGCCCGGACAGGCGTTAGAACGGTCACCATCAAGGCGGCGGCCAATGCGGGTAAAAGACTCTTATTGGATACGTACATAGTTATTCTTCTCCTACAGAAGATTGACTTAATAATTAGACCTGTTCGTACATCGCGGTCGCTTCCTAGAGTTGCAGTTGCACAGCAAGTTTGAATGCGCCAACGTCGTTGCCAGTCGCACCAGGTGAGTAGTTCAAACCTTTCGTCGCGATATCGCCGTGTTGGTAGAACATCGAGATACGCGCATTGTGTCCATCGATGATGTAGTTCACGCCACCTTCGATTTCATCTCGACCAGAGCTGCTGTCGGGACTGACTTCGGTGTAGCGAACGTAGGGTTGGAATTTGCCGATGCCGACTGTTTCAGGAAACATGACAAGGCCTACGAGCGAGTAGGAGTCGCCGTCGAACATACAGAAACAAGCATCGCCGTCGGTGAATGCGGCTGTTGAGTAATCAGAGTCAAAGTTTTTGTACTCACCGTTGAATGTCAGGACTAGCTTATTGGCAAGCGTCGCCTCGTAGAGTGCGTCGAGGCTGAAGCCGAAAAAATCGCCCGGATTCCTGAAGGTGCCTGCACCGTCTTCCTGATATTGCATGGCAAAAGCAAGGGTAAAGATGTTACCGCCGCCCCCGTAGTAGGTACCACTGGTATAGTACCCAGGGTTCTTTTCAACGCTTAGGAAGTTGTAAGCAACCCGCGCGCCAAATAGCACGTTGTCGTCCTGATTAGGACCTGATCCCGTGGAGGACTCGAGCCCGTTAAACACGCCAAAGACGTACTGCAACGCCCCTTCGGGACCAATCGCACCCCATAAATTGACCCCGTGGTCACGTGCATAAACGCCTGCCCCGCCGCTGCCAAATTCGACACTGAAGTCGGACGGGTAGAATGGCGTTTTATATGCGTCGTAAGTCGTTGAGTAATACGGACCGTTAAGCTCTTGACGTTCTGCAGGCACGAGTAGTCGCCCGGCCCAGATGTTTAAGGCAGGAGAAAATTCAAACTTCGCGATGGCGTCGAGAAGTACGAACTCTTCTAGGGCGCTATTGCCGCAGAACACGCACTCCGTATTGAGTTCGAACTTGATCATCTCGTGAATCTGCCCGTTGAAATAGAGACGCGCGTTATCAAGATTAAAGTCGCTAGACCAGTCGTTCCCATTGGGTGCGGCATCCTCAATCGTCGTGAATGAGGTTCGTGCTCCCGCTCCGATACTGATCCATTTCGTGTCGTCGATGGCTATTTTTCCGCCCGCACTTGCGCTACCGATTCCCACGGTTAGCAGCACGGCCCCCATGACCCCTACGGACACGGTTCGGATAAAAGTGGACATGTGTAGTCTCCTCAAGTAAGACGAAAATATTAGAAAATTCATTAAAGTAATTTTTCGTGAGGCCAGTCCGGGCATTAATAGCTAAGCGAGAATCGTGCCAAAGAGGTTTCTCGAGTCGATTAGCGAAGATCAAGGACGATTGCTGGGTTGTTGCGCTCGCGCACGCACTGTTTTAATGCGCAGCGTTGGCGGATCGCACTGTATTCGCTCGTCGCGAACGAACACGTTCGGAACCGTCCCGTTACAGTTTCGAGATCCAGATTTACTAATCAACCAAATGAATTCCTCAATTTTCGACACACTCCGGCGGCTTAGAGGATGACTCGTGCACAGCATTCGAGTCAGTTCGCGACCTACAATGACAGACAGGACTATCGGAGTTTCCGGCGTCGACCACTACGACGAGACGAAAAGAGTCGCAAGTTGATGTCGATCGGTACGAGTTATATGTTGCGGGGGGCAGATTGCCCTGATGGTAACTTGGAATCGCACATTGCCTCGGACCAAACTGCGCTCAGTTCGCAACGATACTGATGGCCACTGGGTTCTGAGAATTCAACAACGTGTTTCGATCCCGAATTAGGTATTGCAACGCCGAGTTGGATAAAGATGCTTCGTTGATTACCAAGTGGGCGTCGCGCCCAAACTAAACCGCAGTCCTTGCAGTAGGACATCGACTGCAGCCTTAAATTCGAACACTACGATTACTCAGTGAATTATGTGGCGCGCAATTAGTCTGATCTAGACATCAACCAGGACGAGCGTTGCCTGCAGCTGCGATAATTCCGTTCGTCGTATGGATTGCTGAACCGGGGTGGAATACACCCCGAACTAACTAAAACGCGATCAGCGTCGACAGTTTCTTCCACGTTATTCGCTAGAACCCTATCCGTACCCTGTCTTTGTCGAAGTAGGCGTCGAACCGTTCTCTCTCAATCTTATCAGAGAGCTGATCTCGGTCCTCGTCTCGTTTCAGAATTGTTTAATAGGGATCTGCGGCAAATGAAAAAGCTCGGTTCTTGTCGCATTGTTCTGTTAGTTCCGTCCCCAACGACGCAACAATATCGATACGGCGAAATACAAAGCGTTAACCAGCTCACTTAAAACTGGATTAAATGACTCCCATCAGACTTTAGTTGCCCGCCTCATCAAATAATTCTGACGCACGACGTTGTCCTCGAAATAGATCGACACCAGGCTCTCGAATTCTTCCCGAAACTGCGCGAGACGAGCTACATCATCAGCCAGCGATTCGACCAGTCGTGACACTGGCCCCGCGTTTGCTTCCATGAAAAGGCGGACATGTGCGGGACTGAGCCCAGGCAGGCGCAACGTGTTTCTGTCGAATGAGATGTTAGTCACCGCATCACCGAGATACTGTCCTACTATGTTTGGATCACCCCAGGCGACGGGTGACGAAGCACCCGCCGGCGGCGGTGGGAGATAGCCACCAATAAATTTGAACATGCGCCCTGTAAAAAGCTCCGGTGGCCACGTCGAAAAAGCAATGACACCACCAGGGCGCAGTACGCGCAACATTTCACTGGTCGTGATCGCATGGCGCGGACCGAACATGTGACCAAATTGGCTGACCACCGCATCGAAACTTGCGCCGTCGAACGGAAGGTTCTCCACATCCCCTTCGAGAAATTCAATTGATACACCCGCGAGATCGGCGTTCTCATTCGCTCTTGAGAGTAACGCCGGGGTTAAATCGGGACCGACCACCACTGCGCCCGCTCGCGCCGCAGTTACTGCAACGACGCCGGTACCGCAGCCCACGTCAAGCACGCGCTGACCTTCTTCTAAGCCGGCAAACTTAACTAACATCGGCGCAACCGCACCCGTCGTAGTTTCGAACGGCGCGAATGTCGACCATCCCTCACGCGTCGCTTCTTTCATCTTTGCTATCGGATCTATCAGCCTGCCTCCAAGTAAGTTACGAATGCCGCATTTGCCACGACGCAGAGAATTCTCACCAGGTGAGATAAAGATCCTTCATCGTGCGCAACTGCCCGCTTTCAAAGTGCGGCGTCGTACCGATTTTGATCTGAAACTCCGGGATCCGTTTCAGAAATTCTTCCACCGCGATCCGAATTTCGAGTCGGGCGAGATGCTCGCCAATGCAACGATGCGGGCCGACACCGAACGCCGTGTGAACGACTTCTTCGCGCTCGACGTCGAAATTCCGCGGCCGTGAGCACACGTCCGGATCGCGCGATGCGGCGGCGTAATTCAGCGCAATCCGATCGCCAGGTTTGAGTTGTACGCCGCGCACTTCGATCGGCTCGCGCACCGTGCGACCCACTGCGACCACGGGCGCATGCATGCGCACTGTTTCCTCAACCGCCGTGTGCATCTGCGCCTCGTTGCCAAGCAGTCCGCGACGGATTTCAGGTTGTTTCGCCAATTCGTAGATCGCACCTGACATCGCATGCGTCGTTGTTGCCAAACCGCCGAACACAACGTCGAGCGCGATATGAACTTTGTCATCCCAAGGACAGGGTTCGCCGTCGCGTTCCACCCCCGCGAGGATCACATCGACGAGATCGCCCTTAGGCGATGAATCGCGGCGCACTTCAAGAAACTTTTGTAGATACTCGTAGACGCGGCCGAACGCCGGCGCGCGGTCGACAATTGGCCCGAATGAGTAGGCGTTGATGTCCTTAAACAAAGCCGGCAAATCGTCGACTGGCACGGGCAGAATATGCTTAAACAAAATCAATCCCGGCAGCTGCGCGGCAAAATCTGCGACGTATTCGCATTCACCGCGACCGGCAAACTTATCTACCAGTTCCCCGGCGTAATCGCGTGCGTGTTGTTCGAGCTCGTCCACGGCCTCCGCGGTAAAGAAGGGATTCAATACGCGGCGCCAGTTCGTATGATAAGGCGGATCGCAATCTTCCGGCAGAATATGAATATTGCCATCCGGCGGATCCAGCATCCAGCCGTCCGCACTGCTGAACGCGCGCCAGTTCTGCGCGCAGCGACGCACGTCCTCATAGCGGTTGAAAGCATGGTAGCCAGGTCCACGATTACTGTGGGCTACGGGGCAATGCGCAACGAGGTGCTCAAGCGCGTCCTCGAAATTCTCCGCGAATACCGGATCGTCAATATCGAAATCCGTGGCGAGCGAGTTGAGTCTGTCGGGTTTGTTCATGATTTGAGGCTCATCCGTTATTTTCGAACATCACACACTGGGAGCGGGATCTCGCCCGACATTACCTCCGCAACCGTGCGGTGGTAATTCTGCACTGCGGGCTCGTTGCGACCGAAAATAAATTCCGAGTTTGCGCCGCTGCCGAGTCCGGCCTGTATTGTCGCACCGACGACGTAATCCTCGTCGCGTACCGCTTGCAACACCATCTCGCTGAATAAGGTCGAGGGCGCGCGCGCTTCGTCGGAGTTCGGTACGCTCGCGCACAGGACCGTTTGGCGCGTCACGGTAGAAGCCGGCGTCGGTCCCGGGAACACCTGACTTACGAGGCAATGGTCACCGAGGATCCCGGAGATCGAAAGGTTAGGAAAAAAGTTGTGAATGAGTCGGATGTGTTTGTTCGGATCCCATTCAGATTCCGGCGCATCTGCGAGTTCACCGAGCGACTTACGCCCGAACGTGAGGCGCTGATGCGGTCCCCAGGTATCCAGCACCAGCAGGTTACCGACCGTGAGCTGGCCGACGGTTTTACCGTGCAGCGAATTGTGGTGATAGGCCTCGAGATAACCATCGAGCGCGACCTTCCAGCCCGGTCCCGGCAACTCGCGTTGTTCGAAAATGTGCCATGAATCGAGCTTCAAACTATCGAGTTCGTCGCGAAAATCGCCGAGCCAGGCATCGATGTCGAAGGTCTTATCCGGAGTGAGCATGACGTAGACGAGACCCGCACGTTCTTCACAACTGAGTTCCTTCAGGCCGAGTAAAGCGTGATCGACATCGCCGAACGTTTCCGCAGCGTAGCGGCTGATCAATTCGCCGCGATCGTTATACGCCCAAGCATGGTAAGGACACGTGAATACACGCGCTTGGCCCGCACCTGGCTTGCAGATCTGTGCACCGCGGTGGCGGCAGGCATTCAGAAACGCGCGCGCCTTGCCGTCTTTGCCGCGCACAATTAGGACAGGTACCTCGAGGACTTGCATCGCGCGGTAGTCGCCGGCGTCGGGAATTTCGATACTCAACGCGAGTGCAAGCGGAAGCTGTTTGAACACACAATCGATTTCGCGCCGATAACGCACCGGATCGATGTAGGCATCCACCGGGATCGTCATCGGTTCAGGGGCTTGGTCGGTCGTGCCGTGCTTGTAGTGTTCGAACGCGCGCCGGGTCAGCGTGCGCATAATGGGTTCTCGATCCATGCAAGCCACCTAGGTTTAATCTGTGTGCGTCGCGTGAAACGCCTGCCACGCAGGTAGCGCTTCGGGATAATCGGCGGGCTTGCGTTGCCCGCCAACGACCACTCGATCGAGATGGTTCAGCGCGTCCGGCAATTGCGTCATCGGAACGTAATAGAGGAAATGCAATTCGCGCCGCGCGAACAACCACTTGCCGTTTTCGCGCCGATAATTGTCGTAATAGCGCAGCGCCGCCAGGCTCGCGACACCCGACGGGCAGGTCTCCGCGTGGCACAAAACAAGTCCGGTCGCACGATCGGCATCGTCCGGATCGACGGTGATCAGGTGGTCGTGCGTCCAGTGAAACGCCGGCCCACGAATTTTGAACACGTCGATGAACATGGTTTCGATTTCCGCGCGCCCGTTTGCGACCAGCGCGCCGCTCGGCGAATCGAGACACGCGTCTTCAGTAAATAGACGCACGAGGTGCGGCATGTCGTGTTCGTCGCAGGCGATAGCGTAAGCAGTAATCAATTCACTGATCGCTGCCCGTGACTCAATCCGATCGATGCGTTGCTTTAAATCTTCGATTTCCGACACGTGTGTCTCCTGGTTCAATCAGTTGCGCTGCGCAACAAGCGCCGCGTGTTGTTCGCATAAGGCCGTGCTTCTTCCCGTATGTCGCCCGGCTGTTGATCCCAGCCGGCGAAATTCATCCCAAATACGAGGCGCTCGTTGTTCACGTGCTGCTTCAACAGCCCGAGCGAATCGCCCGCATGTACGTGAATATCGAACCATAATCGATTTAGCAAAGCTTCGAACGCGCCGTCTGCACGAAGACTCTCATTCGCCCAGGGGCGTTTACGCGCCGCGCTTTGCATGCGCCCAAAGAGGTATCCCGTAGCACCACCACCGTGACTGACGCACACGTCGAGCGCGGGATGGCGATCGAGCACGCCGCCGTAAATCAAGGTTGCGACGGCTATTGTTTCCTGTGCCGCGAAGCCGACGATCAGATCAAGATCAAAGCGTTTTAAATTCGGATCACCGGGCGGACCGTCAATGCCTGCCGGTGCGGGATGAATGAACAACGGTATGTCGAGTTCGACTAGCTTCGCATAGAACGGATCGAGCGCTGGGTCGTCGAGTGGGCGACCGAAGTCCGTCCCGATATACGGTCCGACCATACCGAGTTCACGCACCGCGCGCTCTGTCTCCTCAATCGCAGCACCGATCTCCTGCATTGGCACAGCAGCGAAGGCGGCGAGTCGCGAACGGTGCGGCACAATGGCGGCGGCAAGCGCGTCGTTATGGATCCGGCAAAACTCGATTGCCGGATCGCGTTCTATAAAATGAAAATACGTTAACGGATTCGGCGACAGTACTTGAAAATCGAGTCCTGCTTTATCCATCGCTGCGAGCCGCAAGTCGACATCCATGAACGGGCTACCGCGATAGCGAACACCGTGAAGTTCGTAGTCGCCCACACGGAAACGCGGTGCCGCTTCGCGTCCGAGTTCTGGACCGTAATGACCTGCCGCGCCCATCGTTTCTTCGAGTACGGCATGCGCATGAACATCGATGCTCTCGGCGGTGGCGAGGCTCATCGGGCGGGCTTCGCTTGCTGAGAGTTCTGCGTTCGGCCAGTGATGTCGTCGACAACGGCGCGCGTGAGGACTCGTGAGCCGTAATTCGAAGGTCGCCAGCCGGGTGGATCGCGCCGCTCGGCCGGTGGCGGTATCGTGACTTCGCTACCGTCCAGAATGACATGACGCATCCGATCGCGTTCGCCAAGCAGACTAACGTCGCTCGCGACATCGCCATCGACCACGATTACATCGGCGAGCCGCCCGACTTCGATTGCGCCAGTCTCGCCTTCGAGACCGAGCGCAAACGCGTTCGCGCTCGTCGACGCGGTGATTGCCTGTAGTGGGGTCAGGCCGAGGTCACGCACAAAGACTTCGAGTTCGCGATAATGCCAGTCGCCATAGGGTGTTAACGAAAAGCCGCTTTCCGTGCCGCACAACATGGGTACGCCGGCGTCGTACGCTTTTCTCAACATTGCGGCGCTTTCCGTGATTTCTTTTTGGAACAGCTCGCGAATTTCTACGGAGGCGCCAATTGCCGCGCCGTAATCGGCCAAATTTGCCTGAAACGTAAACGTCGGCACGATCGGCACGCAATGTTCGACCACAGCCTCGAGCGCTGCATCGTCCATATACGTCGCGTGGAGGATCATGTCGAAACCGGCGAGCGCAGCATCGCGCGTGCTCGACGCACCGCGGCAATGGCCGACCACCGGCGTGCCGAGTTCGTGCGCTGTGTCGCACACGAGCTGCAGTTCCTCGAGACTCCAGACCTGTACTTCGCCTTTGATTTTCTGCCGCGGCGTGAGGCCGGTGACGTGGACCTTGATCCAGTCCACCCCATTTTTTATCTGGCGCCGAACCTCAGCGACGATTTCGTCGCGGCTGTTGACGACCTTGCCGTACCCGCGCCGTCCTTCGTCCGGGATCAAGCGTCCCGCCGTGCCGCCGACGGACGTTAGCAAAGCGTTACCGCCGGTGCGCATACGTGGACCTGGCACGATACCAGCCTCAATTGCGTCGCGCAGGTCAACGCCAATCTCATAGAGAGAATCTGCGTCGAAAAAACCCGTCACGCCGGCTGCAAGCAACTTCGTCACGTTGGCAGCCGCAATGATCGCGGCAAGCCCTTCGCGGCGGTGAAAAAACAATTCATCGTTTGAATTTGGTTCGTCGAAACTGATGTGGCAATGCGCATCAATCAATCCCGGCATCACGGTCATACCCGTGGCATCAATCCGCCGGCCGCCGCGGATCGTCGTGTCTGCTTCCACGGCGATGATGCGTTGCCCGCTGATGACCACATCGGCCTTAAACGGCGCACGGCCGAGACCATCGACGACGTTGCCGCCGCTGATCGTGAGACTCGGTTCCGCGATATCCGGCATGATTATTTTTCCTTGGGGATTGTGATTCGAAACCTACGTGATGCGCACATGATGTCAATAGCTCAGAGCTCAGAGTTCACACTTGCCATCGCGAGCATCGGCCACGCAGGCGGCCAATCAGCGCTCTCGGCTCACTTACGCGCCCAGGGATTTATTGACATTGACTTCAATAAGTCTATTCTTTTATTGAAGCAAATTTCAATAGGCGATTAGGTCCGCCTCAAGACCGCCCCGGAGACACCCATGCAATCCGATGATCGCCCTGATCCTAAGCCCCTCACCAATTCATCCGCGCCACATTATTCCCGCTACAATCCGATGAGTTCGGCTGTACGGGTAGATCCCTATCCTTACTACCGTTATCTGCGCGAGCACGAACCCGTAAAATACATTCCCGAACTGAACGGTTACGCCGTGAGCCGCAATGCCGACGTGCGCGCGGTCCTGCTGGATCACAAAACGTTTTCGTCCGATCCCCTTATCCAGCTCGCGTTCGGCGAAGGTAATCCGGCGCCGGATGCGCAATACATGATCGCTTGTGATCCACCCGATCACACGCGGCTACGCACCTTGGTTAACAAGGCATTTTCGCGTCGCATGTTGGAAACGCAGCGCCCGGAAATCACACGCATCGTTAGCGGGCTCATTGAAGAGGCGGCAAGTCTCGGCGAATTTGAATTCATTGACACCCTCGCCTCGCCGCTTCCCGTGCAGATCGTTGGCCAGATCATGGGTATCGAGACCTCGATGCGCACAACATTCCGACGCTGGTCGAACAGCGTCACAGCCGGTGGCAACGCCGATACTTTGAGCGATATTCAACGGATCGCTATTCACAAAGACGCGGACGAGTTCCGCGCTTATTTCGAAGACCGGATCACGCACGCGCGACGTAACCCGAGTGACGATTTGATCTCCGCGCTCGTGGCTGCGGAAGAATCTGGCGATCGCTTGAACGCGGATGAAGTTCTCGCGATGTGTATCCTTTTGCTCATTGCAGGCAACGAAACAACAACTAGCCTGCTCGCAAATGCGCTCGTGTGTCTGCGTGAGTTTCCGGATCAAGAAAAACTGATCCGCGCGGATCGGACGCTCGTCGCAAATTTCACGGAGGAATCACTGCGCTACCTCGCGCCGGTGCAAGTACTGTTCCGGCGTGCGACGTGCCCAACGGAAATTGCGGGAGTGAAAATCCCCGAGAACGCGATCGTGCTCCCGATCTACGGCAGCGCAAACCGCGACGAGGCGGTGTTCGAGAATCCCGATGTTGTCGACGTCACACGCACCGATCTCCGCCAACACATGGCCTTTAGCTGGGGAATACATCTGTGCGTGGGGCGAGCGCTTGCACTGCTCGAAGGCGAACTCGCGATCAATCACTTGTTCGATCGATTCAAGCAGATCGAAATCACCCAGGACGAGATCGAATGGTGTGACGCATTTTATCTACGTAGCCCGAAAACACTTCAAGTGCGTTGTCGTTGAAAGATAAATCCGGCGCGCGGCGCAGCGCAGAGCCCCCCCCTTTGCGGGCCAGCCGAATGTCGCCTGATGCGCGTCGTCGCCAACTGATCCAGGCAGCACTCGCGACGTTTGCGGCGCGTGGTATCGGCGAGACGAATCATACCGCGCTCGCACTCGAAGCCGGCGTCGCAGTGCCGACCGTGTTCCACTATTTCTCGACCAAGGACGATGTGATCGACGCCGTGTTGAAAGAAGTGTCCCGTTTCCTGCTCGACGATCTGCTCGCTGAGAACGACCAACCGGACGTTGCCGCGCCCACGGCGGTGGAGCAAGTGCTCATGTCGTTCTGCGATGCCATTGACACGCATGGACATTACATTCGCGTGTGGCTCGAATGGAGCGTCTCGATCCGCGACGGCTTATGGCCGTCTTATCTCGAGTTCTATAGCAGCGCGAGGAGCGGGATCCGGAAAATTCTTGAACGCGGCATCGCGGAGTCGTCGATCCGATACGACATCGAAATAGACGATGCAGCGCGCGTGATCGTCGCGCTCGCCCACATGATCGTACAAATGAAATTTTCTGGCAGCTCGCGCGAGCAAATTGTGCAAACCGTACACACGCTGCTCGGCAGCTACCTGCAAAGCCCGAAGGAGGGTTAAGTATGCACCTTGGATATTTTGATCAAACCTCACCCGAAACGCCGGAGCGGCGGCGCTTTCTAGCTTACTTAGGAGGCGCCGCCTTGACCGCGAGCGTCGGCATCAAGGGCAGCATAGCGGGCGAACCCGTGAAAGGCTTCAACGGGTCGGGGCGCATGAACATGAGCACCGGGGAGGAATGGATCGATACATTCTTTACCGGCGGCGCCGAGGCGATCGTGCATTACTACGCGGATGATTTTGTGTTTGAAGACGTCACGCTGTTTCAGACGATCGACAATAAGGACGATCTGTACCGCGCGTTCCTGCCGTTCGCGAACAATGGACCCGACTCCCCGGCCGGGGTGCATCAATTCGATGTGATCCGCTACGATGGCGGCCTCGCGGGCGATCGCAAAGGGATCAAACGCGACTCGATACCAGACAACTACAGTCCCGAATCGTGGCAAACCTGGAGCGGTGGCGCGCTCGCCGGAATCGATCTCGATTACGACGAATGGGGCGTGATGAACTGGCTATGGAAAGCAACACACAACCTGGATTTTCTCGAACTTCCCGCCAAGGGTAAGACGACGCACGCGCGGGGCATGACGTTTCACTTGTACCGTGAACGTAAAGTCGTACGTGAGTTCACGTTCTGGAATTTCCGCGGCGTCGCGATCCAACTCGGCGCGTTCAAGCCGCAGGAAAAGTTCTGGCTCGAAGGGTATCAAGCGTCCGAAGCTTGAAGAGCAGAACATGCCAGCAATAAATTGAGGTTCGCTGTAATCACAAACTAAAGCACACGTACGGCACTGTAACTGGCCAGATGGCTTTCGGGCGCAGGGGAATTATTTTCTTTGAGGCGTTTTAGTGGATTTCCTTTAATCGGTGCATTACCGACAATTGCTTGGTTTTTCGTCAACGAAAATTGAGAGGCCGCTACCGCAGGTTTTCTGTAACCGGCCCGCTATTTAGTTTTGTGGCATTTTGTGAGGACAGCATCATGCGACGTCATTCACGACACCATGCCAAAACTCGATAACGGGTTGATCTAAATAGTCGGCCCTTAAAAACATGATAAGTGACTAATATATAACGATTATAAGTGAAAAAAACCATGACCCATTCGACCGTAAAGGAGACAATAGGCAAGTCATTTTCGGTCGAATGGGACAGAGAATATGTTCACCAAACCCACTGCGCCAAGGCCTGCTCAACAGCAGATCTTCGGTAGCGATCTCCTATCTCAGCTTGATCCTAACGACCCGTTGTTATTGCTCTCAAGAGTCATCGACTGGTCTCGGTTCGAGAATGAATTCGCTCAGTACTACAACCCGGATAAAGGTCGCCCGGCGATCCCGATCCGGCGGCTGGGGGGGTTGTTGTTCGTGAAGCTATTAGAAAACTTGAGTGATGAGTCGGTCGTGTTGGGTTACAGGCGAATCCGTACTACCCGATATTTTGTGGTGCGGTTGAGTTTGATCGTTCGATGCCGTGTAGCGCGACGGAGCTGTGTCACTTTCGCAAACGCATCGGCGCATCTGGCGCGCAATTGGTCTTCGCAGAGTCAGTCCGCTTACATGGCCGTTATCCGGAAGACGCGGAAGTTCATATTGATTCTACGGTACACGACTGCAGGGATAATGGTATGGACCCACTCCACCTCTTAAGCAGCCTCGTGATGGGCCAAAATGGAGTTTCAGATAACCATTTAACAGAAGCGGGGCGGATCCATAATGAAGATTACAACGATAGGTTTGGATATAGAAAAATCAATATTTCCGGCTCTGGATCGTGCTTCGCTCTACCTCCCCCGTCCATGGGGTCGTCGTCAACGCCCGTCACTTTTCAGCCTGGTTAGGCTTGGTGCCGGGGCAGCATTCAAGCGGGGCAAGAAGCTCTTGCTCGGGCTCAGTAAACGCGGCAACGCGTATCTCAGGACGTTGTTCATCCACGGGGCGCGAGCAGTCTTGCGTCACTCGGCGAATAAGACCGACCGTTTTAGTCGCTGGGCTCAAGCGGTGATGGCGCGCAGAGGGCACAACAAGGCTTGTGTAGCGGTGGCCAATAAAATGACTCGGATGGCGTGGGTCATTATGGCTAAAGGCGAGACATATCGTGTGGCTCCATGAGCACGTCAATAGAATTCGGCGGATGGCAGCGATCAATGTTTGCTTTCTTCCATTGAGCGAGGAACCTTTTCTTTCAGTTGCATGAGACAAGAGATCGGATGGTGAGATAGGTCAGACCAGTTCATTCAAAACCTGTTTCCTGCAAAGGCCGTAACAAGGCCGGAGGGAGGATGAGCGCAGTTAACCATCGGGGCCAGGAAGTCAAAACACTTCCATTGAAAGGCCGGATATATGAGAGCAATGATTTTCTCTCACATCAATGATCGAATGTCTTGCAAACCGGAGTGGGTCCATATATGCAGGAGATAGAGCGACGCAGGAGGCCGAAGCCAATGAAAAGAATATCACTTATCCAACGGGTACTAAGTTGGCGATCAAGATCATCAACTGTGTGAATAAATTGGCGAAGCGTCATGAGGTGGAGCAGCGTCGAACGTCCGTGAAAGAAGTCAAAGCATTGCGCTTAGCGAGCCGTCATTTCCGTCATGTAAAACGTCGTCGCAAAGCGGTGAAAGCATTGGAACGATTGCGCACGCTCTGATCCGTGAGTTACGACGTAAATTACCGGTGGAGGTCGCAGCTATCCACGAAGAAGATTTCATCTTCTACGAACGGGTATTGGCACAACAACGGAAGGACAAGAATAAGATTGACAGTTTGCACGAGCGGCAAGTGTATTGCATCGCTAAAGGTAAAGATCACAAACCTTACGAGTATGGGTCGAAGGCATCGGTGGTGAGTACGGCGAAGCGCGGGATCATCTTAGCCGCGGTCAGCCACGCGCAACCCGTGCATGATACGCACACGCTCGATGAGGTCTTGGACGAGGCAATGGCTGTTCGCCAGTAGTCGATCAAGCGCGGTATCTGTGATCGCGGTTATCGGGGGTAACCGCTTCGTTAACGACACCCTGGCGGTGTAGCACTTACGTGCGGTAAGAATACGCGTTTGAAATCAGACGAGGTATTCGGTCAATGAGAACACGGACAACAGCGGATTGGCAGGCATTAGTTGATGCTCACGCGGCGAGTGAGCAAACAGCAACAGCGTTCTGCCGTGCACACGGATTGAATTCGAAGTATTTCAGCACACGCCGTCGGGCGTTGGTCGGGGCACCGACGAAGCTTAAATCAAAATTCTCTCCGGTGTCGTTACCGCCCGCTCTGCACAGCGGTGACATTCGTGTGGAGTGCGCCGGCGGTGTGGTGTTGAAATTATCGT
>JBLFWX010000110.1:0-14320 GCA_047611805.1 Gammaproteobacteria bacterium
TGCGTACTGTTATAAATTACGCCGGTGCTCGCGCCGTCGAGCAGAATGTCTAAGCCATCACGAAACTCCAGCGTGCTGGCTGAAAGGCCGGCGCTCGCTAGCATTAGCGCGACCGGGAAAACTTTGCGCAATGTCCTTGTAATCACTTTATTGAAGCTCCTAAATAGTCTTATAACCTTCTGATAGCGAAACTCTAGTTAGAAATAAGACGAAGATCTCGGAGTACCGTCAGGAGTGTGACACCGGTCAATTGAGCGGGATTAAACTGTGAGGCTGATCACGTAGGAGGCTGTTTGAGTTCACGGATTTTCACAAGTGAGCGCACGGTTTGCCACTCAGACGTTGCAACTACCCGTGTGAATCTGTGCGGCGCGGCGAGTCCTTGGCGATGGAATGTTTAAACGAGCGCTCTCAACACAATAGTCAGTCCCATTAGTAATAGTAAAGAAAATATGACCCGCTTGAGTGTCGCATCAGATACTGCTGGACGTAGAATTTTGCCTAGCCAAGAGCTTACGAAAACAATGGGCAAGGCGACCAAAACCAAGTGCATTACATGTTCGGTTAGCCCCCCTTGGACTCCCACGATGGCACTTCGAGTGACAGTTGATACGGCAAAGTATGTGAGGATTGTTGCGCGGATCACGCCGATTTCAAGCGGTTGCCGGTATGCAAACCAAGCGATGATGGGTCCGGATGCTGAGAACATCCCGCCGAAAATTCCGCCGCCGATTCCAGCCGCGAGGCACGCAAAGCGCGGCGAGCGTTGCGCATGCCGCGCGGGTCTGATGATCATCGAAAGACTCCCGGATGTAATGAACACACCAAGTAACAGCTGCAGCGTCCATTGAGCATTCTGGTCGAGTACGGTTAATAGCCATACGCCGATGGCTATCGCCGGCAGTTGTCCGGCGGTAAGCCAACCAATCAGCGGTCGATCGATTAACGCGATTCGGCCTTTGATAGCAACAACGATGTTGGCGAACGAAATGAGGCTTACCGTTGCTGCCAGCGCCGGTAACGGGATCGAACCTTCGGCACCGCAAATGGCGATTACGATCATTCCCATCGCGAATCCCGCCACCGACTGCACATAGCTGCCGGCAAAAACAGCAGCGGCGTAAATTAACCAGCTAATCGGTTCCATGATGTGTTGTCGTCGTGGACTGTCCCAGCGTGAGAGAACCGCAGCGTGGAGAAGAATTCTTCTCCGCGCCAGCGTGTGCTCGACGCAACACGCTGGATTGATTTAAGCGAGGTGTCTTTAGCTTGGCTAGTCGACAGTGCTTGCCCGCTACTCTAAGGCGCTACAGACATTGTTTAGCGAGATTTCATAAAGGCCTTCGAAAGCGGAAACTAACTCTGCTTCCGTCATGTCGCCATTCACTTCCCAATTGCAGCTCCAGGTCACCTCTGTTAACCGATCGCCGTGCGGCACGACCTGCATCGTCGCTACATAGTTACTGATGGGTATCGGACTTTCACCGATAACTCGATAAGAGAAAATCTTGTTGCCCTCGTCGAAACTTTCTAGACGTTCCGAAATACGACCGGCAAATCCCGTCGCCGGATCAAGGTCGGCGCTGCGCACGGAGCCAACGCCCGTGCCTTCGACCGTGACCGGACCTACCCCGGGGATCCACTTATGCGTGCCGCCCCATTCAGATACCATTGCCCATACTTTCGTTGCAGGCGCGTTTACCGATTTTGTTACCGACACATGGGCCATGATTAGGATCCTTTCAATTGATGTACGAGGCGGATTATCGCGGAGCTTCCGGATCATTAAAAGGAGGGGGAGTGGTCGCGAGTGTCCTAGTGAGCGTGAGCAAACATTCGCTCTGTTGTAGAGAGACGTCGCGTTAAGCAAATGAAAACATTTATCGTCGATTCCTTCACTGCTGTGGCGTTTAAAGGCAACCCTGCTGGTGTTTGCCTTTAAACGCGCCCGTTATCTGAGAACGAAATGCTGGATGTTGCCCAAGAACTGAATCTATCTGAAACTGCATTTGTGACGGCCACGGACGACGTTGATCGCGTCACGATTCGATTTTTCTCGCCGAAAATGGAAATCCCGTTATGCGGTCACGCCACCTTGGCGGCCGCCAAAGTATTATTCGAAGAAAACGATGTGACGGTCATTCGCTTGCGCAATATCGGCCACTTAGATCTGGTCGCACGTCGGTTAGACGATCAGATCGAACTGGAATTTCCCAGTTATGGCACCGTCACGCGCCGTGCTCGCCGCATTGGGGCTCGAAGCCGTAGTCAATACTGTTTACAACGCTGAAACGAATATATTGGTTTTGGAAATAGACGATCCGATCAAGTTGGCAAACTGAGCACCTGATTTTAATGCTTTGGTTCAGTCGCATGATTCAATTAACGGCGTGCTAGTGACATCCGTGTCCGACAACGCAGATCACGATTTCCATTCGCGCTATTTCTGGCCATAGAGCGGCTTAAACGAAGATCTAGTGACCGGCGGGACGCACACTTTTTTAGCCAGATACTGGTCGGATCGCCTGGGCAAAACCGAGATGCGATCGTTCCAGGCTTCGAAACGCACCGGGTCTATGCACGTAAGGCTCGTGGCCGACAAGGTGCTAATTAAAAGTTCTGCCGTGATCGTATTCGAAGGTACGCTGAGGCTTTAGCTATTTACCAGTAAACACGGGGTCGCGTTTTTCGACGAACGCCTTCATCGCTTCTTTCGAATCTTCCGACTTGCCGAGCTCGCCGGTCATCGATTGCTCGAAACGATAGCCATCTCGCAAGCTCATCTCTTCTATCTGATTCAGGGTGTGTTTTGCTAGTTTGGTGGCGACCGGGCTCTTGCTGGCAATTTCTCTAGCTAGCTCAATCGAGCGCTCGATCAGTTTGTCCGGTACGGTACATTCTTCCACCACCCCAAGGCGATACAGCTCTGCGCCGAACACGCGCATACCAGTTAGCATCATGCGTCGTTGACGTGAATGGCTAAATAAACGTTGCGCATGCCGACCACCGCCGAGCAGCCCGACCCCGATCTCGGGCAACCCTAAACAGCCGGTTTCGCTTGCAAGTAAGATGTCACAAGAAGCGGCCAAAGCGAGACCGCCCCCGAGCGCTGGACCATTGATTGCGCCGATAACCGGTTTCTGGCATTCCATAATGCTGTGATACGCCTCGCGTGCACGGCGGCTGTTCTGCCAATGGTCGCCGACTTGGCGTTCTTTACCGACTCGTTCTTTAATGTCGGCGCCGGCGCAAAAGCACTTTCCTTCGCCCGTTAGTATGGCAACCCGAATATCATCTCGATCGCTGATCGTATCGAAAGTCCAAGCAACTTCGGATAGGAGTTGCTGGCTATGCGCGTTGACGGGGGGATTCGCAAAACTAACGAGCGCGATATAGTCCTCCACAATTTCAAGCTTTACCACTTCGGGATGCATGCGTTTGTCTCCTGTCTGTTAATACCTAATGTCCTGAACTGCACCGGTTCTCGCATCCAATCATGCAGGAACTTAAATTCAATTGTCGCCGCGATTAATCCGCGGTCTGTTGAGACGCAACGCGATCAATGCCGTTTATCGGTCGTTAAGAAAACGCAAACAATCGGCCTCTTCCAAGATCGGATCGAGACGGACGTGCACGGCGTGAGGCAAGCTTTCGAACCGATGGCGCAAAAAATCGTAACATTTCGCTTGATAACGAAATACGGGTTGCCGGTAGGTTTGCCCGTCAATCAGCATGTCGATAGATTCATCACCGGCCTGTAAGGCTCGCCAGTTTTCTGCCAGGAACGGCAGGTAGTAATGCCCAGCAAGTGTGACGAGCTGCATGACGGTGCCTGGCCGAGCGATATCCCATCGACCGTCCACGCCGGAGGTGTCATCTAGACGCCGGATCCAACGGACGGTGCGTGGCGCTTGTTCGTTCATTAGTTTTGCGCCCGTGGGATCGCCGGACATTGTCTTTAACTGAGCATATAAACCGAAATCTGCTAGTGACGGACGTGAACCGAAGAGAAAACGATCGGTTTGTACGAACGGCTCCAGACAATTGAGCAACTGGATAAAAAAGCGTTCAAGGACCGGTGTGTTTTCGGGCGTACAACCGACCAACGGCATGCGTGCAACTTGCCGTTGAATGAACTCGCTAACGAGTTGCTGTAAGGCTTCATCGCTTAAAAGCGGGTGAGCATCGTCGATCACCCAGGAAGCACCACTTATTTGATCTTCGGGGCGGCTGAATCGATAGTTAAAAAGACACTTCGTGAGCCATTCGTCGGCCAGATCCTCAATCAGATCGCTGAGAAAATTATTAGCTAGGTCGTCTGGTTCAACGCTCCTACCGACGTGCAAGCTTTCAAGGTCGCGAATAATCGGCGTGCTATCCGTGCGGTATTCGCCGTCTGGAAATTGCACCACTGGCATAATCAGCGGGCGCACGTTCGCCGTTTCAGTAAAAAATTGCGGCATTCGTCCCACCCAGATGTGCGGAATTCGCCGATAGCGCAGTACCGCGCGAACCTTCACGGCGTACGGCGAAGATTCGACCCCGATAACCCGATAGGCGTTCAACTTACTATCAAGCTCCATATTCGTTTGTCATCATTGTGATGGTTATCTGCGCCGGCCTCTGCCAGTCACGCTTAGCCCGAAGTACATATTTCGATTTGCCATCGGCGAGCCGGCAAATAATGTTGAGATTTGTAGATCCTGTTTTTATACGCCTAGTGGTGTAATCGTCATTCGCGCGATCGGCGTCTATTAGCTCGGCGACGCTCACTATCTCAATTGACTGTCCTTGCTAGCGCGACGATTGATCGACCCATTGCGGCGTTGTTCCGAATCCCGATGCTCTTGGCAGTCAACGCAACGCCTGGCGCCGGCCACTGCCGCACGTCGTGCGGCAGGGATTTCGTCGCCACATTCTTCGCACTCAGTGAGGCCTTCGCCGGCTGTCATTTGACTGCGCGCCTGTTTCACTGCATCGGCAATGCTCGCGTCGATCTGTTCTTGAACGGCGCCGTCTTTCGCCCAACCACTGGCCATTGATAGTTCCTCAGTGAACCTTGAGGTATCGTCGCGCGCAAATCCCGGTGAGTCAAATCGAGAACGCCGCTTAAACATCTCGCACGAAAGTGCGCGGCATGCGCCTCGTCCGATGTGGCGCCGTCGTTCCGCAAATGGCAACCGAGATATTCGCGCCAGTTGGCGGCATCGTTACGGGGACTAGACGAACCATCAAAAAGTCCACATTATCGAGCCTACATTGGATCGGTTCCTGAAACCTTTCGGGTCCGTCGCGCGCGACATTGTCTGGGAATTCACATGACGGCAGCCACTAACGTCGATTGGCACCAAGATATATTTTCGGTGCTTTTAGCGCACAATATATCGCTCGTCACGCACGTCCCCGACGCTGGTCACGGACCGTTGATCGAACTTTGCAACTCACACAACGATATTCGGGTTGTGACGCTTACCACCGAGCAAGATGGCGTTGGCGTGTTGTGCGGTGCGTGGGCGGGCGGCGTGAAAGGCGTATTGTTAATGCAGTCTAGCGGTGTCGGCAACACGATAAACGCGCTAAGTTTGGCCGCCAGCTGTCGTATTCCGTTTCTTACAATCGTGTCGAT
The DNA here is from genome assembly GCA_047611805.1 of Gammaproteobacteria bacterium. Lineage (GTDB taxonomy): Bacteria > Pseudomonadota > Gammaproteobacteria > UBA11873. The sequence goes on from JBLFWX010000110.1 coordinate 5,627, forward strand.
GCGTGGACAATGGGGTGAATTCGTTCCTTGGCAAATACCCATGGGGCAAGCCACTCCGGCGGTGCTTGAGGCCATGGGAGTGCGTGTATTTCGCACTGATCGCCCTGACGAAGTTGGCGAGACAGTCGCGGCGGCTTCGAGCTTAGTGTTCAACACGCGTCAATCAGCGGCAGTATTGTTGTCGCAACGACTGATCGGCGCCAAACAGTTTACGGAGGGCTAAGAACATGTTGCATCGACGCACATGTGTCACCTATTTGCTTGAACGTCGGCCGAAAACGCTACTGGCCGTTGCCGGCCTTGGTTCGAGTGCCTGGGATTTGAGCGCGGCGGGAAATGTCGCAGAGAACTTTTGTTTCATCGGCGCGATGGGCCAGGCCGCGCCTTTCGCGTTAGGTCTGGCCCTGGCGCAGCCGACCAAACGCATTGTTTTGTTCACTGGCGACGGCGAGATTCTGATGTCGTTGGGTATTCTCGCGACAATCGCAACTCAGGCGCCACCGAATTTAGTCATCGCGGTATTGGACAATGAGGTTTATGGCGAGACAGGCGGGCAAGCAACTGCTACTGCTGGCCAAACTGATCTTGTCGCCATCGCGCGCGGCGCCGGTATTCAATCGACGGCTTCAGTAACCAAGGATTCAGAATTGGCGGATTTGAGACAAATCATTCATTCGGGAAACGCCCTGCATTTCGCTAACATAAAGATCGTCGCAGAAAAGCTTCCACTAGCATTCCCCTATTCGTTCGATGGGGTCACGGCGGTGAATCGTTTCCGTGATGCGGTAACGAGCTAGTGAGTTGCCACGCATGAACGCGCACCATTTTCAATGACGCACGCATCGTCGGAACCATTACCTCAGGCGCTCTTTGATCGACTCGATCCATCGCCGGATTCGTTGTTTTATCAATCTCCGCGTTTTGTCGCTCATATTGATGACAAGACAATCGAGGCGCTGACAAATTATTATCAGGAGACCTTATTCGAAGATGCAGATGTGCTCGATCTCATGTCGTCGTGGATCTCACATTTGCCGATTGAACCAAAGCTCGGACGAATCGCAGGACTCGGCATGAACCAAATGGAACTCGAGGCAAATCCTAGGTTGAGCGACTCTGTCGTACAAGATTTAAACGCGGATCCGGTTTTGCCATATAAAACTGAGTCGTTTGATTTCGTTCTCATTGCAGTCTCGATCCAATATTTGATCAGGCCAGTAGACGTATTCGCGGAGATCGCGCGGATCCTGCGCTCATCGGGCCAGGTCGTGGTCGCGACATCGCATCGTTGTTTCCCGACCAAGGCGATACGCGGATTCCAGGAAAGTTCGATCGACGACCGTCTTCAACTAATCAGTGAGTATATGCGGCGTGCTGTAGCATTTGAGGCGCCGGTCATTGTCGATCGATCACCGCACGGCGCCGACCCGCTGTGGTTAGTAACCGGCGCGAAGCGTTAAGGAATTAACTACAGCGGCTTTTCGCGGTACGCCGCAACCTCCATATAGATCAACGTAGCTTGGGGCGAACAATGAAAAACGAAGAAATCCTCTATTCCGTGGCCGACAAAATTGCCACCATTACGTTTAACCGTCCGGAGGCGCGGAATGCGTTTGGCGACACGACGAGAGATCGACTGGAAGTACTGCTCAGTACTGCGGAGTCGGATAGTGAAGTCCGTTGTGTGATTATCACTGGCGCAGGTAGCGCATTCGCCGCAGGTGGCGATGTCAAAGGCATGGGGGACTTGCAGGCCGGTCAGGATACGGAGGTGCTTGCACAACGAATGCAAGTTGCGGCCCGCGTCGTGCTATTTATCCGCGCAATGGAGACCCCCGTTATCGCCGCGATCAACGGAGCCGCAGCAGGTGGGGCGCTTAATTTGGCCTTGGCCTGTGATATACGCTATGCGTCCGAGCGAGCAATATTTTCTCAAAGTTTTGTAAAAATTGGACTTGTGCCAGATTGGGGCGGTCACTACTTACTAACGCAAGTCGTCGGGACTGGTCGTGCAATGGAGCTTATGATGCTTGGTGAGGCAATCGACGCAATGGCGGCATTGCGCCTTGGCATTGTGAATGAGGTTTTTCCGGCCGCGACGTTTCGCGAGCAGGTACTTTTGCGCGCGCAGAAATTGGCGGCAGGACCGCGCGAAGCGCTAGCAGCGATTAAACAAGGCGTGTATTCCGGATGCAGCAACTCGCTAGCCGATGTTTTGGCGTTCGAAGAAACCACACAGATCAAGGCATTTTTGTCCGACGATGCACGTGAAGGCGTTCGCGCGTTCATCGAAAAACGCGCTCCGATCTTCACCTAGGGATGACACAACGCGTGGAAGCACTGTCTAATAGTGCGGGGCCCTGGGCCAATGAATGAGCACCAAAGTATGGAGGAGTCATCCGGCTTTCGCTTAGAAGTGGGATTTCGTTTCCCCGAGAGAAACGTTGTCATTGATCGCGAAGAACAAACGCGGCTCCATCACTGGTGCGACATTGAACCTGCGGTATTCGGCGATGTTGCCGATCCGGCGCTAGTCACCCGACTACCGGTTGTGATGGTGGCAAACACCATCGTCGCGCAACGACCGGACTGGGGACAAGTTCACACTACTCATCGGGTGCTCCAACGACGTCCGATATTGCTCGGTGAGTCGTTGACTCTGACAGGGACAATCGATGGCTTCGTGCCGCACCCACGCGGAGAAATACTGCAGTGCTCATGGGTTTATCAAGATGCGAACGGTGAGGTTGCGCTCGAGGTATATCCTGAAGCCTTGCTAATTGACCCTACGATCAAGCCGAAACAATCCGCCGTGAAGACAAGAGCCAAATCACAAGCGGAAAAAACGAAACACCTATTCACGAAACGTTGTACACCGCAGGCAACAGCCGGCTATTGTGAAGGCACGAGCAATCTAATTCATCTAGATCTAGCAGCGGCGCAACGCTTTGGATTCCGAGCGCCAATTATAGCCGGCACACAAACCATGAGCTTTCTTCTAGAAGCTATCTACAGAGGCCGATCGCCGCATGCGCTGGCACTGACTATCGGATTTCGGCGACCCGTGTTTTGGGACGACGAACTAGCCATCGTCGTCACAGAGCGGGAGAATGGAAGCCAATACATTCAGGCGCTAAACAACACGAAAAAATGTGTCACCGATTGTCTCGTTGAAGCGGATCTCGAAGGGTAGCGGGACTTAATATTTTGAGTATACGTTAGCTTCTCAATGGCTCGCACGGTCGTTTTGCAATCGCACACCGATCCGCTTCCTTACGATTGGCTTGCACCATGCATCGCATCCGTAGAACGGTGGTCGAAGTCGAACGCTTTTGAGTATCGATTCATCGGTGACGAACTATTCGATTATCTGCCTGCGTGTTTGGCTGGGAAAACTATTCGCCACCCAGTGATTGCATCTGATCTTGCGAGACTCAAGCTAATCCAAAAATTTTTGCGACTGGGGTTTGACACCGTTATCTGGTGTGATGCGGATTTTCTAATATTCAATCCCGAGAATTTCGTGATCCCGGATGAATCTTTCGCCTTAGGGCGTGAGGTTTGGATTCAATCCGATCGCCGCGATAAAAGAAAATTGAGTGCGCACATAAAAGTGCATAACGCTTTTATGATGTTTCAAATGGACAATTCGTTCCTCGATTTCTACACCGATTCTGCTGAACGGTTGCTAACGAGAATAGACGGCCCCATGGCACCGCAATTTATTGGGCCGAAGTTGTTGACTGCGATTCACAACGTCGTCCAATGCCCCGTGTTGGAAACGGCTGGGATGTTAAGTCCGCTCGTGATGGTGGACATCGAGCAAAGCGGGGGGCCGGCGCTCGACCTGTTTAGAGCCAAATCGGCACAAACAATCGCGGCTGCCAATCTTTGCGCCTCTCTGTTTGCTAACGGTGAGTTGTCTGCCGGAACGCTCGACGCCTGTATTAACCACCTGCTTCACAATGGCGCCGTCTAAATAGCTGATCCAAATCATGAGACAAATGGAAATATCGTGTCTTTGTAGACGCCGATCGACCGTGCCGATCCATTTATTAGCAGTACGGCACGTATACCAAGCTAATAGTGCCGCGGCGTCTGGGAAGTCCCGCGTGTTTATTCGCCGTGCGGTTAGCGCGAAGTGATCGATCATTCGGAACAGCTATTTAGAAGAAGAGGCTGGTGCACTGGTCAGATATGTAGTGGCTCGGGCCGTTCAAGAATAGGATCGCCAGATGCGATTGCCCACCTTATGATTGGGCCAACAACCGTTTGCTAACTGGCCCTATAAAGGTTCGGAGAACTCAATGATTTATCGATTAGTAGGCCTCTGTCTCATTGTCCTCGTGACGGGCTGCGACCCGGTTTTCATGTTGCCTGGCGGCAAGCTGGACGGCGACCTGAGTGCTATACCGAATACCTGGGCCGCTGTCGACGACCTTAAAACGATCCAACTAGAGACGCATCCTCTGGATCCCTACTCCGTTAATATTTGGGCCATCGCGATGGGAACGATCGTCTATGTTCATGCGGGAGCCAGTCGTTCGACCTGGGTCGAGAACATGGAAATTGATCCGAACGTAAGAATTCGTGTTGGTGGGAAACTATTCGACTTAACGGCCACACGGGTGACTTCAGCGGATGAGTTCGAAGACTTTAGTGATGCTTATGAAAAAAAATATGGGTCGCGCCCGCGCAATGAAGACGTCGCGCAAGCGTACTTGTTTCGACTCGAACATTCTGGCTCAGGCGCGCAGCGTTCCCGGGTTGGGGCCGGCAATAGGTTTTAGCTCGAGGCAGGCGAAAATCAGTGGCTATTCCGTATTAACTACAACAGCGACATTTACTAGGTGGTAGGCATGAGCGACGAAGTTCTGTATCAGACAAAAGACGGCATCGCGACCATCACGCTCAATCGGCCACGATACTTTAACGCTCAAAGTTGGACGATGTTGGAAGCCCTGGACGCGGCGCTCGATCGCGCGGTCGGCGATAGTGATGCGAAAGTTGTTGTCGTGTGTGGTGCAGGAAAGCATTTCTCGTCAGGGCATGATCTCGGTACACCGGAACAACTAGCCGATGAAGCGAACCGCACGAATGTCGTTGGTCGCGCACAGGGGATCGGATTCTATGAAATGTTTCGCAAAGTTAATTTGGACTACACTTTAGAGTGGCGGAATCTGCCGATTCCAACGATAGCGAGGGTTCACGGATACTGCATCCAACGGCGGTTGGATGATCGCAGCATCCATGGATGTCATCTTTGCGTCGCGCGACGCGAAGTTCTTAGCTGGACTGTTCGAGTATTTTTCCGTTCCTTGGGACATCCCTGCGCGTAAAGCGAAAGAGCTGATCCTTGAATCGAGATTTCTCGATGCCGAGGAAGCGCTAGAACTGGGTTTCGTTAATCGATTATTGGAAGCAGACGAACTCGAAACCGAAACGCGTAACTATGCATTGAGAGTGGCGGAAAGTAGTTCAACGGCTCTGTGCATGGGGAAGCTTGCCGTGAACAAAGCGCAAGATGCACAGGGATTCAGCGCCAATATCGAAGCCGCGTTTGCTGATTTCATGGTCGCGACGTATACCGGCGGCGATTGGCAACGCCCTACGGAACGACGACTAGGCGGAGTCGATCTGGCCCTGCGCGGGCTGCGCGGTGAACGGGCAGGGCAAATACCTAAGATCGAAAAATAACTTGTCCCGGTTTTTGACCACGAAAATCCCAGCGCTGCATATACCAATTTGTCCGTTGCATGGTGACGCGACCGCATCAGCCGACAGCGCCGAGGAGTAAGATCTCCACACTAAAACAACTCGCGCGACGGCGTCGCTTGCGGTGGTTCGATAACTTAAAAAAATTCAGACGGGTTCTTCGAGGACTCGATGCTAGCGTTAGATCTTAGCAGACAGGATTTGGACGTCGATCGGACGTTCAAGGCGGGACGCTAGTTTGGTGGAAACCAGCTAGTAACATGCAGTGGAGAAAGAACAATTTGAACTTTCCCCGTACTCTTGCAATTTCGGTAGCCCGAATGGGATTCCGAGGCCCATCTCCAAGCATCACAACAGGGATGGCTTGCTGATGAGCGGATAGCCTGACAGCGTGTTGTACTGTCGATGCTTCTTTCTCGTAATAACTTTGTGGATCCAGCAATTGATTACCGGGTCAGTCGATCCCGATTTTCATCGGTGTGCTGATCGACCGAGAGTGAAAATCTAATGTATTTGCCATATCGAATAAATCGGTCATCTTCGGTTGTCCCTGCTGTTCAAAAATCAAAGTTGATGCCGTGGACCCGGAAAGTAGAAATTACGACGTATTATTTGGTAGTGCTGACGCGCACTTGATCGCGACCTTCCTTTTTGGCCGCGTAGCAGGCGTCGTCCGCAGCGCTTAAGAGCGACGCAATATCACTGGTCGAGTTGGTTATTGGTGTCACGCCAATACTGGCACCAATGTTGAATTCGTCGTCGCCCCAGCAAAAGCGAAATTTGCTAATGCTGTTCTTTAATTCGGTCGCTATTGTGACCGCTCGTTCTAAAGGACATTCACCGAGCAAGAGGCCAAACCCTCTCGCCACCTAGCCGAGCCGCAATATCGCGCTTACGGGTCTTCGCTCGCATTAATTCGCTCAATTGGACTAACAATGCGTCGCCAGCCGGGTGGCCAAAGGTATCGTTGATTACTTTAAACCGATCGAGATCAATGATGCACAGGGCGTGTTCCGTGTTGGGCTGCCTCGACGATTCAAACATGAGCTCAAGTCGCCGGTGAAACTCGCGACGATTCGGTAGGTCGGTGAGACTGTCGTAAGACGCTTGACGGGCCACCACTGAATCGATTTGGCGTCGGGCGGTTACGTCACGAAATGTCATTACACCACCTTTTGTGTCCCCGGCTAGAGACGTGACCGGCGCTCCCGTTGCATTGATTTTGATTTCGCTCCCATCGGCGCGCACAAGTATCAAATAATTTGGCAGTTCTACAATCGAGCCACGGCTTAAACTACGGCCGATGGGGTGAACGGCCGGCTCCCTACTTATTTCATCAAAGGTATTGAACACAACATCTATGTGCTTACCTATCGTCTCGGTTTCCGCTAACCCGATAAAGTTCATAGCGATTGAGTTTATAGAGGTGATGACGCCGTCAACGTCGGTTGATATCACGGCGTCGCCGATAGAGCGCAGCGTGGATTCGGCCCAGTCTTTCTCCCCCTACAAGCGATCCTCAAGGGCTTTGCGTGCCGTGATCTCAATCGCCGATGGCACTAAACATTCCAACGTGCCGCTGGCATCGAATATCGGACGAAGCGAGAAGTCCAGTACGCGGTGAGAAGTTTTATTCACCCGGACTACGCAATCGAAGCGGACATCCTCACCGGACGCGGCGAGCTCTATCGCGGCACGAAGCTGTTGTTGAACCTTTGGCGAACGAGCGAACCAGTAGGTATCTGCTAGATGCCGACCCAGAATATCGTCAATGTGCCAATTGGCTTCTTTAAGTGACGCTTCGTTGGCGTGGATGAGGGGGCCGTCGGTCGTCATGACACCCGTGAACCCACCACTGTGATCAAGAACCTTTATCATTTGACTTCGGCTCTCGCGAGTTTCAGCTTCCTGAATCTTGCGCCGCGTAATATCAACGACTGTACCGACAGCTCGCGAGGGATTGCCGTGCGCATCATGCACGGGGACCGCGCACACTTCGAGCCAAACGTCATGACCGTCCTTGTGCAGCATACGGTACTCGCCGCGGATCGGTTTGGCCGCATGTTGCAGGCCAGCTTTCCCCCAGTTAATTACCGCGTTGAGATCATCCGGATGGACACGATCAAGCCATGCGGACGGATGGCCGCTGAATTCACTTAGTGAGTAGCCCAAAACTGTTGCCCAGCGTGGCGAATAAGTCACAACGTTGTTTTGTATATCCCAATCCCAAAGTGCGGCGCCTGTAGCGGCGACCGCCAATCCGAATCGTTCCTCATTATCTGTCACGATGCGGTTTGGCGGTCGCGTTCAGCCGCTACTCGTTGGAGTTCGGAAGTCTGCAGACGTAGCTCAAGATGAGCCATTACTTGACGCGCGAGGGCTTCTAAATTTGCTTTCTGCGTTGGGGTGATTTCTCGGCTTACCGTATCAATCACACATAGCGTCCCAAGTACCGCACCTGTGGATGTCTGCAATGGCGCCCCCGCATAAAAGCGGATGCCCGGTGGGCCGGTAACCAGAGGGTTTTCCACGAAGCGTAGGTCGTCTTGCGCGTTATTGATGACGAGGGTGTCTTGCTGGCCAATTGCGTGGGCGCAGAAGGCGTGCTCTCGATCGATTTGGTTAATGTCCACGCCCAGCTTTGATTTGAACCACTGTCGAGGGTCGTCGATGATGCTCATTAACGCGATGGGCGCACCACATAATTGAGCCGCAGGTCAACGATATCATCGAGCCCTGTTCAGAGGCTGTATCCATGATTTGGTAACGTTCAAGTTCCAGGAGTCTTGAACGCTCCTCATCGAAGGTGGGGGAGCCTTGCATTTAGCTGGTGTCCTGGATCGTCGTGCAGGCGTAAGCGTTCAGTCCAGACCGTTATTCCAGGTTGTCTTGTGATGAAGTAGGTTGCCAGGTTTTCCAACGAACAGGGGAACCAGCAATGAATAAGAACAAACCCGTGCGTCGAAAACGACGAACCGC
>JBLFWX010000111.1:0-14189 GCA_047611805.1 Gammaproteobacteria bacterium
CTTTGCCATGGGTACATTGCCTCACAAGGGGATCGAGCTAGCAGACGGCAAGAACTTGCGCGTCGACCTCGGACGAGGCTGCCCATCCTAGCGCGGGATATTAGGACATAAACCGGGTGAAAAGGTGACGGAGGGATTAAAATTTGACCACTTCGAAGTAACCATCTTGGATCCGCCGCGATAACGTACTACTCTCTCAACCCTGCCCATCCGCAAAAGGATTTGCGATGCCCAGAAGAAAACGGATTTACCTGCCGGGCTTCCCGTACCATCTAGTCCAACGCGGCAACAACCGCCAACGGTGTTTCTCCGAACGTGTGGATTTTGAGAACTACCTCGATTTGTGGCGTGAAAAATCACATCGCTACGGTGTCCAGGTTCATGCCTATTGCCTGATGCCCAACCACATTCATTTCATCGTCAGCACCGAGCAAGCCGATGCTATTTCGAACACGATGAAAGTGGTCGGCAGCCGCTATGCTTTCCATTTCAACAAGCGATACCAGCGATCAGGAACCGTGTGGGAAGGCCGGCATCGATCGAGCCTGATTGATTCCGAGCGTTACCTACTTACTTGCTTGCGATATGTCGAATTGAATCCGGTTCGCGCAGGCATGACAGCTTTTCCAGACACTTACGAATGGTCTTCCTACGCGCTGAACGCCGCACCCCGTCGTTCATGGCTTACCCCCCATCCGGTCTACCTTGCATTAGGCAGCGATCCTGAAGAGCGCGCGAGTGCCTATCGTGGATTGTTTGATATCCTGATCGCCGAAGATGAGATCGACTTGATTCGTCAAGCCGCACATTACTCAGTGCCTATTAGTGACGATCGATATCGTCGGGAAATAGAATTGAAATTTAGCCTGCCAACCAATTACTCAAAGCGCGGGCGGCCAACCAAAAACTCTATTGCGGTAACTGATTAATTTTTAATCCCTCCGTCACCTTTACACCTTTATCCCCGTCACCTTTACCTTTATGCAACCCGCCGGCGATTGAATGAGCGCATGCACCGACCAAGACGGCGGAACCTGGCGGAGAATCAACGACGCAGAATTGAGAGTCTCGTCGCCGGAATTCTTAATCTAGTTTCGTAAACCCACTCATTCAACAACGCCCCCGAACGCATGTCATGTCGCGCGGAAAATTACCGCGACACACCCTATTGCTCCCTTAGGCTGCTCTACCGATAAGGATTTCCAAGGGGATCCCTAGCCCCTGATGAAGCCTCCGGATCATGTCCACAGTAAGGCCCCGTTTTCGATTGAGAATCTCAGAGACGCGGTGCCGCGAACCGAGGAATGGCTCCAAGTCTTTACGTTCAAGCCCTTGTTGGTCCATGCGAAAAAGGATGGCTTCTACTGGATCTGCAGCATCAATCGGAAAGCGCTTCTGCTCATAGACGTCCACCAACGTTGCAAGCACATCAAGTTCATCGCCTTGTCGAGTACCGGGTTCCACCGACATCAGTTTTTCAACACGACGCAATGCGGCCTCGTAGTCTCGATTATTTTTGATTGGTCGAATATCCATCACACAGTCTCCGGGTCAATTCGATCATATTCATCGTGGGTACCAACGAACTTAATGTAGACAATGCCAAAGCCATAATTCACATGCACGATCAATCGATATTTATTGCCGCCAACATTGAAGATTATTCTGTTGTCGCCTACAAAACTTGCGTGGCGATAGCGACGCTTAATCGCGTGAGAATCACCCCACGACGCTGCTTGTGTTTCTGAGAACCAAGCCTTCAGTACTTGCGCCGAATCAGGGTAGCGTTCCCAGAACTGCCGCAGTGTACGTCGAGCAATAATTCGCATCCGGGAACAGTATCATGTTCCCATTACGGGAACAATTAGTACTTATAATGCGCCCTTCGTCATTTTTCTTCGCTGGTTATGAACGCGATTGAATCATATCGATTAGTTGGGCCCCGTCCTCGAAGCGTTAGATGTTTATCTGCATTCGATTGACAGCTCAACATTTAATGTAGGGGCTTTGGGGCACCGCTTTTTCGGATAGCGTATGGACGATAAAACAATCAACAAATTATTGTTGCGATTATTAAACGGTCGAATTCAACAAGCATCGCGCGTACAACTCGCAACGTACAGGACGGCCGCAGCTTGACCCCGACCAACGCGAGAGATTCATACCGTGCTTAATCATAATCGTAGCTTTGCCGATCCGCCGTTGCGCTTGAATTTTGCGTTTAAATAAGCCCACACAACACCGGAGACTACACCTGCTTGATGTGCTTCATAAAAGATTCGTGGGTCCGTCGGTAGGACGCCAAACGCCATACCGCCGTACAGAATGATCATAACAACTAGAATTGCGATGTTCTTAAAATTTCGTTCGAACCAGGCGTTAGCGATGGCTAAGCTCCACAAGCCGAAAATCCATCCACTCGCGCCGGTATGCACGGCGCCGCGGCCAAACAACCACACCAGCAACCCGCTGAAGGCAATAATAATCAAGCGACTCACGACATAGAATCTAACCGACTGTATCAGGGCGAACGCGCTAAGAACGAGCAACGAAAGCAAGTTGTTGAACAAATGGCCGAAATTACCGTGCAGAAATGACGCACTAAGTATGTGCGGCAGACTCTCCAACGAACGCGGGACAATGCCGAACTGATTCAGTTGGCCGTGCGATAAACAATTGGCCACACGGATCCCAAGCAACAGCGTCGCGAGCGCACTGAGTAATTGCACTCTCGCAACTAAAAAGCGGGTCATGCCCTTAACCAGCTGAGCGCGGCGGCAATGCTCCGCCGATCTCGGCGTTTAACTCATCGAGTTGATTAGACAGCTCCTCAATCTTCTCGTCAGTGCCTAAGTCGATCTCGAGCTTCTTATCCATATGTCTCACCAATGGGTAAATACTGTGCTCGATGGTCTCGGCTAATACTTTAAGTACCTTATCCATGCCCGGTACGGGCTGATTAATCACTTCGATATTCGGCCTACTGTTCGCCGCGACAGCGACGAGTTTCTCTTAAATATCGGTGAGCACTTGTGGCGTCTGAGGCGCTACATCGCTCGCACTGGACTGCGCCGCCTGAGCGGCCACTTGACCAAGGTTCTGCACGCCGGCAACCAGATCTGCAAGTTGCACGATCATGCGACTTCCCACATCCGGATCCTCACCGCCCAGCACTTTGCTGCGCACAAAATCCTTTTTAATCTGCTCCCAACGAGCGGACTCCGTGTCGGTTAAGGCACCACGCAATTCCCCTAGCTTGAGCAAATTGTCTTCCGTGCCAGTGGTCAAGAGTTGCGCCTCACCACCATAGTGATCGGCGATGAGCTGATTCAACTCCGCGTCATTCATGACTGCCGAGATTTCCTCAGTCATTTTATTCATATTGCGATAACTGCCCTGCAGCTTGAACGCAGGCTCGGTGCGGTACTTGTCGTTCTGCGCGGCAGAGGCGATATATTGCTTATTAGTTTTTAATACCACGGCTTGAATGGCGAACATTTTTTTCAAGACTGCGGTTATTTCACCGATCTCGGCGCCGCCGTATTCATGGCTTAGATCCGTCGTCGCAACGTTTTTGCCCGGCGCAAGATCAACCAACTTGTAGACGTCGCTCATCTCGCGAGTTGTGAGGGCTGCCAATACGGGATTTGAAGTCAGAGAACTTTCGATATAACTCAACGCAAACTGCTCATCCATGCCGCTCAAAATATCCCCGAGGTTGTAGATATCGGCGCGATTAGCCAGCACATTGGGCATTTTGAATGTCTCTCCGGTTTCCGTGTAGGGATTTCTTGCCATGACTACGGCGAACTTACGCCCGCGTAGGTCATAAGATTTCGTCACATCTTTCCAAACATCATCAATACGCCGTGTGCCATCACAAAGCGAAATAATTTTTTGCAGAAATTCTGGGTTCGTGTGCTGAATGTCATCCAGGTAGAGCATCACGTTATCGCCCATTTCGAGGGCAAGATTCAGTTTGTTAAGTTCTTGGCGCACAGTGGCATTAGGCGCCATGCCAGGATCGAGGGAAGCCACCTCACGACCCAAAGACGGACAGTTAATCTTCCCGAAAATTAAACCCAGGGGGCTAGCGACATACTCCATGAGCGGAGTCTTGCCGTACCCTGGGGACGAGATCATCATCAACAGACCCATGAGATCCGTACGCTTGTTCTCCCCAGCCGCGCCCACTTGCTTCGCGAAATTATCGCCAATCAAAGCCAAATAAGGTTCGTTAATAAGACTATTTCTCACGAACGAGCTCAATGGCCGAGGCCGAAATTCTTCGATCCGAAATTCGCCCCGCTTGTGCTGAATGATGTCCTGTCTTAGTTGGAGATATTTGCGGTAATTCGGTAATACCACGTGTCGATGTTCTTCGATGCGCTGAAGAAACGAGTCCACCGAAAATGACAACGATCGATTAACGATTGATGGATGCCCGCCGAGTAAACCTTCAACACTTAATTCGAGATCCGCTTCACTTAAGCGACGCTCGAGACGCTCCTCGGCGATTTATAATCGCGACGGCCTCAGGAATGTATCTAGCGAGATGCTCTAATTCATTCTCGCGCACTAACGCCTGCAACCAAGCCGTTGTAAGATTCCAGCGCTCGGCTGGCCAGCCGAGCATTTTCTTTAGCGACAGCTGATACCGGCGCCAGCTAGACGTCGTCTAGAGACGTTCGCAGCTTATCGACCAACCCAACCGCATACTTGCTACCAATAAATTCGGTATGCTCACGACCTAACTCGGCGACCAAATAGTCTGCAGCGCGGCGCATATCAAGCGAAGTAACTGAGATAGGGTGCCGCTCGATGTATAACGCGAGTTGTCCGGGTATTTCTTCCGCTAATAGATCGACCGCCTCAGCGCTCGTAAAAACCGATTGCATTTGCAGCGCCGACTGCGCGCGCTCCGGCCAAGTCTCGTGCGAAAGAACGCTGGAATGGACGTCGCCGTCGCTGCTCTACTTAGCATTGCTTTTAATATTCGCCCAGAATATTTGGGCCAACCCGCGACTCAAGGGATCGTAGGTGAGTAAATCGGCACGCTTAATTGCCGGGATCAGCTGTTTAAGGAGCAAGGTCGCATAATGGTCGTGCACGCCTTTTTCGTAACCTTCCTTGTACCGAGGGCTCGCGAAATCACGCAGCAACTTCACCCGCGCATCTTCGTCAATTAGTCCCGCATTAAGATCCTCAATGCTTAAACCGAGTTGCCCGCTGCGGGCGGCGTCGACAGTTAGTGCGGCCAGATACTGTCTGAGACATCATGAGGAGCATCCTTAACTGCTCAGCGCTAATCGATGAATGTTACCCAACCGCGCTTAATCGCTTGCGAAACCGCCTCGGTCCGACTATCGGCATCCAGCTCTCGCATAATGTCACTGACATAGTCGCGTACGGTATTCGGCGATAGATGCAGCTCGGCGGCGATTACTTTATTAGATTGCCCCAGTACCATTCGCTGCAATACAGCATTTTTGCGATCGCTTAGCGGACTCCCCTTTGTACAACATTGTTCCACTCTCAATGGACCGCAGGGGACAAGAAAATTGACTGCTATAAACATACCGCCATCCAACACGATCTGAATGGCTTCGACGATCGTTTCCACCGATTCGCGCTTCGACAGGAAACCTTGCGCTCCATCGAGAATAAGCGCTTTGGACCGATCAAATTTTTGCGCGCCACTCATCAGGATCATAGGAACCGCCGGAAAATCTTCACGCAGTGATGGTAATGCTATGAGCCCGTTCTCCACCGAGGGTTGAACATCAAGCAAGATCAGATCGATACCGGGAGCTGCCTCTAGACAGGCTCGCGCGTCGGCGATCGACGATTGACTGATTATCTCGAGTGCGGCGTCGTGCAGTGGCAGCACGATTGCTATCCCGTTCCGGATACTTGGATGGTCGTCAATCCACAATATCTTTGTCACCATCCGCCAGAGCCTTCAGGTGGGGCCCTCGATTAGACTGAAATATTGGATGGTGTATAGGCGATGGATGCTGAGGACGGCTAGATCTGTCGAAATAGGCTTCCCGAATACCGCAATGACCGAGAGCGGGCGCCGTCACTCACTCGGCATAGCTTCGACCTACATGCAGTAGGCCGCATTGCTGCCGATTAGCGCGAACGGAGCCCCGCCTTCCCGCCAAGTCAAACACACCATGAGGATTTACCCGACGCTACGCGCTCCTGCACACTTCCTGGCGAAGATTCGTTCGAGAACGCAAAAAGAAACCCTCCGAAGCGGGTTCCGCTATTTCAAAAGACTTAAAGCCGTTACGCTGCTCTGTGTCTCGTCCAACCGATCAGCCCCAACGCCGATCCAAATAACCAAACTGCGGCGGGCACGGGAACGGTCGATACACTGTCAAACCAAACGGTTGCACTAGAGGAACCGCCAATGAAGGCGGTTTGGGCTATTGCGAAAACTTCTAGCGAGAATTTCGCAATTCCGCTGTTTTGGTCCAAACCCGCTAGTGCGGCGAAATCCAATAGTGACCCCTCGAAATTATTGACCGTTTCATCAACTCCAATCTGGTTTGCCCCGATTGTGCCCGATCTATGGTGGACATAATTTATCCGCCCGAGTAGTGCATTGAATAGGGTAAGGAACGATATCTTCACGCCGCCGACGGCAATTACAGTATTTGCCGGAGTCGCGATAACCTGCATATCGAATGACAGGAAACGGCCGGCGTCAAAATCGAAATATTTGGATAACGAATGACTACCGTTTCCACTGTGTCTAACGAACGCGCGTAAGCTGCCATTGTTATCTTCGACGCCCGTCGATCCTGATCCGATCACGAAAGTCGACCACATATCAACGTTGCCGTCTTCAAAATCATCTATAAACGCAGCAGCGTTATTGATAAACAAACTTGTAGTTACTATTGCGATAAAATGTCCGACTTTCATTTTCAAACTCCCTGGATATTATTGGTGCGAATGCACGCGTTTTATTTATTTTCGGTACGTGAATCACTGGTCGTATAGTTAAGATCTTAAATTCCACACGCAGGCGACTCGATTAGCGATGTTGGTTCGTTAATGCTTGATTCAGGAAGACCGAGCCGAACGGGCGAACAGATTCGCCAAATGGTCCTGCTGGGTTGTCTGTGCATGGTCGGTATCGGTGCGGCGAATGTCTGATATTCGACATTTTATGGACCGCAGCCTAAGTTCCCCTTCGTTAAGACTCCGAACACCGATTTGCTATCTGGCGGCTGGATTTCGACGTTTAATAGATTCCATTACTAAACCTCTAGAATTCAGACATCCCGGCTTACCGCATGCCGGACAAGTACGAACGAATGTTCGACTAAGCAATACTCTTCGAACTGGAATAGACGTTCGACCCTACAAATGCAGGCTTTAATTTTTGGGGTGAAACGTTTGCCCAACTGCTGCCCCCGCAAGCTTCGTTTATCGTCGATATCTAGATCGTGTGTAATGGCATCTATAAGTGATCAAATTCCGTCAAGGTTTTGCGTTCAGAATTCATCCGTCTTTTCGACGACGGCGTTATAGACGAGACCGAATGTCGCCTAATATTCAGGCGCAATTTTTCATGGAATTGCGAGATCAATGCCGCGCGAAAGTCATCGCGCACGGCGCTAACTTTCTACTGTTCGCTCCGGTCAAATGCGGACGGGTAATCTTCGAAGGCCAGCAAAAAGAATCTTCGAACTGCGTTCTCGCGGTGAGCCTTCGATATTCGACACCGATCGTTCGAGGTTGGTCGGTGGGCGTCCTTAGTTGCGCCGATTGCTCAGCTATCCGAGTACACAGTAGTAGATCGATTACCGAGTGCGCGGAACAAAAAAAGTTCGCGACGAGTCCGACCTGGTATGCCAGGTTAAGACTCGATTGAGGGCCTTTCTCCATGGGGCGTCGCCCATTGCTTTTATTGCGTTCCTGATGTTGAACAAAAACTCTGCCAGATTAATCTTAATAAAAGCTAAATCTGCCGGACGCTTTTAGGAGCGCCGAATCAATTCGCATCCAGATAGGTTTCATGGATGTCCCGAATCAATATCGCGCCTGCGTTGGCCACCGGTAACTCTTTGGCATTCGAAAGCGGTCCGCCGGACGGCGAAGTACCGGTTCAAACTGAAACCGACATCGGTAATTAGCATTTTTCTTCGTGCTCTGAGATTCGCATGGTTCCATCCCGGTGACCGGTCGATTGTGCAAAGCGCCTAAATGCGTAATTATCGCCACTCATCCAAACCGGTATTAGTCCTATGCTGAAACGATCTTCTTGTGCTGTGCGCTTGTCTAGTTTGTCAGTGAGTCTGCTAATTGCCTCGTTATCCACCGCTTGGCTAAGTCGTGCAATCGCCGACGATACGAGCGACTGCGAAGCTGTAAATGGCGTTACCCCGATTTGCGGCTTTCAAAGCCCGGAAGATCTGGAGGTAATGGCGGGTGACCATCTTTTGATAGTCAGTGAATACGGTGGACTCTCTGGCAAGAAGCCGGGGGCTTTATCGAGTTACCACACCATAGACGAAACCGTCGTTCGGCTTTTTCCAGGCGCGGACTCGACAGTGAATGGCCCGAGTTCGGAGAACAGCATGTGGGGCGACAAGAATTGTCCCGGACCGCCATCAGCCGCATTTGATCCGCATGGCATTCACCACAGCGCCGACCTTGCTCCGGAACGCCTGCTGGTGGTGAATCATGGCGGTCGAGAATCAATCGAAATATTCGAGGTCAAGCTTGATGCCGGTGGCGACAACGTCGCACTCACCTGGCGTGGATGCATCATTGCGGCACCGGGCACTTGGTTGAACGACGTCGTGACGTTACCGAACGGCGGCTTTGCCGCGACCAACATGATGCCGCGTGATTTTACGCGTGAGCAGATTTTCGCAGTCGAAGCGTCGAAGGCCGATTCCGGTTATGTGCTCGAATGGCAAGTAGACAGCGGGTGGCGGAAGCTTCCAGGGACAGAAGGTGCGCTGACCAATGGCATTGAAGTTTCACCGGACGGCAAAGTGCTGTACATAAATTACTACTTGGGTAGCCAAGTGGCCGCTGTTGAGCGTGAAACGGGCAAACGTTTATGGACCATAGAGGTAGAGGGGCCGGACAACACAACTTGGGCACCCGACGGGAAGTTACTAGTCGCGACGCATCAACACACAACGCTAAGAGATATCCTCAAATGCTCCGACGCCGACATCGAATTTTGCCCAATCGCCTACGAGATCATGGCGGTTGATCCGGCAACGGGTAGCCACTCCCTGCGCTATCAAGGCGGCGGGGCACCCATGGCGGCTGCGACCGTCGGCGTGCAAATTGGTCAGACGTTGTATTTAGGTTCGTTTGCTGGACAGCGGATCGGGCGAGTCGAACTAAGTCCTTAGATAAACGCAGAGCCGGCAGTTAACTAAATCTGCGTGGCGCGCGGGCCGCTAACTCACGTTGAAGGTCGATTCGTGTCGACCTAGACCCGTGCAGTGAACGGCGCGAGCGCCGCCAGTAAGTGCACTCTGCCGCGATAGCATTCACCCCTCACGCGATGGCCGTCGGGTTCATGAAAAAAAACGAGCCGAGTTTCATCGTCGCAACTCAGGTACTCGGCGCGCGCGGTGAAGAACTGAGGCGTCGGGAATTCTACCCTGGGCAGTCGCCATGGCCGCGCAAGCGCGACTTCGTGGGTAGCATTTAGCCGTTGAATCGGTCGAAATTATTTTACGGGTCGTTACGAATCGGGATTTGTCGACATTGGTACGCCTCTTAATCTGATTCTCTCGTCCACTTCAATTGGAAAAGATCCGTACGCCGATCGACAAGGTTCGTCACCGACCCTTCATTGTGCAATTCTTGTAACTTATCGAGATTGAGATCGACGACGAGTACCTGTTCAGTGTTGGGTGTGGTCTCGGCGATGACGGCATCGTGCGGAAATGCGAAATCCGAAGGGGAATAGACTGCCGATTGCGCATACTGTAAATCCAGATGATCGATCTGAGGCAAGTGACCGATGCTGCCGGCGACGACAACATAGCACTCATTTTCGATGGCTCGCGCTTGCGCGCAACGTTGCACACGCAAGAAGGCGTTTTTTGTGTCGGTCCAAATTGGGACAAATAAAATCTCCATCCCTTGCAGCGCTTGGAGCCGTGCCAACTCTGGAAATTCGACGTCATAGCAAACCAAGATCCCGACGCGGCCGGCATCCGTCTCGAAAGTACGCAAATCATTACCGCCGCGGATCATCCAGTAATTGCGTTCATCGGGTGTGATGTGCAACTTGTACTGCGTGTCGACCCGCCCGTTGCGTTGGAATAAATAGGCGACATTATAAATGTCGTTGTTTTCATACAGCGGCATACTGCCGCCGACGATGTTGACGTTATAACTTATCGCATAGCTCCGCAGTGCCTCGACAATGCGAGGGGTATATTCGGCGAGGTGTCGAATGGCGTCGCTCGCCTTGGCATCAACCGCGCCCAAACCCATTAATGGCATGGCGAAAAATTCGGGAAACACAACGAAATCCGCACGATATTCCGACAAAGAATCGACAAACGATTCGGCTTGCGCTAAAAACTCGTCAAACGACGAGACCGTACGCATCAACCATTGCACCACGCCAACACGAACTTCGGTCTTGGCGGTTTCTACCAGGGATGTTTCTTCACTCTCGTAATACAGGTTGTTCCATTCGAGCAACGTTGCGTAACCGCGGCTCGCATCGTCTTCTGGCAGGTAGGCGCGCATAATACGCTTAACCTGAAAATCGTTTGACAGCTGAAAATTGAGAACGGCGTCATCGAGTTCGTGTTTGCGCACGCGCTCGATGTATTCGGACGGAGTCATTTCCTCAGCGTGTTTGCTGTAGCCGCTAATTCGCCCGCCGGCGAGAATGCCGCGCAGATTGAGGTCCATGCACAGTTCTTTGCGCGCATCATACAAGCGGCGACCGAAACGATACCCTCTGTATTCGGGATCAACCATGACATCGATGCCGTAGAGCGCATCCCCAGCGGGATCGAAATGAATACTCAAATCGTTACTGACGAGATCGCTATACCGATGCGGTATCGAGAAACGGTTGTAGTTCACGCGCACAGTTAGGGCCGCGGCAACAATGCGTCCGTTGTCTTCGATGCAAAACTGGCCTTCAGGAAACGTCTTTAACAAACCGTCGATCGTTTGCATGGGCCAGGCACCGCCGAGGTCTGAGAGCACATCATTTTCGAGCCGTTCGAGCGCGTCGTGATCCGCCGGAGTGATATTGCGGAGCCGAATTACATTCTCGGCATCGTCGTCGCTCTGTTCCATTTTTAACTACCAAATAGTCGAAATTTTCTGGACTGTTAGCGTAACGGATCAGTATTCGCTCGGGTATCGGTCGATGCGGGATCTTACAGTCATCGGGGGAAATTTCCGTGACTGTGTATTTATTTACTGCCACCGCCAGTGCGAATTAAATAGACCGTCCCGAATGATCGTAGCCTAACTCGCTTGGCGAATGACGTGCCTAAACGGGAATTAAATAAGTGTGTCCCCGTTTATGTCTTTTCCCATGTTGTCGCCGCTCCGTTTAATGACTCATACCACTTCGGGACGTTTGCCGCTGGCGAAGGGGAAGCGCTGGCGAAAATCCGTCGCGATATCCTCAAACTTCATCCACTTCACGCCAACGTGCCCGTTGATGTATTCGATCAGGCGTTCAAGCATGAGAATAACTTGTGGGCGGCCGCTTACACCTGGGTGAATGGTGAACGGAAACACACCGTAATCCATCTCGCGATAGACCCAATCAAACTGGTCGCGCCACATTTGTTCGATATCGCGGGGATTGACGAAACCGTGACTGTTCGGCACTTTTTTCATGAACATCATCGGCGGCAAATCGTCGACGTACCAATTCGCGCCAATTTCGACAAGGTCAATTTCTTTACCGTGCGTAAGCGGTTTCATCCATTGTTCAGCCGTCGTTGCGTAATCGATCACGTTCCATGAATCACCCACGCGAGCGTAAAAGGGTTGAAAATCTCTATAACCCTGGCTGTGGTCATACTTAAAACCATATTTCTGCAACAGTCCGGCGGTGGCTGCCGACATTTCCCACCACGGTGCCACATAGCCGCGCGGCTTCTGTCCGCTCACCGTCTCAATGAGGTCAATCGATTTCACTAGCACCGCCTCTTCCTGAGTCGGCGTCATCGCGATCGGATTCTCATGCAGATAACCATGGGCACCGATTTCATGACCTTCATCGACGATACGTTTCGTCTGATCCGGGAAGGTTTCGATCGAGTGACCCGGGATAAAGAAGGTGGTTTTAAGATTGTATTTCTTGAACAAATTGAGCAGACGAATGGTGCCTACTTCGCCGGCGAAGACGCCGCGCTGGATATCAGATGGCGAGTCACCGCCAAGGTAGGAGCCAATTTGGCCCGCGACCGAGTCGATATCGGTGCCGAACGCACAAATAATTTCTCTGTGCGCTGTCTTTTCGCTACTGTGTTGCATTACCTCGGCAGTAGGGTTGGTATCTCCAGCCTGAGCCAGCACTAACGGCGCGGCTAAGGAGCTGGCGGCGAGTCCTGCAAACTGGCGGCCGAAGCCGCGACGGTTGATCGGTTCCATAGAAAATTCCCCGTGAATGCGAAAATTGCTTACTCGGGCTCGGCCGAGCGAAAGTCAAACAAAATGAGTTCTTCACGTCCGTAAGTTTAAAGCGGATCGCGGGTCGAAACGATAGCAAGCCGCAGGAACTCGGAACGGACTAAAGTTCGACACAACGTGTTAGATTAATTTCCGTGGAAACTTACTTGCCGGCATCGTAAAAAAATAGCTCGGACACCTTTTATTCCCAGTTTCGCTCCACGGAGAATTGCCACGTGATTAATGCAGACGTTCGGCCCGACCTCGCTTCCTACTACAACGAGGACTGCGACCCAAAGAACCTCGCGCCATTGTGGGAAGTGCTGCACACCCTTGTTAGGAAAACGCCGCATAGCGCTTGCCAGCCGCATATCTGGCATTACAAAGATATCCGCGACACCATCATGAAATCGGCTGACCTGATCACCGCCGAAGAGGCCGAGCGTCGCGTTCTGGTCCTTGAAAATCCCGGTATGCGCGGTCGTTCTCGAGTGACCACATCGCTGTACGCCGGGTTGCAGCTCATCATGCCGGGTGAAGTCGCGCCAGCGCATCGCCATACCCAGGCAGCGTTGCGCTTTATCGTAGAAGGCTCGGGCGCGTATACCGCCGTCGAAGGTGAAAGGACCATTATGGAAGAAGGCGATTTCGTCATCACGCCATCATGGACGTGGCACGATCATGGCAATGAATCCGACCAGCCCATGGTGTGGCTGGACGGTCTCGATATTCCGCTGATCGAGACCCTCGACGCAACGTTCGCCGAACCTTATCCGGACAAACACCATCCGACGACGCGCCCGGTCGGCGATTCCATTGCACGCTACGGGTCGGGTCTGCTACCAGTCGATCACGAGCAGCAAAACCCAACTTCACCCGTGTTCAATTATCCCTACGTGCGCACCCGCGAAGCGCTGGAGCAGATGCGTAAAAGCGAAGAATGGGATCCGTGTCACGGACTGAAATTACGTTACGTTAATCCCGACAACGGCCAATCCGCGATGCCAACGATCGGCACCTTCATGCAGCTTTTACCCAAAGGCTTCGAGACATCAACCTACCGCAGCACCGACGCCACCATCTACAGCGTTGTCGAAGGTTCTGGTCGATCAGTGATTGGTGACCACACTTTCGAATGGAGTAAGCGCGATCACTTTGTTGTGCCTAGTTGGGTTCCGCAGCGTCATGTCGCGAACGAAGATGCCGTTCTGTTCAGCTTCTCCGACCGACCCGTTCAGCGAACTTTGGGCCTGTGGCGCGAGGATCGCGCAGGCGCCTAAATAACGATTGCAGTGGCGGGGCACGTTGACTGGGCAAGGCGTCGAGGCTTTCGTTATAGGTGAACTCTTGATTCCGACCGAGCGTGACGATGCCGCGAAGACTATGACGAGCTTGGGACCAAAGGGGACAGGTCCTGAGGTATCCCCACAAATAAATGATAAGGATCAGTGGAATAAGTTAAATCGAAAGGAACATTCATGGCATTTGATGATCTGATCAATCGCCAAAATTCACAAACCAGGGAACACCATGAATGTTAC